>CAZZBB010000103.1:0-46719 GCA_964652195.1 uncultured bacterium | reverse complement strand
AAAACGATCCTAAATACAAACCAAATATAAAAAGTATTTATGTCAAAAAATTGACTTTAATATACAGTTTGAAAAATACAAAATCCGTAAGGACAACAAAAACACAAAATCACACTTTTTGGAAATTCTTAAAAAGTCAATTCAAAGTGGGATAAAGTCAGTCTATGACAGGGGTTACAGGCGTAATTTACAGCAATTTCAATGACACACAATGTGTCAAAAAGTGTAACTTTTTACCCTTTTTCGTCACTTTTCTGCACCATGAAATACACAACATTTTCACGATTTCTCATCTAAGAATTTAGGATTAAAGGTCTGTTTTTACACCCTAATTGTTTGTCTGTATATTAGGATTAAAAGTTAAATCTACGACTATGAGTTCTAATCTTATTTCTAAATGAAAATGTCTCTTTTTTTATGCGTAACCTTATGAAGTTTAAGAAAATATTTCGGTAATCCAGTCATTAAAATTATCGTAGGACGGCCAAATTAAATATAAAAAGTTCCGTCCGTATATTACCCAATTTAATTCTTAATCTTCATTCAGTTTGTGTATTATTTCAAGACATAAATAGCATCTAATCAGGGAAGAATCATTTATAGAAATGGTATAACTATAAATCTTTCTCATCTTTATTCGACTAAGTTCAAAAAATGTGAAACTTTTTACTCGCTTGTCGCGTCACTAAGGGTTGATGTCTAATTGAACATACCCTTTTCAGAGGTGTCCGATGAATAACAACGATGATGTTCTCATTCAACGTGTCCTTGATGGAGATGATACGGCATTCTCCGATCTCGTTCGAAAATATCAGAGATCCGTTCACGCATTGGCGTGGCGAAAGATAGGAGATTTCCATATCGCCGAAGATATTACACAGGATACGTTCCTGAAAGCATATCAAAAACTCTCAACACTAAAGGAACCTCAACGTTTCTTAAGTTGGCTCTATGTCATAGCAACAAACCGTTGTAAAGCATGGCTGCGTAAGAAAAGTCTGTGGACACAACCGGTGGAAAACGTAAGTAGTTCAGAATCTGAAAAAGCAACATATTCTGGACATATCATAGAGGAAAACAAGAAAATGGCTGTGGAAACACAACGTGAGGTCGTTCAAAAACTACTTGAAAAGCTACAAGAGAGTGACCGGACAGTCATCACACTCTTCTACCTTGGAGGAATGACATACGAGGAAATAAGCGAGTTTTTAGGTGTATCAACAGGAGCAATTAAAAGCCGACTTCACCGAGCAAGACAACGTCTTAAGAAGGAAGAACCCATGATTAGAGAAGCACTCGAACATTTTCAAATATCACCTAACCTTCCTGATAACATTATGCGTGAAATCTCCCAGACGAAACAGATCGCACCAATATCTGGTAAACCACTTATCCCGTGGATAGTTGGTGTGACTGCAGTAACAATAGTGCTGCTAATGCTTGGATTTAGCAACCAATTCTTATCACGTTTCCAGAAACCATACAACTTCAATGCAGCTTCAGATATGAAGGTTGAATTAATTGATACTCCGATAGTACAAAACCTTGAATCTGATCCAGATGACCGAACACAGTTTGGGAATGTTAATGCACAAGGTGAGAACAACGGATCCGACCAACAAATTAATAATGCCGCTCCGGTTGATTTGGAAACAATTATTACTAAGATGAAGCACTATGAGAATTTCGTTGTCTCTGTAACCGGTGATTTCGTAAGAGAAATGCATACAGGAGAAGAAATTAACAACAAAGATGAATATACGCTGACGTTTGAGGGTGAGAAAGTCAGGATTGAAGGGAAAGAACGGGATTTCGTGAATTTACCACTCGTTGAGTATTGGGATGGCAGACAACAGTGGGGGGTATACAGACCTGACAATTTTCTTTTTAAGGCAGAGATTACCCCTAACAAGAAAAATACTGTCCTTGAGAAGGTTCAACAAGCGTTCAAACAGGTAGGGATTAAAATTACCGGTGATGTCCATATCGTCTCAGGTGATTTAGCCAATAGTTATAAAGTCAGTGAAAGAGATAAAACCTACTTTGTCTTATTCGTAGGAGACACAACACTGAAGGTTTATGGTAGCGATGTTGGATATT
Source organism: uncultured bacterium (assembly GCA_964652195.1). GTDB lineage: Bacteria > Poribacteria > WGA-4E > WGA-4E > WGA-3G > MSPOR6. The sequence goes on along the minus strand of CAZZBB010000103.1, from coordinate 44,619 downwards.
CAGTTAGACCTGACATGGTTGATGCAGGTCTTGATCCACGATTATGGCTTACCTTCTCATATTCGGAACCAGACGATTCCTATCTATCTGAACCACTTTGGCATTTACTTGAGAAATTTGATAGTGAAATTATAGGAAGCGAAGTACTAAACGGGGAATTAACCACCATTATTCGTCTTAGTATACCTAATCAGCCCACTGCAAAACTCTGGATTTCTCACAACATAGGTTTCCGCATGGTTAAATCAGAAGAGAAAATGTCTGCTACGGAAGATCCGAAAGTGGGAGCAACTCATATTATAACTCGAGAAATTGATTACCACGAATATTTACCGAACATCTGGTTTCCCAAGAGAATTGAAAGAACTATTGCTCCAATGGAATTACCCGATCCACAGCAGCAAGGTGCGAATATGATATATAAAACCATTCTACTCACGAAACAGTGTAAGGTAAATACCGATGTAAGTAGATTGCTGCGTTTAGACCTATCTACAGATACACGTGTTTTCGATTACAATGTTAATCACAGGCACACGATTGACAATCTTGAAGTCAAACCAAATTTCCAGATGCAGCTCGATAATTCCAATTTAGCAAACAATAACAGGGCAACCGAACAACACATATCTAATTCTACCTCTCCAAAGACGTTAAAATGGCACCTGCCTGAAGGTGCTAAAGCACGGATCGGTAAAGGATGGATAGATAGAATTGAGTATTCCCCAGATGGTACATTTCTGGCGGTTGTGAGTTCTATTGGAATATGGCTCTATGATGCTCACACTGGACAAGAACTTGATTTACTCATGGCTCATACCGGACGAGTTCAGTCAGTAGTATTTAGTCCAGATGGAAAGACACTCGTTAGCGGGAACTCGGATAGCACTATTCACCTATGGGATACACAAACATATACACTCCAAAAAACCTTTACAGGACATACGAAACCGGTGTTAAGCGTGGTTTTCAGTTCTGATGGAAAGACATTGGCGAGTGGAAGTAAGGATAACACCATCCGACTATGGGATGTACAAACTGGGAAACTCCAAAATATGCTGAAAGGGCATACGAAACCGGTGTTAAGCGTGGTTTTCAGTTCTGATGGAAAAACACTCGCGAGTGGGAGTATGGATAACACCCTCCGATTATGGGATGTAGATACAGGAACTCTACAGGAAACATATTTTCTCATGGAATATAATGAGGGTTTGAAAATGGTGTTCAGTCCAGATGGAGAAACACTTGCTACTTCGGATTTGTTTAATCTCCATCTGTGGACTGTCGGGACTGGTGAAATTGACAAGAATATCAGAAGGCACGAAAGGGAGGTGTTCTATGACATAGCGTTCAATCCGGATGGAAAAATATTCGCAAGTGCCATGGGCAACGGCACCATTAGTCTATCGCATACACAAACGGGGGAACTGCACAGAATCCTCATGGGACATAAGGACTTTGTCTTGAGCGTGGCATTCAGTCCAGACGGAAAAACACTCACAAGTGGAGGTTTTGACGGTACGCTTCGTTGGTGGGATTTGGAAACAGGTGAATGCCGCAATACCCACACGGAACATTACAATAGTAATTTTAATGTATCCTACAGTCCAGATGGAAAAACAATCACAAGTACGATAGGTAATGACACAATCAGTTTGTGGAACGCACAAACTGGTATGCTTCTTCATTCTCTTAAACTTCAACTTACAAATACGATAAACACAGATACGATAAACAGCGTTTCATTTAGTCCGGACGGGAAAATGTTAGTAGGTGGAGGCTATGGAAGAGAAATCCATCTATGGGATGTGGAGACTGGTGAACGCCAAAATGCACTTAAAGGATATGATACCATCGGGTGTGTGGCATTCAGTGCTGACGGGAAAATACTGGCGAGTGCAAGTTGGGATACTAATACCATCCGTTTGTTAGATACAGAAACAGGAACAATCCGTCATACCTTTGAAGAACATACAGATGGGGTTAATAGCGTGGTGTTCAGTTCAGATGGAAAAACGCTGGTAAGTGGTAGTAAGGATAAGACTATTCGTCTATGGGATGCACAAACAGGGGAACTACGCAAAACGCTAACAGGACATAAGGACGAAGTGACAAGCGTTGCCTACAATCCTAATGGAAAAACAATTGCAAGTGGAAGTAAAGATAAGACTGTCCGTCTATGGGATGCACAAACAGGGGAACTCCGTAAAAAACTCAGAGGACATACACGCATGGTAACGAGTGTGGCATTTAGTCCAGATGGAATTAAATTGGCAAGCACGGGTTGGGATAGGACCATCCATCTATGGGATGTAGAAACTGGTGAGCATCGTAATAAGTTAACAGGTCATACAAATTGGGTCGGTAGTGTAGCGTTCAGTCCGGATAGCAATACACTGGTAAGTGGAAGTAGAGACGGCACCATACTCTTGTGGGACATCATCCCTACACCAACAAACTAAAGTTATACCATTTCTAAGGGATTATCCGGGAGATAAAAAATGAAACACACCTATATGTTGTTTGGAATGACATTCCTGTTCAGTCTTTTTCTGCTTACCGTAAACGCTTGGGGAGCTCCGTATATCTCCTTCTATTCTGACCATACAGGGCAAACTGACAGCTACATCATTGATACAAACGGCAAGAATCTACGCAACCTAACAAACCATCCCGCAGGAGACTATTGCACAACATGGGCACCAGATGGACGTTCTTTTGCTTTTATGTCGGAGCGTGATGGAAATGGCGAAATCTATATTAAGACATTCAATGAAGCTCAGGTGCGTCGGTTGACAAATCATCCGGAGTTAGATTATGGTCCTGTCTGGTCTCCTGATGGAAATTGGATCGTTTTTGTATCTGAGAGAACAGAGGGACGGTATATCTATAAAATAGATATCAACGGCAAGAATCTACAGAAACTGACTGACCAGGGAGATAGTGTCTCCCCAGCATGGTCTCCAGATGGACAATCAATTGCTTTCGCTTCTATTGGGCATGGTCGCTTCGGAATCTTTGTGATGGACGCCGATGGAAAAAACCCCAGACAGATTATAAAGCAGTTCCATGGAGACGTATTTGCTTATTCGCCTGCTTGGTCGCCTGATGGAAAACAGATTGCTTGTACTATTAGTTTCCCTGATAATTTCCCTGATAATGGTCATGATGGGAGTGGTATCTACATCATGGATACAGATGGACAAAACCCCCGCCGCGTGTCAACTCTTGGGACTTTGAGTTACAATCCTACGTGGTCTCCTGATGGTAAATGGATTGCCTACGATGCCTATGAGGCAGGAGTTGTGCATCCTTGGCGGAACCCGGATGCGGTGCGACACATTTTTATCGTTTCTGTCGAGGGGGGTAAGCCACGGCAAATCACACACCTTCCTCGGCAAAGTGCTTGTCCCGCATGGGTCCCCGAAAGTCCTTTCTCCGTCTCTCCGACTGTGGATACCCAAACGACTCTCTGGGGTCGGTTGAAACAAGCTGATCGTATGACGCAATAAAGATAATCATAGTTCACCATGCAGAAAACAACATTTCTAAGTGATTATAATGGATTATTTCGTAAGTTGGTTTCGCTGTAATTATTGTGAATAAAAAAGTATTTGATATTTTAAGAGGTTGTATATAATGTTTAGAAAATTGTGTATAATAGGATTGGCTATTCTGATGAGTCTTACGGTGATGACGCTGACTGCTGATGCCCAACAAAAAATTCTTGGTCCGTATCTCTGGATGATTGTTAAAACTGTAGATGGACAAGGTGGTGCAAATTCTACCTATGTTGATTCACTTGATCAAGCCAGCAATGGCAAAGTCACCGAAGCGAAAATCGCCAAACACGGTGCAAGAGAAGGCAACGAAGTTGGAAATTATGAGTGGACACCTGGCACACTTGCCAATAACGGAGATATAAATGCTCTCGTTAATAAAATAGGTTTGGAGGATGGTAAGTTAGATCACATAACGTCTTATGCGCTAATTCTCCTCAAAACGAAAAAAGCGCAAGCAAACGTAGCGATGGGTGTCAGTAGTGATGACTCAGTTAGGGTTTGGGTTAATGGCGATGTTGTTCATACCCATGCAGAGAACCGGAGTCGCGGCAAAGAAAACGCCTTCCAAGATCATTTAAAAATTCATCTAATAAAAGGAAATAATTTGATCATGATAAAGGTCAGTGAACGTGGTGGTGGATGGGGTATGCACTTCGGCGTAGATGGCGACTATGAATTAGCCGAAATTGATGACATCTTTTTGCCAATTGAACCTGTTAGCAAATTAACAACGCAATGGGCACAATTCAAGAATATCCGGTAATTCTGACCTGATATCTCACAAAAGAGGTTGTCGGTTTTCTCTTCATTGAATCAAAATCTCTGCAATGAAATTTGTATTAACCCTGTAATTTGTAAATTAGTGTATTTTGTGTCATACTTAATTCCCGAGTTAACCACTAAGTTGGATGAGTAAATATCCTGACATTAACTATGTCCTTTTCTTATTGGTGGCTTTGTAAGCCCGATAAATCCAACTTCCATACGTTCCTCTCTTATTGAATCCCAATTAACTATTTTCTATATTCTGCACCCAATTTGCACTTAACCTACGTCTTAAAAGTAAAGACAATAAATCAAGGTGTAATATGAAAAGGAATGATGTTGATTTAATTCACAGTATACTTTCAGGTGATGATTCCGCTTTTGCTGAACTTGTGCAGAGATACCAGAAACAAGTTCATGCACTTGCATGGCGCAAAATTGGGGACTTTCATATTGCCGAAGAGATAACACAGGATACTTTCTTAAAAGTATATCAACGACTCTCGACACTGAAAAAACCGCATCGGTTTGCTGGATGGCTTTATGTGATTGCAACACATTGTTGCCAAGATTGGCTCCGCAAAAAACAGATATCTTCAGAGACATTAGAAAATTTCAATAGTGAAGACCTACAACCAGAAGCGTATTCTCGATATGTGGCTGAACAGCAGGAAAAAACAAACGTTGAAGAACAACGGAAAGTCGTTAAAAAACTTCTGTCTACACTACCGGAAAGTGAGCGGACAGTGATAACTTTATATTACTTCGGTGAAATGACATGTGAGAAAATAAGCGAATTTTTAGGTGTCTCAACAAATACTATCAAGAGTCGTCTTCGGAGAGCACGTAACCGATTGAAAAACGAAGAAGCAATGATCCGAGAAGCAATCACGCGCTTCAAAATTTCTCCTACCCTCACAGAGAATATCATGCAAGAGGTATCGCGTCTGGAACCTACCACACCCGCTGCCAGCAAACCTTTAATCCCTTGGACAATAGGGGCATCAAGTGTTGTTTTTATAATGTTACTATTGGGATTTGGAAACCAATACTTAGGATTATTCCAGAAACCTTATAGTTTAGAAGCACAAACCGAAACCACAGTGGAACTTGTTGATGCACGAGTAATCCAAAATCTTGACGCAGACCTAAGTGTGCTAAATCAACTCAATCAACAGAATGCGGATAGAGATGGTAGAGAAAATGCTGATGATGAGAAATCAAATCAAGCATCAGGTAGTATAAGTGACTATACCCGATGGAATTTACCAGAAGGTGCAAAACGGAAGTTCGGAAAAGGTAGAATAACCGACATTCAACTCTCTCCAGATAGTACACGCATTGCGATTGCAGACACTGGTGGTATATGGCTCTATGATGTCGACTCTGGTGATGAAATCGCACGTCTCACAGAACATACACCTAAAACCGAGGAAGCTTTACCACGGGTGCTTTTCTCACCTGATGGCAAAACATTCGCCAGTACAGAATATGATAATATCATCCGAATATATGACACTAAATCAGGGAAAAACCTATTCACCCTTAATATGCCAATCGGACCTGCGCGGTTGTTCGAATTCAATAAAGATGGTTCTTGGTCAACCAATATTATTCCAGCAGATCAAGTGGAATCTTTTACGTTCATTCCTAATGCTAAAATAAGATCAATGGAAATTCAAGGTGGGAGATACCTTCAATCTATAAAATATTTACCTGATGGTAAAACTCTTGTGATTCAAAATTCAAACGGGACAATTTGGCTTTGGGATATCAATACAAGAGAACAGATAGCTACTTTCAGTCCAAACCTACCTGATCCCGATCTTGATACCTACCAGACTTTGATGCAGTTAGAAAAACTTCCTGTTCCAGCCAGATGGACATTAGCAACGAATGCTTTTGTCAATACAACTTTAGGTGGTACTGAGGTAATTATTGCATTCGCAATTGGCGATAAGAATGGCACAATTAGTATCAGAGATGGACATACTGATAGACAGATAAGTACTCTTTCACGCGAAGATCAATCTAAAAAGGACGATGTTCCGGGAGTGACTCTACCAATAGTAGACAGAGTGAAACGTCCGGGTACAGTTCGTCAAATTCCAAATAAACTACCTAATGACTGGATGAAATGGATAACAAAGATTGAATTCTCTCCGGACGGAAAAACACTTGTGAGTTGGAGTCACCATCGTTTGGTAGATAGATTGAACGGAAGATGGTCTGCCCGTCAAGGACCAACGGAATTTTGGGATGTCGCGTCAGGAAACCGTCTTGGTATTCTGCCACCTTACGAGATGCGTTGGTCAGATGTAGACGTTTTATTTACTCAAGATGGAAAAACTCTCGCCATTAACGGTAGTGGTGGATGTGCAATATGGGATATGACCACTAAACGTGAAATCGCTCTATTCCAAGGAGACTTGGATGTTATATTTTCCGGTAATAGTAAGCAATTCTGTCTAATAAAAAATGAAAAGATGGAAATATGGGATATCGCTACACAAAGTGAAATCGCATCTATCAATACAGTTCCTGGACAATATACCTATAAACAAAAAAACTCAGCATTTTTTAGGCAAAAACCGAACCATACAGCGATTTCATGGTCAGGTGATATAATTGCAGCATTAGATCGATTTGGTTCCGTTGATTTATGGCAATCTAAGAAATCATCAAAATTACGCACCCTCACAACAAGTTATACATATCCGTTTACGACATTAGCCTTTGCAAACGATGGTAACACCCTTGCCAGTGGAGATGGTTATGGCAACATTCAAATTTGGGATCTACACACAGGAAAAATTCGCACAACATTTACATCACAGCAAAAAAGGTTTATCGGTGGACTCACTTTTTCTACAGATAACCAAAACCTTATCAGTGAAAGTGATGGACACATAGAGGTGTGGGACACTACTACAGGAAAACAAATTAACTATTACACTATTCCAGGAGTGGTAAATCAACCTATAGAAGGAATCAGTTCACAGGCTACCGTGAGTTTAATCTCCGAATCTTTTAGTTATTCTATGGGGATAACAGCGTTAACGCCAAATGGTGGGAAACTGGCTGCACTACAAAACCATCAGATCAGAGTATGGGACATTGCTACTCGCGATCACCTATCCACTATTATTGATACGTCATTCAGAGCATTCATATTAGCTTGTACATACGATGGAAAAAGGTTTGCTACTCAAGGAGAAGGGAGAGTGTCTTTGTGGAATACCTATACAGGAGAAAAACTTACTACATTTAATATACCCAAAGATCTGATACCTGCAAATAAAAATGCTTTGCCTCCTAATATTTATGCTGGAGCATTTACACGTGATAACAAAATACTGGCAGTTGGGGGAAGCTATAAAAATCACTCGCTTTTCTTATGGGACATTGCGAATCAATCAAGTATTGCAGTACTGAAAGGGCATGAATACCCTGTATGTCGAATGGTATTTTCACCAGATAACACATTCCTTGCAAGTGGTGATGCGGGTGGTAATATTCATTTATGGAGAATGCAGGATTTCGGTCATCTTGCAAAATTCAAATCCCTTGGTGGATATATCAACACAATCGTTTTTTCGCATGACAGTAAGACCTTCGCTACTACAAATGGACATGCAGGAAGTTACTCTCCCATAGATCAAGGTGGTATTATCTACCTATGGGATGTTCCATCTAACACCAATTCTAAAAAATAATATGCCATCACATAAATTTTCTTGAATTGATTATTATTGGAAAATATCTTCTGTAGGAGCGACCTTCCGGTAGCGACATGGAAATTGATCCTGCAAAATCTCCACCATCTATGAGACATTATATTTTAGAAATGGTATAAGTAATGAAATGCAGTAGGATACCTATCTCACAGGATTAGTGGACAATCCAGTTTTAAATTATCCTACCATACATATTGAACGTCAATTAACTATTTTCTATATTCTGCACCCAATTTACCCTTAACCTACGTCTTAAAAGTAAAGGCAATAAAACAAAGGTGGATATGTAAATAATTTGTCACTTTACTTAACACCAATGAGACCTAAATTCCAATTTATCCAGTCTGAATTTCGAGATTTACAGCTTTTTCTTCACTGCTATCATCTTGACAATTCTATTTCAGGGAAACTGAGAATCTAATGATAAGTCTATTTTTGGAGTTTTCTATATCAAAAATACCGTACTCTAACGGAGTACTATGTCTATAGAAAACAATATAGGAACAGTCTGACACTCCAGCGGAATGCTATGTACCAATACACTTCGCATGAAAAACATACAAGCACTTAAGTAACACAAATATTAACGCATGTGATCCACGGAGAATCGGTCTAATTAAATTTTAAACCCTTATAGAATAAGGCTTTGTAGAATTGCTCCGTGAAAGTTTCCGTGAAAGTGTAATCTGAAGGTGGACTCCCAAAATCAACTTCAAAATTCAAACGGACTGAGTAAAAACAGAGATAATGGAGAGAAACCTGATAAGGTTTTCTCGGCTGTTGCACAGGTACAAGAAAAAGATATCTCTGCCAATAAACAACACTGGATTCAATCCAAACCCATCAAAGGAAGCAAGGTAATTAGTTTGCATGCAACACCAGAGGGGGAACTTTACGCTTTTGCTGATAGGAATATCTATAAATTCGAAACTGATGGGAAAGATGGCAACACATCTTTGATACCACCTTACTGAATACTTATTATGAGGAGGGGGAGGCAGTTATGAAAAAATGGGACAATACGCTCTATCTGATATTGTCTACAGACCTCTTCGCTTCAAAAGATAATGGTAAAACGTGGGATTTAGTTCACTCATGTCCAAGAGATCTTTGGTATCCTATGGAATTGGTTCTAACAAAACAAGCATTTTATCTACTTTTTTATCTGGGAAACCCTCTAACTAACGATCTTTTTCGTTCTGAAGATTCTGGAAAGACATGGAAGGTCATAAGTGGTCCGATTGATAGAAACTTTCAATCAATTGTTAATATACAGAACACGTTGTTTGCAAGGACAAATTATGCCCTCTACCGGTTTAGCAACGAAAACTGGAAACGTATAGAATTTCCAGTTGCTGTTGGATATATCCGTTCAGTTGCTGTAGCGGAAGAAAAGTTATATGTTATGGCATCTGCCAGTGATGATGTGTTAGATACGGGTAAAGTTTCACAAGGACTTGAACAGGGTTGGTGGATATTTCGTTCAACTGACCTCGGCGAGTCTTGGGATGATATCACCCCAACAAATGCTTGGCGTGTAAAGGGGTTGCCACCCCAACTCAAACTTGTTGCAGTTGGTGAGACACTTTTAGCGATGGAACATGGTATGGTCCGTTCTACCGATAGTGGAAACACCTGGCTACCTCCACAATTATTAGGCACTGTCCCTTCAATGAATGCCAATATAGCTGGTAAAGACCTTGCGGCAACAGTAAACGAACGTATTTTTTATATTAGTGGGAGAAACGGACTGCACCGTTCCACGGATAGCGGCAAATCATGGAGTAAGATTAATATCGCTGCGGGTAAGAATAAAATAGATACTCTCATCGCGTATAAAGAAAACGGTGAAAGGCATAGCATGCCTCCAACTCTTTATGCAAAGTATGAAGGAAGGATCGCCCAAACTATCGATGAAGGTAAGTCTTGGAATGCCGTTCAAATAGAAATTCCGATGACAGATCCCGATAGAGAAAAACCACCAGATATCACGCATATAACCGAATCTGATGGTGTTCTCTACGCAAAGGCAGGAGGATCTTTTAGCAGAAGCAAAATACATATATATCGCGTATCTACAGACGCTAATATACTTGTACCGGTTCAAGGTATACCCATCTTCGACACATCGGAATTATATGGCAAGTCCGATGAAATAATGAGAAACCAATTTAACGTGCCAGATAAACCGGTCATTGAACAGTTGCAAGAAGAGATTCCTGGAGCAAAGCAGTTCTTGAACAGTTAGCAAACACAAACCAAGAGAATAAATTTAAACTTTTTATGCATGGATCTCGAGCTCCATTTGCTGTCAGCGGGGACACATTCTATATGGAATACAATTATAAGCTTTTCCAATGGAAACCTGGTGATCCTGAATGGTCAGAAACAAGACAAGAAGAAACAACGGAATTAACTATGGATATAGCAGCAAAAAAGCCTAAACTTGCTGCTTCAGAAAACACTATCTATGTTGGAAAACGTGACGGACATCTTGTTGTATCGTTTGATAAGGGAACTAATTGGATTGATGTCACACCGGCACTACCATTTCAGGTTAATGACTATAAAGAGATTTTGTTTGCTGGAACTACCGTGTATGTAGCAACGGACGCTGGTATTATTACATCTGGGGATGGAAGCCGTTGGAATACCATCACAGATGCAGTAGGAGACAATCTTATAATGGAGCATTTGGCAAATGATGGAAATACCCTTTATGGAGTTAATGATACAGGTGTTTATCGTTTGGAAAATGGTATTTGGCAGCAAGTTGTTTCAGTGATTCCTAACAATGTAACTTCTCTTGCTGTTGATGAAAACACCTTATATGTAGGTACACAAAGCAGTGGTATGCTTCGCTATATTCTTAAATGATAATAGTCTTATCTATAGTGCTGTTATAGTCGCTGTCTACCTATAGATGCGGTTAGGAAACCGCATCTATCTGAGAATGGGTACATATTGAGATTTCACTATAAATAACTTGTTGTCGAAAAGTGTTTTATTCGCAAACTAACAGTTTGCAATACATGGAAAAGTCTAGAAGTACAGATTACAAGATAAGGTTGATTATCCAATTAGAGTTCTGCGCTTACGGTCATCTCTAACCGGTGTTCAGGTTTACGCTGTTTTGTTGAAAGGAGGCGATAATTGAAACTGAATAATAGATCCGTGAATTTGCGTAACTTATAATCTGCTGAAGTGCGAACTTCATGACTAACACCTTCGTAAAAATAGTATTGGGCAAATGGAATACCTCCATCCCTTTTACCATAACCGAGTTTGTGATTAATTTCAACCCGTCCTTTCCCAAAAATACTATAGATAAACCGATTATCAAAAGAGAACGTCCGTGTCTTTGCATCTGGTTCTTCATCAAGTTGTTCCGTGTCAATTGTATGGTTGTATCCGCCGATACCACTCCACCGTATTGTGCGACTTATTTCATACTGTAATTTTAGTTCTGTTGTCCCCTCATATTGGCGTAGATCGGAAATTGGTGTGGGTGGCAGATCAATCAATTCATTGTTCGAATCCTCATCTACATTTATCTCTTCAAATTCAAGAAAATTAAGTTGACTATACCTCTCCTTTCCTCTACGTTGTTCCCAGTTTGCCCCAATAGAGAAACGGTGTATTGGATTTAATGAGAATGCGACATCCAAGGTTCGGTTGTTTCTATGTCTTTCCTGGGTATTGATCCTTCTATTGAGTGAACGTCCAGTTCGGAAATTCACCTCAAAACTAAACCGAGGTGACGGGGAAATTTCCACACGATGATGTTGATTGACACGTCCGAAGAGGGTTTGCGAACCCTGTAAACTTTGAAGTAGGTAAAGTGATATTGCGTCTTCTGCTTCCTGTTCTTCTGTTAACCATAGACGCATTTGTATTCTCAGGGCATTGAAAAACCATGTAAATGGATTCTGTTTATTATCTGCCGGTTTTGGTGTAATTGCAGGAGTTGTTTGTGTACGAAAGGTTTGTTCTGTACCCTGTGTTCTGATTGCATTGAATTGGTTTCTGGCGCGGCGCGCAAGAAACAGTCGAGGTTGAAGTCGTAGCCGAAATGAAGCATCGACTGCTGTGGTAGGTTTATCGCCAACATTTTGATACCTCTTGATATATGTTCCCTCTTCTGGGTCTTCTACATAACGCAGGTCATCCAGTCTAACATAGCCCCCTTCACCGGGTTGGATCCGATGTCCTGTGATTGGATGAATATCGGTATAGAATTCACGACGCTGGGTTGTGAGTTTTTTATCTAATTCATAAGTAATTTCAGCATCAACTGCCCGATTGAACGGTGTAAAATTGAGTGTTGTATCTGCCAATTGGGTAGTTGTATCTGTACCGAGATTGGAATGTGCTTTCACCATACGGCGTGCCAGGTTTGTTTTCAGATTTACCCACTGTGCTTGTTGTGAAAAGAGACCTACTTTCCAGGTACGTGCTGTAGTAGCACGTATCCAATCAGAAATCCCTAAATTTTCACCATCAAGAGTTAATAGAGGTTCTTTAGCCTGAGTCTGTTCCAGCTCGTAGCTTGTGTTAATAGAGGTCCATTTGAATTCAACAAGATTAATGCTCCCCGAAGAACGGTTTCGTCTTCTGTTTCGTGCTGCAGTATAATCATCAATTGAGGAAAACCTATTGAGAGTACCAACAAATTCAAAAGGTGAGAGAAGATAGGACAGACTTCCTTCTTGACGAGACTTCTGTATATTCTCGTCTATACCTGTATCTTCTTTGTTGGGATCTATTACAGATGTACTACGATAGTCATTCCAACGTAAATTAGGCAATCTTTTTAGAAGAGGTGTATTTTCAGTAGTTTTGCTTGTATTATTACTCACTATTGTAGTTGGTCTTCGTATGGTGTCAGGTTGAAATGTAGTTCTGTTTAAACCATCTCTCCGTGTGAATGTAGGTGAATATGTGCTTCCACTCCTTGAACGGGGTGTAAAGTTTGCCCCCCAATTGATATTATTTTTTACTGTTGTCTGTCCTTCCACGGCATCCTCTACGGATCTACCACCACCCAGTGCAAATTGTAACCATTGGTAAGGCAGTAATTTAAAGTCAAGGTTTAATGTCTTCTCATCAGTGGCTTGTGAGATTACACCTGGGTCGAACAGTAATGCGTCCTCAAAACCTTCTGTAGTGTATTGTGTTCCATACCGATCTCTGCTCCTGTTGCTGCTCGAGGCACCAACAGGTAGAAAATTAGCATCCATTGTACGCACATCAAGATTTCCAATCAGTTTTGGATTGAACTTATTAGACCATGTTGGAATTTCCCATCCTGTATATCCGTGAAGTTTCCATGCCTGACTTATATCTTTTCTGTCAATAGTAGAATATGTATTCTTATCAACAGCACTAAATGCCATTTCTCCGTTGACCCAAGTCTGTTCAGTAAGGTTTAGTCGACTCTCCAATCCCCAAACAGTGTGCTTTTGTGGTGGTGTGAGTAGGAATCCGTCTCCATCAGGATCAAGCATGTTTTGTTTGAGAGCCAGCAGATCATCGTCATCAAAAAGAACTAATACCTGTTCAGGATCATCAATATCCGATTCCACTGCGTAAGATGCGCCAAATGACAACCATTCCCTCGGAAGCGTAAAAACACTATTTAGACCATATAGATTTTGTTGATAGCTACGATCTTCTGGTATATATTCAAAATCAACACGGATGACATCGTTGCTTGTGATGAGGTATTTGCTGTTAAATTCTATGATTGGATCCCCGTATTCCCGTATAATGTAATCATTGTTTTCACCGCGACGCATCTTCTCTCCATTCAACCAAACAATTTCACTACCAGCTTTAACGATAACAAACCTATTGTCTACATTAAGCCGATATTCACTTCGTCCTTCTTCACCACGAATGACTTTACTTGTCGATTGTCCTTTCGGAAGTGCACTTGGGATTAGATGGAATTTACCCCAATCGAAATCACCTTCAACTTTAACACCTTCTAATGCACGTGGAAAGAATATAAACTCGGATGGACCTAAGGATGCGTCAAAATCACCTAATGTACCGATTACGTTTGGGTGCGTAATGCGAATTAGTTTCTGGTTAATATCCTGAATATCTTCCGTCATTCCTTCCGGTTGAATAGGTAAATCTTGATCAGACAACATAGCCAATACTTGGATATTATCTGAGACATTCCCTCTAACATTGATACGGAATTCCTGGTTTTGAGATAATGCACGACCACTACCGATAGAGATACCGAAAGTACGACTACCTGAATACTCCAATTGTGATGGTGTGGTTGAAGATGGTGTACTGGAAACGGTGGGAGTAATTTTCGGACCACTCTCTAAATCAGCGGAAGTATCTTCTTTCTGTTCTTGGTCTGGAATATCTGACAGAGGATTCTTAAAAATGTCCCGCTTATATATCTTTAGAATATTGAAAGGTAATGAACGGTAGACAATTATCCATTCAATGTCTTTCTGTTCACTTAAACTCTTATCAAAGGTAATCTTACCTGATACGTAATCAATCTTGTAGTCTTTTCCTCTTTCGAGTATGTCTCCGTTATTATTACTAATCTTTTCACTTTTTTCGATTACAGGGGGGTGTTTGAGTGTCCATTCCAGTTTACCTGGATCTAATTCTATTTTTTCTCTCTTATTAATTATGGAGAAAGTAGGTAATTTAAGGGGAGAATCTTGGTTTTGAGACTCTGTTTGTGTGTAAGCACTGTTTATACAATAGAAGAAGGATATTATGAATAAGAAAACAGGTATAGAAAGTAGGAGTCTTATATCCATTCTTCTACCTTTCCATTCTTGAATCCTTTCATTCCTGTTTATCTTATTCTGCTTTGTTCGCATCTGAGGTTGAATTCGCCTTGAAAATCACATTGAAGACTTTAATATCCCCCGCATCCGTATCAGTAACATATACTTGTCCCTTATCAGAAACAGCTATACCGCATGGGTTCAATAATGTATTTATAGTGAAATCAATAACAACATCGCCTTCTTCGGTAAAGATCTGAACCCGTCTATTTCCACTATCTGTGACATACAGATAATTCCATTCATCTGTGGTAATCCTTTTTGGTTCAATAAACTGTCCAAGCTCGCTCCCTTTCTTACCCCATGTCCGTATAGGGTTTCCGCTAAAATCAAAACTCTTTATACTGTGATTTCCTGTATCAACTACATACATAGTCCCATGAGGATTTACAGCAAGGTCGGTAGGATTCCAGAACTGTTCTCGACTGCTTCCGAAACTTCCCATTGTCATAACAGGGGCGTGGTTTCTATTGAATTGTATCCAACGATGATTTAATGTATCAATTACAAATACTTCACCATTTCGTCCAATACCGATTCCCTCTGGACCATCAAATTGAAAATCTTGTGTAGTAGTGGTAACAGAGTAAAAAATTCGACTCAGTAGATTGCAGAACTGAACTCTATTATTACCTGTATCGGCAACATAGAGTGTATCAAAACTGAGTGCTATGTCACTTGGAAAATCAAACTCACCTTCTCGCCATCCGTGACTTCCTAATTCAGTAACGAAATGTCCGTTACCATCAATAACTTGCACCCTGTTATTACCTGCGTCTGCGACATATAGCTGCCCATAAGCATCAATAATTAGTCCCATAGGATTTAAAAATTCACCGGGTGCTTGTCCTATTCTACCGATTGTTTTCAGATAGTTGACTGCCAATATGGGTGGGGCATTGCGTATTCGTATTGATGGAACAAAGCCAACATTGGAAATCGGTATTTTCGGTGTGGGAGTGTTATTGGGTTCAGGAATAGTGCAGCTCATAGAACAGAAAAGCACTGCTATAACGAGTAATCTTCTTGAAGTGTAAATCAAAAAAGATAGTAAGGAGTATACTCGATTCGTGAATGCTGCACGAATATTTAGTGTTGCAACAACCTTACATCCGCTGCATCCTAAATTTGAAAACAAACGTCGTTTGGTCGCCATTGAATTCACTCGTTATTCGGGGAACAATGATCCTTAGATTTTTAGATTTATTACTACGTTTTTTAAAATACACATAGAATTTGTGTGTGTTTTTTGGCATTATGTTTGTTTTTTTTAAATCTTCAGTCGGTAGGACTGCAGGATCGCCTTGTATACGAATAGTCTTATCCCATCGAAAAACATCTGCTGCGAATTCAGGAGGTAATTTAGGTTTAAAATTCTTTTTAAAGTAGAAAGAGTATTGTGATCTATCTATCTGTTTAACGATTTCACCTGATTGGTCAAGCATCTGGCAATCTTCTTTTATTAGACTAACCCAGTGGTTTGTACGGTTGTGTAGAATGATTGCGAACCCATCAACATTCTTTACATCGTGAAGAGGAACGGCTATTGCAACTATACCATTTTTGACATAAATTATAGCCCCCGTTTGAGGGGTTATATGTGCATCTGGGTCAAAAACGGGAACAAGCCGTTCTGGACGTAAGAAATCATTAACAGAATCTGTAAAGGATGCACAGCCACCTAAACTAACTGAAATAGTTAATATCACCAACATCTGGGAAATATACATCCTAATAATAGATAGCTTCTGTCCAGAATTCATCATTTTACTAAAACACCTCATTGATAGTGTTCCTCCTTATAAGTCTTATATAAATCAGTTGTCAGTAGTCTATTAGAATTGTATCATCCTATTCTAATATGCTAACATCGCTGCACCGACAAGTCCAGCATGGTTACCTAATTTTGCGGGAACAATCTCCATGTCGCTGGGGATATCCATTGTCCGTTGTTTGAATTCCTTACGAATATGTTGAAACAGTAAACTCTCCCCAGCAGCTGCAATTCCACCGCCGATGATAGCAATCTGCGGATTTAGAATGTGTGCTATAGATGTAAGGGCGATTCCGATGTATCTTCCAGTCTCAGCAAAAATCTCAACAGCAAGTTTATCACCGTCGTTTGCGGCATTGGCTATCTGCTTCGGGGTTAACTCATCAGATTTCAAAGATGTTTTCATACCTTCTGCTATCCGTTGTTGCGTTCTTTCAACAATCCCTTTTGCCCCGGCGTATGCCTCAAGACATCCCGTATTACCGCATCCACACTTACGGCCCTTTGGTTGGACAATAGTGTGTCCCAGTTCACCTGCAGTATTCCAACTCCCGTGGTAAACCTGTCTATTGATAACAACACCTCCGCCAACCCCGGTGCCGAGAGTGAGTGCTACAACATTTTCATACCCTACACCTGCACCGTGGTGCAATTCACCCAACACCATCACATTTACATCATTATCAATATATAGTGGTAGATAAATATCGTCAAGTTCGGTTGATACATAATCAAGTAATGGGATATCTGTCCATCCTGGAAAATTTGGCGAAAAATGTATAATACCGGAATTTGCGATGATGAGTCCTGGTGCCCCTATACCGATTCCAATTATCTTCTTATATTGTTGTGATTCAGATTCTATAGCATTTATTATCTTTCGGATTGTTTGGGCAATACGAGTAGATATAGGTTTTGCCCCCTCATCTACTTGTGTTGAAACAACCATGCGATACGAAAGCGAACCGTCTTCACATAGCAATCCTGCTTTAATATCTGTTCCACCAAGATCAATGCCTATACTGTATTTCATATATCGGTTTTTGTGGATAGTGGTTAGTTTATAGTTTTAGTCATTTCAGAATAACTGACTATACAAACAAGACAGATAACCTCATCTATAGGTCTAATCATTAGATATCCATTTTATACGAGCACCGTCACCCGCGTTACATATATAAATATCCGGTTCAATGCCAGTGTGTTTAGGATATTCGCTGCTAATCTTGTTTTGAAATTCTTCTACTGCATCTTGATACACCAAATTCACTGTGCATCCACCGAAACCTGCACCTGTCATACGTGCTCCAATAACACCATCAGTATTTTGTGCAATCTCAGTCAACAGATCTAATTCACCGCAACTCACTTCGTACGCATCACGTAATCCGTCGTGGGAGGCATTCATCAGAGTTCCGAAAGTGTCAAGATCATTAGCCGTAAGCGCGGAAACGGCTTTCAAAACACGGGTGTTTTCCTCCACTACATATCTACACCTTTTTTGTGTAATTTCAGGTAGTTTTTCTTCATATTTTTTAAAATCTTCTAACGTTATATCTCGAAGTGATGTAATAGAAGGCATCCATTGTCGGATTATCTTTACCCCATTCTCGCATTCGGTCCGGCGTTTATTGTATTCTGAGGCAGCCAGTTCGCGTTTAACGTTTGTATTACAGATTACAATCAGAATATCTGTTAGGTTAAGCGGTATTTGTTCGTAGTCCAAAGAGCGGCAATCCAAAAACAACGCATGATCCACTTTACCCAATAACGATATAGTTGGATCCATAATACCGCAGTTAACTCCAGCGAATTCGTTTTCTGCGCGTTGACAAATAGAGGCTAATTCAAGTGGAGAGCATTCAAGCAATTCAATTTCATTATTTGTATTAATACTTGAGTGTCGTACTTCTAAACCGCATCCGCCTAAAAATGCTAATGTACTTGCAACTTCAAGTGCAGCAGAAGAACTCAATCCTGCTCCAATAGGCACATTTCCTGTTATGACTGCCGTAATTCCATTGAGTGTGTGTTCACTCCCCTGTAGAATCTGCTCTTGTAAGAAATGTGCGACACCTTTCAGATAATTACTCCAAGGAGGTGTATTGGAATTACGGATTGAATCCAGATTAAAAACACATTCCTCATCCATGTCTAATGCGTAAAGATGCACTTCTTGATCAGACCGTATAGAGGCAGCAATGCGGAGATATTTATCAATTGCAACAGGAAATACAAACCCATCATTATAATCGGTATGTTCACCAATTAGGTTTACTCTTCCTGGAGCAGAGACCATGAATTCTGGTGGATATCCAAAACGTTGGTTAAAATCTTGCATCAATCTATCACTAAAAATAGATTCATCCTGTATCATTCGATTTCCTCGTTGTATACCTTTGTGTGTATGATGAGACAATACGCTCAATCATTTAGATGCGGAAGATGAAAAAAACTTCAAAAAACGGGCTACCACCATGTGCAATTCTGGACGTGGAACATAGGTATCCACAGAAATATCTGGTATATTTTGGTTGGTATCACGATTCTTTTCAGGTAGGAGTTGTTCTTCAGGAGCATGTAAAGCTGGTTGGGGATGAGACCGTTGCGTATTATCTAATTCAGAAGCACATTCTGCAATAACAATTTCACCAACTGGCAGATGTGATCTCAGCTGTCCATTTCCTGTTTCGGTCAAAACTGTTATATATGGGAGCGATGTATCGGATAATTTCTCTAACTGAAGGAGTAACGGAACAATATCAAGAAAAGAAAGTTCTGATTCAACAGGATTAGCAGTAAAAATAGAGAGTAATGGAATAGACCTGTTTACTGCAGTTAAAATTGCTTGAGAAAACAAATCTAAATGACGGTCTCCCAAAATGGAATCAGGTTCAAGAATAAATAGACTGACTGGATGTTCTGCAATATTTTCCTCAATAGCAAGCACATCACTGGCAAGATCATCCGACGTATCCTCCTCGCTTACAAACTCTTCTTCATCAGTAGGTTGTATATCTAATAGAAGATTGAGTCTACTTTCAAGGGACAACGGAAACAATTCCTTACACTTCGGACAGATAAAACCGTTCCGTTCTAATTCTCCTCGGAAAGAAACTTCAGTACATCGTGTGCATTTATGCCATAAGCTAATGTTTTCCTCAGCAATTTCAGTATTTCTTGTGATTTCCATAGTGGATCCATTCTGCAGGTAAAGTAGCAATTATCTACATAACATATATGGGTTTTATTGAAAACTTGCTAATGCTTCAGCCTCTGTATCGTATCTATCAAAAATTGTTACAAGTTTCGCCATTATAATGAGACTTCTGATGTTGCCACCGATATTAAGGAGAACTACTCTTCCATCACTGCGTCGTATAGAAGCGTATGCAGCAACAATAACACCTAATCCTGAACTATCCATCATCTGGACACGTTCCATATTCAGAATCATCGACACCGGTTCACCTTCAGCAGTACGAATTTGATCATCTATAATGTTTTTTAGCTCTACAGTATTCGGACCGACCAGATTCCCTTCAATATCTAATATAATAACATTACCTTTATTTCTTTGGTTAATTTTCATAAAACTTCCTTTCTCTTACATATTCCTTGGTAGGCACAATCGCACCGACAATGAATAACAGGAGTTGTCAAGCAAGACTACATGTTATGAAGAGACTTCAATGGGTGAAAACTAACTGTCAAGCATTCAAACTCTAATTCTCAGTTTGTCTATATTTCACCATCTTGACAATGGTTCCGTCTGCTTCGTAATCCACCTCATCCATGTAGGCTTCCATTAGAAAAAGACCTCTCCCACTACTCTTTAGTAGGTTTTCTGGTTCAAGCGGATTTGCGACATCTTCGCGTTGAAACCCTGAGCCTTCATCTGTTATGATAATCGTAAGTTGACTATCGTCAATAAGGAACTCAAATGTCGCGGTCTTATCAGCATCTTCCTTATTGCCGTGCTTGATTGCATTTGTCCCTGCTTCAATAACAGCTAAATTTACATGCTCTTGTGTTTCCTCATCAAACTTCATCTCTCTAAGTAAGTCGCTGATGACAGTGTCAAGCAGATAAATTAGATGCATTGTGCTTGGGAGAGAAAGTAGTATTCTCAATTGAGTTTTCTCGCCCACGTGTTAGACTCCTTCCCCGTGTTAATTATTCATTTAGATTATACCATAGTAAATACGTCTTACTGTATACTAATATTTTATTGTAGCGATTCTACCTATCCTTCAATACGTTTAATTACAACCACAGCGCGGTCATCCTTGAGTTGTGGACTACCGCTATATTCCATTAGATCCGTTTGTAGAGTATCACAAAGTTCTTCTGCAGAGAACGTTAGTTTTTTTGACATGCGGTCAATCAACCGGTCTTCACCATAGAATTCATTTGGTGTTTTTCCTTCTGTTTCGGTCACACCATCGGTATAAAGCATCAAGACATCGCCATCAGATAATTGACAAGTTGCCGATGAAAATGTGGCAATATCAAACGCACCTATCAACATTCCACCCGTATTCAGTAAATCTACTTGACAACTATTTTGAGAGGATCCGTCAGCATTTTCTGTACCAGTGATGAAATGAATCGGTGGACAATGTCCCCCATTAGAATACGTAAAAATGCCTGTATCTATTTCTAATATGCCGTATACCATTGTGGCAAATTGTTCAAGATCGGTGTTATGGAAAAGTAATGTATTTATACGTTTTAAAATTGTCGCTGGGTTGTCTGCTTCATTACTAAGCAAACGTGAGGCAGTTTGAATCATAACCATTAGTAGTGCTGCAGGAATTCCATGTCCTTTCACGTCCCCTAAAACAACACCCAGACGTGAATCTCCAAGGGGTATAAAATCATAAAAGTCACCGGAAACAGAGGTAGAACTTCGAAACAAGGTAGCAAAGTCATATCCAGGGAACGTTGGTGGTTTTTCTGGTAGTAATCTCTGTTGTATTTCTGCTGCTGCTTGCAGATGTGATCCGAGTTCAGCAACACCTTCTTCAGTAAAACTATCTCCCATGGCATTAATCAACGGATTAATATACTTTACGGGACGGGTTCGTCCCAAGACAGCGTTAATTCGAGCAGTCACCTCACGTAAATCAAATGGCTTTGTAATATAATCATCACCACCGAGTTCTAAGCCGATCAATTTGTCTTCGGTTTGTGTGCGTGCAGTTATCCATAAAACGGGAATTGTCTTTATCTCTGTATCTTCTTTTAACTTCCCAATCACTTCTAAGCCATCCATTTGTGGCATCATAACATCAAGCAATATCAGATCCGGTTGTTCATCCTTTGCGTGCTGAAGTCCGGTTAAACCATTATTAGCTGTGATGACTTTGAATCCATCTGATGTTAAACTAATTTTCAGGAGTTCAAGTATATCAGTATCGTCATCAATTACTAAGATAGTTTCATTTGATGATGTCTCTTTAGATTGAAAAATAGTTTCTGACATATCCTTATTCTTTATGTAAGTTAGTTCTTGTTATCAGTACACAGGAAATTTCGATTTACTGAATTTACATTCAAGTCATTTAAGATAAAAACGGAATCCAGAATTGAAAGTTGCATCCCATATTATTTTTTCCAGTATCAACCCAAATTTTTCCTTTATGTGCTTCTACAAAACCTTGTGCGATGGAAAGTCCTAAACCGCTACCACCTTGTTCCCGTGTTTGTATATTACTAAGTTGTCTGAATTTATCAAATACGGTTTCTCTATCTTGTTCGGGAATACCTGGACCGGTATCTATTACTTCAACATGGATTCCATCCTCTTCGTCAATATTCTGAGATAGATTTTCATCTCGTGGGTATCCTTTACGAGATATATTAATATCTACTTCACCGTTTTCTGGTGTGAATTTAATTGCATTTCCAACGAGATTAGTTAGAATCTGTCCAAGATATTCTGCATCGCCACTGGGTTGTGGTAATTCCGATTCGATATTTAGACCTAATTTTACCGTCTTTTCATCTGCCTGCGGCTTAAGCTCCTCAACTCGCTGTTCAGCGATCTCAGCGATATTTACAGGTTCAAGCTTCATAACAATTCTGCCTGCTTCAATACGAGAAATATCCAGGAGATCATTAATCATTGTAGCAAGTCGCTGGGATTGTCGATGTGCGCGGGATAAACTTTGTTTCTGAATTTCGTTTAATGGGCCTGCTTTTCCATCAAGTATAAGCGATATGAATCCGATGATTGATGTTAATGGCGTACGTAATTCATGAGAAACAAGAGCGACGAAATCGGATTTCATCTTATCAATTTCATGCTCTCGCGTTATATCGTCAAAAACATAGATCATTCCAGCCATATTTTGGTTATCATTAGATGTATCTCCATTATTGGTAGTAACCCCTGTAGAAGCGAATCGACTGGAAACAACCCTTAGAATACGATTTTCACCTTCTTTATCTAAATTTATTTCTACAGTTGCGCGTGTATCCTGACCTTGTGCATTCTGCAAAACAGTTAGATTAGTGGCTCGTAGCAAATCAGTAAATTTGTTTGGAAACTGAGAAGTTTCGTCAAAGTTGAGCAGATATTTTGCTGCAGGGTTGAAGTAGAGTATCTGATCAATTGTATCAACGACAATAAGACCTTCACCAAGACAATCGACAATAGTTGTCATCTGTTCTTCGGCATTAATTAATTTTTCGACAGCCACTTTCAGGCTATGATGCATGTCGTTGAATTCTTTTGCGAGCATGCCAACTTCGTTCTGACTGTCCACAGAAATCAATTCATAATCTTCACCTTGGTACCATTGCATCTTTGCTATCTGCTTTCGCACTTGATCTGATTCTTGTTGAATCACATTTTTAGCTTCTTGTCCAATTTGTTTTGCAGTTTGTGTAAGTTGCATAACAGGTTGTGTGATTCGCTGTGCCACCATATACGCGATTGGAATAACAATTACACAAGAAGCAAGTGTAACCCATAAAACATACTGATTGAGTTTAACGACGCCTGCGAAGGCTTGAGAAGTTGGATATGAAACAAAGACAATCCAGTTTGCGAAATTTTGATCATTTTTCCAAGGTTGACGTCTTGAAGGCCTTGTTCTTGCCCATCCATATACCCGTGATTCAGAGTTTCTATCTTCTTCGCCTTCAGCTTCATATCCGTAGAAATCGCCTTCCCTGCCTTTTTTCGCTTCAATAATTGCTCTTGCCGTAGCATTTTCTATTTGCATCTGATCATTTTCTTTATAATTACTCTCTGATGAAGCAGCAATGATTCTGCCAGACTGACTTGTGAGAATAGTGTATGTCTTTTCCATCTCTGGCCGCAATTCTACGATATTAGTAATTTCTCGTAAGTTTAAGACGATCCTAAGTATACCGATAGTTTTTCTTTCTTCAATAGGAGTTCTTGGATTACCTGTACGTATCGGTAATGCAGCTGAAATCAAATGTAGATTCTGCGTTTCATCATACTCAACATCCTGAATATACTGATAACCTCTATTGTTGCTATATGCTCTTTTCCACCAAATTTGTTCCTTAACATTAGAAGTTATATTATTTTCATAATTATCTTCAAATGTATTATCATTCGAGCAAAGTACATCCCCTTTAGAATTTGTAATAGTGACTTCACCTCTACTACTGTGCCTATACCCGCGTCTTCTATATCCACTTCCTGCATAAGATTCAAACAACCGCACACTATCCTCTAAACGAACCCATGCATCCGAATAAACCTGCATATTCCCTTTTGCATTATTAGACTCTATAACAACATCTCTTATATTCGGAATCTCTGTATATATTTTTCTTATCTTGTCGGAAATCGCGCGGTCAATACGGAAAAGTTTTTCTTGTGCTAACTGAACTAAACCTTCTCCAACGCTACTTTTCAAAGTGCTTGTGCCAAGGATTTTTATTGCTAACGATACCACTAACAGTGGTGTGAGTGATACAAGCAGAAACAAAACAACCTGTTGTCCACGCAGCCCCATCTTAAACCATGTCCGTTTCACAGGTTTTTCGTTTTTCATTGATGCTCTCCTATAATATAGACCTATCACATCCTTGCAGAACTCAGATTACCTTATTACGGGTTTGCATTTTCTGCCCTACCTAAACGCATTGAGTGCAGCTTCTTTTGTATCGTATACCTCTAAAATTGTCGTCAGACGCGTAATTTCCAGTATACTGCTAACTGCTTGCTGGGGACTCAACAGCACTAATTTACCTTCCGATCTTTGGAGAATTTGAAATGTAATTATTATGACGCCAAGTGCAGTACTGTCAAGCAACGGAACATTCGTTAGATCAATTATCAGATTATTATAGCCAATTTCCATTTGTTGTTGTAGTGCCTGACGAAACTCTACAACAGTGTTACCAATTATTTTTCCTTCTACATGAACAATTGCTGTATTTTGAGCATCAGTCGTGATATCAATCATTCCATAAAACTCCTTCAGTAGCAAACTGCTTTAGTACTTAACACATTACTCTGGTAGATTTTAGAATTAGCTATACATTCAATACCAGCTCAGGAATCAAGAAATCAACGGTATGAATGCCATTAAGGTATTCACCGGATATGAAGCCTGTAGACATCCTTCGGACATTCACCCGGAAACTGCCCCTGCCGTGGTAAGAATATATTTATATTTAAAATTCTCCATATTTGAGTGGAACTACACAAAGACATTAATCTTATATCCCATCACGAAGCCTCCGAATAATAATGTAAGAACGATTTAATAGTGCAATACGGCTATCATGGATATCTTCAATTTTTCCGCTATGTTCCTTAAGTGCAGATTCGCTTTCCTGAATCTCGACATCTTTTTCATTTGATTTATATGCAACCCATCTACCTGTTTCATTAAGCAAGGGCAGACAGTATTTTGCTGACTTCGCTAACGAAGCAACGTAACGTGTCATAACCCAGTCATAGGCATTTCTATATGTATCTGTTTCAGCACAGATTTCCGATCGTTCTGGCAAAACCTGTATAGATGAATCTATACCCAATTGAGCAGTAAGATATTTGAGAAATGCCACCTTCTTATGAGAAGCCTCAACAAGCGTCACTCGGATATTGGGAATATATATTTTAAGCACAACCCCAGGAAATCCAGCTCCACTCCCGATGTCAATAAGTTTGTGCCCTTCCTTAATTGTGCAATGTTCAAGAACACTAACAGAATCAAGGAAATGCTTATAAATCACATTTGCGTCCTCATTAATCGCAGTGAGATTTATATGGTGATTCCACCGTCTTAATTCGACACTATACAAAACCAATTGTTCGACCTGATTTGTTGTCAATGGAAACCCATAATTATCAAACACCTGTTCTAATTGATGATGGAATTGCACTCCTCTCTTCCTGTTAGCAATGTGTAAATCTGTTCCGTATATATTTTTACACAGATATGTTTAGATTTTACTGATGCAGCATAACCATCAATATTGATATATCCGCAGGGGACACACCTGGCAAACGTGAAGCCTGTCCTATAGATGCAGGACGTATTTTTTCGAGTTTTTCGCGCGCTTCCGTTTTTAGTCCTCGTACATCTGCATAGTTGAATGTATCTGGTATTCTAAGATTCTCTAATCTTTTGAACTGATGTATTTGACGTTGTTGCCGTTGAATATACCCGTCGTATTTTATCTGGATTTCTACCTGTTCTTTTACAGCAGGTGGTAATTCTTCCTGTGGTGGCACCAAATCTACTATGTGTTCGTAGCGGAGTTCAGGACGCTTGAGCAAATCTGCTAATAGTGTAGGTTGTTTTAACTCACCTGTCTCAACGATCTTAGCCAATCTATCAACAGTAGATGCATTTGGCACTAATCGTATTTCGTCTAAACGTTTTAGTTCAGATTCTATAGATGATGCTTTCTTTTGAAATTTATCATATACATCATCTTTAACAAGACCAATTTTCCTTCCTATCTCAGTAAGTCGTAAATCTGCGTTATCTTCTCGTAATGCTAATCGATATTCCGCTCGCGATGTGAACATTCTATAAGGTTCACGAATATCTAAGGTAACCAGATCGTCAATAAGCACAGCAATATAGGCTTGGGATCTGTCAAGTATAAGTGGATTCTCCCCTTGTACTTTTAGTGCAGCATTAATCCCTGCCATAAGTCCTTGTGCGGCGGCTTCTTCATAGCCGGTGGTTCCGTTAAGTTGACCAGCAAAATAGAGACCTGGGACTTCCTTAGTTTCAAGCGTTGGTTGAAGTTGTGTCGCAGGCGCAAAATCATATTCAACAGCATAACCAAAGCGCATAATCTCAGCATCTTCTAATCCTTTGATACTATGTACCATGTCCACCTGCACATCTTCGGGTAAACTGGCAGAAATTCCATTTAGATAAATCTCATCTGTATCCAATCCTTCGGGTTCAACAAATACTTGGTGTTCTGTTTTTTCAGCAAAACGGGTGACTTTATCTTCTATTGAGGGACAATAGCGGGGACCGATACCGACGATACGACCACTATACATCGCTGATCGGTGTAGATTTTCTCGAATTACTTCATGGGTCTTTTCATTTGTGTAGGTAAGATAACATGGAACTTGTGGTTGTGTTATCTGTTCTGTGGAAAATGAGAAGGGAAGTGGATCTTCATCCCCAGGTTGAATTTCCATTTGGTTTGTATCAATGGTGTGTGCATTGACACGGGGAGGCGTTCCTGTTTTTAACCTTCCAATTTCAAAACCGAGGTTAAGAAAACTTTCAGAGAGTTTTTCTGCGGAGGATTCACCTGCCCTACCAGCACTATAGGACACATCTCCTATATGGATAAGTCCTCTCAGGAATGTGCCAGTTGTGAGAATAACTGTTTCTCCGAAGTAGGCGGTTTGTGTTTGACTCTTAATTCCAATACACTGTCCATCTTCGGTTAGCAATTCTTCTACTAATACCTGTTTGATGTCGAGTTTATCTTGTTGTTCCAAAACGCGCTTCATTTCATCTTGATATGCTTTTTTATCTGCTTGTGCACGACTCGACCGAACAGCTGGACCTTTCTTAGTGTTTAAACGACGGAATTGGATACCCGTCTTGTCAATATTCTTTGCCATCTCTCCACCAAGAGCATCTATCTCTTTGACAAGATGTCCTTTTGCCAACCCGCCTATTGCTGGATTGCAGGACATTTTAGCAATCGTATCCAGATTGATAGTTACGATGAGTGTTTCGCAACCCATGCGTGCAGCAGCAAGTGCAGCTTCACACCCTGCATGACCTGCTCCGACAACTATGACATCGTATTTTTTGTGATATGTATTCATCTTTCATTAAAACCTCGGTAGAGGACATCTTATCAACTGCTTTTTAACAGGTAGCCCTTCTCTCCTGGACAATTGTCAATTTCCTTCAATCACAGGAATCTCGGGTTCGGGGATTAGGCCTGGTATATAATCAAAAAAACTCATAAATGAAGAACGGTTGCACGTACTCAACGCCGGGAATAGTAACCAATGCTTCCATAATCGGGAATATATCTATGTCCCAGTGACCTAAATATATCTTTTCAGTCCGACTACCAGGGATTATACATCCCCTTAGGGGTGTGGTCAGTGCTGATACGCTGCAAATAATTATTGACATCAATTCTTGCAGGGGTTTTCAATGCCCAAGCTTCTTCGTCATAAGTTACCAATATCATGCCAGCTGCATACATGGCATTGACAGCATCAAGATATTCGTTGGGTAGCATCACATAAACGACACCAGCAATAATGCCAATTCTTTTAAAACCGGACGTAGGTCCAAATCACTTACTATGTGCTCAGTCCGACTAAACCAGTTATATCCATTAATAAAGTCACCTGTATTTTTTATCTTTGGCGTGTAACCTTTGCTGATAAGAAAGTCGTTCACTACGGGTACATGGAAAGCCTTCTGTCCCCAAGTTTCGTTGTCATATTTTACTAAAATCTCAGTGATCTGATATCGAAATCCACTTTCAGATAAAAGCTGATACAGAATTGCACTATCGGGTGAAAAAACACATTCTCTGGGCGGTTCTTTGATTGGAAATAGAAATTGCTTCTCACACCCAGTGAGCAGTCCTACACTGAAAATAACTATAATAAATGAAAGAAATTTCATCTTTATTTAGAAATCTTTATTTAGAATCCTTTTAATTTGGTTTTAGTCCATGTTTATTACTTGGACGATTTCTGATGTATCATATCTGCCTAAACAGCAGAGGGTTGTTCTTGGAGCACAGGAATCACATAACTCCGGATCGACACACCGTCAATCGTTTCTGTCTCTACCCGCGGATCTGGTTCTCTCCGATGATCAAAGACCACATAATATCCTTCCGGACTGCCCTCTAACTTAAGATATGCAGCGAGCTGCTACTTGCCTGCGCTATAACGGTGCGGGCCTTCCCAAATCTTGGTCTCAACGATGTACTTTCGCTGTTTAAAAGTGATAAGCAAATCCATCCTGCCTCGCCCGGTAGGTACCTCAAGGAACATTGCCCCACCTATAGTCCGCACAAATTGGTCGAGATAGGCAGAGAGGAGATATTGCCCAATAAACTCTTGTGGGGTTTCTGGTACCTGAAGAATCTTGTAACCCGAGCGCGCAATAAAATCCTTGAAGTTATCAAGAAGGCGTGTCATCGCAATCTGTTCATCAAGGGTGAGATAATCCGATAGGTCTGAACAGGTATTTTCAGGGAAGTATTCGTTTTCCAATCCGTTAATCAGCGGTTGGAATATTTGGATAATACACTGCTGATAAATAGGATTAACAATCTCACACATTCCATCAGCACCCTCGGCAATGACTCCATAAGTGGCGAGTTCACTAATGCGGTCATCATAGAGCATAAAAGGCACGCCTTTGTCGTAAGAGGCGATTCGCATGAGGAGGGTCTCAAACAGCTTGTCTCTACGGATGTTTGTTACCAGATGTGTAAAATTAGTGTTCCGTTCCCTAATGAGTTGCGAGTGTGCTTTTGAAAAATGCGTTATGGTAATCGGATCGGTCTTTGAAATGTCCAGCTCCACTGTGAGTATTTGTGCAAACCGATTGACGAGGAACGGTTGTCCGGCGGTCTGTTTATGAATGGATTCAATGACCTCTGGCACGAAGGTTTGTCCGACTTCGTCAGTGTGCTGTTGAAGGAGTTCTTGTACCTGTTCAAGCGTGAAGTTCGGCAATTTGAACTCATCTTGGATATTGAACGGCGAAACAGACCTATCGTAATCAAGCTGCACAATGCTCTTGACACCGACGATCCCGACACTATGAGGACAGTGCATCTCATCAGAGAGATAAATCTGGCGGAGCGTATACAAGAAATCGCTTACCACAGTTTGTGGAATACCATCAAACTCATCTATGAGAAGCACAACCCTCTTGAAAGGGGGGACATCTCTGTGAGCATCGCTGTCCAGAAAACTTTCAAGGTTCTCAAAGAATACTTCCATCGAAAAATGGTCAGTCAGGGTAGTGTTCTCCAAAAATTGGGTCAATGCCTCAGAAGGCACGCCCCCGCGTTTATTGAAAACATTCTTAATTTGCCTCTGAATTGTGTAATAAAGTCGTTCATAAAAGACAGCGGTCTCGGCACTCCGCATCATTTGGAAATCCAACTGGATCGGAAAATAGGTTGGCTCTTTTGCGGTCAGTGCGTCAAGTGCGAACCGGAAAAAAGTGGTCTTGCCGGTTTGGCGGGGGGCGAAAAGAACAACGTACTTGCCTTCTTTGATGCGATTAATGAAATCGGCGATCTCTGCTGTACGTGATACAATATAATTAGTATCAGGAGACACACGCCCTTGGGTGCCAAAACTTCTCATTTCTTTCCTCTAATCGTTAACATTTCCAATACTTTAATATGCGTTTTCTTTTCTTACTGGTAAATCTAAAGTCCTTCATAAATGATATTAACAACAAGTTTCCCAACAACTTCCAAACTCTTTGGACTACATTTATCTACAGTATCTTCAAGTGTATGCCAATGTGGATAATCGAAATCAATGATATTTACCATCGGTATACCAGCTTTGATTAATGGTACATGATCATCCATTATGGCATATCCTAATTTGTGTTGAAAGGGTGCTAAACCGAGTTTCTTTGCGCGCCGCCAGATAGCATCAGCATATTCTCGATTTGCATTCCAAGAGAACCGTTCTATCGGTATCTGCAAATCCTTGTCTCCTATCATATCCAAGAGAATACCGTAATCAGGTTTCCATTTCCCCATGTTTTTTGCGAAATATCGTGATCCGAGGAACATTTGATCCGTTGTTTTCCCATAATCCTCACCATCAAACAGAATAATGATGACCCGTCGTGGTGGTGGAACTTCCTTCAATATCCTGGCAATCTCCAGCAAAACAGCAACACCTGATGCACCATCATTTGCCCCCAAAATAGGTTCACGTTGCTTGTTAGGATTAGGATCTTTATCTGCACAAGGCCGTGTATCCCAATGGGCTGCAAGTAAAAGTGTATCGCTATGGCCACTACCAAATTCAGCGATAATGTTATTCATGTGGAGTGCGATGCGTTGGGGTGGATCGTCAATCGTGTCTACTTCTGATGTGTAGGGTTGGAGGGTCACAGTATCAGTGTGTTTTTTGAGTTCAGCAAAAAGATAATCTCTGGTATTGCGATGTGCTTCAGACCCCGGTGGTCTGGGTCCAAATTCACACTGTTTTTTTAAAATATCAAAGGCTTGATTACTATCAAAAAGTAGTGTAGGATCATCAGATGGTGAAGTTGACGACTCTATACACGCAAAATTAATTAGTCCGCAATATACAAATAAAATAAGAAAGGCAATTCGTATAATTTTCATCTCAACTCCAAATATATAAGCACGCGGTTCTTTTAGGAGGAGGCTATACTGTGCGTCTACCTTCCAATGCCTTCGCCAGTGTCACTTCGTCAATGTATTCTAAATCTCCTCCAACAGGAATACCATACGCTATTCTGGTCACAGAAATCTGATATTGTTCAAGATGTTGTGTAAGATAAAGAGCCGTTGCTTGCCCTTCTGTATCCCAATTCGTAGCGAGAATAACCTCATTGACATCGCCATTGCTAACACGGCTAAAGAGGGAATCAATCCTCAAAGAATCTGGACCGACACCATCTAACGGTGATAAGACACCACCGAGGACATGGTAAAGTCCAGGAAATATCTCTGTACGTTCAATTGCCCACAGGTCATCCGATTGTTCAACGACACATATTTTTTGTTGATCGCGTCTCGGATTTGAACAGATTCGACACGGATTAATATCAGTGATAGTACCACATATATTACAGTCAGACAAGTTCTCTTTTACTTCTAAAATAGCCTCTGCTATCTGATTCGTCTCAATGTCTGGTAATGTTAACATAAAAAATGCTAAACGTTGTGCGGTTTTGGGACCAACTGTTGGTAGTTTTTGAAGCTGCAGAATGAGCCGTTCCAATGGTTGTGGGTAGCCTTGCATGGTTTGCCTAACGTTTAGATTGTTCTATAAATGGCTATCTTAAGATGTCCTTATTTATATTCATAGGTATATTGAGTCTTTCATCTCTAATAGCTACTAACATATATGTTAGCGTATGAACTGACCATTAATTATGGTAGTCCTGGAATTTTAAGACCACCAGTCAGTTTACTCATTTCTTCCGACATAAGATCTTGTGATTTTTGCAGTGCTTCATTTACTGCTGCAACGACCAAATCTTCCAACATCTCAGTGTCATCAGGATCAACAACTTCTGGTGTAATCCGTATTGATACAAGCTCTTGCTGTCCATTCACAACCGCAGTGACCATATCACCACCGACAGTTGCTTCAATAGTCTGATTAGCGAGTTCCTCTCGAATTTCGAGCATTCGCTTCTGCATCTGTTGTGCTTGTTTCATCAAGTCATTCATTTTCATAGTAGCAAGTGGACCAGTTCTCAAAGAGAATTGGAAATCTCCTTATTGAGTATCTATTATTTTTGCGTCAAACAGTTCAAGCACGGGTCTGATCTGTTCATCTTCTTCGGCTTGTCGTTTACGCATCATAGGTGTAGTACTAATTTCTTCAGGTTGTTCAGGGTTTTCTTCTGTGGGTATTACTTCCCCTTTAACCATTTCAACATCGACAGGTTTTCCGATAATATCAGAAAAAATTCTCGTAGTGTTTTTTCTTGCTTCATCATCAACTAAAGAGAAACTGCCATGTGGACAAGATATCTTTATTCGATCTTCACCATCTAAAGCTGGGACAGCATCCTTAAATATACCGTGAATTAATAAAGGTGAAATCTCCTTAAGAATTGCTTTCACCTCTTCCCAAATAGCAGGTAATTCATCTAAACTACGAACAGTTGCTTTGTCAGACTGAGCGGTATTTAAATCCGATATATTATTTTCAGGATCAGGTTCTGTAGGTGTTTGTGAAAGTGTTTCCTGTTTTTGTATCTCTTGAGGAAAACTATCAACCTTCTGGGTTGGTTCGATCGTATTACTTTGAGGAATATTTGAAATTGGAGGCGGTGAAGAGGAAGCGGAAGTTTCAATTTTCTGTTCAATTTCAATCAGTTTGTTAACAATTTCATCAAGAGGAATAGTTTCATTGATTGCATTAATCTGAACTAAAGCACTTTCAAGTTGCAACTGAGGGTATCCGTATTCTTTTATTTCCCGATTAGTGTGCATTAATATCTTTACAATCCGTGACAATCTCTCTACAGAAATTTGCTCTGCCTTCTCCTTAAGATTTGGCAGATCTGACTTCGGACTCTGAACAAGTTCTTCAAGTTGATTATCAATTGCCAGTAGTCTTAGGTCACGGAAATAGGCAATGAGTTGGCTAATACATTGTGCTAAATCCATGCCCTGTTTAGATAACTTGTCTAATGTAGCAAGTCCCACGGCAAGGTTCCGTCCTGTGATTGCCTCGGTAAGTTCGTGTAGGAGGTAACTTGAACCAAGTCCCAAGGTTTCTTCCACATTTGTAGTGTTTAACTCTTTTCCCGCGGAAGCGACTAATCTTTCCAGTAAGTTTTCTGCGTCCCGAAGACATCCTTCGGATTGTCGTGCAATCAGTGAAAGCACATCGTTGTCTGCTGAAATCTCTTCATCATTGGCAATAAGTTGTAAACGCTCAATAATCTGTTCAGTGTCTATATGACGGAAATCAAAATCTTGACAACGCGAGATGATAGTTTTTGGAATACTGGCGTGTTCGGTTGTCGCCATGATGAAAATTACATGCGATGGAGGTTCTTCAAGCGTTTTTAGCAGGGCATTAAAACCTTCCGTTGTGAGCATGTGTACTTCATCAATAATATAGATTTTATATTTGTAGGCTGCAGGGGAAAGTTTAACGTTTTCGCGCAGGTCTCGGATAGTATCAATTCCACGGTTGGATGCCGCATCCATCTCTATGACATCAAAAGATGAACCGTTTTTAATTTCTTTACAAGCTTGGCATTCATTACACGGTTCACCGATAATGACTTTTTCAAATTCTGTTTCTTTTGTAGGATTTTGACAGTTGACAGTTTTGGCAAAGAGGCGTGCGACAGTGGTCTTACCAGTGCCTCTGGGTCCCCAAAACAGATAGGCGTGTCCGATGCGTTCAGATCGAATTTGGTTCTGTAACGTAGTGGTTACATGCGTTTGTCCGACAACATCGCTAAAACATTGAGGACGCCATTTTTGTGCGAGGACTTCGTATGACATACTTGACACCTTCGGCGAGAAAAATAAGATTCTACCTTAACCATATCGTCATTACCAGTGATAACATTTTTAAAATGCGTACTTTGAATAATGACGAATCGCAAGGAATCAAACACCACCGATCCATTCAATAAATATAATGGCTATGCACCCAGAGTTGACAAACCTTTCCGGGCGTTGCCCATGTCGCTTGCTCAAGTTAGGCTACCTTGCGTCACACGAAAAGACTTATTTGCCGCTGCTTCCTTCCGGACCTGACGGGGTTCAACAAACTCTCGTTGCTCAAGACCCAACTATCAACGCCACGTGCATGGGACAGTCCCCACAAAGATAGGCCGCGTGCTGAGGATTCAGTTCTGCTATAGCGGATTGCAGATACAGGGCACCGCTACCTCCCCACTTAGCATAGCCAAGTCGCAAAAACTCGTTCGTTGATGTGGTATACGTCGGTGTGATATTCCAATCGCACCTATTCTTAAAACTGGCGGAGAGAGTGGGATTCGAACCCACGGTACTGTAAAACAGCACACATGCTTTCCAGGCATGCCAGTTCAGCCATCTCCTGCATCTCTCCAGAAAACACCTTAGAATAAATGGAGCAGACGGGAGTTGAACCCGTGACCTCATCCGTGCGAGGGATGCGCTCTCCCAACTGAGCTACTGCCCCAATACTATCATAAAAAACGGAACAAACACCAATAATCTCTAAAACGGAGAGAGTGGGATTCGAACCCACGGTAGCTTGCGCTACAACAGTTTTCGAGACTGTCCAGTTCAACCGCTCCTGCATCTCTCCTTGTGGCTTTCGGCTTTAAATACCAATATTCTATTACGGCAACCTGAATTTGAATTTTTACGACATTAGAGGTTAACGTCTGTTTTTAAAGAACGATTTCAAGAGTGTACTGCTCTCCTCAGTACATACTCCACTTACCACTTCAACTTGGTGATTCAAACGTTCGTCTTGTAGGATATTGTAAAGCGTACCAGCTGCTCCTGCTTTCGGATCTGCGGTTGCGTAAACAATTTTGGGGATACGCGCTTGAACTATTGCCCCAGCACACATAGGACACGGTTCTAAAGTTACATATAGGATCGTATCCGTTAGACGCCAATTGCCAATCTTTTTCGATGCTTCCTGTATCGCAAGCATTTCAGCGTGTGCGATTGGGTTACCAGTTTGTTCCCGCAAGTTATAGGCAGCTGCTAATTCCGTATTGTCTTTAACAATTATAGCCCCTACAGGCACTTCACCTTTTTCGGCAGCTTGCCTTGCAAACTGTAGTGCCTTCTTCATCCACAAAATATCATTATCTAATGTGAAGTTAACTGTAGAAAATGTTGAAGGTGTCTGTATGTTATCTGATTCTTGAGCACTCACTTCTATGCCCTAAGATTCAAAAAGCGCCTGAGAGGATTCGAACCCCCGGCCTTCTGATCCGTAGTCAGATGCTCTAATCCACTGAGCTACAGGCGCATCTTGCCATAACTCTGGCAATCAAATTAAATTCAGTTGGATTGGACTGTATTGTTAAACCCAACCTTCAGTTTACATCACGCATATAACACCAATTTGTAGGTATTGATACACGTTTACATAACAAAAAAACGGAGAGGGTGGGATTCGAACCCACGATGGCTTACGCCATAACTGCTTAGCAGGCAGTCCAGTTCAACCACTCCTGCACCTCTCCAATAGTATGGCGGTGGGAGTAGGATTCGAACCCACGGTGACTTGCGCCACAACGGTTTTCAAGACCGCCGCTTTCGTCCACTCAGCCATCCCACCATTCTGTTTAAATAGCAAATTTTAATTATAACATAGACAAATCCTTTTGTCAAGTGATTTTAAGCGGTATGACACGGTATAAATCATAGATTTTCTCTTGCGTTTGACACCATACATCTCTGTAATCAAACCCTATTCCTTTACTCTAACCTTACTAAACATAGTCCAGATACCTAAGACTGCAAGAATCGATAGATTTGGAAAGAGAAGTGGGGCAAAAATAGGGGCACCATAGAGGAATTTATCTACCTGTGTAACACCAGGCGCTTGTAGGTCTGCTGTCAGATGAAGAAAAAAACCCGCCACACCAACTATGAAGTTAATAACTAATACTATTATACAGAATCTAAAAAAGATGGGTTGCGGAGATACCAAAAACAGTGTTCCTAAACATCCTACAGCGAATGCGCTGGCAAAAACGGGTATCCACTCAGATGGATTGAAAAACCCGTTTTGAGCATGGTCGAAAACAGAGAGTATGAAATTACCACACCATCCAATCCATGCTATAAACACGATCCATTGAGACCATTCTAAAGCTATATCACTAATCATCCTGTTCATAATCAAAAGCAGACCGATACCTGTAAAAGCGAGTGGTGCAACAAACGGTGCTGTATAGACTATGTTTTTGAGTGTGAAATTAGAAAAAAACTCACTACCGAGATGAAAGAACATACCAGATATACCAATACAGATGGCACTCGTCCCTATAGCGAGACAGCAATAGTTTTTCCAAAGACCTATTCTACCTAAGTGTATAATAGTGAGTAGTACGGAAGTTCCTATTGCGAAGTAGAACGGAATCCATTCGGCTGGGTGAGCAAATGCATTGACAGAATGTGCTATAAACACGTCAAGAGCTAAAAACGCGAGGTTAGCAATAATGAAAATATCAAGTATTCTGGCAGCTAATCCTTTACTGTTTCGTAGGGCTTCCTCTGAGTTCTTGAGCAATTTTTTTCATCTCCGTCATCTTCAACAACAACTCATAATTTCCGTGCCACTGTACAAAATCAGCACCCCCCATAAACGCACCATGTTTTGCTGTCCGACCATAGTAATGCCACAGATCAAAGTATAGAAATTCTATGGGTTCATCAAAAGGTGTTTCAGTAAGCAATCCTTCTTCACGGAGCGATTTCATCAAAACAACCGCTTCCGAAACTTTTCGGTTGGTATCAGAAACGATCCCTTCAGCCTCTTGATAATAACGTTCAACCTGTGTAGTCGCATGGCATTTTAAGCAGGTTTCTTTCATCGCATCTTGTCCCTGTTGATAGGTTGGTCGTTTCTCAGAAACCGCTGCAAATAGCCAATACGAAAGTCGTTCAGTTGTATCGTGTGTGACATTCAGTCCGTCTAAACCGCTTAAATGGCAAGTTACACAGGTTGGCACTGACATGTCGGCAGTGGTGAGTAATTTTGGTGGTGCTTTAAGATTCATATCTGATTTCTGTGCATTGTAAAGGACACCATGCTTCGATTCATGATAGATTTCAATCTGTGAATGGTCTGGTCCCATATGGCACTGTCCACAAGTTTCGGGTTCGCGTGCCAAAGCAACAGAACTTGAATGTCGTGCATGACAATTCGTGCAGTTTCCTATAGAACCATCAGGGTTAGGTTTTCCTATATCGTGGCATCCCAAACATCCCACGTTCGTAGCACTCTCCCCTTCTGTAATGGCTAAAGGATTGGCAGGACGTTCTACTGCCCCTTTATGATACTTTTCAGCAAATGCAATCTGTTCTGTGGTAAAATCTTTTGCTCCTGATACTGCCGCCCAAGCCGGTGCTGCATGTCTACTTCTGAGAAACTGTGTATACTCAGTTGAATGGCATTCACTACAATTTTTAGAAGTAAGGTATTGTGCTATTGTAAATCCTCGGTGGGCTTGTGTTGTCTGGTTTTCCACTGCTTTGTGACAATCTAAACAGCTGACACCATGTTTTGCGTGTTCGCTGCGTTCAAATTGATGGACAACAGCAGATGTTATGCGACGATGACACTCTGCACACTTCCCTGAGGCACGTACAAATTCGGCACTTGGTTGGTCTACTTCTACCGCTGGACGTTTCGCATTCAGAATCAACACAATAGTAATTAAAACAACACCCAGAAAAACCGAAATGAAGATAGATTTAAATGATTTCATAGCAACTTATTAACCTAAATTATAACCATTTTTTTAGTTTGAAATAGATGAACATTCCGATACTGATTGTCAACATGACTAACAGAACAACCGGATAGCCCCAACGTGAATCTAGTTCAGGCATGAATTTGAAATTCATACCATAGATACCAGCAATGAATGTAAGTGGTATAAAAAAAGTCGCAACAACGGTTAATACTTTCATCACTTCATTCATCCGATGACTGATAGCGGATGTATATGTATCAAACAAATCTGAAACAGCAATACGTAGAGTTTCTAATGTGTGTATTACCTGACTTAAATGATCGTAGACATCTTGAAAATACAGATGTGTATCTTGTGTAATGAATGGTATTTCAGCATTTAACATCTCTTCAAGTACATCGCGTAGCGGAAGTATCGGTCTACGTAAAAATAAGAATTTCTTTCTCAATGTATTTATCTCAGTAAGTACTTCTGGTGTAGGATTTGTTATTGCCTGCTCTTCTACAGCTTCTATTCGATCATTAAACTGGGAAAGGATGATAAAGTAGTTGTCTACAATAATATCTATTAAAGCACACACCAAATAGTCGATTCCCATCTGTCGAATTCTACCCCTGTTATTCCGTAGTCTGTCTTTTACAGATGCGAAGAGATCTCCAGGCTGCTCTTGCAAAGAGATCAGAAAATCCTCACCAATAATCAAACTAATTTGCTCTTTAGAAATATCTACTGATGTGTTAATGTAGCCAAGGCTTTTGAGAATAATAAACACATACTTATCATGTACTTCTATTTTGGGTAGTTGAGTGGAGGTCATTAAATCTTCAAGCACAAGAGAATTGACACCAAAATGTACTCCGATCTCTTCAATAATATCCGCATTATGAATACCTTCAGAATGAATCCACAATAAAGTTTCTGTATTTCTATAAGAAAGACATGCCTCAACTGTTTGAACTATATTCTCATCAAAAAGTGTTTCGTTGTAATTGATGGTACTAATGCGAACAGGATCTGTTCGTTCCTCTCCTACATAAACAAGCGTACCAGGAGGAAGACCAACTTTCTTATGAGTATACTTTTTTATTGAACTTAGTAATGGAATCCTCATTTTATTCTCAATGTTTAAAGATTGCTATCGTTTGGACATTTCATCCTGTTAGGACTCTGACCAGATGTAAATTTTGTTTTGTAAACCTCAAACCTTTGATAAATAAACAAAAAAGTTCGAAATTGTTATACTTGAAGAGGGACCTAAATCTTAATAACATGTGTTCTAAGTAGATAGGAGGGTCCATTATTATCCTTTCAAAATGAAAATAGACTGATAGTAAAAATTAATAGCGAAGTAATTGTATTTCTGTAATCCATTATGTGATGCATTCTAAATTACTATAACGTTAATTTATTTTGGGTGTGAATTTCCTTTCAAGAGTTTCGATTCATAATTTTGGAATGTGTGGAAAAACGGGAAAATGTTACACTTTTTGTCACATCGTGTGTCATTTATTTTCGGTAAAATTATGGCTTTCCTACCAGTTCTGGACTGGGTTTATCTCCTTAAATATCGAAAAAAGTAAAATTTCAAATATTCTCATTTTTGTGTTATTTCTCTGATCTCTTTTTTTTGCATGAATTTTCACACGTGTTAATATATAACTGATTGACAGTTAATGGAATTTCAGGACAATGATTTACTGGATATATCACGGTCTTTACTTCAGATATATGTATACCTTTTCTATGACATTGCTGGATATTTATCATTTTAAATTTGAAATTATATTTATTCATAGCATAATAAACCTTAATTGCATATATATCCTATTATACACAAACC
Source organism: uncultured bacterium (assembly GCA_964652195.1). Lineage (GTDB taxonomy): Bacteria > Poribacteria > WGA-4E > WGA-4E > WGA-3G > MSPOR6. The sequence goes on along the minus strand of CAZZBB010000103.1, from coordinate 4,445 downwards.
TATTCTAACATATATATAAAGAGTTTTGCAACTATATTTTTCACGTATGTGATATTAGATGTACGTGTATATATTTTCTTCAATATTTTTCTTTTGATTTTATGTGAATGTCAGATTTCTCATGTGAAGTTTTCTGAATCGTCAAATCAACAGGCAAAAGAAATGTAAGATCGGGGATCGGAATCCAAATCAAGGAATCAAGGAATCAACGGTATGAATGCCAATAAGGCATTCCCCGCCCACAGAAGAAAATATAGAAGAGAAGAAATGTAAGATCGGGGATCGGAATCCCCTCCCACAGAATATAACCCCCACAGAAGAAAAAGACAGAAGAGAAGAAATATAAGAGTAAGATGGAAGATTGGGATTATTGACCAATTGCTGTCCGGTTCATACTGATGATATAAACACGTATGTGATTTTAGATGTGCGTGTATTTATTTTTCTTGATCCCATTCCACTGGTCTGTTCTCTAAATACGGACGAAGTAGTTCACGTAGATTTCGATGGGCATTGTGTAAATGGGTTTTTACCGTGCCTTCGGATCGATTTATTTGGAGAGCAATCTCTTTAATCGGAAGTTTTTGATGATACCGTAGTTTGAAAACCTGCTGTTGTCTGGGTGGAAGTTGATTTATTGCTTTGGTTATCATGTTCCCCAGTTCTTCCATCTCTACGATGTGTGAAGGTGACGGAAATCTACCATATAAACGAAACTCTTCTGGTGTTACACGTAGTTCATCATACAGGAAATCTTCTCGTCTTTTCTTTTGTCTCAGAAAATCGATGCAGCAATTTGTAGCAATCCTGTATAACCAACTATAAAATGCAGAATCACGTTTAAATCTTGGTAGTGCTTTATATGCTTTTAGGAATACTTCTTGTGAGAGATCTTTTGTGGTTTCAGCATCCTTTACGTGTTTGTAAATAAGTTTCGCAATCTGAGACTGATATTTGAGTACCAATGTGATAAATGCCGATGTGTCACCATTTTGGAAACGTGTAATCAATGTGAGTTCATCAATTGAATCAAGTTCATTAGCTGACAACATGTCTACAGTTCTTTTTGTTTTTTGCATAATACTCTCTCCTCGTGCAGTGGGTTTATCATTTGAAGTAATTGGACACATTATTATATATACACTTAAAACCGAAAAATGTTGCCGAAATTTTATAATTACCTGAGTTCAGAATAAGAAATAACACTCTTCGCTGATAATTCTGCTTTTACTTGACAAGAACTGTATGGTGCCCTAAAGTGTGTATAGTGCTTAGAGATAAGGTAGACCTATGCGCCGCTATAGCATTCAAACCAAAATTGTACTCCCCTTTTTGCTCCTGTTCATATTTGTTTCGATCCTCGTGCCATTAATTACTGTGGAACTGTTTGAATGGAAATACAATGAGCAGTTTACACGTGAAACACAAGAGTGGCTGAATGTCATCGTAGACACAGGATATTTCTTGGATTCTGTGAAGGTAAAACAGGCGTATAGTGTAGAAATCATGATTTTTGGTTCAGATTACACACTTAACTCTACAACCCTCACCGACCTCTCTGATAATGAACAAAACTACGAATACCTTGCTAACCTATTCCGACTTAACTATATAAAACAGATATATGAAGACCAAGCAGAGAATACCTCACCTATCACACATGACATCACACTCGGTAGCATTCCTTACAAAGTCTTTTACCGAATACTTCCTCAAGGGAGATACTACTGTCTTTTACGACCTATGGATGAAATAGCGGATGCTAAACGGACGCTTACATGGTCTATGGTGGGAATTGCAGTGTTTGTTATTGCACTTGTGGCGTTTATCAGTCATCGGATAGGAAAGAATTTAACAGACCCAATAAAAGACTTAGTTGGTTTTACGGAACAGGTCGCAAATGGGACCCTCGATAACGCATGTGAAATTAAGACACAGGATGAAATTGCGGATTTAAGTGTGGCGTTTAACCAGATGACCCAAGATCTTAAACAGTCGAGAGATAAGTTAATACAAGCGGAACGTTTAGCCACCGCGGGGAAAATGTCTGCCTCATTTGCACACGAAATTAGGAATCCGTTATCATCTATGCGGATGTTATCGCAGATGTTAATGAAAAAGCCTGATGTAACACCAGAACAGCAACAATCTCTCGAATATATCCTTGAGGAGATCGAACGGATTGATAATATTGTCAAAGGTTTGATGGATTTTGCGCGTCCTTCAACCCTTAATCTTCAAGAACAACCGTTAGTCCCTATACTCGAATCCGTTTTAGCCTTGATGGCAGCAAACTTAGAACACCACCAGATTAATTTAGTATCTGATTTTTCACCCGATCTTACCGATTTTCTGTTTGATGCGGATAAAATCAAACAAGCATTTATGAACCTGGTTTTGAATGGGATGGAAGCGATGCCAGAGGGTGGTACATTAACTGTGTCTACCTTCAAACAGGAAACCACCGTATACCTTAAAGTCATGGATACAGGAATTGGTATATCTGAGGAAGATATTGAACATCTATTTGAGCCGTTTTTTACGCGTAAGGATAAAGGCACAGGTCTTGGATTAGCAAATGTGAAACGAATCCTTGAGGAACATGACGGTAATATTAAAATTGATAGTACTCTTGGTGAAGGAACAACGGTTACAATGTGGTTGCCGTGTTGAAATCCTCAGAACTGTTCCAGTTCCAATTATTCATTACAATTTCTTTCAAATCAATTGTAGATGGAATCAACGCTGAATACAAATACTCAGCGTTGATTCGTAAGGAATAACTATTTGCGAAGTATTTCCCATCTGGTGAAAAGGAAGGATAAGTTTCATCTGTAAACTGTGGTGAATCAAGAATTCTTCGTATATCCGTACCATCGGCATTCATTAGCCAAAGCGATGCACCTCTGGTAAACACAATGGATGTACCATCTGGTGACCATTGTGGTGCCCACACCCCTCCTTCATTTGTCAACAATGTAATGTTGCTCCCATCATCATCCATCACGTAAATATTCCAATTTCCATGGGTATGATGTGAACCAAAAAGGATCTTGGCATTTACATCTATTGAAACGAAAAATAATAATGAACTGAGGAAATATGCTACGAATAAACGCATTGTACCCTCCTTGGTTTGTGGTAGGGGATATGCATCCCCTACCCAAATACAGATTCTACTAATTGTCGGACTCGTCAAAATCGGCACTTCCTTCCGCTTTCCATGTCGGTGCCCCCACAAAAATACGAGAATACGCATTAGCACTATACGTATCACCTTCATCTATAGGCCCGATAAATTTTGATGGACTACCAGACGCGTAATAAGATTCACCATTCCCGATATCCTTAGGTGGAGCCGGCTTTTCAACGGGTTTTCCCAATTGTACATCATTTTTAAACACGGTAATTCTAAATTTGAAGGAGAAGCACTATATTTTAGCACATCCCCCGTCTACAGTAAACAAAACGTCATTGAATACACTACTACCATTTTCATTCTTGCAATAGCGACACACCGAAATGCTCACGCACTTTCCTAATAATCACACGTTTGCGAGACTTCACTGTGCTTTCTGGAATGCCCAACTTCTCACCGATCTCAACAGAAGTCTATCCTTCAAACCATAATTCAACGACCATCTTGTATATAGAGCTCATTTTATCAATTACTTCAAACATCTCGTTCTGACGTCGTCCTCTAAGAAATTCTTGCTCTAAATCAGCAGCATGTTTTTCTTGTGCAAATTCCGTTAGTTCTCGACGTTTTTCTTCATCGCGCCAATGTTCTCGACATTTGCTCCGAGCAACCTGTTTCAACCATTTATTAACAGCGTCGATATCTTTAACACCTTTATGACGAAACCGTCTTATAATAGCAAGGCATGTTTCGCTATATACATCGTAAACTGCTTCAGGATTGAAAACTTCGTTTCGTATGATTGTCTGTAACAGGCGTTCATACTTGCTAATAAGAACACCCACAGCATCGAAATTACCGTTTTGAATCTGTTTTAGTAAGATTGTATCTGAGGGAAAGATAACATTTGTACTCCATACTAACTTTAGGACAATCTATATTTCACATTAGAATATCCTATATTCACCTTACATGACGTAGAAAAAGATCAAAAAGATTACTTTTAGTTAAAATATTTTATTTTATATAAATATATATTACAAAAGTTTTGAGATTGTACATATTAGATTTCTCATTACTTGTCTAATAGATAACTATAGTTTGGACAATTTCCGTAATTTCTTTAACAACTGTATACATACACCTTTCGCACCGAATCAACGCTGAATGCGCGTATGGCATTCGTCGGGGCTCGGTTTCTTGTGGTATTTACGTTTCTACACACCTTTCGCACCGCTGGTGCTACGGATTTAGTCAATAGTAATCTTTTTCTGCAAGTTTCATGTTGTGGGTTAACTCATCAATT
>CAZZBB010000102.1:0-8802 GCA_964652195.1 uncultured bacterium | reverse complement strand
CATTAAATAGTGTTATTATTATTGGAGTAACAGGATGGCAGGCTTATGATGGATTCAATCGTGATGGTTCTTCATCTATAAAAGGTTGGACGTTTGGTACAATATGTGGAATCTTTTATGTTGGAAATATCTATGGCTCGGTGATTTCAGCACGCGTATTCAATGACAGAATCGCTGATGAGTATTTAGCGACTCTGCACATTGAGTTACCGTATTAAGGGTGGTCTATTGAATTAATCGAGTCTTTATTTGTCCCCATGTTGAAGCTATTTTATACTTTGGGGTAACAGAAAGAACACCTTCAATACCTATATTCATAAGCTCGTTTATTTCCTTTTGTGTTCTTGCTGTATTAGAAATACGAACCTCGTCTATTTTCCCATCAAGAAAAGGACCTGCTCCACGTCCAATCCATAAGACATCGTTATTTGGTATTATATCCCCACCAATGGTGCCTTTGTTGTCTTCTTTTCCATCAATGTAAATAATTCCATCACCAGATTTTGCATCATATGTACCCGCAATATGTACCCATGTATTTAGGGGTATCAGAGCATTACTTATTACGACTGCTGCTCCCCATGCCTTTTCTGTAGTTACCATTCTATGTAAAACTTTCCTATCACTACGTGGACCAAACTTATATGTAGATTCTTTTGTTGCACCTGTTCCACCTGCAGTTGAGGGTGTATTCAGATAAATCCACATTTCGATAGTAAGACCTTCAACCAAATCAAGACTTTCACTATCAGGTATCTCTATAAATTCTCTCATAGCATTCCCAGCAAATTCCAGACCAGTCCGGAATTTCCCTGCTCCCCAGATTGTTCCCATCAGTTTGCCGTTATTTCCTTTGCCCGAATGATCTTTTACGGTATCCCCTTTACCGGTTTCAAAAGTATATAGGAGAACAGTATGCTCATCTTGAGCATGAACAGAAATGCTATATCCACATATCATCAGAAAACCCAATATTATGTAATATCCAACAAATTTTGAATTTATCATGAGTATTCTCCTGAGCACTACATAGTTAGGATTAAAAACATGTTGATATAATATCATAAATCTCTCAAATGTCAATGTGTAGTCCATATAGAATCAGAAGAGAATCATATATAGAAATGGTAATACATTTCTTCCTCTTTTCTTCTCTTCTATGGGCGGGGAATGCCAATAAGGCATTCATACCCGGTGAATGTCATTAAGACATTCATACCGTTGATTCCTTGATTTGGATTCCGATCCCCGATCTTAAATTCTCTTTTCTTCTGTGGAGGAATTCCGATTCTAAATGAAAATATCTCTTTATTGTAACATCTACTGCCAGGACAAATGCGGATTACATGCTTTTTCTATATAAATGAAAATAAAATGAAGAAAATTACTATATATAACAACTAACATTACCAAGAGCTACTTTTTTAGCATTAACATCCAGTTTATACACCTAATTGACGCAATCAGGAAGTCTATGCTACAGAATAGGTTAACGTACATATATTACGATGCACAAAATTAATAAAAGATATTTAGAGGAAATGGGTAGATCCTAATGCAAAAGCATCACCTATATGACAAATATATAATAAGAGAATTAATGATGACTATCTATAAAAACGATCCTAAATTCAAAAACTCTCTTTATGTCAAAAAATCAACTATAATATGCATGTTGAAATTGTCAAAATTCGCTACGACAACAAAAACACAAAATCGCACTTTTTGCAAATTCTTAAAAAGTTAATTCAAAGTGGAGTAAAGTCAGTCTATGACAGGGGTTAGAGGGGTAATTTACACCAATTTCAATGACACACAATGTGTCAAAAAGTGTAACTTTTTTCACTTTTTCAACACTTTTTCACCACATGGAAAAATCCAATATTTTCACAATTTTTCATTGGAGAATTTAGGATTAAAGGTCTGTTTTTGCACCCTATTAGGTTATCTGGATATTAGGATTAAATGTTCAATTTTCGACTATTAATTCTGCTACCATTTCTAAATGAAAATGTCTCTTTATTTTAGCATAACCTTTAGGTTGTGCAGTATGAGATGACATTCATTTTGAACAATTTTAGATTTCATCTGACTAATCTTACACTTACTCTACAAAATATAAGTTAAAATGATATAGAGGCAATCCATGAAACATAGATTTATTCTTACCTATTTTTTCACGCTAACTCTCTTGATTTTTACATATCAGTGCATTTTGGCACAGGATAGTATTGGGGATGATGAAAAGCGTTTCGATCTTGATCAGAACGGAGAACTGAGCCAGAGCGAAAAGGAGTTGATGGTTAGAATCGTTAGGATTGAGAATGAAAGAGATATACAATTCAATGCTGATGAAATACGTAATATGCAGAATGGTCGATTAGACCAGCCACGTCGTCGAGGAGGCAATAGGCGAGGAGCGAGAGAACCAGCTGGACCGCGGTTAGACCCTGAACAGGTAGAATTTAAAGATGGTGCAGCCTATATTCCTGACAGAGAAACATTCAAGAAATTATCATATCAAGGAACAGATGTCCGGATTGATACACAACTCATTGGATTAGAATTCGTAAAGATCCAGGTTGAAAAAACAAATACAAAGCATCCACAACTTTACTTCATGAATACAAAAACACACCGATCACATGGTAGTTTTATGAGTGCTGCAGGATTAAGTCGTGGGCAAGGACAGAAACGAGGGGTTTTGGTTTACCGTCCTCTCTCGATGGCGCAAAATGGAGAACATGGAGTCTACACTTTTGAGTTTAATCCCAATGATGCTTTTCCATTTGAAGAGATAAAGCAAGTACATGACCTACTTGTAGAGAAGATGCCTATTCTGAAAGACCGTCTTGGGTATTGTCCGTTATGGGGTGCAATTAGTCTTTACAGAAGTGAGAAAGCTTTATACGACAAAGCAGAATTTCCAGTGTATTTTGAAGATGATCTTTATGCTAATATTGGGTATCTTCCATTGAATATTGCGGAGTCTTTTGGTCGGTTGCAATTGTTGGAGGATATGGAACGTCCATTACCACGTGACATTGTACTATGTAAGACGCTACCCAACGAAATGTCCCGTGTTGCTGGTATTATCACAGGAGTTCGTCAAACACCGCTTTCACATGTAAACCTACGTGCGATACAGGATAAAGTTCCCAACGCATATATTTTTGAAGCGTGGCAAACGAAATCTATTGCCTCACTCATTGGAAAATATGTGTATTACAAGGTAAGTCATGATGGATATGAAATAAGGGAAGCAACACAAAGAGAGGTGGAGAAGCACTTTTCAAATTTACGTCCAAATAAGACACAGAAACCTGACCGTGATCTGACAGTTAAACAGATACGTAAACTTGACAATATTGAATTTTCGAATTCATCAAGTTTTGGTGTTAAAACTGCTAATGTTGCGACGCTTCGCACATTTGATTTCCCTGTAGAAACTATTCCAGATGGATTTGGCGTACCGTTCTATTTTTATCATGAATTCATGAAGCATAATGGGTTTTATGAAAAGATTGATAAAATACTTAATGAATCGGAATTTCAGGAATCAATTGAAGTACAGAAAAAAGAATTGGATAAGCTTAAAGCTAAGATTAAGAACGGGGAAATGCCTGAGTGGATGTTGGACTCCCTATCGGTCTTACAAAATAGTTTTTCTAAGGATACTCCGCTTAGATGTAGATCAAGTACTAACAATGAAGATCTACCATACTTCAGTGGTGCCGGTTTATATGACTCATTTACACACCATCCGGACGAAGGTCATCTCTCAAAATCGATTAAACAGGTATATGCAAGTCTATGGAATTATCGGGCATTTGAAGCGCGTGATTTCTATCGTATAGACCACTTCGCGACTGCAATGGGAGTTCTTATACACCCAAATTATGAAAATGAAACCGCAAATGGTGTTGCCGTATCAGATGATGTGGTATACCAAACGGAAGGGAATTACTACTTCAATACCCAAATTGGAGAAGATCTCGTAACCAATCCTGAGGAAATGGCTATTCCAGAAGAAATTCTATTAGATTGGTGGGATTACACCAACTACAGAATAGTACAAACGTCTAATCGTACAGAAAACAAAAGGATCTTAACTGATAAAAACTTAAGCCAACTTACTTATTATCTGGGTGCAATCCATAACAAATTCAGGCAGCTGTATGCATCTGCATCGAAGAATAAAGGGTTCGCAATGGAGATTGAGTATAAAATTATGGATGATGGGAAAATTATCGTCAAGCAGGCAAGACCGTGGGTACAGTAGTATTGCTGCTAACTACGATAGACAACACAAGTAAGTTGATGCTTTAAGATTAATGGTATGGTAGCTATTTGGTCTAATTTATGCTGGCCTTGTGTTTATTCAGATTGTAATATTGTAATTATAAATCCTCGAGCGGAAACTTCTCGGTTATTAACATGAGTGGATTCTGATTTGCAAGGATTCGGTAGGTTCGACTTAGAAATAGTTGTCCTTCAAAATGTGCAATACTACTTGGTAATCCTGTTGCTCTTTCTATTCCCCACCAGAGTAGATCTCGCCTTGTCTCTAATTGGCTATTCTGTAAGAGAGCACCTAAACCCACAATACCTGCTTCAAGTCCATCTAATACGTTCTGTGGTAAACGTTCATAGACAATTTGTGATACTGCATAGACATGGGTATGAGGAGTTTGATTGTTAGAAGAAGGGGTCTGTAAGACGACTTCTCGCGCTATGATCTTTCCTCCTGACGGATGCTTTAGCCAGGTGTGTTCACTTTGGAGTGTTCGTCTACCTTGATATAGAAGTATGACATCTACAGGAGATAATTTATATGCCTCAATAAACCGCGTGACCGTACCATCAGTAATTAATAAAGCCCGATGAAACGGAGACAATTTTGTAAGGCTTATTTCCTTTAATTCATCTGGTCTTTCCGATTGTGCAATGAAAAGCTCTTTTACCTGTGTGTTAACAAATACATCATAATTTGATATTGATTTAATATTCATTGTAATTTCTTTTAAATTATACAACATTCCTATTTGTTTCTGATGATTTATGTTTTATATAGCATACCTTAAAACAGTCGTATGCTGCAACTTGAATAGAATTATCTATTGGGAAATTTAGCAACAATTTTCATAATCTGAGAAACTATTGATATATAAATAGACAATGTCAAGGTAAATATGTTCGGTAACCAACATCTTCTGTCTGTAATGTTGTGAGATTAATAGAGATTATGGTAGACTATGAATTGCAATATCAACCCTTTGGTCGTTATGACTATTATAATTGAGTACTTTTTAAATACTATAGTTTGGACAGTTTTATGCGATACACATTTCGTCCCGCTGGGGCTTAGACCTTGGAAGGTATGGCGTTACTACAAACATTTCGCCCCGCTGGGGCTACTTTCAGTCCATCCGATATTATTTTTCTCAGAGTTGGATTGGTGTGAGAAACGTGGAGAAAAACCAGAAACACTTTGAAAATAGGTGAAGCATCTCTCAGAAATTGTCCAAACTATAGTTAAATTGAAGCAATGAGGAACAAACAAATTTGAAACAGATTTTAACCTCTCTCATCCTATATTCCATTTTATTTTGCACCTACAATTCGCAGGCGGAAGTCACGCCTCTTGCTCTTGCTGACCACTATGTGAAATTGAAAAATTATGATGCTGCAATCACAGAATACAAACGGTTTCTCTTTTTTCAACCAGATGATGATAGAGTTCCTGAAATTTATCATCGTATAGGCATACTTCAACGGAATCTGGGATTACTCAGAGAAGCGATTGAATCAATCAGACAAGCTGTTATCCGTACTTCAGATAAAGAGCAGAAGTCTGAATATCGGATTAATCTTGCTGTAACACTTATTGCTAATAAGGATTACGATTTGGCAGGTTTGGAATTAATTAAGGTGTTAATTCGGAACCCCTCTGAAGCATTGTATAAAAGAACACTGTTTCTACAAGGTGTCACCTACACCTACCAATTTCGATGGGAAGAAGCACAAGAAATATTAAAGAATTACTCACAAGATGAGAAACTTGACGAACTTTTCCAGAAAACAGATAATCTCCCTTATAAATCCAAGTTAGTTGCTAAAATCCTATCTGGAATTCTTCCGGGTAGTGGACAAATCTATGCAGGAAATTGGAAAAGTGGATTGAATGCTTTTGCTCTCAATAGTGCTTTTGGATATGTAACTGTTGATAGTATTTTAGATCAGAATTATGTAGATGCGATCATGTGGACCTACTTCATTTTTCAAAGGTATTATCAGGGCAATTTATATCGTGCAGGTAGAGCAGTTGATGAATATAATGATGAAGTGAATCGTAGTTTTGCTGATAGTATCCTGACCCGACTTCAAGAGATTACAACCTCACATTGACCTATATTCATGATTTCTTCTGAATATAGGAGACAACACCGAGGATTCCCAGTCCAAGAATAAACATCCAAATTACATTTGTAAATGCGAGGAACGTCGATAAAGCCAATAGAATGGTTTCATACCAGGGCGTTTTCCGTATGAAGTAGCCCATCGTCAGTATTGAGAATATAATTGTGCCAACTAATGCAGTCGCAACAGAGAATGTATTTTGTATGAGTGTACCTTCTAAAAGTATGTGTGTATATGCAAAAAGAAGTGGCATTATATACAACATTTTCGCGAACTTAAAGCATGCCCAACCTGTCTTCCATGGATCTGCACGCGCTATTGCAGCACCCGCATACGCCCCTAATGCTACTGGTGGTGTAATATTTGAATCTTGGCTAAGCCAAAAGATTATCAAATGCGCAACTATTATTGAAATACCCATCTCTGTTAATATTGGAACAGCTAACTGTGATGTAATCAAATAAGCAGCGGTTACTGGTATACCCATTCCTAATACTAACGATGCAGCTCCCAGAAGTAATATGGCGATTGCACGGTTATCACCTGCTACAGAGAGTATCAATTCTGGAAACATACCCCCCAATCCTGTCAAATCAATAACTGCTACAATAATACCAATTGTTCCAACTGCCCCACCAATAGCGAGTGAGTTTTTCGCTCCTGTTACCATTGCTTCCCAAATGCGTTTAGGGGTTAATCGGGTTTCTGGTCGGAAGTAGCTTACTATTATTGTAACAAGTATTGAGAAAAAAGCTGACTTATAGGCTGAATACCCCTGCATAAGAGAAAGAATAAGTGTTATTAACGGTAATAAGTAAAACCATCCGGTCTTTAGGAGTGTTGTGAATTTGGGGATTTCATCCTCGGGAATGGGTTGAAGACCTTGTTTTTTTGCCTCAAAATGTACCATCACCCATACAGATAAAAAGTAGAGTACTGCAGGAACAATAGAAATGAGAGCGATTTTGCTATAAGGTAAACCTGTTCTCTCTGCGATCAAGAATGCCCCTGCCCCCATAACGGGAGGTAAAAATTGTCCACCTACAGAGGCAGAGGCTTCAACTGCCCCTGCAATGTGTGGACGAAATCCCGTCCGTTTCATTAATGGGATTGTAAAGGCACCAGTAGTGACCGTATTGGCAATAGCACTGCCAGCAACGGAACCGAAGAATCCAGAGGTGACAACCGACACTTTCGCTGCACCACCAATTGACCGACCCGTTAAAGACATAGGTAGGTCTATGAAGAACTGTCCTACACCAGATTTTTCTAAGAATGCACCGAAAAAGATAAAAAGAACAACATAGGTTGCCATGACCTTTGCCATGATGCCAAAAATCCCATCCTGACCATAGAAACAGTGCTCAATAATTCGACGCGGGGTAAATCCTTGGTGGGAAATTACTTCTGGCATATACCGACCAAAAAGTGCATATAGAATACCAACTGCGGCAATTATGGGTAATCCCCACCCTACTGTGCGTCGACTTACCTCTATACTTATTATGAGTCCTATTGCCCCCATCACAATATCTAAGTAAGTATATTCACCAGCACGATATGCAATATTGGTATAATCTATTATCCAATACCCAATTGAGCAGATGCTCAATATCATGAGTATGATGTCAAAAATCGACGGTCGTGAGTAGGGTGATTTTGAGGAGACCTTATAGAGTATTCCTATAAGAAAAAATGTGAGGAGAAGATAGAAACCGAGATGATACTGTTCTGAAGCGGAACCAAAACCTGCGCTATAAATATAGAAACCAACGAAAAAAACAGCTATGACTTCATAAATCCATTTTGAAACACCTTGTAATTCGTTTCGATGTGCTTCAAAACCTATTAACTCTTTTGATTCTGTTTGTTCCATTAGATTAACTTCTGAAGTAGCACAAAAAATTTACTTGACTTTTAGATCAGGGAGTATCATCCGAAATAATAAACCCCAACTTAGGAGACTACCTTGTGTCAACATCTTATCAAATCTACTATGTACTTTCAAATACTTCTTTTCAAAATTTCGGAAACTAACAACACACAACTGTTAGCAACACTGCTCTTGCTCTAACTTGTCCAAAGTTTGTCAGATCTTGTATTTGATAGAATACTCATTCACAACGTTACGATAAACGCATCAAACCTGAAAGAACAGTGAAGTCAATTATACGAGGGTTTTATCTAACTAATGATATTTGATAGTTAGGTGTCTTTTCGAAAATGTCAAAGATCGAACCATTTACTCTGAACTTGGCAAACAAGGCAATTGTTATGTCTACCATTTGTACACTTTTTGATACAATGATGGATTTACGCCTAAATCTGCCAAACCAATGCCGCATGAGGTTATTATTACGCTCAATACGATGTGTCTCTTTT
>CAZZBB010000101.1:0-15224 GCA_964652195.1 uncultured bacterium | reverse complement strand
CTATAAACCCAGTCGGGTAAAGGGATTGTATAGAATTGTCCGATATTTACCAGTTGGGTTTTAATTTTATAATTTATCATAACATAATAAACCATTATTTCTTATATATTCTATTATATAGAAATGTATTTTAACATATTTGTATATAGTTTGCAACTTTATTTTTCACGTATGTTATTTTAGATGTTCGTGTATTGATTTTCTTCAATATTTTTTATTTTAATTTTATGTGACTGTCATATTTCTCTGGAGAAGTTTTCTAATTTGTAAAATCAACAACCCAAAGAAATGTAAGAATCGGGGATCGGAATCCAAATCAACGGTATGAATGCCTTATTGGCATTCCCCGCCCACAGAAGTAAAATACCGAAGAGAAGAAATATAAGATTCGGGGATCGGAATCCAAATCAACGGTATGAATGCCTTATTGGCATTCCCCGCCCACAGAAGAAAATACCGAAGAGAAGAAATGTAAGATCGGGGATCGGAATCCCCTTCTACAGAATGTAAGAGGATGTAAGATCGGGGATCGGAATCCAAATCAACGGTATGAATGCCTTATTGGCATTCCCCGCCCACAGAAGAAAATACAGAATCGGTTTTTGACTACAACTATCCGATATTTCAGCATTTTGTTTATCCTTATACTATATTCGGAACAATGGGTGAGGAGACCTCACCCTATGGAGAGGAACTATAATCAGAGTAGAATATTTTCATCTATTATTTATCTTATTCAATTGCAACGTTATTTTCCTATTTCCTTGTATTTGATCACAGATCTACATATAATTGTTTGAATGTCAGCACTAATAGCAGAAGAAACAATGAATATCAACATCAATTTCCAATCTCGAAGAGAATATTATTAGAAAGGGTGACTTGTTAATTATTGAAGAACCAGAGTCTCACTTGCATCCAGGTGCTCAAACCATAATTGCCCATACCCTTACCCGTTTGGTCCGTGCTGGTGTTCAAGTCTTGATTACAACGCATAGCACCTATCTCCTACAACAAATCGGCAACCTAATTCGCGAAGGTGAATTACGAAAACATGGAGATTCTACAGATGGATCAGAAGACTACTTAAATGCGGAAGAGGTGGGTACGTGGCAGTTCCATAAGGACAAACCGGTAGAAGAAATCCCTTTTGACCTTGTTGAAGGGATAGAACCAGAAGATCATTTGGATATTGCCGAGGATCTCTATAACCGTTCGGCAGGGCTACAAAACAGAATTGAAGACACGAAAGGAGACAGTTGATGAACTGAGGAATAAAGAATGGGAAGTCTTAGAACATTCTTTGAAAAAGTGTTAGCAACGATTACAGAGCAACTTGAGAAAACACCATCAATTATAGTAGAAGAGACGGTGTGAAAATACAGTCTATAGGTTTATAGAATTTCAATGGTTTCATCTTCTTGATGGTCAGGAATTTGTTCCTTTTTACTATTGAGCCGTAGAAATTTTATACCTTGCTTCTTTAGTTGTTCCTGCCTACGTCTCACATCAACGCAATATTTGTGAATGTCGTTATCATAACGGGCGTTAACTTGTCGCTTTGCTTCTCTGACTTCTTCAATAATATCGTTCATGATTCAATCTCCAGTAGTTGTTTCGGTGTTAGAATCTTGACAGGAAAATACCCCATTGCTTTGCAAATTCGGTCAAACTGAATTTGCTGGTTTGGGTTTGCCAGATGCTTCAGATTCCATGTCGTTAGGTAAGGAACTCCATTGACAGTTGCAACTGCCACGTGGATAGCGTCACTTTCTTGATTTAGGGGAGTACTCGTGCATGTAATAAAAGATTTGCGAGAGACTCCACTTCTTCAGTTATTTCAAGTATACCTAAGTTCTCTATAGCTTGCAACCTAAGCGCTACTTGATCTTGAAGCCTTCCAGCCTCTATTTCGTCTATAACCCGTTGAGAAATAACAAATTCGAATCGTTCACCGTTCCATAAGCGGTGTGTTACCTCTTGCATTTCTAAAATTTCTGGATTTTTTCTACGTTCTCGAATTAAGAAACTGGGAATTGACGTATCTAAATAGACATACACTATGTTTTTCTCACATCTGTAATATACAGCCCTCAGTTTATTTTACCATTAACCTAAATATTCAACAAGTATATTGACTAATTGTAAAAGGCGGGATTTAAGGACTTAAAACACTAAAACGCATCTCAAAATCGAAGTTTTAACAAATCATCTTTGATCCTCAATATATCCTTATACTATATTTTGAATATACTATATTTTGAAACAACGGGTGAGGAGACCTCACCCCTACGAAGAGGAACTATATCGGAACGAACAGTTCGTATTTATGAGATACACTGTCGTTATATTAGACAATAATACTTCAACAGTCTTTTATCAATAGTCAGAGGTATTCAGTTTTTGATGTCATATTTATGGTTGTGTAGTTTCATAGGAAAATCTTAAATGCTTGTTAATTCGGTGTTTTTACAAAGTGTGGTATACCTGCCACGTTACCGGTAGCAGAGGAGATTTCAGATTATACATCAATTTGAAGATTAAATAATAAATTATAGAAGTTTGGACTGTGAACGAATTGAAAATCGTATCATAGACATTGAACTTGGCAGGTTTTCAACGACTTGGACTGATACGGAATCCTGCGTTTGATTGATGGCACTGTTTAGATTTGGGATCTGTGCGACCAAAGAGACAGATATTCTCTCTGAGTTCTGCTCCGAAATGGGTTATAGTGTTGCGGAAGTGGAGGGATATATAAAATGTTTGAGATCTAATATCCATTCAACATTATACTTTGATAATACTGGGATAGTTTGCCAATCCAATGGCATTTTGAAAATCCGTAAAAAAAGGTTGCATTATTATTTGCAAATGTGTATAATGCAAATGTGTATAATCTATCGAATATGTTTGAATCATTTCATAGTGATTGACAAATTTTCTGATATATTATATAATTTTTTCATGGTGATATTAATGCACATGTTGTGTGTATTACACCAGGGCAAGCTGTCCCCCCTGTGGGGGGCGCGCCGACAGTGCTAACTTCAACAAAAGCACCATCCGCGCGTAGCACTGCCATAATAGTAGTATGACAGGGCTGGTTTTCATTCTACCACAGGCATCGGTCTGTGACAATAGGAATATGAGAACCAGCACGCCCGAAAGGTTAGAGTTGTCAGCAGCTTAGACTTTTCACTTTTTCCTGCCAACATCTCCTTTGGGTCTGTCAAATCCAAAATGACCGATTGACGCAAATAGCGTGTAGATGCATGTGAGATACCATTTACAAATCAAAGGAGAAAACCAGATGTTATCCCTCCGAAATAAGAAGTTAGTTCTTTTTGTTATTACGATGTTATGTATTACGACCGTTGTTTCTGCTGTAACTTGGAAGGAACTTTACGCGGCATTGGATGCCTTTCTAAATGCTAAAGGTATCTGGGAAACGGTTGCAGGTCAAATAAAAAGCCTTGAGGATCAAGAGAAATCGCTTCAAGATAAACTTGATGCAGAGAATAGCAGGGAGCAATCATATAACTCAAGAATACTTAAGTATATGGGAAAAGAGACTGAATATTCTCAAAAAGTTGAAACTCGCAAGAAAGATATAGTGAGTGCTACAGCTAAAGAAAATTCGACTAAATCAACAATGAATTCTGCCAGAACATCATATAATTTTAGTGTTTTATATACAAAACAGGCTAAAAGGGAATATGATAATTTTGTTAGAATGTGTGATGATCCCAGATATTGCCCTCCAGACTGCTATTATTGTAATGAACAGGCTCGTTTATATAAAAACTGGCAGGATTGGAAAAAGGAGTCGGAGAAAGATAAAAAAGCTTTTGATAATGCAACTTCAGAATATGGCAAAGCTTACGAGCTAAAAAAGTCTCTTGAAAAGAATTTAACATGGCTTGAATCTGAGCGCGATAAATATACGGGTCTGATTAGATATAATAAAAACTCACGAGATTTTTATATTGAGAAATCTAAGAAAATTAAGGCGGAAATGAAGAGTGTCAAAGAAAAACTTAAGGAGAGACGTGATAGACGTGATGAATTACGTAAGGCAACTCCTATAGTTAGGGTTTATATGGATAATATACTAAAGGCATGGGAATCACCCAATTTCGATTTTCAAAAGTATATTGAAGAAAACCCTCCACCGCAAATAATATTTGACGAGGAATAGTCTCATGAAAAATAAGTTTTACATTATTGGTATATCAATAATGTTTCTATCTATAATTATCTTCACTTTGGTATATCATAGTCATATCAAAACCACACCGTCGATGTCTGTTGTTAATGATGAGCATAAAAACAAAATTTTCGAAGGTGATTTAGATGATGGATTACTATTAGAAAAAGAGATTTTAGATGCATTTTCATCAACTAAAATTGACTTTGAAAATATGAGTTTGGATGAACAAGATCGTATAGTACAAATTTATGAAAAATCCAAACGAGAGGCGTCGGAGGAATTCGAAAAATATATTGCGGAAGAGGAAGCTGAATTCTCAAAAATTCGTGTCGAGTTTGATAATATGAGTACAGAAGAGAAAATAGATTGGCTTATGGAAAATGGATCTCCTGTACATTTAGATTTGCTTGAATCTATCCGTGAATCAGAAAAGCGTATTGCTGACTGGAATGCTTCCCGTTCACAACGAGAGGCTGAAGCAGAAAAACGCCGTTTGGAAACGGAAGCTGCAAATAAGTGGTTTGAAGAATGGAAACGCGAAACACGTGAACTCTTAAAAGAACTTGATCTGAAATTAAGGTCACCGCGTTCCATACTTTTAGATGATAATGTTGATACCACCATATTGGCGGATCCATCAGAATCCGCAGCAGAAAATGGAGTTTCCACACCCCAATCAATCGTTTTTGATCCTGTAAGTTCATTCTCTAAAGTCCAATCAAAATTGGAACCATTTCTTGTAGATTTAGATGAAAAATACTTTGATGTTGTCGTATCTCAAACGCTAACATCGCAAGAGATAAATAAGTATTTTCCAACGGACTTGGATCGCGAAATGCTCCGTTCTCGGACTACCGAGTTTCAGAAATCGGTTGTGTTGCAAGTTCGCGACATTCTTGATAGCGTCAAAGGTGCAACCGCAGAGCAAAAACGCTCACTTGCAAGGGAACTGATGAACAAAAACTTTGATAAGGATTTCGCAAAATCCATTTTGTCCGAGTTAGAAAAAGAGACAGAATAACACCGTATCCTTTCAGTCACAAAAACTTTGTAAATCATTTTTTAGAAATGGTCTCAGTATATCACTTTTTGAGTGATTGACATATTTTGTGTTGTTCTATAGAATTTCGACAAGGTGTTATCAATGCACGGGTTGCGTGTGTTACACCGGGGCAAGGTCCCCCCAATGGGGGCGCGCCGACAGTGCTAAGTATCACAAAAGCACCATCCGCGCGTAGCACTGCCATAATAGTAGTATGACAGGGCTGGTTTTCATTTTATCACAGGCATAAGGCAGTGTATATGAATATGAGAACCAGCACGCCCGAAAGGTTAGAGTTGTCAGCAACTTAGACTTTTCACTTTTTCCTGCCAACATCTCCTTTGGGTCTGTCAAATCCAAATGACGGCTATACGAAAATAGCGTGTAGATTGATCAATGAAATTTAGATATATTACACACAAGGCTGTGTAATATATCTATTTCCTATACTTTCGCAAATTACGCGAATGAAGGAAGGCAGAAAATGAAAGACAAAGAACACACCAACGTGACCGAAGGAAATATATTATACCCATCTTAGCCTTATTCTGTATATTAAGTGCTATTACGTTCGCTAATAAAGCCGAAAATCTATACAAGGCTCTTGATGTAGCACTCAATTATTGATTCATTTATCACATATTCCAACCGTCAACCATTCTCTGCACGAATATTTGTTGATACAGGCAAAAGCTGGACTACCAACCTAATAAAAAACTTGATGTCAAAATGGGAGAAATACTTATGCGCGCAACTTACAAGAAAATCGAGGTTGTCATAATCGTGCTTTTATTGGGTGTCGGTACTGTTTTCTTATGGCAATTGTCAAAACAGCCCAAACAAGGGAAGCTCGTCATCACAAAGGCACCACCAAACAAAAAACAGACCCCGCTTGAAGCAAGAATAGATAAAGCGTTCCAACAACTTTCTGATCCAACAACCCCTGACCAACGAAAAAACCTAAACGCATTACTTGACGAGTACCTGAAAGACGAAGAACCTATCAGTGAACGTCAGATCACACTTGAGAACGGGGAAACGATACCTTTGAAACAATACTTACGGGACGTATCATTTTTTCTGCAAAGATCAGAAGCAGAGAGTGCTGAAGCAGAGGTATTTATGGCGGGAATTCGAAATTTTATTTCGGAAACGGAAAAACAAGCAAAAGAGTTGTCCAAAGAAACAGAGGATCTTTGGGCACGTTGGGATAAAGTTGTACAAAAGAACAAGGTTATGAATGAGAAAATGGCGTTAATCGACCCTCTTATAGATCGTCTGCATACCTTCTTTGGAACTACTCCGAATGTGATACCGGAGCCACCGGACGATGCGACTTTTGAAGAAAAGATTGCCTTCTACGAAGACCTCCAACAAAAAGTGGAACAAGACCCTAATTATCTACGGTCTATACAACCAGAATTGACGGGGCGTAGTGCAAGTCAAACGCAAAATACTGGCTTTATCCATACATTACAAAATGCTGACAATCAGAAACTTGATACTACTGATTTTCAGAAATACGCACAGTCTCAGATGACTTCATTACGAGCGACATTAGAAGAACAATACTTTGATGTCCTCGTTACGCCATCCCTGACAACTGAAGAATTTGATCAGTATTTTCCGACACAAAATGCACGACAAAACTTGAAGCGTCGAACATCCGAGATACAAAAAGCGGTGGTGTCAAAGATACGCAAGCTTGTCTCTGAGTTACCAAATGCGACCACAGATCAGAAGCAGGAGTTCACACGAAAGTTAGTTCGGCAGAACTTTGACAAAGACTTTGCCGATGCGATTTTATCCGAGTTGGTAAAATCGGACAGATAAGAAATAATCTATCTTATTTATACTGCCACAGTCGGCAGGGCATCAACCAACCTGCTGACTGCAGCATCTGTTTTAATACTGTCGTGATCACATTGTATTTTGGTGAGTAGCGGGAACGATAGCACGATCTTTTTTTAGGATTTAATGACTAAGGATCATTTTTTAAGACATTACACCATTACACGAAGCATTTGGAATCGGAGTTCCCTTCTACAGAAGAGGAACTATAATTTTGATTTCATAAAAAGTCTTTTAATCCTCCTGATAAACTGGACAATTGAATTCCTCTGGTCAATAGTGATTCTTTATTGCTCACTTGATGATAGACCCCCTTTATGATATAATCCATTTACCCGTGAGAAATGGACACAAAAAGGGGAGATATGTCACAAGCAACACAGATGCCTTTACCGTTCGGATTTGAAGAATCGGATAACGGATTCTACGACGCACTCAACTACATCAGACAGAACGCCAACACACAATTCGGTAAAGGTAGACTGTTCGAACGACTGATAAGAGCATATCTGCTTGAAGATCCGTTCTACAACAAACGATTTTCAGAGGTATATCTGTGGGGAGAATGGGCAGAAAACCAACCCGGATTTGACCGTGTTGATTTAGGTGTTGACCTCGTTGCCATAGAACACTCCGGAGGAGTCTGTGCAATCCAATGTAAGTGCTATGCAGAAGACAAACGAGTTTCACCATCCGATATTGATTCATTTATCACATATTCCAACCGTCAACCGTTTACTGCACGTATATTTGTTGATACAGGCAAAAGCTGGACTACCAACCTCATAAAAAAACTCGATGGATTAGAACCGCCATGTCAACGGATTAGCGCTGCAGACCTCGCAAGCCGACCTGTCCAGTGGCCTGACCTTAGCCTACAAGAACCAGACCATCTAAACTATCAACTTGAGACGTTCAGTTTGCGGGATCATCAAAAATCAGCGTTTGACGATGTTATCAACGGATTCAAAGATTCTGACCGCGGCAAAATGATTATGGCATGCGGCACTGGAAAGACCTTTACCGCACTCCGAATCGCAGAGGAAATCGCTGGTATCGGTGGTCGGGTGTTGTATCTCGTGCCATCCATCGGACTCTTTGCACAAGCCATGCGAGAATGGGCAGAACAACAGGTAATCCCGCATCGCTACATCGGAATATGCTCCGATACAAAGGCAGGCAGAACAGACGAGGACGCATCCCTCTATGAACTGGAATTCCCTGTAACCACCGATGAAACCGTTATCTCCAATGCACTACAGACAACAGATGAAGAGAACATGCGTGTTGTATTCTGCACCTATCAGTCACTTCCGAAGGTTGCAGAAGCACAAGATGCAGGTGCACCCCCTTTTGACATCATCTTCTGTGATGAAGGACACAGAACCACTGGTATTGACAAACCGGATGATAAGACCTCACCTTTCGTTCTTGTTCACGATACAGAACGTATTCGCGCCAAAAAACGACTCTATATGACCGCGACTCCTCGTCTTTATACCCAAAGTGCGAAAACAAAAGCAGCAAAACACGATATTGATGTATTCTCTATGGATGATCCAAATACGTTTGGTCCCGAATTCCACCGACTCCCATTCTCCAAAGCAGTTGCACAAAATCTCCTCTCTGATTACAAGGTTGTCGTGCTGGCAATGTCCGAACAAGGTGTGCAGGATACGTTACACAACTATCTCAGTAATGGTGGCAGTGAAGTTAACATCAGTGATGCAGCAAAGATTGTCGGTTGTTGGCGTGCACTACAGAATCCCGAAAGAAAATCACCAGACGACGATACAATCAAACCTCTCACACGTGCCATCGCATTCACAAACACCATCAAGTCATCACAAAACCTTGTGGACCATTGGAACGGCATTATAGAAAGTGCTGTTGAAAATATGTCGGAAGACCAACATCCCAATAATTTCACATGTGAAACCGCACACGTTGATGGACAAAAGAACGCTCTTGAACGAAAGAGACTTATTGAATGGCTCAAAGGGGATACGAAAGATGTTTGTCGTATCCTCTCCAATGCTCGATGCCTCTCCGAAGGTATAGATGTCCCTGCGCTTGATGCTGTGTTGTTTATGTCTCCGCGCAACTCACACGTTGACATTGTTCAGGCGGTTGGTCGTGTGATGCGTAAAGCACCCGGTAAGCAATACGGCTATATCGTGTTGCCAGTCGCAATTCCACCAGATGTTGACCCCGTCGATGCACTCAACGATAACGAAAGGTTCGCCACTGTGTGGGGTGTCCTCCGCGCACTCCGTTCACACGATGACAGGCTCAATGCTGAAATCAATAAAATTGACCTTAACAACGAACCGACTGAAATTATTATTATTGATGAAGGAGGAGGCAATGGGGACTATACAGACAATGGAGATGGAGAACGAACGATAGATCCTGATCAGTTACAGCTGCCCTTCGGTATTCCTGCAGATGCAATTTATGCTAAAATCGTGGAGAAATGTGGGGATAGAAAATACTGGGAAAGTTGGGCAAAGGATGTCGCTGATATATTCAAACGTCTCGTTGGTCGTATTGAAAACCTACTTGAAAATCCTGAAAATAGTGCACTGCAAGAGTGGTTTGACGATTTTCATAAGGAATTAAAGGAAACAATTAACGACTCAATTACCCGTGAAAGTGCTATTGATATGATGGCACAACACATTATCACACGTCCCGTGTTTGAAGCACTCTTTGATAACTACGATTTTGCGTCTGGTAACCCTGTAGCAAACGCACTCAATAAACTCCAAAGCGATTTTGGTGAATTCGGTCTGGAAAACGAAACGCGTGATTTGGAAGGATTTTATGAAAGTGTTCGCATGCGCGCACAAGGACTTGACAATAGCGAAGCACGTCAACGCGTCCTGTTGGAACTCTACGAGAAGTTTTTTGTCACTGCCTTGAAAAAGGAGGTTGAACGGCTCGGAATCGTCTACACACCGATTGAAGTAGTAGATTTCATACTCCAAAGTGCTAATGAGGTGTTACAAGATGAATTCGGACGTAGCCTCAGCGATGAAGGCGTGCATGTGCTGGATCCGTTTACTGGTACAGGTATATTTCTCACACGTCTACTGCAGTCCGATATTATCCAAGATGCCGACCTTGAACGCAAATACCGAGAAGAACTCCACGCAAACGAGATCGTACTGTTGGCATACTACATCGCCACTGTCAACATAGAGGAAACATTCCGTGGTCGACGCGGAGAAGACAGCACTTATGAACCGTTCAACGGCATTGTCCTAACCGATACCTTCAATCTCAATAAAAAAGACGATACCACCCTCTTCCCAAAGGAGTGGCTGCCAGATAACAACAAACGTGCCGAACGCCAACAGAAACTCCCTATCCAAGTCATCGTCGGCAATCCGCCGTGGTCTGCAGGTCAGCGAAGTGCATCAGATGACAATCAAAATGTGGAATATACGGAACTCAAAGATCGTATTAGAGACAGTTATGCTAAATATTCTACAGCGAATTTGAAGCGGAACCTCTATGATACATACAAAATGGCAATCCGATGGGCATCCGATAGGATTGGTGAACAGGGTATCATTGCCTTTGTAAGCAACGGTTCATGGATTGATGGAAACGTTGATTCGGGGGTCCGCGCGTGTTTGGCAGAGGAGTTTAGTTCAATAAACGTTCTACATCTTAGAGGAAATCAACGTACACAGGGTGATCGTTCACGTCAAGAAGGTGGCAAAATATTTGGTAGTGGTTCACGTGCACCAGTTGCTATTGCAGTCCTTATCAAGAATCCGAACGCAACAGACGAAGGCTGCAAAATTCAATACCGCGATATTGGAGACTATCTCACACGCGAGGAAAAATTAGAGGCACTACACGAGGCGGAATCTATCACAGGATTTTCTGATTGGGATACTATTATACCCGATAAACACCACGATTGGATTGAACAACGTAACGAGGCTTTTAGACAGTTTTACCCAATCGGATCAGAAAACACAAAGGCAGGAAAGACAGACGATGCAATTTTGGGATTGTATTCACGCGGATATGCAACAGGTAGAGACGCATATATCTACAACTTCTCACATGATTCCTGTTCCGAAAATGCTGAGCGAATGACGCAGGACTATATCAACGCGCAGTCTGAACTTGAGGATAATCCTGAACTCACGGTAGATGAGGTAGCTCAACTCCATTCATCAAATCTTAAGTGGGATCTTAATCTCATGAATAATCTTAGGCAGAAGAAAGAGACTGTATTCAGTGCCGATTATATCCGAAAAGTTGTGTACCGGCCATTCGTCTCTACGAATTGCTATGCTAATTATATCTTTGCCCAGAGAAAATACCAGATGGATAAAATATTTCCAGACGGTTCCAGCGAAAACCTTGTAATGTGCGTCCCCGGTATCGGTTCAAAAAAACCGTTTTCCGTTCTTATGACCAATACAATGCCGGATCTCGGTTTCAACGAGGCATGTCAATGCTTTCCGCGCTGGCAATATCCAAAACCATCGGATACACCAGACACATCACCATCACTCCTTGATGTTGACGACTCGCCAGAACGTATTGACAATATTTCAGATACTGCCCTAAAAGCATTCCAAGAACATTACAGTGATGACTCCATCACCAAAGACGACATCTTCTATTATGTCTACGGCATCCTACATTCCCCAAGCTACCGAGAACAGTTTGCCAACGATTTATCCAAAATGCTCCCGCGTATCCCTTATGCCCCAGACTTCCGCGCCTTTGCTGAAGCAGGTAAAGAGTTGGCAGAACTTCACCTTAACTACGAGACGTGTGAACAGTATCCACTCACACTTGAGTTTCCCAACGTGTCCTCGCCGCCAACAGACCTTAATCACGCTGATCCTAACTTATTCCTACTAACAGATAAACCGATGCGTTACGGATCTGACGGGAAAAGATCCCTTGATATCAATATGCATGTTCGCATTTCAGACATCCCAGAAGACGCATATCGTTATGTCGTCAACGGCAGATCACCACTGGAGTGGTTTATTGATCGATATTATATAAAGACTGACAAGGATAGTGGTATTGTTAATGATCCGAACGGTTGGTTTGCTGATCCGCGGGATATTGTGCCTGCAATTGCCCGGATTATCTATGTCAGTGTAGAATCTGATCGGATTGTTGATGGGTTGCCTGGGGAGTAATGTAATCACCACGCACTACCAAAACTTATTTATTATGTAAACTGCTAATGTTAGTATTTGAAGGAATTTATGTAGTCTGCTAATTTACGCGATATTTGATATGCAGAAGGTTCATAGCATTCATTACACGATAAGTAATTATTATCCCCACGAACTAACACACTTAACATACTCAAATCAATTTCATGAATATTCTTAACACCTGAAAAATGATTGCATTTAGGAATGTGGACATGTTTCATATCTGATAGATTATTACTACGAGATGGTAGTGCTTTCCGACTATATGATGGAAGTGCATCGGGTTGTTCGGACTGATTCAATTGATTATTGCCTAATGAAACGATATTTATATTTCCAGAATTTGGGTCTATAGATACCTTTACATTATCATTAATTGCACCTTCTATTTCAATGGATTTTTCATCATCTTCATAAAATGTTAATAAGTCATACTTACCCAAAAGTCTTAAACCAACATGTTTATTAGATTGTTTTATATTCATATTTATATAATTCATTTTCCATCTCCTTAATACTTTTATCTTATTTATGTTAGACTGCTTTAAAACTAAAAGGTTTAAATGAGGTCGTGGAACATCTAAGCAGGCTGTTATTGGCGCTGTTGAAAGAGGGGGAAGGGTTATAGTACAATTAGCAACGGATCTAACGGGTAGGAGTATTCTAAAATTTATTCAGATATATGTAAGTATGGAAGCATCTGAGTTAATTACAGATGAATTCCAGTCTTACAATGTTGTTGGCAGAGAAATGAGACACTCCGTAATCCATCACAAGCGGCAATTTGCAGATGGCGATATACATACCAACACAATAGAAGGGTTTTGGTCTCTTTTAAAAGAGCGTGGTATGGGTCACATCACCACTATAGCGTTGCGTATGCACCATTGTATGTATCAGAGGCATGCTACAAATATAACTATAGAAAAGAACACCAAGTATTTTGGAGGTTTATGTTTGAGGCTGTGGGATGGGAAACTGCATAATCCTAAGTCCAAAACGACTAACTGTGATCTTTTATTCAAGAGAATCCTCAAGCTCCTTTATCATTTTTGAAACTTGTAGCATCATACTATATTGTTTCTTAAGTGAATTCTGATGAGATGAAACCCAAGAGAGTGCATTCGCAACATCATAGATGTTCTCTGCAGGTTGTGCCCCAGGAACCTTACCTTCCAAAGAAATTCTAATCATATAACTATCTTTATTCTCTTCGGTATTCTTATCTTTAAATCTTGTAATCTTTGCATCTTGGCCTGTTTCTAAAATACTATATACTCTTTCAGCATTCTTGCGTCCCCATCTATCAGATACTATAGTGTCAATCCAGTTCTGTAGTATTTCTACATCTGTATCAGCATTGAGTTTTTTCTGATTCCATTTTGTATATACTTCTTTCTCTCGTTGAATTTTTGAGAGGTTTTCACTTAGATATTCAACAAATAATCCAGGATTTAAAGACTTGGTATGTCGCTTACTAAATCTACTTTCTGTCTCTAAACACATAAGTCCGTTCATACAAATCAGTCTATACCATGATAACTCAAAAGCTAATGGTGCAGTTCCATCTACGGAATTCCTAACATGCAACTGAGGTATGAGTACATGACCATCCCCTGGATCAAATTTAAATCCCTTTGAGATTTGTATTTTCAACCACATACACTCACCGTATTCAGTTAGATACAGGTTGCACTCGGTTTCATCTATGTTATATCCCAGCTTTTCAAATGCTATATGAATAATCTGAAGTATCTCGGAATGTTGAATTAGAGAATATGACTTAGATACTGTTGCGACAGGTGTGCCACCATCCGAAGTATTTACGACTACATCAAAATGTTTATTCTCTGCCCCATCTACATTGAAAGGTCGCTTCGTAAAAACAGAAATATTCTCTTCAATGTCTACAAGATTACCTTTATGTTCATTAACTAATCTACTGTCCCATTTGAAATTATTTAGATGGTATGTATTATCTAAAATGTTCATGGTAATTTTCCTGTTCTAATTTATTTGCTTCTCTCGCTGAAATTATGCGAGTTACATTTCCCCTTTCTGTATGGACAACAACCAGCAATCTGTTTCTAACAGAATATCCAGTAGTTTTATATCTTTGTTCATCTTGTGAGTGTTGGTCATCGTTCTCTGTTAAGGATAAAGAAGATGAGAATATTGTCTTTGCTTCATGGAAAGTTACTTTATGCTTTTTTACATTGATTCTACTTTTGTTCTCGTCCCATTCAAATTTAATGTCATTGTTGAAATCCACATGTCCATCTCGTAGCAGAAGGAAATTGCTGTAAACAACTCCAATTATCTATTTTGTGATGTGAATTCTATATTAACATATTTTCTAAAGTTTGTCAAGAAATTACTTTATAGTAGAAGAGACTGTGTGAAAATAAAGTCTATACAGTCTATAAAATTTCAATGGTTTTCATCTTCTTGGGGGTCAGGAATTTGTTCCTTTTTACTATTGATAGGTAGAAATTTTATACCTTGCTTCTTTAGTTCTTCCTGGGTGGTGTGTTGCCTCTTGCAATTCTAAAATTTCTGGGTCTATTATACGTTCTCGAATTAAGAAACAAATTAGACATACACTAAAGTTTTTGCTCTATTATAGAGATTTTATTTTTGTGGCTATAATTTCCAGAAATGTAATTATCTTTCTGAAGTATTTTTTGTTGATAAGATAAGATCGGGGATCGGAATCCAAATCAAGGAATCAAGGAATCAACGGTATGAATGTCTTAATGACATCCCCCGGGTATGAATGCTGTTTAGCATTCCCCAAATCAACACCGAATCCGCGTGTGGAATTCGGTGGGTATGAATGCCTTATGGCATTCCCCACCTACAGAAGAGAGGATGAAGAATAGGGATCGGAGACACAACATAATTTTTCGGT
>CAZZBB010000100.1:0-21115 GCA_964652195.1 uncultured bacterium | reverse complement strand
AAAACCGAGTGCTTTTGCGAGCAGTGTTTGGTTTCGTGCCCAAGTTGCTATGGATGTATATCCTTTATGCCCACACATAAGTCCAACAACGAGGAGACCGAGGATTGATTTCAACGGGTGTCGTTTTCCTTTATTGTTGCGTGGGTCAAAAACTTCTGCTAACATATCTATCAAGTGGCAAGATTTTCTTTTTGTCATTATTCACCTCAAAGAGTGATTATTTTAAGATGAATCATAGTAGATATGGTGTGAGAAGTCACGCTATATCTGCTTTTGCATGGAATATTAACAACTGTGATAAAAAACGCACAGAAAACCGAAAACTAAATAACCCTGCCAACAATAAGTACATTCTTGACTTAACTACAAGGATTCGTTATACTAACGCTATTAAACTATTTCCGCGTTTATAGTGGATTTATATTTTATATACATTACTAATTCCTGCGGTGAATCAATGGTAAGTACAGTTACGATATTCGTCGGGGAAACGCACACATTAGGAATTGTTATTTGCCTGATACACCATAAATGCGGTTTAACAATGAGGAAAAGAAATGTTAGCAGAAATTCGTCATAGAGAAGGTGTAATCGTTATACGGCCCACAGGACGTATGATCGGTCCAGCCAATGTTGAAATTAGACAACAAATACATGAAGAACTTGAGGAACACTTCGATTCACCAAACGTAATATTTAATCTTGAAGAAGTTACACGCATGGATAGTAGTGGTTTAGGCACACTTGTTTCTGTTCATGTTACTATCACACGCAAAGGTGGACGAACTGCATTGGTAAACGCAGGAGCACATATTCGAAACCTACTCGTTCTTGGAAGATTAGCTACTGTCTTTGAGAATTATGATACTGAAGAAGAGGCTATACTTGAACTTAGTGCTGATAATCCAGACAAATAAGTTTATCTTCTAATAAGTCTTTACTATCCAAATTGCAATAGTACTACAATAATACATTACACCAACAATTAGAATGAACGGTAATCAAGGAGATTCATGGCAAATCAGAACCACCTAACACTTACTGTCAACGCAGATTTCCACAACCGGGATGGGTGTCCTGTTGTCGTTAACGTCGACCATCCCGGGATAAGTGAATTTATTAATCAAGATGTCATTTTAACAGATTCAGAAACTGGAGATGTTATAGCAGCACAGTGTTATACAAGCGATGACGGGGAATCTACTTCTTTAGCATGGATACTTAATGATCTTAACGCAGGAGACTCGCGAACCTATTCCCTTTCTGCTGGAACTCTTCCACAAGAACCAGGGGTTGAGCTAAAAAACGAATCAGAAACGATTGACATCACTGTTAATGGAAGACATTTTACAACATTTCGCTATGCCAATTCACAATACCGACCTTATTTCTTCCCTGTTTTAGGTCCGAACGGTTGCGAAGTGACTCGCGGAGAAACAAGCGAAATCTCCAAAGACCATGTTCATCACCGATCCCTCTATGTGGCATACGGTGAAGTTAATGATATTGATTTATGGGGTGAAGGTGCCAATTCCGGTAGAGTTGTTCATCAAGGTTTCACACAACAACATGGTGGTTTTGTTCTCAGCAGGATTTATACAGATAACAATTGGGAAACTAAAGATGGAACAGTCTTGATGACGGATAAACAGAACTTCCGCATCTACAATCTATCTGACGATGGATCATTTGTAGATCTTGATTTAAGTTTTATCGCCTCTGCCGGAGATGTACACTTTGGTGATACGAAAGAGGGTGGTATCATGTCAATTCGGGTACACCCATCAATGAATGCCTCAGATGGAGGTAAAATTGAAAACGCTTTCGGTGGAATTAACGAAGGTGAGACCTGGGGGAAACGCGCTAATTGGTGCGACTATTCTGGTGTTGTTGATGGCACTCCAGTAGGAATTGCAGTATTCGATCATATTGTAAATCCACGGTATCCAACCTATTGGCACGTTCGAAATTATGGATTAATGGGAAGTAATATTTTTGGGGGTGGAACATTTGAACGCGACCCATCCAAAGATGGTTCTTACATTCTTAAACAAGGTGAGAAAATGCACTTCCGGTTCCGAGTATTAATTCATGCAGGTGATGCAACTGAAGGCAAGGTATCACAAAAATATCACGATTTCATCAATCCTCCAACTGTTGAATTTTCGCAAGACTAATCCATACGGATCTATCTTATTGTTTTGGCTTGCAAAGGAGACTAAATATGCCAATACCAACTATTCATGTTGGCTGCACACATTTTGCACACGGACGATTACAGGCACAAGTCAATACACACAATCTTGAACCTGTTGCGTGTGTGGACATCAATCTTGAGGCTGCAAAAAACGGTGTTGAATCAATAGATGGTGCCCCAGAAGGTTTATCAGAACGCATTTATACAACCATAACCGAAGCAAAAGAGAAACACGATGCACAAGCATGTCTAATCTACGCATCAACAACTGTCCATGCTCAACTCATTGTTGAAAGTCTGAACCTCGGTATGCACACCCTCTGTGTTAAACCGATCGCAACAACGCAAGCAGAATTTCACGATATAATTCAAGCACACAAAGCAAACCCTGGCACACTTTTGGTTCAAGGACAAAACAAACGTTGGAATCCTGCTGCTGCGAAAATGCGGGAATGGCTCAGAGAAGATAACGGTATAGGTGAAATGTTGGGTGGAGAATGTCGATTCTGGATACGTCAAAATCTATTTACCGGTCCCGATTCTCGACAACCAGATGCTTATGTGGATGGACTCTATTTCCATGCGGGTTGTAGTCATCAGCTTGATCAACTTGTTGCTGCTAAAGGTCTCCCAAAATATGTTACTGCACAAGTCCATAACCGCCGTGATTCCGATTTAGGACAGATAGAAGCGTGGGGAACAGCAGGTGGCAATGCATTGATGGAATATGCTAATGGTGCTCCATTTACGTATGCTGGCACGCGCGCTGGACATATGGGGGCATTTGGATGGAGCGGTAGCTGGACATTCCACGGTGAAGAAGGAGACATACGCAGAGATGGCGGACACCTGCAACTCTTCCGAACCGGCAAAGAAATTGAAAACATCACACTACAAGATCTGCACGGGGGTCTGATTGAAGACGACAGACTCCAATTTGATGCTTTCGGTGAAGCCATCACTACTGGGAAAGACCGTGAGTGGATACAGGATACCACATTAGGTACATGGATATTGATGGAAGCGTGTAACGAATCTGCCCGAACACACGAACGCGTTGATGTAAATGCTTTTGCAGCGAAGATGTTAGCATAATACGGAGGATTCCAAATGCAATCACCACACGGTTCAGCGTTTCGTCCATCTATAATGGGCAAAAACGGTATGGTGGCATCAGGACACGTTCTCGCATCACAAGCAGGTATACAAACAATGATGGCAGGGGGTAATGCTGTTGATGCCGCAATCGCGACTGCCGCTGCAATCGGTGTTGTTGAACCTGCTGGTTCTGGTCCAGGTGGGGATGGTTTTATTCTCATCTATTGGGCAGAAACAGGCGAAGTCGCAGCTGTCAATGCAACAGGACCGGCTCCCGGCGCAGCGACCCGTGAAACCTATCTTAAAGATGGTGGTATACCTATGAAAGGTATACGGAGTGTTTCTGTTCCTGGACTTGTTGATGGGTGGCTACTTGCACACGAAAAGTATGGTACGCTCAAATTAGAAGAGGTTTTTGCACCTGCAATCTCACTTTGTGAAGAAGGTTTTCCTGTTAGCCATAGACTCGCAGGTGGACTGCGGGGTGAAAACGAACGATTCGCTGCTGAACCAGACAGTCGAGCAATCTTCACAAACAATGGTGAACCAATTCCATCTGGCGAACTCCTATCAAATCCTAATCTCGGTAAGACCTTCCGCAAAATTGCTAAAGATGGAAGAGATATATTCTACGAAGGTGACATCGCAAAAACAATTGGTGAATTTAGTCAAGCTTACGATGGACTCCTAACTACTGAAGATTTGGCAAGCTTCCATGCACATTGGGATGACCCAATACAAATAAACTACCGTGGCTATGATGTTTATGAAATGCCACCAAATTCAAGTGGACATATCCTATTGCAAGAATTGAACGTAGTCGAACTGTTTGATTTACAAGCATTGGGGTGTAATTCAGCCGAAAGTATACATGTGATGGTCGAGGCGAAAAAACTTGCATTTGCTGATCGAGAAAAATACATGGCTGATCCCAATTGGATAGATGTTCCAATAGAAGGATTGCTGTCTAAATCTTATGCAGCAGAACAAGCAGAACGAATTGATTTGGAAAAAGCAGCAGTTGATGTTTCTGCGGGACTGCCAGAATCACACCAAGATACAACATGTTTCTGTACTGCGGATAGTGCAGGAAATCTTGTTTGCATTCTACAGAGTATTCAATCAGGTTTCGGTTCCGGTTTGGTTGCCGGAGATACAGGAATCTTACTAAATAACCGAATGACCTATTGGCATCTGGAGGAAGACCATCCAAACTGTTTGATCCCAGGGAAACGTGTCCGACACACGATGAATCCGGTTATTGTGACGAAAGACGGCAAACCTGTATTAACGTGTGGAACTCCCGGGGCAGATACACAGGTTCAAACAAATTTACAGTTGGTCACCCATATCCTTGATTTTGGAATGACCCCACAAGAAGCAGTCTCAGCACCGAGATGGCGAAGTTTACAGAACCCTATGGAATCAACAATACCACACACCTGCTCAAATCATCTTCAATTAGAAACACGTTTTCCCACTGATGTTCGAGAACAATTAGCAGAAAAAGGACATGAAATACAACCCGTTGGAGATTGGGGTGGTCCAGGAAGTGCACAAGCTATCCAAGTACATCCTGAATCTGGGGCACTTATCGGTGGATCAGATCCAAGAACTGACGGTTACGCAGTCAGCTTCTAAAAATAGTGGAATCCTACTAAATGTTTAGATTCTGTGGTAGGAACCCACCTAACCCTCTTGTAAGGGTTAGGTAATCCAACCCATACAGCGCGTACAATAGTTATGTGATTTACTTTAAAACAACTACACATTAGGAGATAATTATGTTTACCAATACTATAAAAGGGATATTCCATATAGTTTTTGTGATAACTCTATGTCTTACTTCACATATAATTTGGAGTGCTGATGTAGTACTTTTTGAAGAAGACTTTGAAGGCGTGAATCTTAAAGACAGTATAGCTGAAGGGGTTAAGGGGACTAACGTTTGGTCCGACACAGGACCTGATGGATGGGAAATTACGAACGAAAATCCTAAAGACCTTGGTATGCCTGAATGGAGAACATGGGCAATTGTTAAGCTTGAATGGTGGGTACAAACAGCAGAAGATCAAGAACGGAGTCAGTTCACTTCTAAGGAGAAAAATGGTAAAGGTATGGGTAATGGTGTTGTTTCAGACCCTGATGAATGGGATGATTGGACTCAAAACGGTGACCCAGATTCTATAAGCGATTGGAACGGACACATTATTACGCCACCCATTGATATCCAAGGGGCAGGGGCAAATTCATTGGTTTTATCTTTAGATTCGAGTTGGCGTCCCTATGATAATCAAACCGCAGAAATCACCGTTAGTTTTGATGGGAATAAGGAAGAACGAATCCTTTTATTTGCAAGTTCTGGTGAGCAAACCCTTGTTACTATTCCTACTCTAAACAAATCAGAAGAAGTAGTAAACGATTTAGAACAAGTAAATGAATCATTAGAAATACCAATTGACAATCCTGATGGTGCTGATGAAATGGTAATTAGTTTTGGTCTTCTTACAGCGAAAAATGATTGGTGGTGGGCATTTGATAATATTAAACTTGTGAGTACTGCCTTTGTTGCGACTGATGTAGAATTAAAAGACAAATTAACCGTAAAATGGGCAGAATTAAAATCGGTAAGGTAACCTTATTCTTAATTGTGATAAATTAGGAATTAGATGCTTTTATATCCAAGAGGGTTATTTACTGAAAGCCTTAGGAGATAAATATGAAAAATGTGATTATAAAATTCAGTATAAACACTATACTTGCGATAGCTTTGTGTCTTACTCCGTTAGCAATATACGGAGAGGATACAGTACTTTTTGAAGAAGATTTCGAAGGTGTGAAACTTGAAGATAGTATACAAGAACAAGTAAAGGGAGTTAAAGTATGGACAGGAACACCACCTGAAGGATGGGAAATTACAAACGAAAATCCTAAAGACCTTGGTATGCCTGAATGGCGAACATGGGCAATTGTTAAGCTTGAATGGTGGACACAAACAGCGGGAGACCAAGAACGAACTCAGTTTACATCAAAACAGAAAGACGGTAAAGGTATAGGGAATGGAGCAGTTGCTGACCCAGATGAATGGGATGATTGGGAAGTAAATGGTAAACCGGAAGCAAAAAGTGACTGGAATGGGCATCTACTTACGCCTCCTATAAATATCAAAGGAGCAGCTGCCGAATCTCTTGTCCTAACATTCGACTCCAGTTGGCGTCCTGAAGATACGCAAACAGCAGAAATCACTGTAAGTTTCGACGGTGGTAAAGAGGAAAGAATCCTATTGTATATGAGTTCAGGAGTGCAAACACTTGCTACAATTCCTACTCTAAACCAAAATGAGAAAAAGTTTAATGATTTAGAACAGGTGAACGAAACGTTAGAAATTCCCATCGACAATCCTGCGGATGCATCTGAGTTGGTTATTAGTTTTGGTGTTATTGATGCTAAAAATGATTGGTGGTGGGCAATAGATAACATTAGTCTTGTCAGTACTTCATTTGATGTTGAACCGAAAGATAAATTGGCTATGAAATGGGCAGAACTAAAATCTTTAAAATAATTCTATACTTTTAAGTAAAGTTAAGTTTGCTTCCATACTACTAATTGGTTAAACCTTCGGAGGATAAATCTGATGAACGGTGCTATAAAATGTATTAAGTATACAATTATACTCATAATTCTCTTTATCTGTGGACAGACAATTTGGGCAGCAGATACTGTTCTTTTTGAAGAAGATTTTGAACGTGTGAAACTTGGAAATAGTATAAAAGAAGGTGTAAAAGAAAATAAAGTCTGGTCCGGAACAGGA
Source organism: uncultured bacterium (assembly GCA_964652195.1). GTDB lineage: Bacteria > Poribacteria > WGA-4E > WGA-4E > WGA-3G > MSPOR6. The sequence goes on along the minus strand of CAZZBB010000100.1, from coordinate 14,009 downwards.
CCTGATGGTTGGGAAATTAAGAACGAGAATCCTGAAGATCTTGGGATGCCTGAGTGGAGAACATGGGCAATTGTTAAACTTGCGTGGTGGACACAAACAGCTGAAGACCAAGAACGAAGCCAGTTTACCTCTAAAGCGAAAGATGGAAAAGGTATAGGAAATGGGGCAGTTGCTGACCCTGACGAATGGGATGATTGGGAAGGAAACGGAGATCCTGATGCTCTAAGTGATTGGAATGGTCACATGATTACTCCATCCATAAAAATCAAAGGGGCAGCAGCAAAATCACTTGTCTTATCATTAGATTCAAGTTGGCGTCCTTATGATAATCAAACTGCTGAAATTACTGTGAGTTTTGACGGTGGTAAAGAAGAACAAATCCTTTTGTTCGCAAGTTCCGGTGAGCAAACGCTTGTTACAATTCCTACTCTTAGGAAAAACAGAGAAAAATTAAACGATTTAGAACAAGTTAACGAATCTTTAGAAATCCCTATAGACAACCCTGCAGATGCTGATAAGATGATTATTAGTTTCAGTCTAACCGATGCAAAAAATGATTGGTGGTGGGCAATAGATAACATCGAACTCGTAAGTACTGCATTTGATGTTGAACCAAGAGATAAGTTAGCAGTAACATGGGCAGAATTGAAATCTTTAAAATAATTCTATTTGCTGCTATGAGCAACTTAACTCTAACAACAATATTGGTATGAATCCTTAAAGAGTGATTCATTTAAATAAATGAATCACTCTTTGTGTTTAATTGAATTTAGGAAATAAGTATGAAAATATTGGTTACTGGTGGCACGGGTCGAATCGGCTCAAACCTGGTTAAAAAACTACTCGAAAAGGGACATGAAATAAGAAGTTTTACATATCCAGAAGATAAAAACCGTGTTGGAAGGTGGGATAATAATGCCAAGGTGGAAACTGTTCTTGGTGATCTCCGAGAATATGAAGATGTGAAAAAAGCTGTTGAAGGTGTTGATGCGATCTATCATATTGCTGCTGCCTTCGGTGGTCCATTTAATAATCGTGACTATTTAGCTATAAATGGGATGGGAACACTTAATATATTAGAGTGTATCCGAGAATTCAACCCAAATATCCACCGTCTTGTATATGCATGTACTGAAGCCATCTACTGGGAATTAACTGAGAAAGGTAGACTTTTTGATGAATTAGTCACTGAAGATATGGTGGCAAAATACCATAACATGCCTTATTTCCTTACGAAGTGGATAGGAGAAGAACTATGTATGAGTTATCATCACCAATACAATGTTCCTTGCACAGTATTCCGATTTAGTACCGTTGTCGAACCGAGTGAATTTCTAAATGAAGACGGATTGCCAAAACTGTTTGTCTTTAGTACAATTTACAATCGATATAAAAACTATAAGGGTAATGATCCTGCTGAATTAGAAATAGCAGGAATAGTAAAGAATGTTTGGAACGGTGAAGAAAAATTCATCCTAAAACGAAACCCTGATGGACGGGCCTATAAGGAGCATTTCGCAGATATACGAGATATCGTTCAAGGTTTGATTTTAGGAATAGAAAAAGATGCCGCTGTTGGGCAAGAGTTCACACTCGGAGGAAATGCTGTTTTCGACCAAGAAAAGGTTATCCCATACCTATGTGCCCGTTATCAGAAGGATTCTGTTGATATAAAACTTACAAACGCGAACTATTTTGAATTCGATTTAACCAAAATAAAAACCATGTTAGGTTTTGAACCTCAACATGATTTGGCAAGTATCCTTGATGCTGCTGAAGCGATGCGACAGGGTAAAGATGTAGGTATTATTCCAACAGGTGTCCGTTGGGATTAATACAGCAATTCCCTTGAAAACCGATACAAAATGCGTTAAACTTAAAATATATATCGCAATATACTTAATTTTTTAGTCCTAAGGAGACTATGATGAAGAGAACACATTGGATGATATACCGAAATTGGGTGTTGTTTCTTGCTTTAGCGTTCGTGGTAGTTAGCTGCACTGCTGTACCAACAATGAATTCTAAGAATATATACATACCTTCAAGTTCTAAACATCTTGACAGACACATTGATGCTGTCTTAAAACGGGAAGGATTAACACCATCTAAACAAACAAGTGATGCAGCATTTCTAAGACGAATCCATTTAGATATGACGGGTGTCATTCCAACACCTGAACAAGTCTCTGAATTTCTTGATGATAGTGCTCCAAACAAAAGGTCAAGAAAAATTGATGAACTTATTAAAAGTAAGCAATCTGTTGAGTATTGGACAGGAATATGGGTAAACTGGTTAATTGGCAGACGCGGTGATGGTGATGATCAACGGGTTGGATTAGCGAAGTGGGTGAAAAAATCTCTCAGAACTAACATGCCTTACAATATGTTTGTCAAAGAACTGGTCGCTGCCGATGGAGAATTACGAGACAATGACGCGGGAAATTATGTCCTGCGTTACGACCGTTCACCTGTCCTATTGACTTCTCATACATCACGATTGTTCCTTGGACTGCCAATGCAATGTGCTGAATGTCACGATCATAAAACGGAATCGTGGCTACAGAAAGATTTCTATGGTGTTGCTGCCTTCTTCACGGGTATTCAAAGTGAAGAAAAAGGGATGATTGAAGAAAAAAACATGTTGGGTGAGGAAGTGGAAAGAGAAAACTTTCTCATTACCAATTCCCCAAAACAGAATAGAGAAATATATGTTGATAGTATGGACGAATCTGTACCTCCCCGGTTTCTTGATGGAACAGAATATAAAGGGGAACTCACTAAAAAACGTGAAGCCTTGGCTGAATGGATGACTGCTAAATCGAATCCTTACTTTAGTAAAGCTATTGTAAATCGGATATGGAAACACTTTATGGGACGAGGTTTTGTTGAACCTATTGATGGCTTCGGAGAGGAGTATCCCGCAACAAATCCTGAACTACTCGCATGGTTAGCAGAGGATTTCGTTATTCACGGATACGACTTAAAACATCTTATGCGCATTATTCTACATTCTAAAGCATACCAGAGAAGTTCTGAAACAAATGAGAGTAACAAGGACGACGACATTTATTACTCACACGCTTATATGAAACCTTTGACAGCTGAACAATTCTTCTCCTCTATGCTCCAAGCCACTGTTTTGGGTAGACTTGAAATGAGCAAGACCGCTATTCAACTAAAGAGTATGAAACGCGAATATCTAAATCAGTATCTATTCCTACTGGACAATGGTGAGATGGAAGAAATTGAAGCATTCAATGGAACTGTACCAAAAGCACTTATGATGATTAACGGTTCTCTCGTCAATGACAGCGCAAATTATAAAGCACGAGATAGTTTTATTCGATATGTCCTTGACAATTGGCGTGAGACAATTGACAGAGTTCAGTTTATCTATCTTACCGTGCTTTCCCGTAAACCTACCGGTCAAGAACAGAATTATTTCCAACGTTATTTAGAACGAAGTCTATATAGAAGCAAAGATTTAGCTTACGAAGACCTATATTGGGTTTTACTGAATTCAGCTGAATTTGCTCACAACCATTAGAAATGTTAGATGATTCACTGTATATATGAACACTTTCCTAAAGGATGTATATATGAACACTTTCCTAAAGGAGCATTGTCAATGAAGAATTTTGGATTAGTTATCCTCTTAGTATGTTTCACTTTCGTCATTGCTACAGGGGCATTGTCGCAAATCTACTTTGAGGATAATTTCGATAACGCGAATAAATCAAAAGATAAATGGGTACCCTTATGGGGTGAATGGGAATTCAAAGATAAAGAATACCACCAACTCTCAAATGATTCCAATTGTATGAGTGTTGTAGCGGATGACTTTTGGGATGAGGAGTGGAATGATTACACCTACGAAGTTAGAGGAAATAAAACAGGTGGGGCAGAAGGTTTCCTGATCATGTTCCGGTGCCAAGGTCCCATGGAGCCTCGTGGAAAAGCACTTAAAGAACACCCACCACGTATGCAAAAACAAGCACGGTTAGAATACTGGTGGAACCTTGGCGGTTGGGGAAACAGCCGTTCTCAGGTTGAAGCATGGGGTGGTGGAAAAGCCGGAGCGCATAGCAATCACACTATCGCTACAGGTGATTGGTACGACATAAAAATTGTTACTACTCCCACCAGCTACACACTGTTTCTTAATGATGAACAGGTTGCAGAGGTTGACGATGCTACCAGAGATGGCGTCGGTAGAATCGGTGTCGCAACATGGGCAACAACTGCCAGATACGAAGATGTATTAGTGTATGGACCTGACGGTCCCTTACCGGTTAATCCAAAAGGCAAAGTCTCAACGACCTGGGGACTTCTAAAAGCCGGTAGATAGACTCATTTATTTTACAAAACATAAAGGCGGGATCATCATTGAATGATCCCGCCTTTATGTTTTAATTACTTCAGTTTGGTTTTATTCGTATAAACACTATTTTACAATAATTAGTCGACGCGTTTGCTGGAAAGTAGGTGTTGTCAACTGGTAGAAATAAATACCACTTGCGACGGATTCACCTAAGGTATTACGTCCATCCCAATAGACAGCTCGTTCTCTATTCTGATAGAAGCCTGCTGACTGGTCACCGAGTGAAAACGTTCGGATAAGTTCGCCTGTTGTATCGTAAATGGATAACGACACCGGACTGGCTTCTGAGAGGCGATAGGGTATCCACGTCTCAGGGTTAAAGGGATTCGGATAGTTCTGCAACAGGAGATTGTGCTTCGGTGTGCCGATGTTGGTAAGCCTGACCGATAGCACCGCGTTTGCGAGATTGGCAGCATTCACCGTGAAGTTGAACTTTTCTGAGACGATGTTCCCTTGGGTATCGGTGACAACCAGTTCCAGCGTATCACCAACTTCAATGACGCTTCGATAGTTGAGATCGGCAGTGGCAGCGGCAAAATAATTGCTACGCACCTGAGTTTTCATGACAGCCTTCGTCCGGTGGTTTCGGACTGTGACAAGATAATTGTCTAACTGCTGCATACCTTCTAAATATCCACTAACAACAAACGCCCACGTCTGATAGGGTATTTTTGCAAGCGGTGCTTTGGACACCTGCGTCTGATTCGTCCATCCTGTCCCGGTGAAGACAATGTCGCGTGCCTCTGGTAGATTGACGATGTACCCTTTTGCCCCTTCGATGGGAAATCCGTCGTCGGGTGCGTTTGGTGTCCATGCCAAAAACGCCTGGTTTGAGGTGTCAAGCGTAATGACCGTTGTCGCCCCTGTCTTTAGTGCAAGCGAGCGTGCTGTCATGTGGACAGTCGGTTTCAACGGCACAGACAGCATGTTCAAACCTGTAGAAAGGTGCATGGAGAAAATATTGCCGAAACCTTCTCCGTTTGGTTGTGTTTTAGGTGTACCGAGGAAACCTTGTCTACGTCCATCTGGTAGGTCATAATAACCGATAATACTTCCATCCTGATTAACATTTCGGACGACGGTGGTAATACTGCCAGGGAACCGCACTTCATAGAGGATGCCATCTGGCAGGATGATATAGGACCGCAAAATATCATTTACAGCTTTGGCTCTGAAGCCGATAAGACCGAGATCGGTGATGGTGTTCACAAATAAGAATTCAAGATTCGGCATTTTTGGAAGGTCAATAGTGGTGAAACTGCCGTCGGGGTGACGTATGAACCCATGAAACATTCCATCGGCATCCACGTAGCTGCCGACGACAGCACCTGCGGCGTTAACAAAGTCCCCGTAAGTGTTGACTGCCCCAGGGAACGTAATTATCAACTCACCTGAGAAGGCGTGGCTGACTCCCGCTGCGTCGACGACGTTACCGCTCAGTACCCCCGTTTCGTCACTAAGACCATAGATGTTGGTTTCGGCTGCACCGGGAAAATCGTATTGCTGCAGTTCGCCATCTTCTAAGATAACGCCGTGGTAAATGTCATCGGGACCTTTATAGTGTCCGGCTGCTTTTCCAGCGTTGTCGAGTGCATAGAAATAGGTATTCAGGGACCCTGGAAAATCGTACGTGGTGAAAACACCGTCTATTAACGTGAAGCCGATGGTTTTCTCGCCATCAAGGCTCCGGGTGTTCCCTGCGTAGTCTCCGAAGTCGTTACTTGCAGTCACCTCGAGAAAATCGACACCGGGAACTTCAATGGTCTCAAAGGTGTAATCTGCAATCGGTGTGTCGGTGCTAACTTGTGCAACGATGTCCGCTATGAAGCAAATAGTTATACATATAGACAGAATAAGTACGATTTTTGTGTAGTGATTCATAAATTGTCCTTTTTTAGTGTGCTTTCGGAAATCGTCAGTAGACGGTCTTTGTTTACATGAATTATCCAAACCGATACCAAAGGAATTCTCTATGGATAGTATAGCACTTTTCTGTGATATTAACCAATTTCTATTTCTGAAGGATAGGAGATTGTTGCTTACAGCAATGAGAGGATTCGGCAGATTGGAATTTACACATCAACGAACCGAAAAAGGTAGGCGCGGTTTGAAACCGCGCCTACCTTAAACAAGAACTTTTTTAAGTTCAAGAAATGTTATAGGTAAACCAATAGCATAACTGTGACACCTGTAAGTTTTATATCGATGATTCCTACTTAACAATGACGAGTCGCCGTGTTTGCTGGAAAGATGCAGTCGTCAATTGGTAAAAGTAGATACCACTTGCAACGCGTTCCCCCAGGGCGTTACGTCCATCCCAATACGCCGCATACTCCTGACTGTTATAGAACCCAGCAGATTGAAAACCGAGTGAAAGCGTGCGAATCAACTGACCTGTTGAATCGTAAATGGATACTGATACAGAGCTGTCTTCGGAGAGTTGATACGGAATCCACGTTTCAGGGTTAAACGGGTTTGGGTAGTTCTGCAACAACTGATCTTTGTTCGGTTGACCGATGCTGTCAAGATTGACAGGAAGAACAGCATTGGTTAAACTATCATGCGTGACAGTAACAATGTATTTCTCTGAGACAATATTTCCGTTTGTATCAGTGACGGTCAATTCAAGATTGTCCCCAACTTGCACAACACTTCTCCGGTTTAGGTCAGCAGTTGCAGCAGCGAAGTAATCCCCTTGCACAGAGGTAGTAATTTTGCTGTTTGTTCTGAGGTTACGTACAATTACTTTGTATCTTTCAAAAGTAGTTGGTTTACCATCCAAATGTCCACTTACCACGAATGCCCATGTTTCTCGTGTAGGAAGGTTTGGTTTAGCAAACGGTGCTGCACCTGTGTATCTTTCATTTGTCCAATGTGCTCCGACGAATGCGAAATTGCGTGCTTGAGGTACATTGACGATATATCCCTGTCCACCTTCAATTGGAAACCCTTCGTCAGGTGCACTTGGTGTCCAAGCAATAAAACTTTGTTTTTCAGCATCAAGTGTTATTATAACAGTCGCACCCGTTATGCCAGCAAGTGATTTTGCAGTCATCGGTGTTGATGGTGCCAACGGCACAGAAAGCATGTTCAACCCTTTAGACAGCCTGACGGTGTAGGTGTTGCCAAAATGATCTCCCTCTGCTTTGGGAACGAGTCTGGCGATGAATCCGTGTCTGCGTCCATCTGCTGAGTCATAGTGCCCGACGACAGAACCGTCCTCATTGATATTCCAGCCCTCTGTGCTAACAGCCCCAGGAACCCGCAATTCTTGTAGGTTCAGGGGGCTGCCGACATAGGTGCGCGGGACATCACCCACCGCTTTTGCTCTGCCAACGACAGTCCTTGCCCTGTTGAGACCGTGCAGAAAAAAGTATTCCAGATTTAGTGCGTTTGGAAGGTCAATGGATAGGAATCTGCCCACCGAACTACGCATGTATGCATGATAGACCCCATCAGCATCTCTGTAGCTGCCCACGATATGCTTTGTCCAACTCACAAAATCGGCGTACGTTTCCGGTGCTCCGGGAAACTCGACGATTGTCTCCCCTGAGAACCCGCGACGAACACCAGACGCATCTACAAAACTACCCGTCAGTGCCCCCGTTGAATCACTATACCCATAGATCTCCGTTTCGACAGAATCAGGGAAATCGTATTGTCGCAACTCGCCATCTTCTAAGATAACACCGTGAAAAAGACCGTCGCTATCCTTGTAGTGTCCCGCAGCGATCCCATTATTACCCAGCGCATAGAAATAGGTGCCGTGCGAGCCAGGGAAATCGTGGGTCTCAAAAACGCCATCTATGAGTGTAAAGGCGACATCTTTTTCACCATCAGGCCCCCGCATGTTGCCGGCGTAATCAAAAAAGTCGCTACTCGCCGTCACCGCTAAAAAATCTACACCCGGAACATCAATACTCTCAAACGTATAGCTGAGGGCAGGAGGTGGTCGTGGAATAGTCTCCTGTGCGGGTCTGGCGATAAATCCGTGTCTGCGTCCATCGGCTGAGTCATAGTGTCCGACGACAGAACCATCCTGATTGACATTCCAGCCTTCCGTGCTAACGGCATCCGGAACCTTCAATTCTTGTAGCCTGAGGGGGTTGCCGACAAAGGTGAGCGGGACACCATCCGCCCCTTTCGCTCTGCCAACGGCAACCAGTGCATCGTTGATACCGTGCAGAAAAAAGTATTCCATATTTGGTATTTCTGGAATATCAAGAGTTGCGAAACTACCTCCAGGTCCACGCAGGTATGCATGATATGTACCTTCAGTATCTACGTAACTACCCACGATATTGCCTAACCCGCTCACAAAATCGGCATAAGTTTCCGATGCCCCAGGGAACTCAACTATCGTCTCCCCTGAGAACCCACGACGAATGCCAGACGTATCTGTAAAATTACCTGTCAGTGCCCCTGTCGAATCACTATATCCGTATATCTCCGTTTCGATGGCACCCGGAAAATCGTATTGACGCAACTCACCATTTTCTAAGATGACACCGTGGAAAAGCCCCTCGCTATCCTCGTAATGGCCCGCAGCGAGTCCATTATTACCGAGTGCGTAGAAATAAGTGTTTTTCGCGTCAGGGAAATCATAGGTCTCAAAAACACCGTCAATGAGTGTAAAGGCGACGAATTTTTCACCATCAGCACTTGGCGTATAACCCGCGTAATCCTCAAAATCGCTACTTGCTGCCAACCCTAAAAAATCTACACCAGGAACGTCGATCGTCTCAAAAGTATAGTTATCGTTAGCGGACGCGCCGCTTTGTGCCTCGGTGTTTATTATAAAATAGAAATTAAAGCATATCAATAATAGAAACATGTAGAACCATAAACTGGTTTTAATCTGATTTTTCATAAAGTTACTCTCCAGTAATAGTTTATATAAAAGGCTAAATAGTATGATGGCTATCTAATCCTAAAGGGTGATTCGAATATTTGAATTTTCGTGAGATTGCTTCAGACAATATGGGAAAATGAAGATAAAGAAACCTAAGTATCAAAATGTAAAATATTTCAATTAAAACAATAGGATATACTTTATACTGTTATCTACTATGTTATAATTACCGATTTCCTGTATTCTCACGTGCTGGTAGATTTTCAGGTGGTTCGGATTCGGGACGCTGATCCAACCACAAAGAAAAAAGCACCACCAAACACGATAGAATAATTGCACTGAATGCTAACATATTCCCACTCGGTTTCTTTCCCTCAATATTACGTTCTGCATGCATCCGAATCTGGAAAAATGCTATAATCGCTGACAACACCACAACTGCAGCCAACACAGCGTTTACTTGCCATGGCACCCGAAATAATATAGTGAGAAGTGAAATAACAGCTACGGTTATACTTAACTGTGCGAACCCGTTGAAAGGCGTTCCATCCATTTCATCGTCATCAGTAGTTTCAGTATATTGACGATGTATAACTGGAATGGTTGATCCATCTTGATATGTCATCTCAATGAGTCGTGTGAATTCTGATAATAGTTTTTCGTCTTGGATCCAATCATAAAGAGTAGGATATTCATGTCGAAGAAGCATTACGAACTCTTGACGTTGTGCACTAAAATCCGTGAATTCTTCCCAGTCATTATCTGAAATGGTAATATAGGGTTCCGGACCCACACGGAGTTCATACCCTTGTCCATCAACATGGACAACACTACCAATATCTTCTCTTTGCGCTAAAAGAGTTTCACCAGATTCGGTCATCAATTGTGGATTCTCCTCTGGAACTGCTGCCATATCTCGTTGTTGTAATGCTTCTGCTGTCTCTTTAGATTGCATTACCATTTCATTATCTGCTATTGCAACATCAATTCGACTCACCAGTTCCATCGCGGTAACTTCATGCTCAGGATCAACAAAAAGCGCAGTTTGACGTTGCTTTTTTATTTGTATGGGACGACACCGAATCTGTTGTGCAGCCAAAGTTGCAAGGATGAGTTTAACTTCCCACTCATCAGCAGTACGATAGATCTCGATCCAGTTGGAAGTGTCACTTACCTCCTCACCTATAAACTCAGACATCTGGTTCAATCTTCCTTGACTAACCTGAGTTCCTTGAATAGGATTTGTCGATTTTTCTGTCCCATCAGCCATTTCAAATTCTCCACAACCTAAAATTATACACTATTTTCATTCAAAATAAATGTATTACACAATTTACCCTAAGTTATAATCTATACAATTTGACATCCACACATTTTAACTAAAGAATTAACTTAAAAAATATCAAAATATTTGTAACCTAAACTGCTGGAATGCGTTGCTATAAACCTTATTACAGAAAAAGTTTTAATTTTATTGCAATTTCGAATGTTTTATGTAAAATCACAGAAAGTTATGCACATATTATCAACATAATGTCAGTAATTCAGTATACACAGACTCTGTTAATGCCATGTTCTTCTGAATGCTGAATAATTCTTCAGCACGTTGACGCGCAGACTCTCCCATTTCGGTTAACTGAGTGTTATCTTTTGCCAGCGTTTTAATTGCAGTTGCAAATGCTTTTGGATCTTCTGGTGGAACTAAGATACCTGTCTCTGGTGTAACTAACTCCTTACTCCCGCCAAGTGGTGTGGCAATCACCGATCTACCCACTGCCATCGCTTCAATGATAGTACGTGGACATGCCTCTGGAATGATAGAAGGCACTAATACTATATCCAGTAGAGTGGTTACTACACGTGTATCAGGTAAAAACCCGGTGAAGATCACAGAATCCTCAACACCCAATTCTACTACTTCTTGTTTTAGTGATTCCAAATATTCATAATCTTTCTGAAAATAAGGACCACCTACAATAAGTAGTTTAATATCCACACCACCCTCTAAGTGAGACTTTCTTAACTCTGACATAGCTCTTACAAGAATATGGATACCTTTTTCAGGTGTTATTCTTGTCACAACACCGACGAGTACAGGGGATGTGGATTCGCTTTCCACCTCATTTTTGTTATCCGATAAGAGTTCAGTACGTAGATTATCTACTTCAGTCTTAGAAGCTTGGAATGCTTCTAAATCCGCCCCGTTATAGATTAGTATCTGTTTTGAATCGGAAGCAAAATCCCAACGTGTTGCCTCGGACACCAGAATAACACGATGAAGTAGTTTTTCACATATTTTGTCTAAAATTCCGTAGGATGTAGCATATCGCTTATGCATCAAAATAGGAATACGATTAACTCTCGCAACAATCCCACTAAGAAGTGCTACAGCAAGGGAATTGGCATGTATTAATCTAATTGAATGCTGTTTTACAACGCGATGGAGTTGGGGAATTACCCGAAGCTGCCTGAAATCATTGAATAAATCTTGGAATGTAAATCTCTTGACCTTATCAGTCTTATTATGTGCTTCAGGAAGAGATAATGGTATGATCTCCGCGTCGGTCTTTTCCACTTCTTCTGCAAACGGACTCCCTCCGAGACAGCCAACAAAAGGTGTAAAACGCTGTTTGTCTAACATCTGCAGTAGAAGTAGCAAACTACGTTGTCCACCGCCAATTCCAGAACCACTATCAAGGTATAGAATGTTGTATTTTGATGATTCGGGTGTTTTCATCTTCCCACGTTATATAAATTCTTATACAGGTTTCGGGTAAGCCTTCTTCCATTCGTTCTGCCCATTCAATTATACAGACACCATCACTGTCTATGTATTCACCAATACCGAGATCAGCAATTTCCGCGATATTTTCCAGACGATATAGATCAATATGATAGATAGGAATCTTTCCATTATATTCGTTGATAAGTATATAGGAAGGACTACTGACAACTTCACCCGCAGCAATGCCTATACCACGCGCAATCCCTTGTGTTAAACAGGTCTTTCCTGTACCGAGATCCCCTATGAGGGCAACCACATCACCAGGTTTCAATGTTTTCCCAAACGTTTCACCAAGATTTTGTGTTTCCTCTGGACTCTCAGTCCTATATACCTTTTCCATTACGCTCCCGCAGCACAACGCAGGATATCCTCTTGTGTCAAATTGTCGTTGATAAATTCACCTGTGATTCTACCTTCATGCAATACTAAAACTCGATCACTCATACCCAAAATCTCTGGCAGTTCCGAAGAGACCAATACAATAGCAACACCTTTATCAGCCAATTGGGCAGTCAAAGTATGTATTTCTGATTTTGCACCAACATCTATACCTCGTGTAGGTTCGTCTAAGAACAGAACTTTTGGCTCCGTCATCAACCATTTACCTAAAACAACTTTCTGTTGATTCCCACCACTCAATTGGCGAACAGGTATATCATACGAAGCTGTTTTTATACGAAGTGATTCCACATATTCTTTACTTTTTCCATACGAAACACCGCGATTTATGATACCGAGTGATGTAATTTCTCCTGCCGATGTTAGATTTGCAAGCGTCATATTCTGAACAACATCGTCATCCAAAATAAGTCCATAACGTTTTCGGTCTTCACTAACTAATGCCATTCCTTGTTGTATGGCATCTCTCGGTGAGTGAATTTCAACCTGTCTTCCGTTCCTGTATATATTTCCATCCCATTTACCAGTATTCGCACCAAAGATTGTGTTTATTAATTCTGTTCTCCCTGCTCCCATCAGTCCAGCGATCCCAAGGATCTCACCTGGTCGTACCTCAAATGAGATATTTTTAAGAAACGGTGGTTCATGCGGATAGGTGTTTATGTTTTCAACCCGTAACGCTATTTCCTTATCTGTTGATAATCCCGACGGATGTTCACGTTCTGGAAATAGTTTGGTCAACTCACGACCAACCATTTGTGAAATTAATGTATCTTCGGTACATTCCTGAATTGAATGTGTACCAACTGTTTTTCCGTCACGTAATACCGTCACACGATCAGCAATCTGAAATATCTCTTTTAATTTATGGGTAATATATATGCAGACTACCCCTATTTCGCGCAACTGTCCCAAAATCTGATAAAGAATGTCAACCTCGCTTTGGGTTAGCGCTGCTGTAGGTTCATCAAGTATAAGTAAACGTGCGTTTCGGGATAAGGCTTTGGCAATCTCAACAAGTTGCTGTTGACCGATCCCAAGCTTAAAGACTTGTCGGTGTAATGGAATTTCCAATCTAAATTGAGCTAATAACTCTCCCGCATCTTTGTATAAACGGGATTTATCAATTATACCCAACCTGCGTGGTTCTCTACCAAGGTATATATTTTCGGCAACTGTCATCTCTGGAATCAGTGCCAATTCTTGATGAATGACAGCAATTCCAGAATGTTCGGCATCTCGAACATTTCTGAACCTTTGTACATTACCATTTATGTATAGTTCCCCTTCATAAGTGCCATAAGGATGCACTCCACCGAGGATCTTAATTAATGTTGATTTTCCTGCCCCATTCTCACCACAAAGTGCATGTATTTCACCGGATCGCACCTCAAAATTGACATCATCAAGTGCACGCACACCGGGAAAATCTTTCGTAATCGTATGCATATTGAGTAGTGAGGATGTCATAAGTGTCGTATTCCAATACTGAAAATCGCTTTATTATAGCAAATATAAACGGTCAGTTCAAGTTCTCGAAAGGGTGAACAAGACTATTTAGTTTTAAGAATTACCAGTTACTGAGTGTT
>CAZZBB010000099.1:0-36439 GCA_964652195.1 uncultured bacterium | reverse complement strand
ATTATATACTTTAGCTTTCCTACCAATTTCCCCTATATCAGAATTCAATATCTCTTTAAAGCTGTTTTCTGCCTCTAACCATTTCTGCTGTTTCAATAGCGAAAGTCCAATGAGCTGTTGTGATTCAGCCCGTAACCTATTTTCTCTAATATGTTCAATAGAGGTTGCAAGGTATGATCTTGTTTTCTCATAATTTTCCATGAGAAAATAGGTACAACCAAGTCGCTGATCTTTCCTTCAAAAAGCAGGGATCCGGTCTCTTGTATCCAAGCATCTATCTGGTCTGTCGCTGTCTCTCCAAAGACACATTTGGCAACATCATATAGATGGGATTTCGCGTGCATATAATCTACAATCTCAACAGCATTGGGAAAATGTTCTTCCGAAAGATTCCATATCCACGCAGCACCATCCCCGATAAACACTACTTCTTGGTTCGCTATATCTTCCTGATAGATACCGCTTCTGGTAGCTAAGGCATATAAATCATTGCCACACACCTGCGCATTCTGACGATTCGCAATATAACGAAGACTCTCAGGACGCGCAAATGATAAACTAAACATCGGTATCCTCTCTTTTCTAATATAGATGATATTTAGATAGGATACCATTTTTCAACACTTTTACAACCCCAAAGTTAAACTATTCAAGTGACAAAAACTTTACACACCCTCACGGAACAATAACGTTGACATAATCTATCCTATATGATAGACTTTTTCGGAGAATTTTTCACTCCAATCAAGAATAAAAAAGCGTGGAGACGCATACGTGATAGAAACTGATCGCAAACAATCCGGGTTAACACTCGTACAGATTTTAATCGTCGTTGTTGTCCTTGCAGTTGTTGCTGCAGTGATATTAGCACCTCGATTACTTGGACAAGCAGGTCGTGCCTTACAAACGCGGGCAGCTGAAGATATTGAAACACTTGGTATTGCACTTGATAGGTATGCAAAAGACAATGGCGATTATCCTTCAACAGAACAAGGGTTAAAAGCACTGTGGGAACAACCAGAAGAACCACCACTTCCCATAAATTGGTTAGGTCCATACATACAAATTCCTATTACCACAGACCCATGGGGAAATCAATACATCTATGTTCGACCTGGAATACATGATCAATATGGGTATGACCTTATCTCTTTTGGTAGTGATGGCTTAGAAGGTGGAACAGGGGAAGCGGAAGATGTCGTCAGTTGGATTCGACGAGATGAATAACACCGAATGACACTTTATATCTGCTATATTATTGTAAATTTGTTTATATAGATGGTTTCTCAGAAATGGGAGTATGAATCATGAAAATTACACAAATTGAGGTTATCAAGGTTAGAGTACCATATCATGATGGTATTTATGATTTGATGACGAGTCGTAATCTTTACCAGATTGATCATGTTTTCAAAGTCCATACAGATGAGGGGATTATTGGGATCGGTGACGGCTCATTTCAATCGGATGAAACGATACAGCAATATATTGGTAAAAATCCGTTTGATTATATGAATGGATGGGCACCAACACCACTCCAGCAAGCGTTTTATGACATTATGGGTAAATCCCTTGGTGTACCTGTACACCAACTGTTAGGTGTAAAACACAATGACAAAGCGTCGTTTGGGTATTGGTCAATTGACATGACACCTGAAGAATGGGCTGCCGAAGCACAGCATGCCTATAAACTTGGCTATAGACTACATAAAATCAAGGCGCGACCATGGTTTGAAGTACTTGAACAGGTTCAAGCCATATCAGAAGTTGTACCAGATGATTTTCAACTTCGCGTTGATGCTAATGACTCTTTTGAAACAGCTGAAAGCACACTTGAAGTTGCAAGACAATTAAAGGATTTTAATATTGAATCCTTTGAAACCCCAATTCCACAGTCTAATATAGAAGGATACCAAGAAATCAAAGGACAAACCGAAATGCCGATAACAATACATTTCGGTAATCCTGATCCTGTTGAAGCTATTCGTGCAAGAATGAACGATTCATTTATTATCGCATATCCTGATTCACGGGCAGCAAATGCTATACGTGAAGGAACGATTTCACATGCTGCACACCTACCAGTCTGGATACAAATTGTTGGGTTAGGTATTACAACTGCCTATGTAATGCATCTTACTGCTGTTATCCCAAATGCTACGATGCCGTCTATTACCTTAAATGCGTTACGTGCTTTTGATATTGTCACCCCCTCAACGATACCACTCGAAGAAGGGTATGCCACTATTTCTGATAAACCCGGTTTAGGTTTAGAATTGGACGAGGATGCAATTGATAATTGTCGCGAATAGACTGTTCATCAAGTTTATCCCGGATAGACATAGGTTAACGGGCGTCAATTTAGGATTTTGGTAGGAGAGGATTCTTATCCCTACATCTAAGTATAATACCTTAATCACATATTTATCTTATACGCGGTTGTGAATATCTTATACGCGGTTGTGAACTCACCTCAGATTTATATCTGTTCTTACAATAGTGCATTTCGTAAGGAGGAGAAATATGATTAGGAAAACTATCCTATACATAACACTGGTTATAATCAGTACTTCCTTTTCTGCACATGCAGCTAAAAAAGGATTGATAAGTGCTTGGTTATTTGAAGAAAATGGTGGAAAGGTTGTTAAAGATATTGTCAGTGGACACGATGGGGAAGTCAAGGGAACATTAAAATGGGTAGCAGATGGTAAAATGGGCAAAGCTTTGCAATTCCCTGGAAAGGGTGATAGTTATGTCCGTATTGACCATGACGATGTGTTCAACGCGGATCCGTATTCCTTTGTTGCTTGGGTGAAATTGAATGCTGCATCTTGGCAGTATATTGTCTGGCGTAATGGAGATAAATGGCCCGAACCTAAAGAACTTAGACATCTGGATATTTGGATCCACGATGCGGACTATCCAGTTTTTATGTGGAATGCAGCACAAGGAAACGGACGGATAGATGGTAAGACTATCATTGCCGACGGATCTTGGCATCATATTGCTAAAATATACGATGGGAATAAAGTTCAGATGTATATAGATGGCAAATTGGATGGAGAAAAACCGAGTAATGGTAAATTAATTCAGAACGTATCACCAATTTGGATCGGAGCACGTCCCGGAGATGTCGCAGCAACGGGATTGTTTGATGAAGTAGGTTTCTTCAAAGAAGCACTTACAGAAAAAGAACTTAATGACGTGATGAAAACCGGATTAGCTGAATATGCTGCAGTTGAGGCAGCTGGGAAAGCGACTACAACTTGGGGTATCTTGAAAAGTAGAAAATAATATATCAGCAATTACACTATATGCTGAAATTAATGGAGAAATACGTACTATGCAAATGCATTTAGGTGGTGAATGGGTAGATAAATCAGACAAAATTGATGTTCTCAGTCCCTTTGATGGATCGGTTGTTGATACCGTTCCAAGAGGGGATGCTAATGACGTCGAAACAGCAATTCAAACCGCAGAACGGGGCGCGAAAATCATGGCTGCGATGACAGGTTATGAACGGTATGAAATATTACGGAAAGTCGCAGATCTAATGGTTGAAAAAGCGGGTGAACTTGCCGAAGTAATTACACGAGAAGAAGGGAAAATATTAGCTGAAGCAACCGTTGAAGCAACACGTGCTTCTGAGATTATTGCTCTCTCTGCAGAAGAAGCAAAACGATTAACAGGTGAGACAATCCCTCTTGAAGGTGCTCCGGGTGTGAAGAACAAACTCGGTTTTACTGTACGTGTTCCGTGCGGTATTGTCGCTGGGATTAGTCCATTCAATTTTCCTCTTCACCTTGTTTGTCATAAAGCTGGTCCGGCTATTGCTGGTGGAAACGCGATTATTATCAAACCCGCTACAGATACACCCCTCTCTGCTCTGAAATTAGTAGAACTCTTTTTAGAAGCAGGCACACCACCAGAAGCAATACAATGTGTTACTGGTCCCGGTGGGGAAATTGGAGATACACTTTGTGCTGATCGTCGTGTACGTAAGATCACCTTTACCGGAAGCCGCGACGTTGGAGAACATATCTGTAAGGTTGCAGGCTTAAAACGTGTCACGATGGAGCTGGGTTCAAACTCCCCTCTTATCGTTATGCCTGATGCTGATCCAGAAAAGGTTGCACGCGCAGCGGCGGCATCTGGCTATTCTAATGCAGGACAAGTGTGTATCTCAACACAACGTGTCATTGCTCATGAGAAAATCTACGGTGATTTCTTAGATGCATTCCAAGAAGAAGTCTCTCAGATTGGAATTGGGAATCCGCTGGAATCTGGGGTTCGTATGGGACCGATGATTCGAGAAAATGACGCAACTCGTGTCACAGAATGGATACAGGAAGCAGTATCCGATGGAGCAGAACTCCTTACCGGTGGTGAAAAGCAAGATCAGTTTGTTACACCAGCCATTTTGGCAAATGTTAAACCTGAAATGAAAATCTCTTGTGATGAAGTTTTTGGTCCGGCCGTTGGTGTTACCCGTGTGAACGATATTGACGAAGCAATTGCACTTGCTAATGATACAAATTACGGGTTGAGTGCTGCTATATTTACACAGAATGTGGATTGGGCAATGCGTTTTGTCCGTGAGGTAGAATCCGGTAATCTCATGGTAAACTGGGGTACACAATGGCGTGCTGACCTAATGCCGTATGGTGGTGTGAAAGAGAGCGGTATGGGTAAAGAAGGTCCGAAATATGCCATTGAAGAGATGACAGAGTTGAAGATGGCTATCTTCCATTTAGACAACTAAAGTTATTTGATATTTGGACAATATAAACCCACTGTTGATATGTATTGGCAGTGGGTTTATTTATGGTTGAAAAGATTCTTGAAACAATGGATTGACGGAATGAATGTCATACGCGCATTCGGCGTTGATTTGGGGAATGACTACAGGCGTTCATACCCGGGGAATGACTTATGAGGATTAAGTAAATATTTCGGTAATTCTATTTTCACAAACCCAGTAGGCGGGGAATGCTAAATAGCATTCATACCGTTGATTTCTTGAATCTTTGATTTGAAGTTCCAGCATTGAAAGAAGATCTTGCAGACATTAACCTTTCTTCTCCGTGTAATCTGTGTAATCTGCGGTTCAGACAAAGACAACCTTCCACACTTCCATCCTTCCATCCTTACACACTTCTATCCTTCCCCACAAGATCTAAAAAAACAATGAATTAACACATAGAAAAATTCAACTAATACACAACAACCAAAAAATAATTGAAGAATTATTGAATAAAACAAAACCATAATACAACTAAAGATACAATATTGTAGAAATACGCATAACATATTATAACTTTCATAGTTACTATTAAAAATAACAAACCATGAAGACAACCTCTAAAGTCAGTACTGGAGTGGAGTTAGAGCACTTCAGCACCACATAATCTAAAGTGGTAACTATGAAAAACTATAAATGTATAAAAAGAGGAAAAGAATATGCATCATAATCCTGTAGACCCACTCCGTGGAGAACTTGTCGTAGATTATGATGGAAATAAAAATTATGATTTACATTACGATATAAAACGATTGGCTGATTATGGAACACCTGAAGATGAAGTATTAACTACAAAGATTGAGGAATAATGTTGCCATGCCCAAAGATAGAGATAACTTAAACTTTAGGAAATACACAATAGGAAAGTCAGAAAAACCAGAAAATGACACAAAATTCGTCACTGTGACAAATTCTTGTTACCTTAAAAAAGTGGCTATAAACCCAGTGAAGTACTGACGGGAGAGAGGTTTTACCAATGTCACACCATGTGACAAAAAGTGTAACTTTTTTCATATTTTCGACACACAGATTAATGTAACATTACACGGTTAACTGTCCGACTAAGTTAAATATTGAATAACGTATGTGATTCACGGAGAATGGGTATAGTTGAAATTATAAACCCTTATAGAATAAGGGTTCGTAGAATTGCTCCGTGAAAGTTTCCGTGAAAGTGAGACCATCTCAGAACAATAAATATTAACACTTTTTCAAATCACATCGTTCACACATCTAACATATAATAAACTATCGTAAATCGAAAACAGTTTTAACAGAAGCCGTCCCACCCGTATTAAGGGATGTTTGTATTGCCTGCCTATAATTTCTAAGCGAGAAAGATGAACTAACCATTGGAAGTAGGTGATCCCCATGTTCTTGTAGAAGCCTTAAACCGAGATCGAATGTATGTATACTTTCACCCTTATAGTTTTCTAATCCATAAGTGTATGCACCTTTTACATTTAATTGTTTATACCAGATAGAAACCCAATCAATAGTTTTTGGTATCCCCGGCATACCAAGTAGAATCACATCCCCACCAGAACGTGTGAATCGAAGTGCATCATCAATAGTTGTACTTGATCCAATACAGTCGAAGGTAATATGCACCCCTCCAATTAATACCTGCTCTCCCAGCTCTGGTTGATACGATTCTGCATCGGTTAACTCGCAGAAATTTGAATATCTACTTCTATTGGGTGCAATAACAACATCTGCCCCCAGATCACAAGCTAATTCTTGCTGATGTGGATATTTTGCAACTGAAATAATCCGATTTTTGTATCCCAACATTCTAAGGGAAGAGACAGTTAGCAATCCAATCGTACCACCCCCAATAACACATATATCCTCTTTATTGCTAAAATCTACCTGCAGTACACCGTGTAAGCTACAGGCAAATGGTTCAAGGATAACAGCCAATTCATCAGAGATATTATCAGGGACAATTCGAATCTGCGATTGATGCGCAAGAACATACTCACTCCAGCCACCACCAGTATCCCGGCAGTATCCAGTTTGTACCCCTTCAGAAATACTTCCTTTAGTGATGTTCTCGCAATTTGAAAAACGGGAGTTCTGGCATTGGTAACAGGGAGGGTTAATCTCTCTCACTTGACATGAAAGAGCGGGTTCAATGACAACCCGATCACTGATTGAAAAACCGTTTACCTTCTCACCGATTTCAACAATATCACCGACGATTTCATGGCCAAGAATAAAAGGTGTAGAGGTAAATGGGGAAAAATATGTGCTACCTTTGGCAGTAATTGTAGCTAAATCAGAACCACAAATCCCGCTCAGTCGTGTTTTTACTTTTACCCACTGTTGTGTAGGAAGTTGTGGTTCAGGAATATCAATAAGTTGTATACTTGATAATGGAGATGTAAAGAGACTACGCCACCTTTTGCCAATGTAACGCATCATAAGATAGCGTGGAATGCTCTTATTATATTGAATAGCTAACACTGCTATGCTTAATTAACTTCAGTCTGGTAAAATTCCATTAGAATTTCAGCTACTTCGGGTCTTGCAATTTGAATCGGTAGTTGGTCTCCAGCAGCAAGAATTTCTCGTTGTCTTGTACCTGAGATTGTGAAGTAATCATCATCCCCGTGCGGACAATCTCGCATCATAACAATCCTATTACACTTATTACACCAGACAGTCCAATCACCCCGAAAGATTTCAATTTCTAATACATCAGGTGGAATATCATCAAAAATGATCTGTGCGTCAAATGGACCGTAATACTGTCCAGCGCCAGCGTGATCCCGTCCAACGATGAAATGAGAAGCACCAGAATTTTGTCTAAAAACAGCATGGAGTAATGCTTCGCGGGGACCAGCATATAACATATCAAATCCATATCCAGTGATAGATACAGTATTATCTGGAAAATAGTGTTTCACCATTGCTCTAATAGATGCATCCCGTATAGCTGCAGGAATGTCCCCAGGTTTAAGTTTCCCAAGAAGCATGTGTATCAACACACCATCAGCCCCCACCTCTTTTTGTGCTATTTTGCAGAGTTCTTCATGGGCACGATGCATTGGATTACGGGTTTGAAATGCCACAACAGTATCCCAACCACGTGAATCAATGTCTTCACGTATTTCAACTGCAGTCCGAAAAGTTTCAGGAAAATCATGTGGAAAATAGGAATAGTTTAAAACTTCAATGGATCCGGATAACAGATGATTTCCAACATCAGAGAATGCTGGGACACCCGGGTGTTCAGGATCTGCTGTACCAAAAGTCTTCTCAATTATAAGATTTTTTTGAACATCTGTGATTTCCTCAATTGCCGATACATCCATAATTGCTATAGGTGGATTACCCTCAACATTTGGGTCGAGTAGAGCGATTTGATCCGCTTTTATTACAGCATCCGTGAGTTGCTCAGATTTTACAAAATTCAATATTGGAACAGGCCAAAATAAACCATTTAGCAGTTTCATATCTGAAGCAACACTTATTGCTTCAGCTATATTCATATACCCCTTAAGTGGTGTAAAATATCCTGATGCGAGCATAACGGCTGATGCAGCTGCACCAGAAGTGATAAGGACAGACGGCATTTCCTTAGCCTGATTCTCCAATTCTGATCGGCGGGCATCATCCGTTACATAAAGTGGGGTTAATGTATCAGCTCCATGCGGTTTTATCATTATAGACTCCTGTATAAACTCAATTTATTAAATACAATATAAGTAGGTCTTACTTATTCATCAATCTTTTCAATTATACATCCATTCCATATCCAATGATTGTGTCTTGTAGATTTCTTAATCCTAATTTTGGATGTATATATAACAAGGACGATAGATCCATCCGTAACTTCAACTATAGTTTTCTTATCAATTCTATTGTTGCCAATAGGTATATTTAACTTTGATAAAAAAGGCTTACCATTTACCAACATATTAATTTCATGTTCTGCCCCTGCTTCTTCCTGAAAAACTGCAGTAATCTGATAAGTCCCATTTGGTAAGTCAACTCTAAAAGCAGCATCTTCTATGCCAAATACTCCATCCTTAGTAAGTGGTGGATTTGCCGCGTTTGCAACAGATGCTTGCCGTGGATGGATTCTCCAATTGGTATTATTTAAAGGATCTCTCGGATTCCATTCTGTATCCCATCCATATTTTCCTGATAGATACATTGTCTTTGGACCAATAATATGATAACCTTGTTCTACCTCACCATTGTCAGGCTGCAAATCAAAACGAATAATCATATTTCCATTTTCAGATTTATCCCATAAGTCAAGATCATGAGTTTCAGCAGTCTTTCTTCTAAATAGATTTAAGTGTTTTGTTTTATGAATAACTTCATAATCGGGTTTAAGACTATTAAAGGGTTCAGTTTCTGGATAATACCATGCTACCACATAATCTGCTCGAACATAATTAAGAACAACACTATCTTTATTATTCCGATTAACAGGGAAATAATCATAATTTGCTTCATAGTTTGCAAGGTGTACGACATCATCAGCATATACACCATAGAATGCTTTAATATGTGAGTACGGTGTGACATACAGAACCCTTCCCAAAGCTTCAGATTTATGTCCATCCGCACTCATAACACTAAATGTTGTATGTGGTTCAATTAGATGTGTACCTGACACAAGTTCAGCCATTTCAGGAGAGATCCGTGCGTGATCATAAGCAGTCCTACCAAAATGCATTAAAGCAAAGATGATTAGACATGATGAAATACCGTACCTTAGATATTTATGCATATCAAATATTAACCATGGAGCCAATATTAATAATATGTATAGATGTATTCTATCATTAATCCATCCTCCGGGACCATAACCCCATGGTGCTCTTATAAACATATATGTATAAATCAATGCTATTAATAGAAAAACATCGGTAGATTTCATCTGTTGACGACGGTAGAACCGATAATATATTGTTATGAGAAATGATATACCTAAAACTGCAAGTAGGAAATAATTTACTGGGATGTGCCAATCTGTAAAATATACTATTGATTTTACTCCAATAAAGTATTCCCATATCCACTGCATACCTTTATGACCACCCTCCTGATGTTGTTTTAGACTTTTTAGATAGTATTCCATCAATACAAAATAGATAGGAATCATATAAAGTAAAAATTGAAAAAGCGGTTTTATCGTTAGAAAGAATTGTTTTAATACATCTTTATATTCTCTATTTTTAATTCTCCATGTTTCAACAATTGATTCTGATCCCCAAACACATGCTGCAGCAACCGAGATTCCTAATACAACAAGTCCAAACGAAACGATATGAGATAGATAAGTTAAAAGGAGCAGTATATATAATATACAAAGGTGTTTTACCTGTATAATATCTTTGTATTTCCACCAGTATCCAAAACTAAAAAAGAAAAATGATATACTCAGTGTGAAATTATAAAAACCCATGTATAGTAGGTAGTTATAGGCAAATGGAAACCCGAGCCATACAAAGAGATAATTCTCACTTCTTCCACTATGCACAGCATTTAAAAAATAGTAAAATGCTATTGGAATCACTCCTATAGCAAATGTTAGAAAGACTTTCTCTGCATAGAGTGGAGGGAAAACATAAAGGAGAGCTAATAGTAAAATATGTGATAACCAATTCGGGAAAATGGTGATATTCAGTTTCCATAGATCCCGTATCTTATAGTTGGCTGGATCAGAATAATCTTTTAAAACTAATGCGTTATAGACATGGCTTGGTCCATCTTGAGATGGAAAATAAGTAAAGATCCATAATGGTAAAATATGTAATATCAGTAAGACAACAAAAATGTGCTTCCAAGTAATTTTTCTTAAATAATCCATTAGTTCTGTCTGATTGTATCAGGCTCCTAAGATTGTTTGATTTCTTTATAATATAGACAGTAGTCAGTTAATGGACATTGATCACATAATGGTTTACGTGCATTACAGATTTGTCTTCCAAAGTAGATTAGGTTCATATGGAAAGGGTAGGATTTTCCATCGGGTATAATGAGAGGCAATTCATGATGTGCTTTTTCAGCACTACAACTTGGTTGAATTAAGCCAAGACGTTTTGCAATTCGGTGTATATGTGTGTCTACAGGAAAGACATCTCTACCACATGCGAATGAAAGTGTTACAGATGCAGTTTTTATCCCAATACCTTTATGTTGACAAAGTAATTCCATGGCTTCTTCAGTATCCATTTTATGGATAAACTCTAAACTCAATTCCCCATACTCTTTATTCAGCCATGTTAGAAAATTCTTTATTGTATCAGCTTTCTGTTTACCTAAACCAACGATTCTAATTTGTTCTTCAATAGACTTGTTTCTTGCTCGTAAGACTTGCTCCCAAGTTGGATATTTTTTTCTAAGTTGTGCATAACCTTTATCACGACTAACATCAGTAGTATTTTGTGATAAAATAGTTAATATAAGACATTCAAGGACATCTTCAGTTCCATCCCATTTTGGAAGACCCAGGAATTGCTCAAGTTTATTAGAAATGATCTGTGCTTTTTGACGTAATTCCAAATTTTCAACCGGTAAATAGTTTTACATATTATATCATATAGAGAAAAAATAGCAATGTATATTAGGATTCTAAAACAAGAATCTGTACATTGGTTTATCAAGGAATACAGCCAATAGACTCCAGAATGACCCGATTAGAAATTCACCCAGAACTATTCCAAGGAAAAAAGGAATTGCTTTACGGTGTAAACGAATTCCACCATATTTTAATACTAACCACTTGAGTAGCCATCCAATAAAGATAGAACCAATCATTGGATTAATTGCCCAACTCCCAGAGATTGCATACCCAACTGGATGTAAATTCCACCAAATAAATCGCATACGCATAGATGCAAGAACAAGTGTTACAATAAAACCAAATGATGCGAACCCAATTGCAGGAATATCTGGAGGTGCCGCATAGGTTAACCATGATTCTAATCTACCAAAGGATTCTCTGCCAAAACCTGGTCCACCCCCTTCTGTATAATACATAGATAGAAAAACCCAAAACGACCCTATTGCTCCTAATCCTGATGCTAACATCATTAACAATGCAAATTTTTTAATTGGTATATTTGCTCCTTCAGCCAATTTGAAGCCTTCAAGTTGATGTGGCATTGCATGTGATCTATGTGCGCGATTTAAAAAATATAAGTATGCAAAACCTGTGAGATTGACTGGACCTAATCTACGGATTCCTACCAATCGTGGTAGCATCTCATCAGGACCGATAAAATGTAAATCGTGTACGGGTGATCCAAGTTCCGCTCTCAGTCGTGTAATTGCGATGGCGATTGCAAACCAAATAAAGAAATAGACAACAATTACCCAAAGACTCATTCCCATCTTAAGACAGAATCCTATGATGAAAGTCATCCCACAGACTAATGATATTAGAATGAGAGTATATGAAACTGGTTCTGTTCTATTTTTTAAATTACCATTCTGGTATGTATTATTTCTGGAAAAGACTGATTGGCCAATACTCAGTAAATATCTTCTACTCATCCAAATTGCAAGAATACACAATCCTAAGTATGCACCATGTGATTGTTCTGCTTCATAAGGGAAACGAGGCAGACCACGCCATCCTGCTATCGTTCCTAATAAACGTTCAGCTCGCCAAATTAACCAGAATGCCCAACAGGAGAATGAGAGATCAAGAGGGATAAAAAATGACAATCCAACTCCAAAAGGGAATACACCAATAGGACTCCATCCTATCCCGCTCCAAGGTCTTTCAGTAAATATCCTCCTCAGATCAAATAATTTTCCACCAAGGCTTGGAACTGCTGGAAATAAATAGTTTAAACCATTGATAATATCAATTGTTGCCCCAATCCCAAGTCCTAACCACATCCAATATGATTTAAAAAACCTGTTTCTTGGCGATGTCATTTGGAATGGCAATTGGATAATAGGATAACTTAACCGTTCTGATTCAACCCACTGTTTTCGGAAGATTAGACTCATACATAACATGACAAGATGGACCGCCAATATAAATAGTGTCCACCATAGAATTTTAGGTAACCAGGGTATTAAATTCTGTGAATCGTAAATACTTGAAAAACCGTAGTAATATCCTTCAAGTGCTCGTCTATTACTTACTACCAACCAGGAAGGAATATGTAAATGGAACAGGTTTATCCAGTCATTTTCTGGAGTTGCGAACCAGTGTGCATGTCCGATTAATGGCATTAATACCAGAAACCTGTCTACCCCTGCAAGACCAGCACCTATAGAAATACATGAATATATAACTAATAGTTCAGCACGGTTTAATGCTAATATTTTATTGAGTCTACACAACAGTAGTCCTATTCCGAATAAGACCAGAATTGTAAATATGGCATTATAGAATAAAGAAACTTGTGTTGGACTGCCACCGCCTCGAAGAATGGAAGTAGAAACCCACCAGCAATTTAGTGGTACTAAGATACATATTAGTAGAATGGAAAAAATGCGGATTTTTTGATGTGTAGGTGGGATTTGTTCAGAATCATGCATAATTCTTGTATATTGTATAACAGAATTAGACAATCATCAAATCTATTTTGGATTGTTGTTCTATTAGGTGTATGTTATAATCATGACTTGATACAGTGAAGTCTGTTAGTATTATCTCTGATATGAAAATAAGTCGTAAAAAGCTCATCTTAATTATCCTTCTCTCCCTAATTGGAATTATCATCTTGCTATCCGTTATATACCAAAAAACTGCCCTTTGGAAACCTGAACAGAGTCTAATAACACTTCTCCCAAAATCACCTATATGTTACCTAACACTTAAAGACTTGGATGGTCTTGTAAATACCTTTAATGATAGTGAATTTGGTGAACAATCCTTAAAAATGCCAATCATTTCATTTATAAAAAACCAACTTTGGTGGAGGCAATTAGTATATCAGAAGTTAGTATGGGAAGTTGAAATGGGTGGTAAACTTGATATGGGGGCAGTGAATGGACATTTTGGTACAGAAACAATAATAGCACTTTATCAACGTGAAGGAGAAGTATCGTTTCTTTTAATATCAGAGGTGGGTGGACCTGAAAAGCTTGGGATTGAAGCTATTACAGCCACTGATGCTATTAATCCAAAATATGAACGTATTCAAACAAAATACAAAGACTTAACTATTAATACTATCACAGGATACCCGGAGGATTTTAGCTATACTTTTATTGGAAAAATTGGTGTTTTAAGTCTTAGTCCAATTCTTGTTGCAGAGGTGATTGACAATTTCACACAACAAGCCAATGGATTTCTTGAATCACATCCGTGTAACGAAGAAATAATTACAAGTTATGATCAAGATTCAAACACAGCTTATCTGGATATTTCTGGTGTGTCATTACTATTAGGCGGATTGCAGGATAATTCACCTACTATTGCAGAGCAAATCCTACCTATGATAAATGATTATGATTATTGTACTGTAGGTAATCACTATTCTGATGGTATGATTTACTCTCAATTACGTCTTGGTAAACCTAAAAAGTCACCTATAAGAGAATCAAAATCACTTCCATCGTCTTTACCTGAAAAGACTGCTATTAGAGTATTCAATCCACGGCAGGATTTGACATTGCTTTGGAATTCTGTGAAAGAAGTGTTGAGGATAAATTCTGAATCGGATCTACCTAATTTTTCAGATCTCTTGAAGGGTGAAATAACACTTGGAATGATAACCCATACTGATGGAGAAGATACCAAATTCCCATCTGTAATAATATCAGTGCCAATACAAGACAGATCTGTATTTGATCAAAGGATTAGCAGTTTACCTGAAACTAATTTTATGATCAGTGGTAATAAGCTTGAATTTCTAAAAACACAAGAATACAATGGCATTACGGTTCAACCAGTTAAATTACGTTTGAATTTTCTAATATCATTGATTGGTGGATATGCTGTAATCAATGACGATTTTATTTTTTCTACTACCTTAAATGGAATGAAAGAAATAATAGATACACGAATTGGTAATAAATCTGAACTATCTGATATACCTCTACCTTTAAATGAGGATGTAATTTCCGGATATATTCAACCCCATCTACTAATCCCTGAAGTTAGACGTCTTTTACCTATTGTTTCGCTACTGATGTCGGTCTCTGGGCATAAGATAGATATTAGGTTAATGCAACAAATAAAAGACAATTTATTTCCATTAGAGTCTCTTGGACCAATTACTGTTGGGGTAAATTACGATGTATCTGGTGTTAATGCAAATATACAGATTGATTTGGAGAAGTGATATTGATATATTTGATATCAGAATAAGACTGGTCCAGGAACGTAATGTATAGTTAATGAGAAAATATAGGAAATTTATTTATTAGCAGTAAGTTTATTCGAAGATTGGATGACCATTTTATGAAATCTAAGGTTGGTATTGGTATTATAAGTTTTGCACATGGACATGCTAACGCATATTGTAATCGGATGATGTCTTTTGATGATGTCAAACTCATTAGTTGTTGGGATGATAACGAGGAACGCGGTAATCGTGCTGCTGAAGAATACAATATGACATTTTCACCTCATCTTGAAGATATTGTATGTAATTCTGAAATAGATGCTGTGATAGTTACCTGTGAGACAAACAGGCATGCTGAGATGGTTGTGGCTGCTGCAACAGAAGGAAAAGATATATTATGCCAAAAACCTATGGCACTCACTCTTGAGGATTGCGATATAATTGGAAATATTGTGAGTAAAACAGGTGTGAAATTTATGATGGCACATCAGATGCGTCGTGATCCCGCAAACATTGCTATGAAAGAACTAATTGACAGTGGTGTCTTGGGAAAAATAGGAATGCTTCGAAGACGCCACTGTATTAATGTCCTCTTTAATGAAGCATTTGTTACAGGTCCAAGTAGATGGCATATTGATCCAGAGAAAAATATGGGGATGTTCATGGATGATGCATCTCATGCAACAGATTTTATATATTGGATGCTTGGAAAACCGGTGAGTGTGATGGCTGAAATTGATAATGTCCTTACAGATGTTGCTCCTGATGATACAGGTGTTGCGATTTATCGATTTGAAGAGGGGGCAATGGCTATACTTCTTAATACCTCTGTGACTTTAGCAGGTGAAAATACAACTGAGATTTATGGTGATAACGGGGTTGCAATCCAGAATTACGGGGATGCTCCATCCTGCAATTTACCAAGACCTGAGAATGCTATTGCATTGAAACTCTATACAAAGGAAGAACCATCATGGAAAGATTTAGGAATTGAGATTCCAGAAGGACATAGGGTTAGAATCGGTGGTGTTCCACGTCCATTTATTGATTGCCTACAGAGGGATACTATACCTGATGTGTCCGTTGAAGATGGAAGGGTTTCTGTAGAGATGGTATTAGGTGCGTATCAATCTGCTCAGGATGGTAAACGGGTAACTTTCCCATTATAATTCATTGACAATTAATATTATGGACTATTCCGTCGCATTATACTGAGTATTTGTCCGGTTGGACCACTATCGGTGGGTTGTGTAGCTAAGAATAAAGCAGATGCAACAACCTGTTCCGGTTCTTTCCAAGGGTCACTCTGACCTCTAAATGTATCAGTACTTTCCCATGCTGGTTTGGAAAGTTGTGTTTTCACAGGACCAGGGATAAGTACATTTGCAATGATCCCGTCCTGCCATACTTCTTCAGCGATAGATTGTGTTAATCCGTGTAATGCAGCTTTCGAAGCACTATATATACTGAGATTAGCATGCCCTACTTGTCCTAATCCTGAACCAATATTGATGATATTACCGCTACCTTGTTTTTGCATGATTGGTAAAACACTACGACAACAATGTACAACAGCCATTACATTCACCTGCCATACCTGATGCCATTCTTCATCTGTTGAATCTAAGAACAAACCCCTTGGATTAATACCAGCATTGTTAACAAGAATATCTATTCGACTATATTCTTCAACTGTTCTATTCACAAGTGCTTCGACAGTTGTTCGATCTGTAACATCAGCTTTTATTGCAAGGACATTCCCCCCACTGTCGGATATCTCCTTTGCTACCTCATCCAATTGATCTTTAGTTCTTGAAGTGATTACAACATTTGCCCCTTCACCAGCGAATGCAATTGAAAGTGCCTTGCCAATTCCACGTCCACCACCCGTTACAATTATAGTTTTATCTTTTAGTTGCATTACCTAATCCTTAGTTTACAAATGTATGAGATTCATCATTAGAAAATACTGGTTTTACTCCAAAATGAAATCAGTCGTGTTAATTGTGAACGTGCTACTTTTAATTTCCTTTTGACATCGTTTGCCAATGTAGATAGTAGGTCAGTTCCGTCTTTTTCTGCTGTTTCAACATCCTTTTTTAACTGATATGTCTTACCTGCTTTAATCCGATTAATCTCAGATTTCAGTTCACTTGTAACACGGTTAAGGTTCCGTATTTCACTATGTAATTTTTTTCTTTTATCTACAAGTGTATGTTCAATTGATAGGTCAATTTCTGTATATCCAATACTTAATCGTTCAAGAGTTTGTATATCCTGTTCATGATAAGCACGGTTAATAAGTGGCATTATTTGCTCAGAGTTATTCTCGTGCTCAGATTCTTCTGCTTTGTCAGGATGAAATATTTTAGCAAGTTTCCGGTAAAGTTTTTGAAGCTTTTTTACATCTTGTTCGGGTAAATCAGCTTCAGGTTGTACTGCACTATCTTTCTGTTGATCAATATCTTGTAATCGTGCTTTATTTTCTTTAAAACATGCTTCAACCCGTTTCTCAATTTCATCCTCACTTACATCTTCTCTTCTCAATTTTAGTCTTAGTCGATATTCCTGTGTTTCAATTTCAACCTTATCAAGTTCAAGATAGAAATTACCGACTTGTGTATTATATCGGTGTTGAAATAGATCAACTTCTTCTTTCATTTGTTCCATAGCCATAGTAAGTTGTTCTATATGCTCTTGTTTTTCTTTGATAGATTGAAGTAGGCGTACAATCTCCTTATCATCTTGATCAGTAATATTAACTAAGGTTGAAGGTGTCATGGTTTCCGATATGTAATTCGTCCACGGGATAGGTCATAAGGAGAGAGTTCAACAGTAACCTTATCACCAGGTTCAATTTTGATAAAATGTTTTCGCATTCTACCTGATATATGTGCCAGGATCTGATGCTTATTTTCTAATTCAACCTTGAACATTGCATTTGGGAGTGGTTCAACGACAACACCTTCTACTTCGATTTTATCATTCTTAGATGGTGTAGGTTCAGTGACCTCTTCTGTATTTTCAGTTATTTCTGGTTCATCAAGCAGTTTTTTCTTCTGCTTTTTACGATTAGGTCCTTTCCTTGTAGGTGGCCGACTATATTTCTTTTTTCTATTTCCAGATTGTTTGCGATTCAAAATATGAAATTCCTCTCTATTGAATAGATTTTGTTCAGTTGTAATGTGACGTAACCTCTGAAATGTAAAAGTAATTATTCGTCATAACTAAATGACTTTCCAGCTTCAACAACAAGCTCATGGAAGTAGTTTATTGAAGATTCTAATTGTTCTTCAGTTTCAATACTTTCTGAACTGGTTGAAACAAAATCAATAGGCATAGAATTACCTTCTGTGTTACGGAGCGATACATATGCCTTTAAATAAACATTCGGAAAACGGTCCATCACCTTTTGCATTAAAGGTGAAACTTCGGCCTCAAACATACTGACATAAACACGTGCAGTACTTATTTCATCACGATAACGTTCAACAATTAAAGGTTGAATGTAGGTTTCAAACACAGCCTTCATTTCACTTGGAGGACCAGGCATCATCATAATTGTCGACTGTTTATAATCAACACTTATACATGGTGCCCAACCAGCAGGATTTTGATATACTTGGGCAGATTCAGGGATAGTTGCCATTTTAGTGAGCGCATCACTAAGTATGTCGTCATCAGACATCTCACGACGTTTCTTGTATTCAGCCACTGTTTCTTTACTAACAATGGGTTTAGTACCAATGAGAGATGCTATGACTGATACTGTCATATCATCAGGTGTTGGACCAAGACCACCAGTAGTTAGGATAAGTGCAGTTTCACGTTGTATAGCTGAATTTATGGCTTCAGTCATTTCATCAAAATCATCACGGAGCATTGTTACCCGTCGTAATTCTCCACCATTTTGAAGGATTTGCTGTGCAATCCAATGTGCATTTGTATCTTGAATTTGTCCTAATACTAATTCAGTACCAACTGAGAATAATTCAATAGCCACTAATATCTCCTACTTACAAGACGTGTTTAAGGAATTGAAATGCTTTCACACCATAGAAACTATGACCTGCCTCAAAGATCTCTATATCCAATTTATCTTCAGCATTAAATATTTTGAATATCTCTTTAGCATATCCATAGGATGAACGAGTTGCATCAATTGGAAAGATAGTGTCTTCCGTGCCAGATTCAACGAATAAAGCCCTTGGTGCGATTAATCCTGCAATATCGTACATTTCGGCATATTTTAACACATTTGGAATATAATTGTCTATACAATGGCTAATACTAAGTATACTATCTTTGAATGTATTAAAATAGCCACTTACTACAGCCACCTTAACTCTTTGGTCAAGTGCTGCGGTATAAAATGAGGTAGTTCCTCCACCTGATATACCCATAATACCCAATCGCTTCGTATCTACATCAGGTCGTGTGGATAAATAATCATAAGATCGAATAGCATCGTACACCCGCCAACCGACCATTGTATGTCCAAGTAGAAATGCTGCACCAGAACTGGGTTGACATGACGAACTTCCGCCTCCCCTTTCACGTGCTACTGAATCCCTTCTATGTCCAAAACCAAATTGTTCAATAGCCAATACAGAATAACCATGTGCGACACACTGAAGAGCGAAATCATTTTGATAACCCCCATATTCTTCCCGTATCGTTCCATCTTCTTCAATTCCAATGATATCGTCCACACCACGTCCATGTCCAGCTAAACATAATATTGTGGGATTAGGGGTGTCAACTATATCTTTTGGTGATAGAAAATAACCGAAAACTCTCATATTTGGTCGACTATTAAACAAGACTGTCTCCCGAGTGTATTCTGGAAACTCATTCAATTCAACAGTTTCTGATTGTAGATCACAACCAATAGATGGGAATCCACCAATCAATTCAGTAAGTTTAGTCCGCAATTCCTCTTGCCATAATTTAGCTTCTCTTAAATTTGTTGATCTGAATTCCAATTCTTGTGGAGTTTCATCATATAACTGATGTGAGAATTCAAGTGTATCTAAGAATTTATCGGTGTTCATTGGTTCAAATTAGTTTCTCTATAAGTTATTGGTTTAATAAATTAAGAACTAAACCGGTAGCCATTTTTGGATAAAAATATGTAGATTTCTGTGGCATTGTTAATCCTGCCATTGCTATTTCTAAAACTTGTTCTACAGGGGTAGGATTCATCAATATTGCGACTCGGTCTGAGCTTTCATTCACATGCTTTATTGCATCTTCAGTATATGCAGTGTAGCTAATGTGGTCAGCAAGATTATTGATTTTGAAAAGGTCATTAATTATAGTATCTTGTACGATAGATACCTCTAATTTTCCTGAAGTGTCTGTTGGAATTAACAATCTATATGATTTATCAGAAGTATATAATCCAAAAGCAGAGGATTTACCTTTTAATTCCTCTAATTTCTGCATCAAAATAGATAGATCATCAATATGATGAACTTTGAATTTTTCAGGGATAGATTTCATTGCATTCTCTATCTGTATAGAACTTAGATTAGAGAGTAACCGATGTATTGCTAAAACTGCTAAACCAGCTGATTCCATTCGAACCAAATTCATCATCATGTAATCGTACCCATTATTATCTTTTCCTAATCCATCCTGTACCATCTCTTCTTGAAAGGAAAGTGCAGTTTCATATCGGTGATGTCCATCAGCAATCAATAGCGGTTTCTCTTTAAACAGAGATTGGATTCTTTCATTAGTCTCTAAATGGCTTAAAGACCATATTCTATGAGTACTTCCAAATACTTCAGGACAATCTACATCTGGCATATTCTCTTGAGTATACATATCCATAATTTCTTCTATTTCTCCCTTTGAATCTTGGTAAAGAAGAAATATGGGACTTAGATTAGCATGACACGTTCGCATTAGATTCAGTCTATCAATCTTTGGTCCTGCATGTGTTTTTTCATGGGGTAAGATGACTTTGTTTTCAAAGGGTTCAAGTTTTACATTTGCAATTAATGCGCGTCGGGTATAATCTTTTCCATCAGGAGCCTGAAACGATTGGTCATAGATGTAATAGGATGGTATTCTATCACGAACCAAGATGCTGTCATCAATCCACTGGTTCATTAATTGGGCTGCACGTGTATATTGATTATCCTTGTCGTTATCATTTTTGTTGGGTTGGCTAAGTATTAGACGGATTATATTGGCGGGGTGACGTTGTTCTAATTCTATTTGTTCATCTGGTTTGATGACATCATAAGGTGGGGCGATTACATCTACTATATTTCCAACTTTCTTAGGATTATATCGTAGACCTCGAAAAGGTATAACTGTCGTATCCATAAAACTCCTGTTCTTTTACAAAATAATCATATTTTGTGATGACTCAATTGGAAAAAATAATACATTTAATCCCACAAGCTTGTACTAAAGTATCGTTCACCCAGGTCATTAAAAACCGTGACTATTATACCTTTCTGTATTTCTTTTGCTACTTGGTATACTCCGTATAGATATCCACCCGAAGATTGTCCTACGAACCATCCTTGTTCAGCAAGTTTGAGACACATATCAAGAGCATTCTCGATTTTTGTAGGAATTCGTATGTCAATTACAGATTGATCAAGTATTTCAGGAACAATATCCTCAGGATGGTCAAGTGATTTTAGCCCCTCTATACCGGGGAATAATTCTGTTGCTATTGAACACACCTGAATGTTGGAATTATAGTCCTTAAGTCGTCGTCCTATACCTGTAATTGTTCCCCCTGTTCCGACACCTGCGACAAAGTGGGTTAGTTTTCCATCAGTTTGCTCTAAGATTTCAACCCCAGTCGTTTCATAATGTGCTATCCAGTTATTTTCATTCTCGTACTGAGATTTAAAGAAGTATTTGTCAGGATTTTCTTCGAATCTTCGATCTACTTCACGCAATGCTTCATCATACCCAAGTATCGCATCAGTGTATATAATTTTTGCACCATGTGAGTGTATTCGTTTTTTTCTTTCTTCGCTTGCATTATCAGGTATAACAAGTTCTACTTCATAACCAAGGGAAGCCCCAATCATTGCATAAGCAATACCGGCGTTACCAGAACTGGAATCAAGTATGATTTTTTCTTTGGTAAGTTCTCCTGTTGCGATTGCTTCAGTTAACATTCGTAAAACAGGTCTGTCTTTTATTGAACCTCCAGGATTGCAGGTTTCAACTTTAGCATAAATATCAACATTTGGGAATTCATCTGTGAATAGGTTAATTTTAACGAGGGGGGTTTTACCGATTAATTGTAGTAATGGATAATCTGCAAGATTAACTGTTGAAACAGTTTGTTTGCTCATGAAATGATAAATATCCTACCTTTTCTGAAATTTCAATTGTTATTCTAAATCTCCAGTCGTTCAAATAAAATTCTTTTGATATGGTCTTTTGCTGACTGTCCTGTTAATTCTCCATTGAGTATTGGATATACTTCAAATTCTGCGATTCTAATTGTAGGTTTTAGTCCATGTAGTGTTGGCAACCAATCTCTAAATGTATCAAAAAACGCTCGTTGGGCAGCTCTTCCATTAATATAATGAAAATCAGCGGTAGTTCGTCGAAATCTGTCTGGTCCTTTTGCAAGTGCTTTAGAATAGAATTTCTTACAATAATCTATATATTTACCGGTGCTATATCGAACGATTATGTCTTCAGGATAGTAGCAAAATGTGTCTTCTCTAAACGTTGTAAAGTGTTGTAATTCATCAAACTCAAATATAAAATGATGAGGTTCTTGGAAATATGCGTCTGGTGTAAGTAAACCGTCTACTTTAGCAGTAGTCCCTTCCCAGTTCCCATTAAAATAAGTATATAATTCGATTATTTTATCGTAGTGTTCTCCAAAATGTTCTTTTTTAGGTTTATTACACAGCCATTGAAACTGAGCTCGTTTTTCAGCCTTTACTCCTAATACCTCTTCAACAAGTGCGATGATTCCAATTTCTAATCGCATATAAATAGATGATTATGATTAGACTGGATCTGAATCAATATTCTTCAATGAATTTTCTGGTATAGGTTCAATCAAACTCACTAAGTAATCTCTATCGCGTTGAAGATCTTCCATTTTGTTATCACCAGGAATAAATTCAATATGTATATATCCATCATATCCTGCAGAACTAAGAGTTTCGATTACTCTACTGTAATCTACGACACCTTCAGCGATTCTACAAGGTTTTCCATTTTCATCAAAATTCTGTGCATGGATATTAACAACATGTTCAGCAAGTTTTTGTGCAGCATCATGGGGTTCGTCTGCATCTATCCTTGACAATGGTTGATAGTAGGTCTTAAGAGCAGGATTATTTGTTTTTTGAATTACATCTAATATACTTTCAACCGAATCTGTAAGATGGTTATTATGCATCTCTAACCCTAATTTAATCCCTCTGAAAGCTGCCCATTGAGATAAACTGACCAAACGGAAGAGTATTAATTGTTTATCTACGGGTGAGATAGATTTTGATGGACCACCACCAGACCAAATTCTAATTAAATCGGTACCGAGAGTTTGGGCAATTATAAATGCTTCTTCAAAATACTTTTGATGTAGATCCATAAGAGGATCGACATAAGACCCGTAAGCTGATATTGCTATATCCTTTTGTAGTGCTAAATCATATATTTTCTTAACATAGGGCTTAACATTGGTTTGTTCATTTTCAGTTGGTATATGAGGTGGTTTTCCCCATACCTCAATTCCATCGAAACCATAATCAGCAGCAATATCAATTACTTCTTCCAAAGGCTTTTCTTGAAAGGCAATGGAGCATAAACCTAATTTCATTTGCAGTTACCCCACATATATACTTCAATATTAGATAGGATACCACAAAAATTGCCATATTGCAAACAAAGTTGGAGTGGAAGTATCTGTAATTTTCTATCAGATATTCTATTAGGTTTGTGAATGCATATCAGTAATATACATAAGAATTAATTTACGACAAACACTGAAACATTAATTAAATGGAAACTCCTATAGCAAGCAGGTTTATATACTTCACTATAGGAGAATTAAAAGATTTTTAAATCACAAAATCTTACATTTGATCTGTTTTGAATGAATTGATATTATTTTTCTGTTTTTATGTTCCCCCAGATAGTTGTCAATTTATCATTAGGTTCTACAGGTAGTATTCCGGAAGCCAATTCTTCTATTTCATTTAATTCCAGAGATCGGTCATAAATACGAACTTCATCAATGAGTCCTGTCCATGATGTGCCGTTATTGTCCTTAGCACCTTTACCGATGAGTAGTTTTGTAACTCCTGATATCTCCCCATTTTGAGCGTCTGCATTATGTGTAGGGTCATCATCGAGAACACCATCAACATAAAGAGCGAGTTGCTCACCACTAAGCCATGTCAAGACGATGTGTTGCCATTCATCAGTCTGCACATCGCTTTGTCCTTCCATTGATTGCCCACCACCTGTTGTTGAAATACCTGCTTTGATAAGGTTCGTTCCACCGGGAACTGACCAACTTGCTGAATCGTAGCGAAATCCGAAGGTATCGTCTCCTCCTGCAGGATCTTTACCAAAGATGATTCCTCTGTCATGCCCTACACTATCAGATTTTACCCAAACAGATATGGTAAAGGCAGCAAGTCCGTTGAGATAATCAGCGCCATTTTCGTCAACAACAGAACCATCGGCACCATCAAATCGAACGGCCCCGTCAATTTTACCTTCATTTGGTGCCCAGGTGGCAGTACCCGTCAGTTCAGCGTCGCTGTCGGTTTTGCTTTTATCCGATGCAGTTTTACCTGCAGCTTCATCAAAAGGGTAATATACGATTAGTCCGTCTTGTAAACTACCTATAGCAATTGAACAGATACAGATTGATAGAATTAGTGTGATTATTGAAAGTTTATATTGGTTATCCATTTAAATTCTCCTTTAGATCGGTTCAAAGGTATCACCAAAAGTTGCTTTTTAGTTCTGTAACATTTGTTTCATTTGTTGTGTCTTTCAATTATCAACGTTGGCAGTTGCGATAATGTAATCGTATCTACCAACGTTGGTTTTATACAATTTGTAAAGTTCTATGTCTAATTCTACACATTACACACATCATAAGCATGCTGCATAGCATCAAATGCATCACCTTTAGGACTGAATTCGTGACCAACATACAGATCATATCCTGTTTCAACTATGGCACGCATGACTGCTGGATAGTAGATTTCTTGTTCATCATCAAGATCACGACGGCCTGGATTTCCTGCCGTATGATAATGTCCGATGTATTCACCAAAATCGGTAATATTACGAATTAAATCACCTTCCATAATTTGCATATGGTAAATGTCATATAGTAATAAAGCTCGTGGTGAACCAACACCCTTACATACTTCTACACCCCAATCAGTCTTATCACACTGGTAATCTGGATGATTAACTTTACTATTCAACAGCTCAATATTGAGGTTAATACCTTTTTCTTCAGCTGCTTTCGTAACACGGGATAAGCCAGCAATTGTGTTATCACGACCCTCTTCGTCTGATCTCCCTTCCCTGTTACCTGAGAAACAGATTAAACCGGGAATATCATTCTCTGCTGCAATATCAATATTTTTGAGGAGTTCATCTTCAATCCGATCATGGTTTTCAGGATCGTTTAACCCTGATGGGAGGGATGAATGCCCTACAATAATACCGACACGCATACCATGATCCTGTACAACAGACCACAATTCTTGGGGTAACATTTCAACTGATTTATAGCCTATGTCTGCGGCTTTTTTAATAACATCTAACGGTTCTTTATCTCGACGGAAACCACCAAAACAGATGGATTGATTAATTGGCATAATATTTATCTCTCTTTCATGAAAAACACAGGATTTACCCAAATTTGGATAGAGACGGAACCCTATAGGGGTGGAACTCTTCTAATTGGATAAATACCTGTTTTGACTGATTCTTATAGATCAATTGCTTTTCCAGTTTCAAATGATGTACTTGCAGCGAGCATAATTCTGAGGGTTTGTAATGCATCACTATAGGGTGATAGAATTTCTGAATCATCACCAGATTTAACAGCATCAATAAACACTCGATCACGATCTTTTCCACCATCACCAGATAGGGGTTCGGTTTCACCTTTTTTATTTACGTTATTTGGTCCACCGACAGTAACGACCAATCCACGAGTAAATACCTCCAGATGAACACGTCCGAATCCTTCTAAAGCACATGCGGAAACGATGTTTGCCACGGCACCGTTTTCAAATTCGATATTTACCATACTAATATCATCAACATCATAATTCTCAATATGTGTCATACTCCCGCTGTTTGCTACACCGTGGACAGTTTTCCCATCACTTCCAACGAGAAAACGTGCAAGGTCAAAGATATGAGTTGTCTGTTCGACGTGTTGTCCCCCCGATTGAGCGCGTACCCTCCACCAAGGTGTTCCTGGCATGCCGCCCATCCAATAACCGAGTGCACCGAGAATTTGTGGTTGTTCTTCAAGCATTTTTTTCGCATTCTGTGCGTTACCACCATAACGCCAATGATATCCTACACTTGTAATCACACCACTCTTTTCTACATGATCATTAATGATGACTGCAGGTTCAATTTCGGAATGGATCGGTTTTTCAATGAACATTGCAATACCTTGTTCACAAGCAATCCGTTCCTGTTCTCCGTGTGCGAATGGAGGGGTACAAATATATACTGCATTTAGTTCTTCTTTATCGTACATCTCACGGTAATCAGTATATGCATTCCCACCATATTCCTCAGCTCGTGCTTTTGCCCTATCTTCGGATATATCACACATGGCACAGAATTCGACATCCTCAAAGTTGTCTTTCAGGTTACGCATATGTGCTCCTGCCATACCACCTGTACCAATAAATCCGAGTTTAACTTTGTCCATATTATCTCCTTAAGATTAGGTCGTAACTATAAAAACATAGGTTTTCAATAGTCTATCAAAAGATAACATTTATTGCAAGTCCTATAGAATTTTGATATAATTCAATAGTTATATCTACTGATTGATATGAAGCATTGAAAGGAGATTTTCTATGGCATTTAAATTTGGATATAGTACTTTACGATGGCAACAACCTGACTTTGAAAAATTGCTTACGCAACTCAAGAAGGCTGGTTGGGATGGATGGGAGATGCGGCAATCCTTGGAATGGGCAGGCACACCCCGTAGGATTCGACGGATGTGTGAGAATGTTGATTTACCCGTGTCTGCAGTGACAGCACGAGGACTTCCTATTGACAAGAATTATGAACAGATGGAACTAAACAAGAGAAGAATTGATTTTGCTGCAGAGGTCGGTGCAGATTGTTTTATGTTCATGGGAGCAGGAAAACCTGCTGACCGTCCAATAAACAACGATGATCTAACGAAACTTGCTGATGTATCAGAGGAATGGGCAGATTATGGATTCAGATATGGACTGGATGTCTGCTATCATATTCATACGAATACGACCGTAGATTCTATTGAAGATTGGGCTAAGTATATGAGTCTTCTAAGAAAGTGTAAATTATGTATAGATGTATCACATTCTGCATTGTGGGGGTATGACCCAATTGAATCAATTCGAAGATATAAAGATGTCCTTGTCTATATGCATCTACAAGATT
Source organism: uncultured bacterium (assembly GCA_964652195.1). Lineage (GTDB taxonomy): Bacteria > Poribacteria > WGA-4E > WGA-4E > WGA-3G > MSPOR6. Next base: position 8,701 of record CAZZBB010000099.1, on the reverse strand, counting down.
ACTCAGGTTATTCTGGAGGAGATGGAGATTCATACGAAGTAGATTGGGTGGATGTTGGTGAAGGTGATGCTATGGATTTTCCAGGTATTATGAAAGCCTTAGAAGAAATTGGTTATGATCGGTGGATTACAGCATGTCCAGGAATGGTAGAAAATCGTACTGATGAAGAACGTATGAGTGTGAATCGTGAATATCTTCGAGAAATTGGATATTAATAGTTATATTATTTGATAGATTTGTCAGGAAGTAAAGGAAATAAATATGAATGAGCCTGCGGAGAATATCCGCTCTATTCTCGCAACTGATTGTGGTAGTACGACTACGAAGGCAATTCTCATTGAGAAAAGAGATGATGAATACCATCTTATTGTTCGAGGAGAAGCCCCAACAACTGTTGAAGCACCCGTTGAAGATGTTACTGCCGGTGTGATTAATGCTATTACAGAGGTAGAAGAACTTGCTGGACGAAAACTCCTTGATAATGGAGTAATCTTAAAACCACAGACAGGTGATGATGGTGTAGATATTTATATATCAACCAGTAGTGCAGGTGGTGGTTTACAGATGATGGTTGCTGGGGTTGTGCGTAATCTTACTGGGGAAAGCGCGGAACGGGCAGCATTGGGTGCTGGGGCAATTGTTATGGATGTCATTGCATCTAATGACAAACGATTAACACATGAAAAAATTGAACGGATACGACATCTTCGACCAGATATGTTACTTCTATCGGGTGGAATAGATGGCGGCACGACATCGCATGTAGTAGAGTTGGCAGAGATTATTGCTGCAGCACGACCACAGCCTCGACTGGGAATTGCTTATGAGTTACCATTAATCTATGCTGGAAATACTGAGGCACAAGAACTCATAAGGGAACGTTTAGATGATATTATGTCTCTGGAGATAGTTGATAACTTACGACCAGTATTAGAACGTGAAGAACTCATGCCTACACGACACAAGATTCAAGAACAGTTTCTTGAACATGTCATGGCACATGCTCCAGGATATAAAAAACTAATTGGGTGGACAGATGCACCTATTATGCCAACGCCTGGGGCAGTAGGTGAAATAATTCAAACTGTTTCCTCTCAACAGAACATCCAAGTAGTCGGTGTTGATATCGGTGGCGCGACGACGGATGTATTTTCAGTATTTAAAAATAAAGATTCTGAACCAATCTTTAATAGAACTGTAAGTGCCAACCTTGGCATGAGTTATAGTGTGTCGAATGTTCTTGCTGAAGCAGGTATAGAGAATATCCTTCGTTGGGTGCCATTTGAGATAGAATTGGGTGATCTCAGAAATCGTGTAAAGAATAAGATGATCCGTCCAACAACGATTCCACAGACATTACAGGAATTAGTATTGGAACAGGCTATCGCACGAGAGGCGTTAAGATTAGCGTTTGAACAACATAAACAATTGGCGGTTGAATTGCGGGGTGTTCAACAACAACGGACTATTGCTGAAGCATTTGATCAAGCAGAAAGTGGACAAACGCTTGTTGATATGATGTCATTAGATATGATAGTCGGTAGTGGTGGTGTACTTTCACATGCACCTCGTAGACAACAATCCATGTTAATGATGATAGATGCATTTCAACCTGAAGGTATAACTCACCTTGCTGTTGATAGTATTTTTATGATGCCTCAACTGGGTGTATTAGCACAAGTAAATGCAGAAGCAGCGACACAGGTATTTGAAAGAGACTGTCTAATCCATCTTGGTACATGTATATCACCTGTAGGGGTATCAAAGGAAGGTGATCCTTGTCTCTCAATTGAGATTCTATTTGAAGGTAAAGATCACATTATTGAGGATATTCCATTTGGAGAAATCAAAATGTATCCACTTGGTATTGGTGAAACTGTAACGGTAAACCTACAACCCTCCCGAAAATTTGATCTTGGCGCGGGTCATGGGAATTCTGTTGAGAGTAAAGTATCTGGTGGTGTAGTAGGACTCGTTGTTGATACAAGAGGAAGACCACTTGAGATACAAACAGAATCAGATTCACGTGTCATCCAATTAACAAAATGGCAAAATGCTTTGGATACATATCCTAAACAATTGAAATAGATTATTGAAAGAATTGTAAAACATGAGATATCTAATGTAATGTGAGTTTGTTTAACACCTCTTCCATCCTTCTCTCTTCTCTTCTGTCTAAAATTAATCTTCATTAACACTTGACATATTTTTTTATTTCATATAGCATTATAGCATGTTGATTTAGCATCATTTTCATTTACTTTATCTTAACGTTTGAAATGATGTTATATCGATAATAAATGTGTATCGGATATTTTCAATGTAATTTAACAAAATTGGAGGAAGTATAAAATTATGAAACAAGGATATTTATGCATACTCATATCAATCATCTCATTCGGATTAGTTATGAGTTTTTCTCAACCTGTATATGCTATCGGTAAAGTAAATATAGACGGTGGGCCACTTAAAGATAATGAGTTATTAGTAAATCCAGCGGGTGAACTCAATGAAGATCACTCTGGGGTAGATACATGGATTACCAAGTGGTATGGACCTGATAAAAACTATGCTAATAATGGAGGTTTTGGTGCCTCAGCACCTAAAGATCTGATTGATCTGAGTTCAGGTGGAAAACTTAACCAGGTTGATCTTTCAACTATTAAAGGTTTAATGAAAACTAAGACTACTGACCTTAACTGGGGTGAACTAAACGGTGGTGCAGCAGGATGGGAAGTCTTTGAAATTGATCCTGCAAATTCACATAATATGCAAAAAGATGGTGGACCTAATGACAACTTTGATAGTTATTGGATATGTGTCATTGAAGCAAAAAAAGACATGAAATCCGTCATGTCACCTGCACATGATGACCACGCTCAGATATGGATAAATGGTGAGAAGTGGTATAATAATTCTGCATGGACAGGTGCAGTACAACAAGTTGATTATAACATTGAAGTTCAATTGGTAAAAGGGGCAAATGTCGTTCTGTTTCGATGTGGTGAGGGTGGAGGAGATGCTTATATAAATCTTCATTTTGATGATGACACTCATAATGCTGTGAAAATCTATCCCAAAAATGCTGACGACCAAGCGGGTTTTTTCAAGGAAGTTGAAAATGTACTATCTGTTGAACCAGAGGATAAGTTGACGACAATTTGGGCTGATATCAAACGAAAATAGTTGAGTATAATATTCAAAGGCGTGTTTAAAAGCACGCCTTTTTATTTTCGTATCTTAACCTATTATGACGATAATGTGTAAAGGTTAATAAACTCTTTCATCCTCATTGAATCTTGTCCATGAACTAAATACTGGAAAAGGTCGTGGCAGTACGTTATTCTCATCATTGATTCTAAATTCGATCTTCTTATCATCATATAAGTTACGTATAGATATTGAAACCCCATCGTTTATTATACAATCATTGCATTTTTCTGGTAGAATCTGATGCGTCATAGGATCTACAAATGACAATTCGTAATATGTGTTATTCTTATACACCATAACTTCATCATCAGAAATTTCCCATTCATTAAGAGCTTCTCCACCCTCAGCATATTGTGCCCATAACTGCATTTTGCTATCCTTATAATTAGTAAAATCGATGATAACAGCCTTTCTCTTATTGGCATCTTTTGATGGAACAAATTGTCTAAAAGACCTATCTTGTAATTGTGATAAAACATCGTTTCTTTCATCCCCAGAAACAAGCGTTAATGGATTCTTACATGAATTAAATAGTAATAGTATTAAGATTGGTAAATGGAAGGTTATTATAATGATTCTAAACTTTTCCACTGCTTTCTTGCTTTTGTATGTGGTTTTATTTTTCATTATTCACACTCTCAATGAATCTATACTTGAAGTTGATTTTAACACTACTTCTAATTGAATTTCAAATAAAAATAACATGTTATAGGCGCAATCTTCCGATCGCTCCTACAGAAGAGGAGTGGGACGCGAACGTAAGTTAAGCCAGAAGAAATGTTGTATTAATTTATTATTCACGATAATGTCCTTGTTTCATACTCAAGTCTCTGTTAGAATACGAACTACTACAATATATAAATGGAGTACAAATGCAGGAAGTCATCGTTAAGTCAGATAAATTACATGATTTCACTCGATCATTATGTGAGAGAGCAGGGTTATCAAGTGTAAATGCAGAGTTGATGGCAAAACTGTTGGTGCAAACCGACCTACGTGGTGTTCATTCACACGGAACACGTGCTTTACCTGGATATCTGAACCAATTATTAAATGGATCACTCAACCCTGAGCCAAATTTACGAATAACTTCTGAATCAGCAAGTTCTGCAGTAATTGATGGTGATAATTGTATAGGACATATTGCCAGTACATTAGCAATGGAGACTGCAATATCAAAAGCCAAATCTACCGGGGTTGCGGCAGTTGGCGTGAACAATGCAGGACATTTTGGTGCTGCTGCATGCTATTCAATTATGGCTACCCAAAATGATATGATTGGGTTTTCTACGACGAATACAGGAAATCCTACCCTTGTTCCTCCTGGTGGTGCAGAACCAGTTACGGCAAACAACGCTATGAGTTATGCTTTACCAACTGGAGACAGTCATCCAATCGTGTTAGATATGGCATGTGGTGTTTCTTCATGGGGTAAAGTTGGAACATTGCGGATGTATGGCAAAGAAGTTCCAGAAGGGTGGTTGTTGGATGATACCGGTAAGCCAAGTGATAATCCAAATCAAGGTCCTTGGATGCTTCCTGCTGGTGAAGCAAGGGGATATGGATTGGCACTTATCATGGGAATTTTAGCTGGACCTTTAGTAGGTGGAATGATGTCTTGTGTTAAGTCAAGTTCGTCATCCGAACACTTTTTTATCGCTATTAATATTGATAGTTTTACAGATTTTGATACTTATGTCGACCAGATTAAACAAGGTATTGATCAGATACATAATGCCAAAACACAGGAAGATGTAACGCAAGTATATTTGCCTGGAGAAATTGAGTGGAACAATTACGATGAATGGATAGATTCAGGTATACCTATACATGTTGACCATCTACGTAACCTTGAATCAATTGCAGAAAAATTAGAAATCAGTATATGCTGGGAGTGGTAATATGGCAGAAAATATTGAAAATGAACATGTTGATGGAGGAGAACTTCCTGATTGGGAGGTAGATGAATTACCTGCACCACCACAATACCAATTTGGTAAAGCATTTGCAGCCATTTTGGGTCCAGGGATTATTGCCCTTGGTGCTTCAATCGGTAGTGGTGAATGGTTATTAGGACCAAAGATTACTGCACAATATGGTGGTACGCTATTATGGATTGCAACACTTGCAATTATTTTGCAAGCATTCCTCAATACTGAGTCTATCCGATATACGCTCTATACCGGAGAACCGATGTTAAGTGGGTATATGCGGTGTAAACCTGGTCCTCGTTTCTGGGCAATCGCATATTCAGGTGTCGATTTTTTGAGTAGTTGGCCTGGGTGGGCAATGACAGCTGCAACGGCACTTGGTGCAATTTATTTGGGGCACTTACCTGAAGAAACAGAAAGTGGAACAGTTAGAATCTTTGCTTACATAATCTTTTTCTCTTGTCTGGCAATCGTAATGGTAGGTGGTAAGATCTACAATTCTTTAGCAGTAGTCCAACTCATTATGGTTGTTCTGATTATAGGTTACCTTGTCACTGTTGACCTAACGCTGGTGTCGCCACGAGTATGGTGGACAGTCATTAAGGGATTTTTTAGTTTCGGTTCTATTCCAGAACCTGCAGAGGAAGGACCTCCGTTTGACTGGTTACTTTTAGGGGCATTTGCTGCTTATGCAGGAAGTGGTGGTTTAGGAAATATTACAATTTCTAATTATGTGCGCGATAAAGGTTGGGGAATGGGGAAACTTGTCGGTGCTATTCCATCAATGATTGGTGGTCAAAATGTAACACTCTCACATATTGGGAAAGTCTTCCGTATTACGCCTGAGAATATTGAAAAGTTTCGTGAATGGTGGAAATATGTCCGTTTTGAACAGTATTTTATCTGGATGATAGGATGTTTTATTGGGTTAGCACTCCCGGCAATGTTAACACTTGAGTATGTACCCTTAGGTGAGCAGATGGAGCAATGGAAAGCTGCCGGTTTTCAAGCAGATGGCTTGGCTAAAAAAGGTGGTAGAATCATGTGGTATCTAACATTGTTATGCGGTTTCTGGGTACTGTTTTCTACTCAGCTTGGTGCGGTGGATAGTGTGCCCCGTAGGTATACGGACATAATTTGGACCGGATTTAAAAGTGCAAGAAAAATGGGTGAACACAATGCAAAATGGATTTATTATCCAATATTGATTGTGTTTATCTTATACGGTGTAATTGCGATGTACTTTGCCAAACCACTGTTTATGATTTTGTTCTCTGCTACAATTGGGGGTTATCTACTTGTCATAACAGCAATACACACATTATATGTTAACTGGAAATTCCTACCTAAAGAAATACAAGCACCGTTATGGAAACAGATTGGTTTGCTATTATGTGCTGTTTTTTATGCTATCCTTGGTAGTATAACTATATACATCGAGTTTATTGATAAATATATTCTGGTATTATTTAGATAGGTGGGATTCGGATTCCTCCCCTTCTTCTCTTCTGTGGGAGGGATTCCGATCCCGATTCTTCCATTCTTCCATTCTCCCTCTTTTCTTCCTCTTCTGTAGGAGGGGGATTCCGATCCCCCATTCTTCCATTAAATGAGTCCCATTGGGACGGAATGTATATAATCTAAAATTTGTTCGTGAAAACAAAAAGAACAAAAAGTTAACTGGCACAAGTCATTACTATATGATGATAGCCAACAGCCATCTGCTGTATTGTTTGTCTGAACCACAGATTACATAGATTTCACAGATTACACGGTTGGGTATGTGTGAATTATGACTGTTCTTGTATGGTATAGGTGGTTTGTCTGAATTGAGGATCACACGGATTAGAACGAGAGTAGTAATTATTTCTTAGGAATAGGAAGAAAAGATTGGACGGTTTTTTTGGCTGGAATTCTGGAATCAATAGGTTTCTCTTACTATCAGCAGATAGCCGACAGCCATCTACTATCCAGTTTCAATCTCGTAATCGAGAATCTTTTATTTTCTACGAGGCTCCTTAAATTGTTTATTGATACTATGATGATGTTTCAATCTCGTAATCGAGAATCTTTTATTTTCTACGTCAAAAACCTAAGTTCAAACCACAGCCAAATGTAAGTTTTAATCTCGTAATCGAGAATCTTTTATTTTCTACGAAATGAATTAGGTCTGCTTGAAGAGTATGAAGATATGTTTCAATCTCGTAATCGAGAATCTTTTATTTTCTACGACATCACTAAAGAGGTTATTTTATGCCAAAACTAACTAAAGGTTTCAATCTCGTAATCGAGAATCTTTTATTTTCTACAGAAACTGAATCTCTGTACTCTTACTTTAATCCTGCGTTTCAATCTCGTAATCGAGAATCTTTTATTTTCTACTTCCAATTGGGAATGCGCGTCCTGGTCTTATCTCCTTGTTTCAATCTCGTAATCGAGAATCTTTTATTTTCTACCGAGGGCTGTTGCTGGGATGCACAGGACACTCCTCATGTTTCAATCTCGTAATCGAGAATCTTTTATTTTCTACTGTTAGGAGCAAACCCACCGCAAATAACCACTTTTTGTTTCAATCTCGTAATCGAGAATCTTTTATTTTCTACTATGTAATAAGCTTTTGATAGCCTAATTCTCTTGCCAGTTTCAATCTCGTAATCGAGAATCTTTTATTTTCTACTCCTCGTATCCTATTTCAGGTATTGGGTATTGTATAGAGTTTCAATCTCGTAATCGAGAATCTTTTATTTTCTACAACATCAACAAACGAATCAATGAGTTATCAAATACTGGTTTCAATCTCGTAATCGAGAATCTTTTATTTTCTACGTACGATGGGCAGCAGTATAAACCTCATCAGTTTGCGTTTCAATCTCGTAATCGAGAATCTTTTATTTTCTACATTTGCCGCAGCCAACCCTAATTGTCCACTTTTGATGTTTCAATCTCGTAATCGAGAATCTTTTATTTTCTACTCACCATTATCAGCGTCTAATATACCGTTATCGAATCAGTTTCAATCTCGTAATCGAGAATCTTTTATTTTCTACCATTATTAGAGCGTCCAGTAAACTGCGTAACATGTTCAGTGTTTCAATCTCGTAATCGAGAATCTTTTATTTTCTACAACTTCAATACTCTTGATATAATGTCGAGTGTAACTGGTTTCAATCTCGTAATCGAGAATCTTTTATTTTCTACTTGGTGTCGGGGATTACTGAATACACAGTAAATGTGTTTCAATCTCGTAATCGAGAATCTTTTATTTTCTACGAAACGAAGGAGCAACGACTTAATCGTGTTCAATCGTTTCAATCTCGTAATCGAGAATCTTTTATTTTCTACTCACCGACGGAGGCATGGGATACACCAAACCACCAACCATGTTTCAATCTCGTAATCGAGAATCTTTTATTTTCTACACCTAAAATGATTACGAGAATTAGAAATTGCACGCGTTTCAATCTCGTAATCGAGAATCTTTTATTTTCTACGTCGAAAGACCACTCCCCCCCTCACCTCTTACATGTTTCAATCTCGTAATCGAGAATCTTTTATTT
>CAZZBB010000098.1:0-27287 GCA_964652195.1 uncultured bacterium | reverse complement strand
TTGTGTGGTGTTTGTATCCGCAAATGACTCTGTTGTTGGACGTTTCTGACGTAGCCACGTCCTGCAGTTATTTGCAGCAATTACATAAAGCCAACTTGCAAAACTGTGTGGTTTCTTCAGTGTTTTCAATTCCTGATAAACCTTTAGAAATGTATCCTGCGTAATTTCCTCTGCAATATGGAAATCGCCAATCTTACGCCATACAAGGGCATGAACTGGTTTTTGATATTTCTCCACAAGTTCTGTGAAAGCCGTGTCATCGCCATCAAGAATGCGGTGTATGAGATCAACATCAGTGGTTTTCATGAATATCCTCAGATTACCCTATAGTGACGCAATTTTAAGGGTAAACTGGTGCATAAATTTGAAATGGAACGCGTTTGCATATAGGAGGACAATATTTGATTAAACGGATTATGAATTTTACAGATAACGAGAAGGTACGAATAGAGTCTGTATGATTGATTTCTGGAAAAGAATTATATCATCAATTTATCAACATATACAGACTTGTGCATTTTGGTTGGGTTTAGCAATTAAAAGTGAGATGAGTGATTGGGGATAGGGAGTAAGATCACAAACTAAAAGTTTGTGGTACAAAGAGGGTTATTGTCTACACCGTATGAGGATTAAGTAAATATTTCGGTAATCCAGTCCATAAAATTATTGTAGGGGCGGCGAAATTAAATATAAAAATGCCCCCGCCCGTAAATTACCTTCTGAAAATAGATAACTGACTTAGCCCTTCGTCTGATACCCAGGTTTCATAATCTTTCCTATGCGCCTTTAAAAAATCTCTTTCGGTAGCAAAACCGTATGCGTTGATGATACGTAACCGTTCATTAGACAATTGTGTAGCTTCATCTTGAAGTTTGATTATCTCTGGTCTGTTCTCGTCAATCCATTTGTCTATTGCATTCCATTCCGATCTTATTTTTCGTCTTGTTTCTTCATCTTTGGCTGCAGAGAGATCTTGTCCAATTGTCGTGAAACGGTACGATAGTTCAACAGAACGTGTAATTAGGGGAGCAAGTACAAGACTTAACTCTTCGGATTTTCGATAGAGATTATGGTATTCTGAGAAGACTTTCTTTAGTTCTGGAGAGATTCCAGTTTCCTCAGAGGTTGGTACAGATTCCAAAACGTTGTCTTTATTTTTCGTTTGGATATCAGAATGACTGTTTTCTTCGTCAATTTCCGTTTTTTCCTCTGGTAAAGACGACAGTGGGTTTTCAAAACCCGTTTGTTCGGTTTTGGTAACGGTGTCCTTGGATTTTTTTGTAGAATCCTTTGCAGTTCTGTCAACTTGTTTTAGTGGTTCATGAGACAACTCTTCAATGAAGTTCTTTGTGTCATATTTCAAATAACCGATCCACACAATCATTATCAGAATAAAGATGATACCTGTAACGAAGATCTTTCGCATTTTATATTCTCCTCTTAGAATTGAATTATATGGTATTAGTTGTCTTCAAGTTTGTAGAAATGCATGCCTTGTTCCATCGAACCTACATATAGTGTGTTCCCATACACAGCCAGAGAATTTACATAAGGTAGTGTCTCTGAGGAAATCTGCACCCAATTACTATCTTCCAAGCGATAAATACCTGTTTCTTTGCTATACCCGTAAAGAGTATTTCCATCAACAGCAAGCTTATCCATGTTGACATGTGTTCCTGATGCATCGGAGAGAGGATGCCAACTTTTACCATTATCTGTCGCTGCAACACCCGCATCTGTTGCTACATACACCGTAGTTCCAGCAAATACAATCTCCTTAAAATAGATAACGGGAAATGGTAGAGCCGGCGTGAAATCGATCCAATTATTTCCTTCGTCAAACGATGCGACAAGTTGTCCATCTCGTTTTCCGACGTAGATGGTGTTTCCTGAAACAGCAAGTTTAAATCCGCTTGATGCTCTGATGATATCGTATATCTTTTCCTCTGGCAGACCCTTAAGTTCTAATGATTTTACTAACTTTCTTCTGTTCAGTTCACCTGTCTCTTCTACACCCGTATCATACCACTCTGATTCATCCGGCTTCCACCGAAAGAGTTTGTAGTTGTATTCCATGTAGAACGTATTACCACTGACGGCAAACATACCACGGACCCCTTGACTTATTAATTCAATATATTCTGAATAAAGTTTTCTCTCAGTAATTCCTTCTTGTTCATCGGTATCCCAATTCCCCAACGTCTTGAAGAACTGATCTGCACCGACGAATTCTTCTTTTAATTTTTCTTCAAAGGTTTTATCTGATAAATCCAAATTATCATTTAGTTTTCCAGACATCAGAGATTGTAATCTTTGGGAATCGAAGGTTGGCATACCTTGTATCGGTACAAATGCGTTCTCTTCTGCCGATATACGATATATACCTGTTATTAAACTGGAAAGCGTCCATCCACCATGTTTGGCATAGAGAATATCACCGGATCCATTGATTTGAGTGAAAACTGGGAGTTCGTCTGTATTATATTCTCTGATGTTAATTTTTGGATTAACTATTTGCCAAGATTTTCCCGCATCACTGGATTTAAATACCTCATTCACTATCATACAGTAAAGGTCGCCTGAAGCGTTCTGCTTTATGTCAGGTTTAATCCAGATTAGGTTGTCTATTCGACTTTCTTCACCTATCTTAACTCTATTCCACGATTGACCACCATCAAGCGACCGTAAGAAACCAGAATTGCCAAGTGAATAAAATGTGTTTTCGTCAAGTGAAAATGTATTGATAACACCGTAAGACTTTACAGGAATACCGGTGACTTCCTTAAGTATCCATGTGTTTCCCTTATCAATTGAACGAACGACAGCACCATCATCAGTTCCAATTGCTAATACTGTATTTCCTGCTGCGGCAAATGTTACAGAAGGTGGCACATCATTTAAGTTCCATGCGTTTTTGGGTGTTACATCTGTCCATGAATCTCCTTTGTCGTCTGAGCGGAAAATCCACCATCCTTGATTCCGTGCATCAATCTTCCTGAAATCCAATGATGCCATCACATAGAGAATGTCTTCAGTTCCTGTAAAGGCAGTGATATCTTGGATCTTAGCATTTGGAAACTGCAACCGTTCCCAACTATCACCAGTAAGTCGATATAGTCTCTGTATCCAATCAATGGATGTGGAAACAAAAAGTGTATTTTGAATTACTTTCACTGCCCTTATGTCTGCTGATAAACCATCTCCCACTGCTACCCACGTTTTCCCAATGTCTGTAGAACGAAATATCTGATGTTTCAAGACGAGATAAAACACATTGCCAATTACTACCAGATCAAGTATGTCCCCCTGCGGACATTTACCGACTGATTGCCATGTTTTACCTTTATCTGTAGATGAGAAGAGTTCATCAGATAGAATGATATAGAGTATATCGTTTAAAGTCGTGATAGGGATTTCATCATCCCTATTACTATAATCATGCAGTGTGCTAACATCACTGACAACTTCCCATTCATTTCCATTAGCTGGTAATTTAGCGATTATACGATCGTTTACAAAAATATAGACATCTCCTTCAGGGGTATGAAATACGGATCTTACTGATGAACCATATTGGTACTCAGGTGCGTTTCCCTGAATCCATTGTTGTTTAGTCGTTGGATTGTCTTCGCCTTCTATCTCTGCAGCAGCCAATAAGACTTCATCAGGGGTTTGGCTTGGGGTGTCGTTCTTACCTTCCGCATTTACATTTCCAAACTGTCGACGCGCATTCGGTTCCGTCTCAATTAATCGAACAATGGGAGTGTCAAGAATTTCAACTGCCATTTCAGTTTGTGCCTCTAAACTATAAGGTAGTTGAAAGTGTGCTAAGTACTGACTGCCAATACCGAGCATTAGTACAATTAAGACAATACTTGTAGCAGTAATTGTCCATGGGATTACGGGTTTGTTTGCAGAGGGTGTAGGTTTAAGACGCATCACCTCTCGCATAATATTATCAGTCAGGTTTGGTGAAATTTGAAAATGTTCGAGTGCTTCTCTAATCATTGTTTCCTCCTTTTGTAAACGTCGTCGTGCTCGATAAAGCCGATTTCTAATCGCAGCTTCCGATACACCTAAAAAATTACTAATTTCCTCATACGTCATTTCCGCGAGGTAATAGAGTGTGATGACTGTCCGGTCACTCTCCGGTAATTTTGCAAGCAGTTTCTGGACGACTTCCCGCTGTGTTTCAGCTAAATCTCGCTTATTTTGTTCGATTACATAATTGGAATAAGCTGCTTTTTCTAACTCTGAATTACTTGCTTTATCCAACGGTTGTGTCCACAGACGTTTCTTGCGATGCCATGCCTTACAACGGTTTGTTGCTATAACATAGAGCCAACTCAAGAAACGCTGTGGTTCCTTTAGCGTTGAAAGTCTCTGATACGCTTTCAAGAATGTGTCCTGTGTAATTTCCTCAGCGATATGAAAATCACCAATTTTCCGCCATACAAGAGCATGAACAGATTTATGGTGTTTTTGCACAAGCAAGGCAAACGCCGTGTCATCACCATCAAGAACATCTTGGATGAGAGCATCATCGTTGTTCTTCATCATATACCTCTTAAAGGAAATATGCATCATTTCGTATCTATATAGAGTGACGCGATGAGAGGAAAAATAATCTCACAATTTTGAAAAAGGAGGAATCATATCATATAAATAGGGTTGAAATACTATTCATTTGATAACGACATAAGATAGGTTTGGAGTCGGATATTCGTTGCTCAATTAGTCCTTGCATTTATGATAATTGAATTATATTCAAAATACAACTAATAGTTTATTAAGACTACACAGTTTTCGGGTAGGGTTTTCGTTGGACTTAGATAGTATCGTAATTCCAGTCTAAATGAAAATATCTTTTTTGTAGCATAACCTGTTAGGTTGGGTTTCCGTATTAGATGACATCCCACCTAAAACTGTCAGGCAACATTATTTCTCAGAAATGGTATAAAGTAGAATATAGAAGATGGGTAAGAATGGTTGATGTTTTAAACCATTCATGGATGGTGTATTATTCTTCAATATTATAGTATAACATATTCTGATCCCACGTACTCACATAGACTGTAATTCCATCAACAGCAAGGGAAGTTACACGTTCAGGTATATTTGTAACAATTTGTTTCCAAGTGTTGTTTTCTAAGCGATAAATACCAGAACTTTGTATAAAACCGTAGAGTGTATTTTCATCAACTACAAGCTTTTCTATAATAATAGATGTTCCTGCTGTATCAGTTATAGAACGCCAATTTTTTCCGTTATATGAAGAAGCAACACCTGCATCTGTTGCTACATACACTGTGGATCCAGCAAACACTATTTCTTTGAATGCTCTGACAGGAAATGGCAAAGCAGATGTGAGATCAATCCAATTATTTCCTGTATCAAACGATACAAATAGGTGTCCGTCCCGTTTTCCAACATAGACAGTGTTTCCCGAGGTGGCAAGTTTGAACCCTTGTATCCAAGTTCCAAGGATATCGTCAATTTCTTTTCCCAATAGACCTTCCTGTTTAAATGCTTTTGCAGCTTCCATGTACCTGAGTTTTCCAGTCTCTTCCACACCTGTGTCATACCATTGAGTGTTGCCCCGTTTGCATCGGAAGAGTTTAAAGTTATATTCCATGAATACCGTATTTCCATTAACAGCAAACGAACCAGATAGACCTCTATCTATTAGGCGGTACTGATTTTGAAATAAATCAGTATAAGAAGGATTGCCTTTGCTTAGAGTATCCCCCTCTGCTATCTGCTGGAAGAATTGATCTGCTCCTAAGAAACTATTTTTCAACTGTTCAACGAAAGATTTCGCAGTCAAATCTAAAGTTCCGGTTTTCCCTTTACCCCATAGGTCTATTAATTTCTTTGAGTCAAAGGAAGGTATTCCTTCTATAGGTATTAGAGTATCATCTGCAGATAAGTAGTATAGACTCATTTGATTTGATTTATCTACAACACCTCTTGCTTTTGCATAGAGAATACCATCGAATTTATTTATTCGGTAAAAGGTTGGGGTTTTATTCCATCTATTAGGAGTTGCCATGGGTGTTCCTGTCTGCACATCTTTCCAAGATTTACCTTTATCTGTAGTTTTTGTTATCTCCCCATTACTGACTCCATAGAGAGAAGAGGGTATGGTATGTGTCTTATTGTTTTCCTTATATACGATTAGGTTATATATTGGAATGGAATCCTTTGGATTGATCATTACCATTTCCCATGTTTCACCCTTATCCGTGGAACGATATAGACGGTCAGAACGACTGGCAACATAAACGATGTTATTGCCCATTACCACAGCAAAACAGAATCTATTCACTATAGGGGTAGTGCCAGGTAATTGTGGGGGGAACCATGTATTTCCACCATCTGTAGAACGAACCATCCCGCGTCCCATTGCCAAGAGGGTTTCATCAACTACAATGAGTTTGATTTCTGGTGCCCATCCCTCTAATGACCAGGCGTTTGTAGGAGTTATGTCGTCCCAAGTTTCACCGAGGTCAGTTGATCGGAATATCCACCAGTTACGTCCCGACTGCACTGGAGGATTTGATATACCTGTCACATAAATTTTATCTTTATTGGTGATGATAGAAGTTATTTCAATGTTTGAACGTTCCTTAATCTCTTTGGGTACTGGAGAATCTATGAGTTTCCATCTGTCTAAGTCTTTAAGATAGAGTCCAGTCTTTGTACCCGCAAACATTATGTTTTGAGCTACTACTAAAGAGTTGAGTTGTGCTGGAAATTCATTGTCCACTATTTCCCAAGTCTTACCCTTGTCGTCAGAACGAAATACATTATGATCCGAAGAAATGACAAAAAATGCTTGTTCTGTTGTCAGGAAATCAAAAATATCTAAGTATTGTTTTATTGGAAAACTGTATAGGAAATGCCAAGTTTTACCACCATCATCTGAAGCAAAGAGTTTCATTGCCAGCAATATATAGAGTGTATTATGCCATTCTTTTATATGTGCTATTCTTCTTGGATTAGTATCAAGTGAATCTGCATTGAAGATGTGTTCCCATCTGTCCTCATCAGATGCATATTTGTAGATTTGTCCATAAGAATAAGTATAAAGTTCACCGTCAGATGTTACGGTTATTCCACCCGCATCACCTCCTTTTACAGGTTCAGTCTGTATCCATCTCTGTTTAGGAACAGACACTTCATCTTCTCCTTCTACATCTGCAGCAGCCAATAACACCTCATCAGGATTTTGTCTGGGTGTATCACTTTTACCAGCGGTATTCTTATTTTCAAACTGATGTCGTACATCTGGCTCTATCTCAAGGCTCGAAACAATGGGTGTCTCAACGAGTTCGACTCTCATCTCGGATTGTGCATCTAAACTATAAGGTTTCTGGAAATGCGTCGAGTGTTGGTTCCCGATACCTAACATTAATGCAATCAAAACAACTGTTGATGTAGCAACTGCCCACGGCATAAACGGTTTGCTACCGGATGGTGTCATCTGTTTTGTCCGAGAAATTTCATTCATAATATTATCAGTCAGGTTTGGTGATATTTGAAAATGTTCGAGTGCTTCTCTAATCATTGTTTCCTCCTTCTTTAATCGGTTTCGTGCTCGGTATAAACGATTCTTAATCGCAGCCACCGATACTCCTAAAAACTCACTTATTTCTTCGTGTGTCATTCCACCGAGGTAGTAAAGTGTCATGACGGTGCGCTCACTCTCTGGAAGTTTCGCGAGCAATTTCTTTACAACTTCACGCTGTGTTTCTTCTGCTGACCGTTCTTTTTCTTCAATGACAAACCCGGAATAGGTTGTTTTCTCTAATTGCGCGCTACTGATGTTTTCTAACGGTTGCGTTGATGGAGGTATCTTACGAAACCACATCTTGCAATAATTTGAAGCAATCACATATAGCCAACTCGAAAAACGCTGCGGTTCATTTAGCGTCGAGAGTTCTTGATACGCTTTCAGTAATGTATCTTGTGTAATATCTTCTGCGATATGGAAATCTCCGGTCTTTCGCCACGCTAATGCGTGAATGGACTTCTAATATTTTTGCACGAGTGTGGAGAATGCCGCATCATCGCCTTCAAGGACACGTTGGATGAGTTTTGCATCGTTGTTTTTCATCAGCACCTCTGAAAAATGGAATGGTCATCAATTCATATCAACATTTCATTTAATGATGCTACTTGAGATAAAAAGGTCTCATAATTCCGCAATATGCTGATTGCCAACATTATTAAAGATAGGAGTTTGTGAAAAGAGGGTTTAGTGCTATCCTGTTGATAAGGATATAATACCATCTCTATAGATGTTTCTTCCATGAATAGTTGTTATGCGGGACTTGAAATACTGCCCAAACTGAAAGTTTATGCTACATCTAAGATGTATTAAACATGAGAAATGTTCTAAGATCGGGGATCGGAATCCCCTCCTACAGAAGAGAAGAGGAAGAATGGGAAAAGAGACCTTACTTATCAGAAATGGTATTATTATTTATTCTTGAGTGAACCATTACTGATTTCATCCCAATCCCACAAGAGGATTGTACCATCCATAGCCGTACTAACGAGTGTTTTATTATCTGATGAAAACGTTAACGTCTCCACTTTCTGTGTGTGTCCATCAAGGACAGCGATCTGATTGCCAGTTGTAACGTCCCACAATTGAATTGCACCGTGGATATGTCCGTTAACAAGAATCGTTCCATCTGGTGAAAATACCAACGGTTCTGGATAACTTTGGAAGATCATTTTACCTCGCTTATGTTCGGTCTTAACTGATAGAAGTTTATTTCCAGTATTCACTTCCCATATATGAATCTGATTATGTACTCCGGCAGCAAGCAAGGTGCCATCAGGTGAAAAATTAAGTGCTGAAATATTATCCAAGTCCTCTTGCTCTTTCAATTTTGCAAATACTGGTAATGCTTTTCCTGTTTCAACATTCCACCCTTGGATATCACCCTGATCAGTTCCACTAACAAGGGTTGCGCCATCTGGGGAAAATGCTAAGACAGTGACGAATGACATATTGTGGATATTGGTTTTCTGAACATCCATGCGGATGTTCAGTTCATTACCGGTTTCCGTATTCCACAAATGAATTTCCCCTAAACTACCAAATGCTACTGTCTTTCCATTAGGAGAAAAAATCATATGTGCGATGCCTCTACTAAAGTTTAAGATTGTTACTTCACGACCCGTACGGACATCAGTTAAACTAACCAGATGATCCGGTTGCCACGAAGAAAAAGGGTGTCCGGAAGCCGATTCGAAGATTGCATTCCCATCTGCTCCTACACTAACAAGTTTCGTCCCATCCGGTGTAAACGCTAATGTCGAGAGCAAATCTCGATGTCTTACAGTATGAACAGTAGACTTTTGCATTGTTTTCACATCCCAAAGTGTAATGACGCCATTAAATGCTACACTCGCAAGCGTGGAACTGTCTTTAAAGAAGGTTGCTGCTTTTGTCCATTGCGTGTGCCCCGTGATACGATCAGTTAGTGGATTTCCAGTTTCGGTATGCCAGAACTTAATCGTGCCGTCTGTGCTGCCGCTTGCAAGCGTTGTGCTATCCGGCGAAAACGCTAATGCTGTAATGCCGTTGATATGTCCAGTAAATGTAGCGAGGATTTTTCCAGTAGTTGTATCCCACAACTGTACAGTTTTATCCGTACTGCCACTGGCAAGCATCTTTCCGTTCGGTGAAAACGATAAGACATTTGTCCAACCTGTATGCTTTTGAAGTATGATACTGTCATCAGGTTTATCAGTATCCCATAAACGTACTGTTGTATCTGTACTTCCACTGGCAAGGCGCGTACCGTCGTATGAAAATGTCAATGCTAAGATTTGGTCTTTGCTGTTTTTCCTAAACGTATTTGAATGTCCGTTGAGATTGAATAATTCCTTATGAGTTGATGTGTCCCTTATTTGGATCTTTCCATCTCTCCTTCCAATTGCAACTTTATCATGCGTGATTGCATAAACACCAGAATCAAGAATATCTGAACCAAAAGCGTCTAATCTTCCAGTTTTGAGATGCTTCATAATTCCCTTCCCCGTTTCAACATCAGATCTGGTAATTGTATCCCCCAAATTGCTAATACTGACAAGTGTTTTTCCATCTGAGGTGAATTTTAGCGTTGAAGCAGAATCATACATATCCGTGAGTAATACTTCGCGTTCCGTAGCAATTTCCCACAAAATGATTCTTGTTCCTGATGATCTACCACCCCCATTTGCCAAGAAGCGACTGTCAGGTGAGAAAGCAATAGATTGGCACATTCCTGGAAATAAGGTCTTCTCTTCACCTGTCTCCACATCGTACAACCACACACCGATATTCGTACCCACAGCAAGTAGCGCTCCATCCGGTGAATACTGAATCACCTTAATGCCACCCTTTCCCAAGCGCGCTTTTGCCTTTTTGGGTAGTTTCCATTGTGAGTAATGTTTATTTGTTTTTTCTGATTGTGCTTCTGCAACTGATACTGAGATGTTATCAGGCTGCTGATTAGAAGTGTTATTTTCACTTAGGTTAGCGTTTTTCAGTTGTGCTGGATGATCTGATTTGGATTCGAGGTTAAGCACAATTGGAGTGTCAACAAGTTCTACCTTCATTTCAGACTGTGCATCCAAACTATAAGGTTTCTGGAAACGCGTTAAGTGTTGGTTGCCGATACCTAACATCAATGCAATCAAAACAACCGTTGATGCAGCAATCATCCACGGGATAAATGGTTTGCCTGATGTTGGTGCAACCTGTTTCGTTCTTGAAATTTCGCTCATTATATTTTCTGTGAGATTTGGTGTGATATTGAAATGTTCTAATGCTTTTCTTATCATTGGTTCTTCCTTCTTTAAGCGTTGCCGTGCCCGGTAAAGGCGGTTCTTAATGGCACTCACCGATATTCCTAAAAACTCGCTGATTTCCTCATAGCTCATTTCCCCGAGGTAGTAAAGTGTCATAACAGTTCTATCACTTTCCTGTAACTGTCCAAGGATTTTCTTGACGACTTCACGCTGTACTTCAGCAACTGTTCTCTCGTTTTCCGAGCTTATATATTCTGAGTATGTTGCATTTTCTATCTGTACATCGCTTGTATTCTCTATTGATTGCGTGGACAAACGTCTTTTACGTAGCCATGTGTTACTGTGATTCGTTGCAATTACATATAGCCAACTGGAAAAACGTTGCGGTTTTTTCAGGGATGCCAGTTCTTGATATGCTTTTAGGAATGTTTCCTGAGTGATATCCTCAGCTATGTGAAAATCTTCAATCTTCCGCCAAACAAGTGCGTGAACTGATTTCTGATATTTACTGACCAAGACAGAGAATGCATCGTCATCGCCATCAAGGACACGGTTGATGAGTTCAACATCTTCATTTTTCATCAGATACCTCTGTACATGAAATGTGTATGGTTGTATATTGACATATTTATAATGTAGTGACGCATGCTGAGATGAAAAAGTCTCACATTTTAGGAGTGTATTTATAGAAGGAGATTAAGATATTATACCAATTCTATTTGTATAGTTTACAATACAATTGTAAAGCATGTGTATTTGGAATGTTTAGTTGACCATCAAATTTATGCGTAGGATAACACGTTCAATGGTGGGAAATATATGGTATAAAGAGAAATGGAAGTAATAATTGATTGATAGTTTTCGCTATTTATGATCGTGAAGATTGCCATCGGTTGTAAACACTTTCAAAACATCTTAAGAATAACAAACACGCGATTAAAAAAGAAATGTTGTTGGAATAATAGTTTTCTTAATATGAGATACCCCATAGGAATATGGCACCATCAACGCTACCACTGGCAAGCGTTTTGCCATCTGGGGAAAAAGATAAGGTGTTTATCCTATCAACATGTCCTTTGAAGGTTGTTAATTCGTTCCCGGTAGAAAAGTCCCACAATCGAATTGTCCCGTCCTTGTTACCACATGCAAGAATATTGCTATCAGTGGAAAATGTCAAAACGGTCCCGGAATCGTTTTCTGCTTTAAGAGATTTTAGTTGTGTGCCGGTACCAACATCCCACAGTTGAATATTACCAGGATTGCTGCTTGCAAGGATTTTACTATCCTCAGAAAATGCTAAGGAATTGGTTTTACTTGAGGGGATACTTAACATCTGTGTCCCAGTACTTGTATCCCACACTCGAATTGTTCCGTCGTCACTCCCGCTTGCAATCATATTTCCATTAGGGGTGAATGCCAATGTTCTAATTGTATCTGTATGACCTTTGAGAGTGGTATGAGACTTCTTATAAGGAGCAGCCCATAAGTGGACAGTAAATTGGTTGTCTGTCCATTCTGAATTTCGATTAGTCATAAGCATGTGCTCACCTCTTTTATTTAAAACAGTCGCAAGCATGTGACCATTTTTAGAAAAAACAGTTGGAGCATACATTCCAATGTAAGCAGATGAATTAAATATCTGCTCTGGATGTTCTGGTACATCTCCTTTGTGAGATTCAAGTGGGGTTTCAGATAGTTTGCTCCCTGTGTGAGTTTCCCATACCTGCAATCTACCGCGTACAGTTTCGATGACAAAATCATTCCCTCCTTTCATCTCAATCCTGAAGTCACTTACACCAGTCAATGTTCCACCATTAGGTGATAAGACCATGGTAATGATGCCAGTATCAGTGTCTATACGGTCAGAAAGTTCTGTAAAGTTGAACGTATCCCATAACCTTATTGTTTTGCCTTGTCCGCTTGCCAAGATGCTACTATCTGATGAAAACGCTAACGTTGTAGACCCATGCGTATGCCCTGTTCGAAAAGAGGACAATTCTTCACCGGTGTTAACATCCCATATTTGGATTTTATCGTTCTCACTCACCCCCGCAACCGTCTTAGAATCTGGTGAAAAAGCCAATTCCCGAATTGCAATTGCACCATCTTTATCATTAAGTGTCGTGCGATGTGTTTTAGTCGCAACATCCCATAACCCAATTCTCCAATCCCATAGCCCACAAGCCAAGGTTTTACCATCTTTAGAGAAATTCATACCACTCGTAGTACGAAACCCATCTGTAGTTAACGTTTTTAGCATTTTTCCAGTAGTTACATCCCATAAACGGGGTGAATCATTAGAATAATCATTCGAAACAAGATGAGTGCCATCTGGTGAAAATACCAACTGAGAGATACGGTCTTTATGCTCTTGAAGTGTTTTCAAGTGCTGTCCGGTCATAGCATCCTCCAACCGAATATTACCAAACACATCCCCGACCGCAAAAATTCCTTTGTTGTCAACATTGCTAAGGTATAAATCTGCAGCTCTAACTTCTTGACCTCTAATGTATCTCGGTATTCCTTTTAATCCACGTGGGGGTGCAGGACGGAAATCCTTTTTTATGCCAGTAGTAATATCCCATAAGCGAACTGAACCGTCGTAATAGTCACAGCGAAGGGTTTTGCCATCGTCAATAATCTTTAGTGCTTTTACCACCCCATCCTCTATTATTTTAAAAGTCTTTAAAAGTTTTCCGGTTGCTGTATTCCACAGTAAGATTTCACTATTCAATCCAGTTGCCAATGTTCTGCCATCAGGAGAGAACACCAGTTTCCCTGTACGTGATGTATGGTCAGTAAGCAGGGCAAGTTCAGCACCCGTCCGAGCATCGTAGATCCAAACTCCAGTAGCACTTCCAACTGCAATTTGAGTAGCATCTGGTGAATAACTTATGCCATATATACGTCCTTTGCTAAGACGTGCTTTCGCCTTTTCCGGTAGATTCCATTGGGTGTAATCACCATCACCATCACCTGTAACCTGATTGGTATTCTCTTCATTGCCATCATTTCTGCCACCTAAGTCTGTTCTGTTCCCAGACTGATTTCGGTTGTCTGATTTTACCTCAAGGTTTTGAACAACTTGTGCATTTACAATTTCAACTGAAGTTTCAGATTGTGCGTCTAAACTAAACGGCTTTTGGAAATGTGCTAAGAACTGCCCCTCTATACCAAACATCAGTGCAATCAAAACAGCCGTTGATGCAGCAATCATCCACGGGATAAATGGTTTAACAGAAGTCGGTTGCACCTGTTTCGTACGAGAGATTTCATTCATAATATTATCAGTCAGATTTGGTGATATTTGAAAATGTTCGAGTGCTTCTCTGATCATTGTTTCCTCCTTTTGTAAACGGTTCCGCGCACGACGAAGACGACTTCTCACCGTATTTGCCGATACCCCTAAAAATGCACCAATTTCAGCACTGGACATATCACTGAAGTAGCGTAGCGTTATGACAGTTCGCTCACTCTCTGGCAGCATTGCAAGCAACTTTCGAACGATTTCACGTTGTGCTTCTACTGCTATACGTTCGTTTTCTTCAATGACATACTTTGAGTATTTACTTTTTTCAGATTCTGAATCTGTAGTATGTTCGATTGGGTGCGTTAGCATGCGTTTTTTACGCAACCAAGCAGTACAACGTCGTGAAGCAATTACATAGAGCCAGCTTGTGAAACAGTGTGGTTTCTTCAACGTATTCAATTTTTGATACACTTTCAAAAAGATGTCTTGTGTTAATTCTTCGGCGATATGAAAATCTTCAATCTTACGCCATACCAGTGCGTGAACCGTTCTTTGATACTTATTCACAAGTTCAGTGAAAGCGGTATCATTACCATCAAGAATACGACGAATTATTTCAGCATCATTGTTTTGCATGGATTACCTCAGATTACTCTATAGTGACGCGAGTCGTGAGTCAAACTGGTGCATAAATTTAATGATGTTATAAGATCGGGGATCGGAATCCCCTCCTACAGAAGAGAGGATGAAGAATAGGGGTCGGAGACACAACATAAGAATATAATACCATTTCTATAAATTTTTATCCTGAATAGATGTTATTCCTGTCTTGAAAAACTGCACAAACTGGAAGTTTATGCTACATCTGAGAGACATTAAACATGAGAAATGTTATAAGATCGGGGATCGGAATCCAGGAATCAAGGAATCAACGGTATGAATGACATTTAGTCATTCACCCAAATCAACACCGAATCCGCGTGTGGAATTCGGTGGGTATGAATGCCTTATGGCATTCCCCACCTACAGAAGAGAGGATGAAGAATAGGGATCGGAGACACAACATAATTTTTCGGTAGGAATATACAGCACATGATTTAATTATCCTGAACAGTGTCAAAAGTCAAATCGTTAAATGGCATTCCATCATTATCCGTAATCCTTAGATAGAATCCCCATTCAAGTTTCGCATTACACACCTTGATAAGGATAGTATTTTTACCTGCTTTGAGTTTGACAGGAAAAATGTTGTTGTCAACGATTGCCCATCCTTCAATTGTGTTAGCATACACTTGGTTGCCATTTAACCATATTTTCGCTTGGTCATCATTTCCAACTCGGAATTGGACTTCTCGTGCATCAGGGGAGGTTACAGTTGCCAATGCGTAGGAAGCACACCAATTAATATCTTTTCCGAAATCAATAAAACCGTTGAACACAGCATCCGTAGATTTTCCCCAACTTATCTGTCCGTTTACGCCTTCATATTCTGCAGTCATGTCAATATTCGGTGTGTTTTCGGGGATATACTCTGTATTGTAAGCAATTCCTTCTGTGTTATCAAACGGTCCGAGAGTTAGCCAGAAATGTTCATGAATAAGTCCAGTTTGTTGGATCAGTGCCATCGCTTTATCCTGCATGTCGTTTTTACTATAATATTCAATCATACCAAGCATACTATTCAGATGAAATGTAGGTTCAGGAGGTGTAGCGCTCAACAACTTATCTGCTGTTTTATATTTGAGATCTTTAAATGGAATACCGTCTGCATCTGTAAAGCGAAAGTAAAAGTCCCAACTTTGTGTTGATTGGCATACTTTGAGTAAGATTGTGTTTTCTC
Source organism: uncultured bacterium (assembly GCA_964652195.1). Taxonomy (GTDB): domain Bacteria; phylum Poribacteria; class WGA-4E; order WGA-4E; family WGA-3G; genus MSPOR6. The sequence continues at coordinate 11,385 of CAZZBB010000098.1, read as the reverse complement.
CCTGCTTTAGTGAACAAGGTATGGTATACCGATCAAGTAGCGTACCACTGGCTCTGTCATGTTTAAATACCTGTTTCCCGTTTAACCAAATGGTTCCCATATCGTCGCTGTCAAACCGAATAATAACATCCCGTTCATCAGGAGAGATAACAGTCGCCCAAAAATATGCAGCGCTTGAGTCGTTGTTGCCGTGAATATAATAACTTCCATCTAACAGCAGATATGTTGATTTTTTCCAACCGATGAGTTCATTTTTACCATAGTATTTTGCTGTTGTGTCAATCTGTGTTACCTCTTCAGGGATATATGCGTATGAATGACCGAATCCAAATATGCTTTCAAAGGGTCCCAATATTAACCATCGATTTTCAGGGATGAACCCACCTTTTAAAGTATAGTCTTCTGATTTTTTATGCATTCCTTGCTTACCATAGAATTGTGCGATCATACGGTGTGCATTTGCGCGATTACTAATTTCTACCTGAGGAATAGAATCGAGTAAGACATCAAGCATGTATATGAACTGTTTATCCTCTTTGTATTTCTTTCCTTCCTCAATAATTTTTTTCCAAACTCTTTCCGATGCATATACAGAGGATTTACTACCTATCGCATAACTGTAATACTTGATTGCATCCCCAAATAACCCATTGGCGAGACACGCTCGTCCAACTGTTTCAGGATAAACATAATCTGAGCTGGTGTTTTTATGGAATGCACGTTTAGCAAATTTTAAGGCTGTATCTGGAAAGAGTTCTTTATCAAGGAGTTCTTCAGCAAAATCGTTTAATACCCTTGCTCCTTGTTCGTTGTTGAGCTCTCTCACCCGTATTTTCAACCATTCAGTATAATGTTGTTCTGCCTTTTCGGTTTCATCTGCTTTTTTATACAGGTCCCCTAAGAGTGTGTGAAGTGTAGCACTATTTTCCATTTTCGGTTTTATTTCTTCAAGCAAAGAGCGTTGTTTATCTTCTTGGCTTTCGTCAGAATAAAGGTTCGAAATAGCCATGATTGCTGAATCGTATTCATACTGTTTTAGAGGTGCGTCCAATGCGCGTCGATATACGGCTTCAGCTTCTGAAGTGTGTCCACTTCTTGCAAAGGATTGTGCTAACAGGTCATAGTGTTCATACAAAGTAGGCTCAAGTGTGATAGCCTTTTCATAAGCCTCAATAGATTTTGCCATCTGTTCCCGCTTCAAAGGCTCAATAATTGGTCGTGTATACTGTTCAAGTTTTACATTTCCAACGGTTTTACCAACATTTCTGTTAGGTGAAACATCTGCTATTTTTTCTTCGATTATTTCATTAAAATTCCAATATCCGACTAAGCCGTTCTCATCTCCATTGAGTTGGGTGTTCATATCAGATTGAATTTCGGATTCAGTGCGTGCAATGTTCCAAACCCGTACATCATCAATTTGTCCAACAAAAGATGCGTGCCAAGGATGGTCTGCCTCATGTGTCCATCCGATACGAAGGGGTAGACGGCTTTTATGAATACTGGTTTTTCCTCTGAAATGACTGCGACTTACTTCAACACCGTTAATAAATAGCTTTTGTACATCGTTTTTTGTATCAATGACACCTGCAATGTGTGTCCATGTGTTGAGTTTGACAGATCCGGGAGGGGAATAGATAGATACATCATGTGTCATTGCTGGAGATGTAGAAAATTGAATGGAACTATCGTCCTTAAGATTAAGGAGATAACTGCGTTTTTCAAAGTTGTCATCCCATTCATCACCTTTAAAAATTATTGGGGTGTAACTATTTGGAAAAACAGTAGGTTTTATCCAGGTTGACACAGTCACTTGTTCGGTTGTATTGTTTATGGTTTCACTGTCTTTGATTTCAACATAACTCAGATTTCCACCGAGAGAAAGTGCCGTCTCTTCAATTACTTCGTCTGTGTTATTTTTTTTCTGTCTCGACGTATTGATACAGATCCCCTAAATTCTTGTACCATTTAGATTCGTCAGGTTGGAGTGTAGTGAGTTTTTCATATTGTTCAACTGCTTCATTATATTTATTAGAAAATTGGTAGCTTTCAGCGAGTTTTAGGATTAGGTCGGGATCGTTAGGACTCTGCTGAATCTGTCTAAGTTGGTCAGGTATTAAATTTTCATATACATTTGCAACTTTAGCGATTTTTTTCATTTCCCTTTCTGCTCTTTGTCGCGTATAGCTGCTTGTTGTAACATTCGCCATTTTATGAAAAGTTAAAAAGGCATCGTCATAACGTTTGACATCAAGGTAAATGTTGGCAAGTATTTCGTACATATACCTGAGAGTCCATTCGTTTCCAGAATCTTTTAATACGGTAATAGCCTCATTAGAGAGTTTTATTGCGTGGTCATACAAATTTCTGTCCCGACATATTGTTGCAAGAGATCCGATGTATAACCAATCATTCCTATATTGACTGGTTGCAAGCGCGTTATCCGCTTCTGCCAATACCTTTTTCACCCTATCAGGTTCGTTACTACTATGGAATGCAGCGGCTGCGAGGTAAAAACTTCGTATATTGTAAGGTTCGACTTTGCTGAGCTTAAGGTAAGTATCGGCTGCTTGAGGATAATAGTAGGAATTCCAATAAATATCAGCCAACATTTCTAAGTTAGTTGGATTGTCTGCTTCCTCTTCAATTCTCTCTATGAAAAGGTTTCTCAATCTTTCAAATTTCCCTTGGTCTTTATATGCATTTATGAGTATTTCGCGTGCGTAATCATAATGAAATTCCACTGTAACGTAGTTTGAACTATAATATTTTTCCGCGATTTCTGTTCTGGGATGTTTTGATGATTCAGCATCAAAAAAATCCAATGCCAAGTCAGTTCTACCTTGTTTAATGTATACGGTGATCAATTCTTCGGTAACCCTATTTTTATCATAAGAATCGGTGGCCATTTCAAGGGCTTTTTTGAAAGCATTTACAGATTTTTCCAATTCCCCTGTCGTCAAAAGAAGTCGTGCATATTCTCTCTGTAACTCGAATGTAATGTTATTATTTTCAACCTTTTGTGCCGCCTGTGCTATATTTCCTTGATACCGATATAGGTTTATCAATTGCTGTTGAATTCTACTCTGTTCCCATTCTGATGAAGCGTATAGCATAGCGGTCTTCAATGCTTTTTCAGAAGTTTTGAAGTCCTCTTTTAGAAAATATAATCTCGCAAGAATGAAACATGTTTCTACACTACCGTCTGAGAATTCAATTGCTTTTTCATAGTTGGTTATAGCTGCATCTATATTATCTTCATCAGCATAGAGTCCTGCGAGTTGAGTATAATAGAAACCGACTTCTGGTTGTGTTTTACTATATGCTTGTGCAAGTTCAAATGCTTCACTGCTTTTACCTGCATCTTGTAAACTATTAAATAGTTGTTCTTGATATTCTCTGTTTCGTGGTTCACTGTCAAGCAATTCATTCCAAATTCCAATAGCTTTTTCGTACTGATATGTAATCTTATAGAGTCTTGCAAGTTCTAATCGAATATCTTGGTTTTCTGGGTCTGAAATCACTATTCTCTCGTAGATTTCTATTGCTTCCTTAATCTGATTAAGCTCCACGTATTCTTGTGCTTTCTTAACAAATTCCTGAATAATTGCTTGCTCTTCATCAATTATCGTTTCATCGGCTTGACCCGCTTCAAGGACACCTATGAAAACACCTAACATGAAAAAGACCATTACGGTTGAGAAGATATATAATTTATGATTTACCATAAAGAGATACCTCAAGTGTTTATTAGAATGTTATTGTGCAAAAGGTTCGTGTGTTGAATTGAACGGAGTGATACTTTACTTATATAAGGATACACCTTAACGGGTATTAAATCAATAAAGAATCACGGTTTATGATGGGAACTCTACAAGCAATAAGGAAAATGTCCATTAGAATATGGGTATATTCGAACATTCCCATATAGAGCACATCGGGAAATCATATCTACCGGAGGGTGGGTTTATAGTGGATTTTATAATTAACTTTGATTCGTAGATCGTTCCTTCAGAATATATGTCAACTTCATTACAAAATCTTTTATAAATGCTATTCAAAAGTAGAAGGTATTACCTAACTAATGATGTTTGATAGTTTTGTGTCTTTTCGAAAATGTCAAAGATTGAACCATTTACTCTGAACTTGGTGAACAATGCGATTGTTATGTCTACCATTTGTACACTTTTTGATACAATGATTGATTTACGCTTAAATCTGCCAAACCAATGCTTCATGGGATTGTTATTACGCTCAATACGATGTATCTCTTTTTACTCTGGAGTAACAACTTTTCCGGTATAACAGCTTTATACGCATGCCAATCGTCTGTATAATATAACTTGCCATGGGGATAACTTGCTGAGTCGTTTATTCAACGTTGCTTTATCCCGATCACCACATTCCCAAGCGATGAGTTCTCCTGTATCACGACACAAAACTTTCCAAATCCACAGCTTTTGTTTTTTTTAGATAGTGCCACATCTCATCAAGTTCTAAAACAACAGCAGTACCTTCTGGTGGTTCTGACGGTTGTGTGTGTTGCATCCAAAACTGCCGTATCCATCGTAAGATCGTAGGAGTGGAAACAGATAACATATTCGCAATCGCATTCATTGACAACACGTGGCAATACAGAAATACAGATAAAATACGCAATTGAAGTGGATACCCATTTGGTGTGAGTCGTGTAAATTGGAACCCGCAACTTTTACATTTATGTCGTTGTTTTCCTTCAAGTTTACTATTTTTGACACAGTGTTCATGTTTACAACGAGGACAAGCCATCCAAATAATTCCATTTCTAAAAATGATTCTTCCAGGATTAGGTGATATTTATGTCTTAAAATACTACACAAACTGGAAGTTTGTGCTACATTTTTATTAATGGGACTCTTATTATCAGAAATGGTATAACCTCACTTTACAATATCTTAGAGAACATATATGCTTAAAAGACATAAACAACTTGATCTTTTTTTTGCAAAATGTTATCATAGATTAAAGTAAGGAGCAAGTTATACGATATAGGGGTTATCGTACAGTGTGTTCAAATCATTAGTCGTGTAAAACCCTCATTTAAAGTAAGGAGCAAGTTGTACGATTCAGAGATTCAGAAGGTTATCGTACAGTCAGCTCAAAACATTAGATAGGTAAAACTTTCTAAAAGAGGATATAACGAAATGAAACTTTTTTCTAACAGACTTTTTTTCGGTGGATTAATAGGTTGCATAGTTCTTATTGTAGGGAGTTTATTCTTTACTCAGTCTAAAAAAGAGAATTCTATCACCAATGGACTGCTTCAACAGGATTCCACAGTCCATCCTCCAAGTGACGGTTATGTTTCCTCTTCTGATGTGGACCCTTGGAATGTTTTAGCACACAAACAAGCTGATATATTAGCTAATGCAACTATACTGGAAACGAAAGGGCGATGGAAATATGAAACCGCATATAACCACTTCCTGCCTATACTTATTGAGGAACTTGAGAAAATAAAAAAAGATACCGGAATTTTCCCGCAATTAGTGCACGATGTTAGCATTAACATTACTACAAAATTAAAGCCTCGTTCCTATAAACCTTATCATGGTCCCCAAACAGCTGATGCTTTGTTCAAAGAATTCCATGAAAGATATACTAGAAACGGTGCACTTAGAAAAGAAGTTGATGCCAGATTCCCACCTGAGATATTCTTGAACACGCTTCTTGATAAAGGCGTAACCATACAAAATTACAGCGACTACAAGCAATTCATGGGAATTCGAGGATCCTTGATAAGCCTTGAAACAAATCCTGAGTTCCGAGATATGCAGGCGGACATGTTTGGAATTCCTATATCAGAAATGGAAACCCTGAAAACCTTGTTGCTTGATCAGAAAGTTGAATTTTGGAAAAAAACTATTGAAACAACACGGGCAGATCCAGAAATCATCGGTGGTACATGGATTGGAGACAAACACCTGCCAAATTATCTTAATAGAGAGATAACCTACGTCCAACGTAATGAATACGGAACCGGCGCAGCTTTCATCGGATCCTCTCTTACCGACACACAACAATTCAACTTGCTCTTTAGAGGCATTGAACCTGAAGGAATTGAAATTATCTACATAGATGAAAGTGGGGAACATCTTGCAGAAAAACCTACCCCAATCACCCGAGAAGAGTTCCGAAGTTTGGTTGTAGAAGGTGAAACACTACCTCCCGAGGAATGGTGGGATCCAAACGCACCCATACCAGATTCTGAAGACTTTGGAAAGTTTCTGCCACCAAAAAGGACAGGTGTCGAATCGGATTCCCGAAAACAACTCGCAAGAGAAGAATTTGAAAACGCCAGTGAAGAATTTGAACGACAAGCTGTAGAAGTCGCACGACAATCAGAATTTAAGCAGTTTATGCAGGAAATACGACAACTTGATAAATTCTCGACTATGTCCAATGCAGAAATTACTTCCGAACTTGAAAAACAGCTGCGTCAACAATTGCTACCCAATCTTACAACAGAGGAAAACCTTGAAGACGCTGTCTATGAAAAAATTACCCCAAAACCGCTAACTCCAGAGAGGTTTAACAAGGCAAAGCAAATTTTGCAGAACCACGGACCAAAAGAGGGATTGCGTAGACTCGTAAAGGCTGATCCGGAACTGGCTGAGTATTTCCGCAGAAATCCGCAAAAGGTGCAGTCCAAACCTTCACAACCTTCAAACACTGATGACTCACAGATGGAATAACTTTATGAAAAACATGTCTGTCTTATACAGTATCGCCATCATTGCGATTGTGGTAATCCTTGTATACTGTGTCAGTTACACAAGCGGCACAGCACCGATGGACAACGTCCCAACAATCGGTAAATGTAGCGAAGTCAAACAGGCATTAAAGAATAAATCCTGTGCTTGTTATGATGAGAAACAGATACGCATAGAAAATTGATGTGTGAATGGCTCAACGAAAAGCCACAGGAGAATCCTCCAAACAAAGAGGTCTCTGCGACTGTCGCAGAGACCGAACATGCACAAATTGTTCGGTAAATGTAAGAGAACTGTTCTCTTGCAAATTCAAAGTCTAATCCTATTTGATTAAATATTATATATATTTTACTTATAGAAGGAGAATCAATAAATGATTTCAATTAATAATTTCCTGAGAAGAAATACTCTTTATATACTCTGTATCTTTTTGTTTATTGCTATTACCGTGCAGATTGACGGCCACATTCCTAACAGTTGTTGTCCATTAGATCAATCAATTGGGTCGGGCAACAACTATTGCTACGTGTGTGACACTGCACACTACGGCACGGTAGATGGGTATAATCACGATATTGAATTGCCAAAATTCGACATCACAATTTTTACATCTGCTTGTGCGGGTCCAGTAGATGCTGAGGCATCTACTTCTTTGGGGGCAGAAAATCTAGCTTATTTTGATGATGAAGTACATAGTCGTATGTACAATGGTTCAGCAAAAGGGTACGCAGGCAATGGTTCAACAGTTGGTGGTAAACCTCCTTACTTTATTTGGATTAAAATTAAAGATGCTGAAGACACCATCGGTGGTGGTTTGAACATACCTTGGCTGAGTGGAGAGAAATCTAGGACAACACCAACTAAAACAACAAAAACTCAAGAATTGAACTTAAGCGATTTCCGTTTGCCTACTAGTCGAAACTCTGCCCAGATTAGAGGAAATATAGAAACACCACATGGATTTTCTATTAGTGATTCAACACGAGGAGAGTATGAGGGCTCTACATCCGACGCTATCATGGGTACCCTTAGTTACCCAACTATGGCATATAATTTTTCAATATCTTGTAATAATGCTACTTACCAAGACTGATCAAGAGGTTTTGAAGTACTATAATTGTTGACACTTAGAACTCTATTACTTTGTCAACTTTCAAAAACCCGTCATAAAATATAAGTGAACAAAGTAATATCTTTGTTGGACCTTAGTAATTTGAAAGTTTGCACAATTAAATGAGTGTATAACTGTGGTAGATGCTTCTTTGTCAGTTATTGCTGGAGTTGGCAACTTTAATAATGTCCACTCTGAACCATAATGAATAGCTTTTTGAAGGTAGGGCTTACGGTAGTACTCCATCAGCTAAGATCGACAGTAATGTTCAGGTTCCGGATGAAAATGGAGAAGTTGTAACGAAGTATTGCCTTATCAAGAAATTTAGTCTCAAATAGCATTTGACGATCTAACGTAGTATTGGGGATGTCTGTACAGGAAATTGTAGGGTACTATAGGGAAAAGGAAAGTCAGTACCAGACGCTGCGTTATTGACAGGGACACTTATTTACCTAAAAGGTATAAGCGTCGTTTCAAAGTAGAAAGATTTTTCAGTTGGTTAGAGAATTTTCGCCGTTTAGTTGTTCGCTGGGAATATTATGCCGAAAATTATTTAGGTTTTGTACTTCTTGCTTGCATACGCATGTCATTAAATATTTATGAGATACGCTGTACTATAAATGCTATTCAAAAGTATAGTGAAGCATGCCTTGGTTGCGTGTGCCTACGTATAAGGTATTTCCATCAACAACCAGAGAAGTTATATCGCCCGGTATTTCAGATACGATCTGATTCCAACTGCCATTTTCTAAGCGATAGATACCAGACTTTTCTGTAACACCGTACAATGTATTTCCATCATTAGCCAAGTGTCCCATTATGAGATTATCTCCTGCTGCATCGGTGATGGTACTCCAACTTCTTCCATCATCAGATGTAATAATGCCTGCGTCCGTCGCTACATATACAGTAGTTCCAGCAACTAAAATCTGTTTATAGTCATTAACAGCAAATGGAAGTGCAGGTGTGAAATCTATCCAATTAGTTGCCCTATCAAACGATACAAGGAAATGTCCATCCCGTTTCCCTACGTAGACGGTGTTTCCTGAAACCGCAAGTTTGAGATTTCTCTTTATTATATCTTCACTCAATTCGATGGTTTCTTCCTGTTCAGTGTCATACAGCTCTGTGTCACCCAACTTCCATCGGAAGAGTCTATAGTTAAATTCAATATAGAACGTGTCGCGGTCAACAGCAAACGTTCCACGTAAGCCTTTATCTATCAGATTTTTTCGAGGTTTACTACCCTTTTCGTAATTAGGTAGTGTCAACTGTTTAAAAAACTGAGTTGCGCCAAGAACTTCTTCATCAGAGAATTCTTCATCTAATCCTTCCGAACTGAAAACTGGCATCCCTTCAATCGGTTCAAGCGTTCTACCATTACTGGATACACGATGTATATACACTTTTTTTACACCGCCAATAGCATCCTTACTCTTCGCATAAAGAATATTATCAGATTTAACAATTTGTGTAGAATCAGGATTTACTCTTCTAATAGGATCTGTCATTGGTGTCGCAATTTGGACAGGTTTCCAAGAATTGCCGCTATCATCTGTTTTTTGAATTTCATTTGACGAACGATATTCTCCATCTACTATTGCATAGAGCGACGAAGGGGTACTTTGACCTTTATCACTCTTTTTTAATGCAATAAGTTTATATATATATCCTCCCTTTTGTCTTATGTTCGCCTTGTGCCACGATACACCGAGATCAGTGGAAGAATATAGACCGTCCCCGCTACCAACATAAATAGTCTGGTCATTCATGACTGCAACCGGGGAAAGATTACCCATTTGTGGGGATGTGTCTTGTGTTTGAGGACTTAACCATGTGTCTCCACTATCCAACGAACGTACCATCCCATGTTCCATTGCTAAAAGTGTTTCACCTACAGCGATTAGTACTATATTTGGACGGTCACCATCTAATTGCCAAGCATGTGTAGGTGTAATATCTTTCCAAGAATCTCCGAGATCAGTTGATCGAAATATTCCCCACGTACGTTTGAACTCTTGATTGCCTCTCCAACTCAACTCAGCCATAACATAGAGTTTCCCCGCATCTGCTGCAGTTGAAACAACACTGAAAATTTTGGTTGGGAATTCCAAGCGTTCCCAGTCATTACCATTGTAACGGTAGAAACCATCGTCAGCTCCAATAAAGACCGTGTTCTGAATATTAATAAGTGATTTAATAAAATGTACAGATCTTCCCTTCAATCCATCGCTAATATTTTTCCATGTTTTACCGTTGTCATCAGACTGGAAAACACCATTCCTAAAAGCAAGGTAAAAAGCTTGCTCTGTTATAATGAATTTAATTGGGAATGTGTATTCTTCTTTTTCCCAAGAATAGATAAAATCCCAAGTTTCACCGTTATCTGTAGAAGAACAAAAATTATTGGATATACTCAAATACAAAGTATTGTTCCACTTTACTATTGATGGATCACCACCCCAATCACTGCTGAGCTTATTTATGCTGGAGAGATGTTGCCATGTATTTGTATCTTTAGATTGTCTATAGACAGAAAGATAATTTGCAAACGCATAGAGATCCCCATCAGGTGTAGTACTCAGGTTCATGATTGGAGCACCTTTCACCCGTTTTGAATGAATCCATTGTTGTTTTTGATTAGACATATTTTCTCCTTCCGATTGCACATCCGTTAAAAATACCTCATTAGGAATTTGTTTTGAATTGCCGTTGATACGAACTGCATGAGTATTTCCAAACTGACGACGCACATCCGGTTCCAACTCAAGTCTTTGAACAATGGGTGCCTCAACGAGTTCAACAGACATCTCGGATTGTGCGTCCAAACTATAGGGTTCCTGGAAACGTGCTAAGTGTTGATGCCCTAACCCTAACATCAATACAATCAAAACAGCGGTAGACGCAGCAACTGCCCACGGCATAAGTGGTTTACTACCTGTAGGTGTAGGTTTAAGACGATGCACCTCTTGCATAATGTTGTCTGTCAGGTTTGGGGATATTTGGAAATGATCGAGTGCTTCTCTAATCATCGTTTCCTCCTTTTGGAGTCGGTTTCGGGCACGCTGCAATCGACTCTTAATTGTCCCAGCGGACACCCCAATGAACTTGCTTATCTCCTCAACAGTCATTTCACCGAGATAGTGGAGCGTCATGACCGTGCGCTCACTCTCCGGCAGTTTCGACAGAAGTTTTTCGGCGATTTCATGGCGATGCTCGGTCCCTTCTGCCTCGCGTTGTTCCGCGGCATAATGGATATAAGAAGATTCTTCTATTTCTTCCACAGGTGTGTCCTCCAGCGATTGCATCGCGGGTTTGTGTCTTTGGATCCAATTAATACAAAGCCGATTTGCGATGACATAGAGCCACCCCGCAAATTGATTCGGATTTTTGAGTGTCGCGAGTTTCCTGTATGCTTGAAGAAAAGTATCTTGCGTAATCTCTTCTGCATAGTGAAAATCTTTAACCTTCCGCCATGCAAGTGCGTGAACGCCCTTTTGGTGCTTTTCGACTAATATACTG
>CAZZBB010000097.1:0-10721 GCA_964652195.1 uncultured bacterium | reverse complement strand
TGATATTTGAAACACACTCTTGAGTCCCGTAGGGACGGAAGGTTTGTAGAAAAGCAGGGAAAAAAGGAAAATAGCCCCGGAGGGGCGAAAGGTGTATCGCTTAAAACTGTCCAAACTATAGTATATTTCTTATATTCTGTGTTATATTCTGTGGGAAGGCTAATGTAATATAAGAATCGGGGATCGGAATCCCCTCCTACAGAATGTAAGAAAAGCCTCGATTCTTACATTTCTTCCACTCTTCCATCCTTCCCTCTTATCCTCTTCTCTTCTGTGTAATGGAACTCCAATCCCCGATCTTACATTTCTTCCTCTTCTCTTATATTCTGTGGGAGGGGATTCCGATCCCCGATCTTATATTTCTTCCTCTTCTCTTATATTTCTTGTAAAGTTTGGACAATTTTTAAGAAATACACCTTTCGCCCCTCCGGGGCTTATTGTTGTGTGATTTAGTACGTTTTCTACACACCTTTCGCCCCTCGAATCAACGCCGAATCCGCGGAATCAAGGAATCAAGGAATCAACGGTATGAATGACATTAGGTCATTCCCCGGGTATGAATGTCATTATGGCATTCCCCGCCTACAGAATGTAAGAGAAGAGCAGATAATAACCAATTACAACTTTCAAGGAACAAAAACGTCTAATCAGGTGTATAAAAGAAAATACATTAACCTTGAGGAGAATTGTATGTCGAAAGTTGTTGAAAAGCGAACAATACAACGTCATTTCAATCCTGTTAAGGCGAAATTGGCATATATGGATGAATGTTTTAGTCAATTGCGTAACGGTCTTCCATCAAGTAAGGATGATTATGTTGAAGCTGATCGCCTAACCCATTCTTATGTAAAAAGCTGCTTCCTGATGATTGTCCAGAGAGCAGTTGACATAAACAATGCAATAATAGAATTTAGTGGAAATACACCTCCATACCAAAAACATCAAAGTTTTCGTTCGATTCAGGAGAGTGGGGCAATTGATCATGAAACGTTAAATTTCTTTGAACACGCTTTAAATTGTTACGAAAAAATAGCTAATCCTTATGAAGGACTTCCTGCTCCCGAACTTTATGATGCGTCTTTTTTGCTTTTGCAACATGGTGAAGCGTATACACGGCAGATAAATGACTTCTTTGATGATACGAGTACTAAGACAGTGGCTGAAGATATTTAGTTGAATGTAAGAGAATATAAGATCGGGGATCGGAATCCAAATCAAGGAATCAACGGTATGAATGTCATTTAGACATTCACCGGGTATGAATGCCTTATTGGCATTCCCCGCCCACAGAAGAGAATCCCTCCCAATACACGATAAAAAGCCTAATACGGACTGAAGAGATCTTCAGTCCGTATTAGGTTTTATTTTGTCAGGCGTAAAATCTATTTGAATTGAATTATTCCAGCATTCCCTTTAAGAACGATATCAGGTTTTAATAATACTTTATCTTCTGGTTCTTCTTTGAGTTGACTTGGATTAAGCATAAATGCAATTCGTTTTGGCAATTCTAATCCTAAATCAGCGAGCATTTCTACATCTTCTTTGAAGATGATCTGTCCGCTACTTTGTGTCTGATATGCATACCAATACTTGAGATAGGATCTAATTTGATTGTTATATAAAAGATTACCAGTGGAAGTGTCAATAATCTTTATGCGTACTCTTCCGAATGCAGACTGCCGGGTAGTAATATATGTAGATGTCCCTGAAATTCCGGACTGTCTACCTTGTCGCATAAGGTGTTCATTTGAATCCTTACGATCAAGTTTGGGTTTGACGACCATTCCCGTAATGATTAAATCTGCTTTTAGAGCTTGTCCGATTCTTGATGCTAATGCTGGGTCAGCGTAAACATCGTTGATGGAGAGTCCAAGCTCTTGTAATTTATCTTGTACGGGTTGAACTTTATCGGAAATGTCATATACCCATTCTTTATCTTTCAAAATAAGATCCAACCGTGTAGCTAAATTGGTAGTGATTCTGTCTACGAGTTGTTGTCCATGTTCCTCTTCTGCAATGAAAGGCGTTACGACGATCCGTGTGGCATCGCTAAAAGATGGGGGTTCGGTTATATTAACTTCTCCACTTGGACCAAAACATCCAATTATTGAAATGAGTAGGAGAGGTATCAATAGTAAACTGAATAAACGCATTATAGATCTGCCTCCTTGATTATATTTTGTCAAACCTTGCGCTGCTCACATTATTATGAGTTTAGGTGAGTCTCTGCTTGTGTTAATGTACTTTAGACGGAGGACAAAACCTGCACCTTGGCATGTCTCCAACCTTAGAACAAGGTATTAACCCGCTTTACTGTGTATTCAGTAAGTATTCGACAGGTCCCTCGACAAATCATCAAGCGTGGTGTTCTATCCGTCTGTTTTAAACACTTTAGCATAAAGTGTTTAAAAATGTCAATAAGCAAATTATAGTAATCTTTAGATTCAATCGGACACTGTACTTGTAGGAGCGACCTTTCGGTCGCGACCAGGAGGTCGCTCCTACATAAGAGGTGTGGGACGCAAACGTAAGTTAAGCCAATAGAAAATGTAGTATTAAAATTATTGTCCACTATAAATAAGAGACCATTATAATTGAGCAATGTAATTGTGGTAAGTTCATAACACTGCTTATGAGTTATTTAGGTAAGGTTTCATATCCCAGAGGAGGATAGTGCCATCGAAACTACCACTTGCCAGATATTTGCCATCCGGTGTGAAAGCTAAATCCTGCACATCCGTTGTATGTCCCCAGAAAGTGTGTATATTTTCCCCGGTTGCAACCTCCCATATTCGTATGGATACTTTCTCTAATCCTTTTGTCCACCAGGATCCAGAGACGAGGTATTTTCCGCAGGGTGAAAATGTAAGCGCATACGGTTGGTACATGTTTCTGGTGGTAGAATGAGCATGTGCGTTTCTAAGGTTGCCGCATCCCGCAATCGTATATGATCCCGTATCCCACAAGCGATGGTAGTGCCACAAGGAGAGAAAACGAGTTTGTCAGGGATACACTTATAACGGTTCCCTATTTTCCGATATCTTTCAATATATTGGTGTATCTGATCTGGATCACCTCTATAGAGGGAGGTATCTTCTGGTAGTTCTTTAGGGAACAATCCGAGTTGTTCACCGCTGACAATATCCCAAAGCATTCCAGCACTTCCTTTTGGTGCTGCAGCGAGTTGTTTACCATCCGGGTGAAACGCCGTTGTTAGAATCAATCGGTTGTCGCCTGTGAGTGTATTGACTTTCCCACCGGACTGTGTATCCCAGACATAAATATCGCCTGTCGGTGTTGTGTCGATAAAACGTTCACCTGTCGGTGAAAAATGCATTTCACGCAAAGTACTAAATCTGTTACTGTCCGAGAGTTCTGTAATTAGGGTTTCAGACGTAATATCCCAGATTTCAATTGACCCCCTCGGAAGATCGCGAAGTGCCAGTCGTTCCTCACAAGGCGACAAGGCACTAACACGGTTCCACTGCTGTTCTTCTTCTTCTGTTAGGTTTTCAGTGAGAACTGTGCGTTGTGCTTGTATTTTCGGCGTTGGAAATACCTGTTCTGTTTGTCGTTGGGTGGTATCCCAGAATACCTGATACATACCCCACGCATATCTACTTGCCAATGTCTTTCCGTTTTTAGAAAAAGCAACCGAATGTGGAACAGGTTTATGATCAGCAGGACTTGAAACTTTACTTGACGGTGACCCGACTGTCCACACACAGAGCTCACTGCGTGAGTGGATCGTTGCGATGTGTGCGCCATCGGGTGAAAAGTGTACATGATGTCCTCTAAAATAATGATCATGCCTGGGTTTATCACGTTCAAATGGATCAATATTTTCTTTTCGGATAGCATCCCAAATGACAACTTTATTGTCGTAAATATCGGCAACGCGTAGTGTGCCTTCAGGTGTATAGGCAGGGATTACCCGCCACCCATCATAAGCAATGAGTTCTGTTTCCAAAGCGTTGTTGTGAACATTCCACATCAACAATTCATTGTTTCGATTAGCAGCAGCTATATATTGTCCGCAAGGGGAAAAGATAAGATAACGGTATGTAGACAGTGTCAAGGATTGACTAAAATGTGCGATGTGTTCGCCGGTCTCTATGTTGCAAACTGTAATAGTATTCAGATGGTTTTCAGCGGACACGTAGGCAAAAAGGTTCCCTACCGGTGAGAAACAGATAGGAGAATTGATCCTATTTTCTGCTACGAAATTTGTCAGGGGTTCGTTCGTGTTTTGTTGCCACGCATAGACAACATTTTGCTTGTCAAAACAAGAGGCAGCTAAGTATTGACTATCTTGAGAAAAGCAGAGATTCCGAAAATCTCCTGAAGTTGCTTCTACATTCTTGCGATGGTCTATCTTTGCGATACACTGTAGCGTCTGTGTGTCCCACACCTTCACGACGCCATCAAGATTACTGGTAGCAATCAACCGGCCATCGTGTGAAAAGACAATGGTAGTAAGCATCCCGCGTTCTGTTTCAAATAGCGCGAGTGGTTTCAGGTAAGGTCGGTCATACAACCAACAACCGATCCAAGTTGCGACAGCAAGATATTTACCATCCATCGAAAAGGACATATCAAACACGTTCCCTCGCGCTAATCTACCGATTGCACCTTCAGGAAGGTGCCAAGTTGTTACGTCTGTGTCGTCAAGTGGTCTAAGCGCGGGAGTTAAAGCGGTTCTATTTTCCATAAAACTATCTCCTTTTATTGCGAATGTACGCGCGAGGTCCGGTAACCTCGCGCGTTGAGATGTTGTGCAATGCAAGCAGCATCGCTATATAATAGATGAATTGACGAGAAATGTTTATGAATTGATATACGGTTTCAAATCCCAGAGGAATATTACCCCATCATGTCCACCGCTGGCAAGAACAGTGCAATCCTGATTAAATGCAAAACACTGAACGTCTGTAGTGTGTCCAGAAAAGGTGGCGATATTCTCGCCTGTCGCTACTTTCCACAAACGGATAGGCACTTTCTGCAAACCTCCTTGCCACCATGAACCGGAAAGGAGATACTCCCCACATGGTGAAAAACATAATGTAATTGGTCGTTGATTTCCTTCAGGTTGTGGAATTGTCATAAAGATTTTTCCATCTGTGGCATCCCACAGCACTATCTCTCCCCACTGTCCACCTGCGATTAAGTCTCCACGAGGTGAAAACGTAATACCTCTGTCGTAATTTCGGTATTGTCTGGGACCTGAAGGTGGTGCTAACGGCAGTTCCAAGATCTGTTCTCCGGCTTCAACGTCCCATAATCTGGCAGTTTTATCTCGCGATATACTTGCAAGTTGTTTCCCGTCAGGACTAAATGCCAATGCTTCAATGTATTCTGTATGTCCGGACAGATTTACTTGGAATATCCAGTCCTTTTTATTATCACTACTATTTGAAATTGATTTACACATCCATACATAGATATTATGGTCTCTATCTGCCCGCGCTATCCGATCTGCTGTTAGTGCGAACGCCTCACTACCTGTGATCGATAACAGTTTTTGCTCCTGTATTGGAATATCGGCGATTGATTCACTATTGCCATTCTCCCAAACTCTTAGGTAGTCACTGTCTCCACCCGTTGCATATATTTTGCTCTCATTGTCCTGATAGAGATAAAGTGTTTTGCTTGTGGGCAAATCTGTTCCAGTTGGTCGTAGTCCTCGTCTGCGGGGAACATCCCAAAAGAGTGCTTTCCACCCCCAGTATGTAGCCACAAGCGTTTTCTCATCTGTTGCATAGACTAATGAACTGACCGTACGTGTATGTCCTTTAATACTCGGAAGTAATTCAGAGACGGGGTCTTCTTTTGTCCAGAATTTGATTTCACCATCATCAGTATATGCTAATTGGGTGCCGTCATCCGAAAAACGGATCGAACTCTGTTTGCTCCCTTTTTCGTATGCCACCATTTTTTCGTTTCTTTCTAAATCCCAGACTTCAATTTTGGGTTCAGATGGAAAAACCATAGTTGCAATCAATCCACCTTCCGATAGATAATATGGTGTCATTTGTGCATCTCCATAGTCAGAATAGCTTGCAGTCAGACTTCCACTTTGCACGTTCCACACATGAATTTTACCCTCTAAACTTCCGGCAGCAAGAAACCTTCCACACGGTGAAAAACAGATGGCACCCCATCTATTAGACCATTCAAGACGAGTGACTTGTTCACCTGTCTCCATGTCCCACAGTGCAATGAATTCAGCGGTACGGTTTCTATGATCGTAACACGTACCTGCCAACAAATTGATATCCGGAGAAAAGCAGGTGGGATAGATCCCATTAATTGTTTCATTTTCTGTTCCATTTAATTTGATTTCTATTTCTCTCATTTTTGTACCGGTGCGAGGGCACCAAACATAAACCTTGTTGTGCTCCTTGAATGCAACGAGACGTTCTCCATCTGCGGAAAATACAGGTTTGGTAATTCCGAAACGGTCCCGTTTCTCCTTAAATTCCATCTCAGCAATACAACTCTTGTTCTGGATGTCCCACACCTTGAGTGATTCGTGAAGTGTCGTTGAAGTAATCCATCGACTATCAGGTGAGAATGTAACACCATGAATAGATCCTCTATCGGTTTCCCAGAGGGCTATTGGGGAAAGTGTTGAAAGTTGATACATCCAAAGTCCTATTGTTGATCCAACAGCAAAGTACTGTCCATCCGGTGAAAATTCCATATCACGTACACTTCCACGTCCCAATCGAGCGATTGCACCTTCAGGTAGTGTCCAATTACATACTTTGCTATCATCAAAGTGAAAGGGGGTGTTTGTTTGTGTTTTTGTGGTTTCCATTAGTTCTCCTTTTTGTTATATGGCACGCGAGACTCGGTGACTTTGCACTACGATATGTTTTGTAAAATTGACTGATTGAGTGGTGCAATGCAACCTGTATTGCTATAAATGAATTGATAAGGAATATCTAAGAGATGACGAATGGTTTCATATCCCAGAGGAGGATAGTGCCATCGAAACTTCCGCTTGCTAAGATTGTGCTATCTGGAGAAAACGCAAGACATTGAATATCTGTCGGATGTCCTAAAAAAGTAGCTATATTTTCTCCAGTGCTTATGTCCCACAATCGTACAGGGACCTTCGCAACACCTGGTTTCCAATTCTCGCCGTATGCTAAATACCTACCGCAATGTGAAAACTCTATAGGATCTATAGATGGAATATATCCTTTACCTTCTGTGAGAGGTGGACGAATGGTTACATACGGTTCACACTTCTCAATATCCCACACAAGTATCCTATCATCGGAGAATCCTCCTGCGATTAAATTTCCACACGAAGAAAACACGTGGGGTCTGAAAGAGGTTACCTCATCGAAACGTTCACTCAACGTTTCATGCTGTTCGTAAGTTAATTGATCCTGTACAACAATATTTTCTGGGAATTCACCGATTTCTTCACCATTCATCACATCCCATAGCCGAGTTACCCAGTTGGTATCTCTACTAATCAGACGGGTGCCATCGGGACTGAACCTTACATAGTTGATTCTATTTACATGTTTACCTCTAAATACATGGTGCATCTGTTCACTTGGGACATTCCATACATAGACTGCCCCGTTTTCAGGATCATCTTCATCCCAGTCCTCGACATCAGTTCCATTCCCACATGCAAGTAGGTTTGTGTTGGGAGAGTATACCATTGCACTACGATAAGGTAATTCTCCAGGGATCGTTAATTTGGATATTGGTTTACTTTGTTCTATTTCCCACAGATTCAAAGTGTTACCCCAATAGTCAGATTGTTCTGGAGGAAATCCGGTTATATAAAGTTTTTCTGTTGACGCATTCGAAAAAACGGCAGAAGTTTCACAATTCGGTTGTGTTATAACACGTTTGGGACGATGGGATGTAACATCCCAGAGAGTGATTACACCGAAATCTCGATAACCTGTGGCAAGTGTTTTCCCGTCCGGTGAGAATGTCAGTGAGTGTGGGAAGCCTTGTTCCCAGGGTATTATAGAGATTGGCTCCGTTTCACTCATTATCTTGACTTTTACTTCAAAATCACTTTTGAAGGCAAGGTGTTTCCCATTTGCAAAGTGAATCGGAAAGATTTCTTCATCAAAAGTACTCTTTTCATGGAAAGAATATAATTCCATATTCTGTTCTAAATCCCACACAGTTACTGCACTTTGATCATGGGATATACCTGCTACCTGTAATGTGCCATCAGTCGTATAGGAAATGTTCATCAGGTATTTCCCAAATGATGGATGTGTTTGATGCGACTGCCAATTCGAAGTATCCCATACTTGTGCTGTTCCATTCATTCCGCCAACAGCGAGGAATTGACCACATGGTGAAAAACTAACCGAGAAGACACCGTAAGGATCTCCAGTCAGACTGATGATTCGTCCGCAGGTTGTTATATCCCAGATAGTGATAAGGGGAGAATTGGGTGAAAACGCAAAGAAACCATTGTTCTGTGAAAACGCAAACGCACCGCTAAAATCATGGTAACGGATTTCACTGTCAAGGCGGCGTTTCTTTGCTTCCTCAGAAGTTAAATTTAACTCAGTATACAACTTACCGGTTTTCGATTCCCAAATGTCAACAACTGTACTACCATCCCGAGATGCAGCAAGCCATTTTCCTGAAGGACAAAAACAGAGGTTGCATAAGTCATTTTTTGGTCGTTTAACCTTAAACCTTTCAGGGTATTCCATAACAGCGATACCTTGAGACTTTTCCCAATCCCATACCTTTATCACTTCTTTACCATATTTGTCACTGTTCTTCACTGCCAACCAAGGTTGTGTCGAACAGAGTGAAATACGGGTGACCATACCCCTTTCCGTCTCCATTAAAGCAATAGGAGTACGCGTGGAGAGGTTATACAACCACACGCCTACCCAACTACCAACTGCCAAATATGCTCCATCCTTTGAGACTGCTAAATCATTTAAGAAGCCTTGTCCAAAGCGGCTAATTGCGTGTTGTGGAAGTTCCCAAACAGTGAATTTATTCTCGTTCATAGAAGATATTGATACTCCACCGGGTTTATCGGAACCATTGAAGGATAGGTATCTTAACAGGGT
Organism: uncultured bacterium; assembly: GCA_964652195.1. Taxonomy (GTDB): domain Bacteria; phylum Poribacteria; class WGA-4E; order WGA-4E; family WGA-3G; genus MSPOR6. The sequence goes on along the minus strand of CAZZBB010000097.1, from coordinate 1,638 downwards.
TGGATTACTATAGTTAGGAGTTGATTGGATTCCCTCCTAACTATAGTAGAATATGTGCAATTGCATTAGCAACCACAACCGCAGCCTCTTGGTCTCGGCACCGGTTCGGCGATCTCTGGTTCAGGAGGGGCAACTGTGGTGTTTGGGTCTCCATAGCAGAGTGCATAACCACCCTTACCAAACCATGAACCCAGGGACAGTCGATAATTATCAATATGATTGTGTGCTAAAAAATCACCACGTTTGGTATGATCGTGTCTGGCGAAGAAATAGTGTCGGTCTCCGATCCAATGTAGTTCATTATTCATCGAAATACGGTAGGAGGTATTCGGTATCGGTTCAAGATCCTCCGGCGTGACATATTCAAGGGGTATCTTGAGTGCGTTGATAAAATCCTCTAATGAACCACCCGCTTTCACGTAAGCAGCTATGTCGTTCCAGTCTGCAAGTCGAACACCTTCACCTAACTGAGCCTTACATTCTGACTTTAGATTATCTGTTTCGTCTAAATCGTGAGCAATGACATGAAATTGTTGGTAACTTGCTACTATTTGTTTCTCTTTCATTGATGTATCTCCTTTATTTGAATTGGGATATTGATTATGAAATATCAATAGGTTGCATATAAGAATATCTTCTCATGAGTTTGATATAAGAAGATGTGATTATTGCATACAGTCGTTCACCTATATACAACTTCGGATGCACTTTGTATGTTTTAACTAATGAACATAAGCTGATTATACGGCATAGAAGGTTGATGTATATTCAAGTAAATGCTTGAAGTACGGATGTGAGTTATAGTGTATAAAGAGCGAAAAGATAACGATCGTACTTGTAATTTGGGTTAGAAATAAAAGGAATGTGTAGTTAGGAATAACGATAATGAAACGAGGGTAGGATAATGTTCTGAATGCTGATTTCAACGATACAATCTGATAGGATAGAAGGAAAATGGTTTAGCACAATTTGTTCCGAATTAGGTTGTTGAATGTTGATTTGAAATCATTGGAATTGTATTTGACAGGATGGGCTTACCTGGAATCGAACCAGGGACCTCGCGCTTATCAGGCGCGCGCTCTAACCTTCTGAGCTATAAGCCCCTGAAAGTCGGTAAAGTAAGAAGTTATTTGAAAGTTAAATAGTGAGTCGTAAATGCCTTGTAAGGTTTAGAGCTGAACAAAGAGATCGTGTTAGGATCGTTTTGTTATTGCTCCTTAGAAAGGAGGTGATCCAGCCGCAGGTTCCCCTACGGCTACCTTGTTACGACTTCGCCCCGGTCATCGGTTTCATTTTAAACAGCTCCCTCCCAAGGGTTGGGTCACCGTTTTTGAATGCTACTAACTCCCATGGCGTGACGGGCGGTGTGTACAAGGGCCGGGAACGGATTCACCGCGACCTGCTGATTCGCGATTACTAGCGATTCCAACTTCATGCAGTCGAGTTGCAGACTGCAATCCGAACTGGGGCCGGCTTTTTGGGATTTGCTCCACCTTGCGGTTTGGCGTCCCTCTGTACCGGCCATTGTAGCACGTGTGCAGCCCAGGGCGTAAGGGCCATGCGGACTTGACGTCATCCCCACCTTCCTCTGGCTCGTCACCAGCGGTCTCTTTAGAGTCCCCAGCATTACCTGTTGGC
>CAZZBB010000096.1:0-12334 GCA_964652195.1 uncultured bacterium | reverse complement strand
ACATTGAAATTGGTGTAAATTACCCCTCTAACCCCTGTCATAGACTGACTTTACTCCACTTTGAATTAACTTTTTAAGAATTTCCAAAAAGTGTGATTTTGTGTTTTTCTTGTCCATGTTGATTTTGATAATTCCAATCTGCATAATAAAGCAGAATTTTTGACATAAAGATTGTTTTGTATTTAGGATCGTTTTTGTAGATAGTCATCATTTATTTCTCTAATTATTTATTTCTCATTAAGGTTATGATTTTGAAGTAGGATTTACTCATATTATCAAAATATCTTAAATCAATTTTGTGCTTTGTAATATATGTATGTTAACCTAATACCATTTCTAAAAGATAATATAACATTATTCCGTAGTTACAAATCATTTGTCGGGTTTCGTTCCTCTACCCGACCTACGAAAGAAGGGGAGAAAAATAAATAGAATTGGTATAATTTTCCACCAATAAACTTTTATACTTTTACTTAGAAACGCTGTCTTTTCTGAAATATGCTGATTGATAGCCAATATTCTAATGAAACATTCTTCAACGGGCGAGGGAACCTCGCCCCTACGACAGAGGTATTCTGATATTGTTAAAATGTATTTTTAATTCTAAGTTCTACTATAAAATGCGTTTTCGTAAATCTGGTGAATATGCCATAATAGACATATTCTAACAAAACATAAAAAATGTATCAATAATTCTAAATATCACTATAGTTTGGGTCAGTAAGATGTAAAAGCTGGATGTTTGTGCTAAAAAAGTTGCTTTTGGTAATGTTAGATGTTAGATATAGATATTTTCTTCATTTTATTTTCAATGGAATAGTAAGGGATTCATGGACAGTATTAATTTTCGTTTTGTTCAGTTATGATCCGTTTGACTGCACTTTTTTGTTCACCTTGAACAGCTGGTTGTTCCAATTCGTAAACTTCATCCGAAACCAAATGTCTATAATCTTCAATTGGTAGAGCACCGTGTGAGCCATTGTCAATATAACGGTTAAAGATTGTAAAACGTGGATATTCTTCTGTCCATCGTCTGGCACCATGGTAGAGTGCTTCGGTAAATATTACACAATCCCCAGCATTTACAGGAACATTAATCACTGTTGGTGGACCGTCATAAATTGATATGTGCTCAGGCGGATCGAAATTCCGTTTATGACTACCCGGAAGACAAACAAACCCAGTTCCTTCAGGGACATCAACCAATGAGATACCAGCATTCAGAAACCCTGCATGAGGTTCACCCTCTTCTATACCATAATCTTGTCCGGATGCATGAAAGTGAATATCATCTGAGTTTTTGTAATTCTTTGTGAGAGCAGTATCAACGAGACAAGGTGCCCCACGAGTTAGTGAAATTATAACCCTCATAATATCTGAGTTAAGGACTAAACGTTGGAATACTTCATCTCCGTAGTGAATGTGATTTATCCAGTGTGCGATAGTGTCTGAGTGGTCCCCGCGTTTTGAAGTTGATGTAAGGGGAGACGGTAATTCCTCAAGAGACATGCTATGCCAAAGGTTGCCAAAATCTATCATCAACTGAATATCTTCAGGGGAAACGACTTTTCGGAGTATAATAAATCCGTGATGATCAAAGAACCATTTTTCCTCAGGTCTTAACATTAGAATTCCTTTCAATCCATATTTCAAATTCATCTAATGAACTAATCTTATCCATCAATATTGCATTATAGATTGCCATGCTATTGTATACATCTCCTCGATAATCAGGACGATGTGATATAGGGTGTTTAATTTTTAGAATAGTAGATCGGTCAACCGGTAGTAGTTTTTTCTGTAATTCATCAAATTCTGACATGTGCAATTTATAGGATTGTATGTCATATCCCCATAGGTCAACTTTCCATTGTCTGTCTGTGTGTTTGAGTTGTATCCCCCAATAAAGTCCGTGATCGAAACCTGGGAAATTCCGTATATAGTGATTTGAATAGGACATCTTTAAGATTTGGAATTTGGATGCAATTGTCTTCCCAATCTCAAAGAATAGGTCAATATCTTGTGGGTTCGGCAGTTCCATACTTATGTCAATGTCAGGCCATGTCATCGTGTTGAGTGCATAACTTCCTATTACACGAGTCGTGCCATAACTGCAAAGCAGAGGAAGTAAGCCATCTTTATTCAGTATGTAACTCGCTTCTTCATGCAATTGATTTGAATGTGTGATGAGATCTTTATCTGTCATTTCCATTATCCCATAAAATGAGTATAGCAATGGTGAAGAACGGTGCCAATCTTTTCATGAGAAACTCCTTTATGCTGTGTATTCTAAAGCTTTTCACATTTTCTGTCTATAGAAAAAAATCAGTATGATTTGTGCTGATAAGAGAAGATCGGGGATCGGAATCCCCTGCTACAGAAGAGAATACAAGAATTGGGATAGGAGTTTCATCATACAGAAGTGGAAGACAGAATAGAAGAAAATATAAGATCGGGGATCGGAATCCCCTCCCACAGAATGTAAGACAGAATATAAGACAAGAGAAGAAAGAAAATGTAAGATCGGGGATCGGAATCCGAATCAAGGAATCAAGGAATCAACGGTATGAATGTCATTTAGACATTCCCCGGGTATGAATGACATTAGGTCATTCACCGGGTACGAATGCCTTATTGGCATTCCCCGCCCACAGAATATAAAAGAAGAGGAAGAAATGTAAGATCGGGGATCGGAGTTCCATCCTTTGTAATTTTAGTTAAGAAGTATAAGGATTTGGATTTTGTTCCACCTCTTTTAGAAGTGTATCAACATAAGATTTAATGTTGAAGAGACGGCACTCTGAATTCCCGACTAAATCTCGATTTAATTCTCCTAATTCATCCCAAAATTCCCCGAGTTTTGGACGGTTGAGTCCAATGAAGTTTGCTTCTGTATTCTGTTCAAGTCGTTTATTCCAGTAAATTACCTCCACAAGATGGATATAGGTAGAGGTATTGTAATCTACTCCAAGCATCAACAGTTTCCCATTTGACATATATGCCCGATACATTGGAGAATTCGTACCGTATGTCTTCCCCCACGGTGGATGATCCCATGGTGATTTGTGTCCTTCATCGGAAAGATGGTCAGCCACAAATCGTTCGGCATTATGTCCACGGGCAGCGACTGAGTGTGAATAGTGATTGGAGCGGAATGTATTCGGCATTCGTCGGAAATACTCAGTTAACCATCCTACAGTAGAGAGTGTCTTTTCAATATTCCATGAACTTGTTCGTTTGTCATGATCTGGAAGTAAGTTGAAAGATGGCATTAATATCAAACCATCATGTCCGAGAACATGCTCTAATGCGAAAATAACTGTTCCTGCCCCACCTTCTACTTCTCCTAAACTTTTGAAAGATGAGTGAATGAATACAATATCCGCTTTCTCTAATCCGAGTCTTGAAAAATCGTGTATGAGTTTTTTACTGGAATGTGGCGTCGTCATGTCTTAATATCATACCATAAGTTCATTTTAAGAGAAATGAAGTTTTAATTGAACTCATAGCGAATACAAAACTGTGTATCTCATGTTAACAGGAATATCTGCTGTCTCATTCGTCTTACGCTGCGTATTAACAGGGGATTCCCACTCCCGCATCAACGCATCAGTTTCGGTTGCCTCTTGTCTATAGGGTGCTGTGTCGTGCTGATACCATAAGTAACATACCCCTGCAAATACTATTATGAAGCCGACAGAACCGAGAATCCATTTATTTGTCAAGAATTCGTGTATCATGATATCTCCTACCTTTCGATAAAGTTGTTTATGTTAAGTTACATAGGTTTCAGATGAAAATCTTTAGCATTTTTTTAGTGCATAAAGTACTAAAGAATTTTCTTTTAAAGTGACATAATGAAGTTCTTTGAGGAGTTAAGCGGGGTTGAGATCGCAGATTCACTTGGCATGTCGGAGGGACGGGTGAGTCAGTTAAAGAGCAAAGCGTTAGCAAAGTTAGGAAAGGTTTATTTTAGATTAGTCGGTTGATAATACCCGCATCTAAAAAGGTAGGATTTAGCAACATTGCTATGTCTTCTTTGTTGCCAAATAATAGGAAAAAACATAAAACAAAAAAATATTCATTTTATTTGATTTTTTTGTTCATGTGTTACACTACCCTTTGGTGTGTGGGGTGTGTGAAAACACACCCCATTTTGTTTAAATTTAAAGCGGGTTACACGATCGGTTTCCCGCTTTCTCCCTAAGTCTACGCTCTCTTTTATCTATACTTATCACAGAGAGAACACCCATAATCGTCACACGCGTCACAGATGATTTCAAGATCGCGGGCGGTGGCCGGAGTGGGTGTCGCGGCGGATGTGTTGTGTTGGGCACCAGTTGTCAGATTTTTTCCTGATGCTGACCCACTCCCCCTTGAGCCGCCCAGGGTATAAAACATGCCATCTGCCTCACCCGATCGGAATACAGAATCATAGAAAGAACCCATCCTTGGTAGTGTCTGTGGATTTCGGAAATATGGGTGTTGTAACCCCGCACGTACTTCCGCATACAGGGTATACGTTGTTTTGTAGTTCTCGTTATCTGAATTGCAAGAAACATAACCGTAACCACTCGCACCATACTTAATTTCTCCGTCCTCGTTAAGATAATAGCCAGACCATGCATCCGCTGTGCTGTATAGAGGACCCTCACTATCGGTACCCGAATTTGCTTGATCTGAAATATCTCCGGCGGTGAGATCTTCATGAATAGTAGACTGAAGGACCGTTAAATGGGAATAGGACTCATCGCGGTTTTGGTTAGACGCAAAAACAACAAAGGTTGCGATACAAACAAGTATTGCAATGGTGAAGAACGCTGTCAATCTTTTCATGAGAAACTCCTTTATTTAGAAAGCCCTAAGTATTCATAGGGGTCAAATGCTATTTCAGCAGGTGTCACAATTTTCAGGTGTGAAGGAATCTCGCTTCGGCGCGTGTATATCCCTGATAGATCATCAGGATGAGCAAGGTTCCGATATATCCTTTCCTCGCCATTCTCATCAATTTCGGTTTCGATAAGGACACTGCCTCTTTCGACAGCTATAATCAGTAGCGTGGTAGGATTAATACCAACACTACCATATTTAGATCGTATGCCCTCGTTATGCATCTTGATGGTTACTCGGTAGAGCAATTCCTCTTCTATGCTTTCGGCAGTTTCCCAATAATTGGGTATCAGGTTCCACTCATTTGGTATTTCTGGGTACGGACCGAGTCCGAAGCGTGACATTTTTGAAGGATCGATTGCGTCAGCTGAAACAGCATCCGTTTCAATCGGCTCCGTTCTGTCAATCGTCTTGGCGGCCGTCTCACGCGTTGAGGGGGGCGCCGTGTCATCGGGCATCGGTGTGTCGCTATCCGTAAGTTCTTCCTCGGTGGTTCGTTCTGCTGCGCTGCTATTCCGTTGCCCTTTTTGGTTTTTCTCCCATTGGTGAACAATTTCAGCAGTATCAGCAGCCTGTTTTTCGTAGGGTGCTAATTGGTACTGATACCATAAGTAACATACCCCTGCAAACATAATTATGAAACTGACAGCACCGAGAATCCATTTATTTGTCAAGAATTCGTGTGTCATGATGTCTCCTACCTTTTCGATAAATTTGCTTATGTTAAGTTACATAGGTTTCAGAAGAAAATCTTTAGCATTTTTTTATAGTGCAAAAAAGTACTAAAGAATTTTCTTTTAAAGTGATATAATTAATTAAAGCATTTCAAGTTATGTTTTTTATTCGTTTGAAACATTCACATTCCCACAAATTATCTTTAGGGGGTAAATGTATGAAGTTCAATAGAGGACCGCATAACAGAGGTAAATGTCCGTTTAGTATTGATCCTGCAGATCTGATGACAGCGAAAGGATCTGTAGATGATTGTGTCTCATGTGTTCAAGGAAAGAGTTCATACTTGCAAAGTTATATGGAAGATTTTCGTCAAATCGCGTTTTTAGCGATCATAGAAGAAGCACCGAAGTATGATCCTAATCATCCAAGTGGTGCGAGTTTCACAACGTTTATAAAGGCACGTGTCTGTACACGATTGTGGCAGGAGCGAACAAAGTCGTTACAATATATACCCTATTCACATGACACGTGTATGTATACGGATACTGATGACAATGATAATCCATTACTTCTTAGATTGATGCAGGAAGCGTGCGGAATTGAAAATATAGCTGATACAGTCATCAGACAACTCGAAGTAGAAACACTACGTAAAAACCTACCACATCTATTGGATAAACTTCCAAAATTAGAGCGTCGTGTAATAATACTGAAGTTCTTTGAGGAATTAAGCGGGGTTGAGATCGCAGAATCACTTGGCATGTCAGAAGGACGGGTGAGTCAGTTAAAGAGCAAAGCGTTAGCAAAGTTAGGAAAGGCTTATTTTAAATTAGGTCGCATATAGATAGTGGTAGAGAATGTAAACACGATCTAAAATACCATCAATATCTAACAAATGTTAAGAATGAATATAAATGACGACCTAAACATCAATAAATATGATGAACTTATAGAATCCAATTTCGGTATCGTAATATATTTAAACTGCACCATGCTGTTTTAATAAAGCCACAATTTCATTGGTATCTTCTCTTCTCTTCTGTTGTGCAATCTGTAACGGTGACATTGCATTATTATTCTTTATATTCGGATCAGCGCCTTTTTTGAGTAATGACTCCATTGCTTGATGCAGTTTTTCCCGATTTTTTATCGTTGATCGAATTGCTTCAACCAAAGGGGTTTCACCTTTATTGTCAATAGCATCAATATTTGCTCCTTTCTCAATCAGTATATCGATGACTTTGAGAAATCCCGCCTTTGCTGCACAGTGTAATGCGGATTTTCCCTTACTACTTCGAGCGTCAATATCAGCCCCAAGTCCTAATAGCCTTACGACCTCTTCTGGATGTTCTCCCTTATCTCCGCGACAGACATATACGATTCGTGGCCATCCCATCTTATCTAAAGCATTGATGTCAGCAGGTGTATTTCCGTATGACTTTAGCAACTGACTCATTTCAGAATTATCATCGACTTTCTTTGGTGCTTTGCTTGGATCTGCTCCATTTTCAACTAACAATTTTACAAGGTCCACACGATTATCCGAGACAGCATGATCAAGTAGAAGTTCACTTTGTGATTCGATTTCCGCCCCTTTGGAAATTAGCAATTTCACGATCTCTATGTTCCCACCGATGATGGCATAGCAGAGAGGGGTTGCCCATTCTGTATAGTGATGTTCAACGGTATTTGGGTTGCCAGAAGGAAACCAGACAGATTGTAGATATCCGTTATTAACGATTACAGGGTCTTGTTCAATCAATGTTTTAGCGGAATCAAAATCTCCTAAATAGGCTGCTGTTTGTATGTCAACTTTAGCACCCATATCCAATAGGTAATCGGCAACAGCATCTCGTCCTTCATGACGTGCTACACAGTACGGTGTTATCTCAATATCGTGTTGGCTTAGATGACAACCTGGCAAATTAATGTCTGCCCCGTGGGATAACAGAAATTCCACCATCTCCAACTTCCCACGATAGGCTGCCTCCCACAGCATTGTTCTACCGTGTGAACCGATGGTCTTAATCCATTCAGGTTTATTATTTAATAACTGACTAACACCTTCAATATCACCGCGTCCTGCTGCAGCAACAACTATTTTTAGAAAATCGCTCTCTTTTCCAGTTAATTCAATCTTGGACATATAAATTCCTTTGTTCCACTACTAATGGTATTCTTCCAACTTTTGATCAATCGTAAACTTAACAGATTTTAGCCACCCATGCCAAATATTGTTTACCCCGAACTCTCGTTTACTTAATTGTTCTCTAAGACACGAGGTCTGCCACCGATAGATGGCGGCAAGAGCATGCGTTGCTGTTGTTCGGTTAATTCTCCGTATTTGCTTATATCATAATAATTACCTGACCAAGCAGAATGTCCAGGACTATACTTATACAACAGTGCACGTCGTTGATGATTCGCTTTCCACTGCATGGTGCCATGGATAAGTGCTTCAGTGAAGAATAGAACATCTCCCGCTTCAAGAGCAGGTTGTATTACATAGTGTGTAGACCGTTCAAAACTACGTACTTCTGCAGGTATTTCACGCAAGAAGTGACTTTTATGACTTCCGGGAATACATGCAAATCCACCTGCCCCTTCTGGTGCATCGGCTAAATTATATGTCATAACACATAGACCATTCCGCATGATACCATCACGATATTTGTACCAATGGTCACCTTCTGGTCCACCGGGTCTTCCACCGTCCTCACCCCCGTGTAGTCCACCGCGTCCTTCACCATCGTTTAGAAAAATGGGATAATCGTGATCAAGTCGGACATTTGGTCCTAAAAGATCAATAAGATATGGCAATATTGTTGGATGGTCTATCAATCTTTTAAACGGTTCACCCCAGAGACTTGGTGGTCCCTGCATACCACCTTTGTCAATGAATGTGTTCATCTCATCCAATTCATCGGATGTTAGAACGTTTTTAATTATAAGATAACCTTCAAGGTCAACCTGAAATTTTTCTTCACCTGTCATGAGAATTCATTCCTCTTTTTAATAATAGTTATACCATTTCTATTATTTTTTGTCCCATTACCTATTGTCAGAAATGAAGCGGAATGTGGCACAAACTGAAAGTTTATGCTACAAAGAGAGACATTTTTATTTAGAAATGGTATTATATAGATTTGCACAATTTTGGTACGCACATCCAGAGCGGTTAGAAACCGATCTTACCTCGGATGTGCGTAAGTCTTGGTTATTCTAAAACACTCGGTCTTCTGCCAATTGATGGTGCCATCATCAATCGTTTCTGTTGTTCCGTGAGACTGTCATATTTACTTATATCATAATAATTCCCCGACCATGCTGAATGTCCAGGACTATATTTATAGAGTAAGGCACGTCTCTGATGTTTTGCTTTCCACGGCATAGTTCCGTGGATTAGTGCTTCGGTGAAAAACAGCACATCACCTGCTTCGAGTGGTGGTTGGACGACATAATGTGTTGGACGTTCAAATTGACGTACATCAGTTGGAATCTCTGGTGCGAAATTGCTCTTATGGCTTGCAGGTATACAAGCAAATCCCCCTGCACCTTCTGGTGCGTCAGTAAGATTGTATGTCATTACACACAATCCGTTTCGCATAACACCATCCCGATATTTATACCAATGATCACCGACATTTCCACCTGGCCGTCCTCCATCTTCCCCGCCATGTAATCTACCACGTTTTTCACCTTCGTTCATAATTAGAGAATAATCGTGGTCAAGACGGACATGCGGTCCCAATAATTCTATGAGGTAAGGGAGAATTGTCGGGTGGTCAATTAGTCGTTTAAACGGATCACCCCATAGACTGGGTGGTCCATTTGTTTCACCTTTGTCGATAAATGCATTCATTTCTTGAACTTCATTGTCATTTAGAACGTTTTTTATAATGAGATAACCTTCAAGATCTACTTTAAATTTTTCTTCACCTGTCATATTTGTAATTTCCTATTAGTGTTATTTGAGGATTAGATAGATTCTACAAAGTTTATCTTTTTGTTGGAGCCACAACATCAAAATCAAACCCATCAATCACTTCGCCATTTATCTCAAGTTCCAAACGGTGCCAACCAAGACCTGCTTTCCCATCATGGTATTGTTTTAATGATGGCAACGGAAAAACAGACTTTTCATAGTCAACTTGTTGTTTCGGTTTCAACTTCCGTTGACTAAATCTAAAACGTTTGCGGGTGATATGTCCGGTAAGTCGTTTATAGCATATTATATAATACGTAAGAATTGTTTGGTCATCCTCAGATTCGTTCTTAAAACTAAAGTAAAAGTGAAATGGTTCGTTTATAGGTCGTAGACTTAGTTCTACATCGGGAGTTGGGTTTTTACAGGGAGTTTTGGGGGATTCTATTTTACCATACTCCATAAGAATGGAAAGTGCTTCATGATAGTTCTGAGGTAGGTGATGGCGTAGGATCTTTCCGATAGCATTTGTTATGTTGTAGATTGTCTGATTCTGCATCTCTTTACGCACATCGGATACAAATGCAGAAACATCAAAATCAGGATATAAAGGTTTAAGTTTATTTCCAATGACTAAACCATCTTGGGTCAGATCGAAAAGTGTCTTTTGTGCTATCGGACTCACTGGTTATTTCCTTGATACGTTTCAAATGTATTCTGCCGTTGTTAGAAGATATACTATAGTTTGGACAATTTTCGTAATTTCTTTAACAACGGTATACACACACCTTTCGCACCGCTGGTGCTCGGTTACTTGTGGCATTTACGTTTCTACACACCTTCCGCACCGCTGGTGCTGCCGATTTAGTCAATAGTAATCTTTTTCTACAAGTTTCAGGATGTGACTTAACTCATCAATTAATAAGTTATTATCAAACAACAGTCTGGTAAATACTATCTAACATTAAATCCCAAGCACAGCAGTGAGGTATGTGCCTAAAGATAAAGAATGGACTTTCAAGTCTTTGTTTAATTCTTAAAACTGTCCAAACTATAGTAAGATATAACATAATTAGAAGTAGTTTAGATACATCTACACCACCTTTCAGAAAATGATAGCATATTTTTTTGAAGGTTGTCAACGCATGAAAAAGGGATATAGTCTGGTACTATGATTGACACTTCACACAGAATCTGCTAAACTGCCAGAAATGTTTAGGCAGATAACAGAAATACTCACCCTTATTGTTTCAGCAACTGTCCAATTCTTGTTTTATAGTAATCGAATACCACAAGACTTCATTCCCAAACGTATACTCGTCATAAAACTTGATCACATTGGTGATGTACTGCTCTCTACTCCCGTATTTTCAAATCTAAAGAAGACCTACCCCGATTCCGATATACATGCACTCACAGGAAAATGGAGTCAAGTAATTCTTGAAAATAACCCTAATGTTACGCAGGTATTAGAGTATAATTCACCAACATTTACCAGAACCGGACGACCTACCTCTTTATCAAACACAATTCGACTCTACAAATTTCTTCGCCATCAGAAATATGATCTACTCATACACCTACGAGGAGATTGGCGAACAGTATGGTTTTCACTATTTAGACTTACTCCGATACGACTTTGTCGACCTTACTACCAAATTACCAATAAGTTAGGATTTAATAAATTTAGTAGTACACACGAAACAACACGGAATCTTGATGTTCTCAACAAAGCAGGTATCCAAACGCCTATAACAGATACATCGTTCTCTATTACCAAAGAGAATAGTAACTGGACAATTCAATTTCTTACTGAACATGAGATCGATCGTGAAATACCGATAATTGCTATCCACCCCGGATCACCTATTGCTATTAAAAGATGGGAACCTCAGAATTTTGCTGAATTGGGGGATTGGTTAATCAACAATACTGGTGGGCAGATTTTATTCGTCGGTGTTAAGGATGAAAACCAAATTATCCAGAAGATTCAAGAACTTATGAATAGGGATTCACATAATATTGCGGGGTTAACGACCATACCCCAGTTAGCATCGGTATTACAACAATCCAAACTGTTCATCGGAAACGATAGTGGACCAATGCATCTTGCCGCAGCAGTTGGTATTCAGACTATAGGTCTTTTTGGTCCAGGAAATCCAAATCGATTTGCACCTGTCGGGGATAATTGTCATTACATATGGAAGAAACAGGATTGTCGACCGTGTCGTGGGGATGTCTGCCAATTGGGATCGGAAGGATGTATGGTAAAAATAACAGTACAAAATGTGATAGAGACAATTAATACCAAATGCACTTCTGTTTTTTATGGACGGAAATGTTGAAGAGGTAACCAGTTATCATACACAATCTACCGGCGAAGTATTTCAACCCTATAAATATAAAACTACAAGTGTGAGTCTACTTAAGTTTGAGGGTGGTCAGAAAATCGGCAAAGTGACTTCGTGTGTAGATTGTCTACAACCCTATTATTTCCATATTCATCTGGTTGGTAGTGAAAGGAGTTTGCTTGATAATAAAATCTATTCTGCTAAACTGAAAGGAATGGATAAGAGTAAATGGAGCAACCTTGAAACATCACTGATAGATTCTGGCGATGTAAGTGACCATCCGTATGAACCGCAGTTTCAAGCATTTATAGATAGTATTGGAAAAAATGAACCGATGCCTTTGACCGATTTCGATACAGCCTTTGAAACGCACCGTGTTGTGTTTGCTGCTGACCAATCTGCTGAAGCAGGTGGAAAAAAAGTTAAGTTGTCTGAATTGTCTGGTTAGACTCGTCTTATCTGTCAGACTTTATAAGGATGTCCTAAGAAGTAT
>CAZZBB010000095.1:0-56543 GCA_964652195.1 uncultured bacterium | reverse complement strand
CTTATAAAGTCAATTTAAGGTGGAGTAAAGTCAGACGGTGACAGAGGTTAGACGGGTAATTTACACCAATTTCAATGACACACAATGTGTCAAAAAGTGTAACTTTTTTCACTTTTTCGCCGAATTGAAAACTCCAACATTTTCGCGATTTTTTCTCAGGGAATTTAGGATTAAAGGGTCTGTTTTGCACCTTATTAGATTGTCTGTATATTAGGATTAAATGTTCAATTTACGACTATGAATTCTAATCTTATTTCTAAATGAAAATGTCTCTTTATTTTAGCATAACCTTTAGGTTGTGCAGTATCAATGACATCACACAAAACCTTGGAATGTATTATCATTTCTTAGGAGTGGTATAAATATGAAAAATATCATTTTTGTTCTTACAACTGTATTGTGTATCTTAAGTATGTCAGGTTATCTATTTGCAAATACAATCGTAACAAATGGGTTAGTAAGTTATTGGACATTCGACTTGAACAATATTAATGGCAATTTAGTTGAAGATGTATGGGGTGAAAACCACGCTGAAATTGTCGGACAGACGAATATCTCTGATGGATATGTAAGGCAAGGATTGGAATTAAAGGGATTAAAAAATTATGTTATCATCCCAAACTTTGGTAATTTTGGGAGTCAATTAGGTCCATTCACTTTCGAAATTATTGTCAAAACCAGTTATAAAATAAGTTGGACTCCAATTTATAGAGTGGTAGAAGCACCACACTGTGACAAGGGGGATCGGGGACATGGAATTCTAATAAATGCTTCTATAGATTTTCAAAATAGAGGGGCATTTCCATTACCACTAAATAATTTAGTTACCAAAGAAGATTCAATTTATTTACAACGGAGTTTCAGACGACAAAATGGGTGTAGTTCTCATACTTCAGGATTTCCATCACAAATTTCTGATGGTAAGTGGCATCATATTGTCTATTCGTATGGAGAACCATTTACTGATGAATCCGGAAATGAGTGGAAACAAAGCTTTCTCTATGTAGATGGTGAACAGAAATATAGGGGTAGATACAATACTTCAAACCGTGATAACATACTTCCATATACACAACCAATCTATCTTGGGGCTGTCAATAAGAATGGTAACGCAACAAGACCATTTAGAGGAATAATCGATGAAGTGCGGATCTATGATCGTGGTCTCCCCTATGAAGAAATACTTCAGAATTATCAATCCAGAATTGGATTAGGTGTTGAACCTAAACGAAAATTATCCACTGTTTGGGCAAAGTTAAAGAGATAACTTACATTCCTATTATATTCCTTCACGTGATAGGTGAGGTTTCTAACCACACTTCACCTTAAACACAACAAAGTTATTTTCGGTATACACCACCTTATAGATTATGCTACAATTCATTCAATATAGTTCAAGTTTTATAAATCAACTGTAAGCGCGTACTAACACACCCATTAATTATACACTCCCTTGATATTATGTAAGGAGAAATTAGTATGAAAAGGTTTATGAGTATCCTGTTAATCTCTATTGTTGGTTTGATATTATGTAATTTCGCACATTCTGCAAATGTCGTGACAGAAGGTCTGGTGAGTTATTGGACCTTCGATCAAAAGGATATTGAAGATAAGTCTGTTAAGGATGTATGGGGTAAAAACAACGGTACAATCGTTGGAGACCCTAAGGTAGTAGCAGGAAAAGTTGGGGATGCCTTGGAATTTGATGGCTCAGATGACTATGTCAATCTAACGAATCTTGGAGATTTCGGTGAAAAACTTGGAAAATCTACTTTTGAAGCTTGGGTCAAAACAAGCTTTAGGAATGATTGGACATCTCTTTTCAAAGTCCTTGATGATGGATGCAATATGGCGTGGGCAATTGATGTCAACCGAAGTGCTAAAGCAGGATTTCCACTTGCCAAAGATATTATTCATTTCTATATTCGTCAAAATGCTGCTGCAGGATGTAATGATATTGCAGTGGAAATTGAATATGCACTATCGGATGGAAAATGGCATCATATTGTTTTTGCAGTTGAGGATGCAGCAGAGGCAAATATCAGCGCATATATTGATGGTGAATCTCGAGAAATTATTGTTGGTAAAGAGAAAAATTTAGAAGAGTTTATACCGTTTGTTAGACCTGTATATATCGGTGCAGCAAACAATCGGGGTAAAGTGGAACGACATTTCCCAGGGTTAATAGATGAAGTACGTATCTACGATCGTCCCCTTACTGCGGGTGAAGTGACACAGAACTTTAAGTCTAAAGTTGGTCTTGCTGTTGATCCAATTCATAAGTTATCTATTATCTGGGGAACTCTTAAAACCAAAATATAGAAAAACATGCTGATGAGAACATTCTGCAGTCTTACCTTTACTATTGTTGCAATGACTTTGTGTACATTGACACAGGCATCCGCAATTGTAACGGACGGACTCGTTAGTTATTGGACATTTGACCGAGGTCATACCTTTGATAGAAAAATCAAGGATGTTTGGGGTGAAAACGACGCCACTATTTTCGGGAATCCAAAATTCGTTCCAGGATATATTCGACATGCCTTGGAATTTGATGGAAGTAAGGATTATGTTAATCTTACAAACCTTGCTAATTTGATGCTGAAATGCAAGGTTCTACATTCGAAGCATGGGTAAAAGTAGAGAAAGACCACAAACGAAAATATCTGTTTCATATTCGCGACGATTGTATGCTGTGGTTTTTAAGAATCAATAGCACTTTAGATAAAGAAAGAGATCCAATTTCTTGTGGTATCGGTTTTAAATCGAAAGGATAGGTGGATGGATGTCAAGGTTTACTTTTTTCCTTCTATTCTCCAAAGATCTCCGATGGAAAGTGGCATCATCTCGTTTATACAAATAACATTCATACAATGAATGTACCTGGATTAAAGAATACACATCAATACAGATTTTATATTGATGGATTCCTAATTTTAGATAAAGAGAGAACTCTGAGAGTTCCGACAGAATTTATTCCATTCAAAGGAGATATCTATCTTGGGGCTCGGAACAACCAAGGTGTTGCAGATAGTTTTTTTATGGGGGTAGTTGATGAAGCACGGATCTACAATCGTTCACTATCAAACGAAGAAGTCATCCAAAATTATGAATCCAAAATTGGATTTGTTGTAAAATCTGTAGGCAAATTATCAACAGTTTGGGGATTACTAAAGATGAATAATTGATTATGAGACAGTTTTTTACCGATACCTTGTCGTTGAAATTTATTAATCCAAAAAACTTCTCTTTTCCATTACTAAATTTCCAATCTACTAATCCATTCAATTTTTTCCTTTCATCTATGACAATTTCATTCAAGTAAAGAACTTTTAATGATATAATGAATATTGTCAGATATTCACAATAGAGTGGAAGACTTCCAATAAACAAATCATTCCGTTTAACGTCTTAAAATTATAGTATAGTGAACATTGAAAATAATAACACAAAATCCCTGTAGGAGCGATCTCCGAATCGCGACTTAACTCAGTGATAGTCGGGAATCGGAGTTCCCTCCTACATCTAATTCAAAAATATACTATTAATACAAGAGTAGGAGGCTATTAATTTGCATAATCTAAAACCGATTATATATCGGCTATCTATTTTTTCTCTAATACTATTTGCTCAAATACATGCCAATGCAAGCGACTGGCCAAGTTGGAGAGGTCCAAATCAGGATGGCACATCATCAGAAACTGGACTTGTTTCAAATTGGTCTATAAAGGGAGAAAACCTACTTTGGAAAGCTGATTTTATTGGTCGTTCAACGCCAGTTATATTGAATGATAGGGTCTATGTAATAGGACGAATTGGAAAAGACATTACACAACAAGAACGTATTACATGCTTCGATGCTAAAACAGGTGATGAAATTTGGAATTACCAGTTTAACGTTTTTCATACAACTATCACCTTCAATAGGGTTGGATGGACAAGTCCAGTAGGAGATCCAGAAACAGGTAATATATACATACATGGTGTGCAAGGACTTTTCTTCTGTTTTGATAAAGACGGGAACATCGTCTGGTCACGGTCACTCACAGAAGAATACGGACGCATTTCCGGTTATGGTGGTCGTATTCATACACCCATAATTGCTGGGAATCTTGTCGTTGTTAGCTACCTAAATGTAGGATGGGGGAATCAATCTATACCAAGACACCGCTATTTCGCTTTTGATAAAAAATCAGGTGATCTCATCTGGGTATCAACACCTGGTGGAAGACCCCTTGATACAACTTACTCAACACCAGTTGTCGTTGATATCAACGGTCAAATGCTTATCATCGGTGGGAATGCTGATGGTAGTATCTATGCTATGAAACAGACAACGGGTGAAATGGTATGGGGTTTTAAACTGAGTAAACGTGGAATCAATACCTCTGTTATTGTTTCTGGCACAAAGGTGTATGCTACACATAGTGAAGAAAACTTTGATAGCACTGAAATGGGACGGGTTGTCTGTATTGATGCAACAGGTACTGGAGATATTACAAAAACCCATGAGTTATGGCGTTATGATGCAGTTAATGTAGGATATGCATCCCCAACCGTTAAAGATGGTAAGCTATATGTTGTAGACAATTCCGCTAATATGTATTGTTTGAATGCTGATACAGGCAAGGTTATATGGGAACATAGTATCGGTACAGTTGGGAAAGGTTCACCTGTTTGGGCGGATGGAAAGTTATTCGCTACAGAGGTTAATGGGAAGTTTCACATTCTACAACCCGGCGAAGACGAGTGTGAATCTCTCAATATACAGGAAATCACTCGAGAAGAAGACGACCACTATGTTGAAATCTTTGGATCACCAGCAATCTCAGATGGTCGTATATTTTTCACCACAGAAGAGCATATTTACTGCATAGGGAGAGAATAATGAAAAGTATAAAATATGTAATAAGTAAGAAGAATCATGTAATATTGCCCTTTCTGCTGTGCATTACCATAGCTATCAGTTTTCTTGTGATTGGATGTGCAAGCAAAGAGATAGTAGTAGCAAAATTAAGTACAGAACCAGCCGTCGATCTTCTTCTTACACCTGCTGAAACGACAACATCTGGTGAACCTGTTGAACTCACAGTTATCGGTTATGATAAAAACGGAAAACAGACAAGTGCAATTGGGTCTTTGGAATGGAACCTAAATGGGTTAATGGGAAGCCTTGAAGACAATATATTCACTCCGGACATTAGTCATGGTGCACAAGCCGGAATTGTTTCCATCCAATCAGGAGAAATAAAAAAAGAAGCACGTATTCGTGTCATTCCTCCTTTACCGTGGAATGAAGATTTTGAAAATGTCGAAATTGATAAAGTACCAACATACTGGATCAGTGCAACTGGTAAATATTTCGTAAAAGAAAAAGATGGGAACAAGGTATTGGTCAAAACCCCTGTACAACGCGGATTAGATAAGTCAAACGTATATATCGGTCCCCCAACAATGAATGACTACCAGATACAAGTCGATGTGATGGGAACAAGAGATAAACGTAGAGTACCAGATATGGGGCTAATAGCCAATCGATATACATTAGATATGCAGGGTAGACAACAACGTCTGCAAATACGTTCTTGGGCATCTGATCTACGCATGGCAAAAACAATCCCGTTCTCATGGGAGACCGATGTCTGGTATACAATGAAAATGAAGGTAGAAATAAACGACAATAAGGCATTGATTTATGGAAAAGTTTGGCGGACAGGAGACGATGAACCAGAAGAATGGACAATTAAAACCGAAGATCCCTTGCCAAATAGAGAGGGAAGTCCCGGCATCTACGCTTATTCCGTTTCCGAAATCTATTATGATAATCTAAAGGTATGGTGATAAATGATTTTAGAATTCAGAAGCGGTAGAAGAAATACCGCACAATTTACAACTCTTATAAAGAATACAATTCATTCTTTGAAGTACATTTTCGTATTCCTGTTCAGTCTCATTTTGAGTTTTCAACCCCAGAATAGTCATGCTGATGCTCATTTAGCAGAAGAGAAAGAGATAGCATTATGGGGCGGTTCACTTAGCCGCAATATGGTATCAGACGAGAAGAATATCCTCTCAAGTTGGAATTATGAAACAGGTGAAAACATTAAATGGACAGCAGAACTCGGGTCACAGAGTTATGCTGGACCACTCATTATAGGTGGAAAGGTTTTTGTTGGAACTAATAATGAGGCACTGTTAAACCCAAAATTGACTGGTGATCGGGGTAATATCGTAGCGTTTAATGAAGCCGATGGTAACTTTTTGTGGCAGATCACACACACTAAACTTCCTGCTGGAAGGGTTAACGATTGGCCACTGCAAGGTATCTGTTCAACCCCCTATATTGAAGGGGACAGACTCTACTATATCTCTAATCGATGTGAAGTGGTTTGTATTGATACTGAAGGTTTCCTTGATGGAGAAAATGACGGACCTTATACTGAGGAATCAGAAAATTCTGATATAGATGGAGATATCATCTGGATTTACGATATGATGGATGAGTTAGATGTCTTTCCTCATAACCTCGCGACCTGTTCACCACTTGCCGTTGGCGATCTGTTGTTTTTAGAAACAAGTAATGGCGTTGATGAAACACATATCCACATACCTGTACCTGATGCTCCCAGTTTTATTGCAATAAATAAAAATACAGGGGAACTTGTGTGGGAAGATGCTTCCCCCGGAGAGAATATCTTACACGGTCAATGGTCAAATCCCGCATACGGTGTAATAAAAGGTGTACCACAAGTAATTATTCCTGGGGGTGATGGTTGGGTATATTCCTTTGAACCTGAAACTGGTAACATTATCTGGAAGTTTGATTGTAATCCAAAAGATTCTGAATGGGAACTGGGTGGCCGTGGAACACGCAATAATATCATCTCTACTCCTGTTATATATGATGATAAAGTTTTCTTAGCAGTCGGACAAGATCCTGAACATGGTGAAGGTGTCGGACATCTTTGGTGTATTGATGCTTCTCAGAAAGGTGATATTACCTCGACTGCAACAGTATGGCACTTCGGAAATGAACAGTTTAATCGTACAATGTCAACAGTGGCAATCCATGAAGGACTACTTTACATTTCTGATCTAAGTGGATTTCTATACTGTTTAGATGTAAGAACTGGAGACCTATACTGGACACATGATACCTTCGCAGCTATCTGGGGATCACCCTATGTTGTTGATGGGAAAGTTTACCTGGGTACTGAGGATGGGGATGTAGTCATCTTAAAGACAGGTAAGACAAAGGAAGTAATAAATAAGATAAATATGGGTAGTGCAGTATATACAACACCCGTGGCGAAAGATGGTGTGTTATACATCGTAACCCGTAACCGATTGTTTGCTATAGCTGAATAGAATTAACATTTTTTTAAGTCCATATTATTGGTAATTTTAACTAAATCCTTCCGATAGAATTATCACTGAAATTTGCCGAATGCATTACATGCATTCGGCGTTGATTTAGAATTAACCGAATATTGACTTTATTAAAAATGAGAAACCTAATTGGTTATGCTTAAGATAAGGATTTAATTTACATAAGCTTATAGATGAAGATTACAGAAAAAATAAAAAATGCACGCACCACACTGGACGAACATGTTCGCGAAATTGTTGACTGGCATTTTAGTCCAGAAACAGGATGTCCATTCTGGTTAGAATATGCGAAAAACTTAGATTTTGACCCACGTAAAGAGATTAGTGGGTATGATGACCTAAAATGTCTTGGACATTTTGAGGATGAATGGCTTCGTGGTGGACCTGTCCGCAGATGGGTGCCTAAAGCCTATGAAAACGATCCAGTATACGTTTTTGAAACTGGTGGATCAACAGGTATTCCAAAATCACGGATTAGTGTCCAAGATTTTCAAATTGACTATGAGATTTTTAGTCAAACGCTTTCTGAGGAGAGTTTTCCGAAGGGAAGTGATTGGCTGATGTTAGGTCCCACAGGTCCAAGACGTCTCCGTTTGGCGGTTGAACATCTTGCTCAACATCGAGGTGGAATCTGCTTTCTCGTTGATCTTGATCCTCGATGGGTAAACCAACTTGTTCGTTATGGAAAGAATGAAGAGTTAGATGCATATAAAAACCACGTTATATCCCAAGCATTAAATGTATTGAAAGCACATGATAATGTCCAATGTCTCTTTACAACCCCTAAGCTTCTTGAGGCATTGTGTGAAAAAATATCTTTACAGAAAGTAGGTATAAAAGGGATTTTTTGTGGTGGAACTGAGATGGACGCTCAGTTTCATCGTTTCGCGCGTGAGGAACTTGTTCCTGGTATAGACTTCATTCCGACCTATGGTAATACACTTATGGGATTGGCAACATGTAAACCATTCGATTCAGCAGATAACTACACCATTGTATATTATCCACCACAACCACGTGCCGTCATAGAACTTGTCAATCCTGAAAATTCAGATCAGAAAGTTGATTATGGAGAAACAGGTCGTGTAATGCTTACTACTTTGACAAAAGAATTCTTTGTGCCGCGTTTCCTTGAAAGGGATGAAGCCGAACGCGCAAAACCTATCCTTGAATATCCATGGGATGGTGTAGAAAACCTTCGTCTACTCACCGAACTTCAAGAGAGTGTGGTTGTAGGTGTTTACTAAAACCAATGTTCCAAGGAATACCTAAGTCATACGAAAAGGAATTATTTTAACATGGAAATAAAAATAGAGAAAGCTTTCAGATCACCTTATGCTGTACCCAACGGGTTACAGGTCACTACTGAAGGTTTATGGTTAGTTGACCAAATCACAGATAGAGTCATGTTAGTAGAAATCACATGTGATCACGAATACCAGGTCCCAAAACATATACGAGATATTCCAAGCGAATCTTCAAATACAAGCGGCATGGCTTATGGTGAAGGGACACTCTGGTTAGCTGCCAACGGTTCAGGGGATCGGTGGCGAGAAATCCGAGAAACTGATGCAAAACCGGGAGACGGTGAGATATACCAAGTAGATCCAAATACGGGTGAAACATTGGAGCGTTTTCCTGTACCAGATGGAGGTGGCACACACGGAGTCGAATACGACAATTTCGATGAAGGACACCTCTGGGTACAAACACTAAAAAACCAAGAAATCCATAAGGTCAAAATCTCTGATTGGTCAATTCAACACACCCTACCATTACCTTACGGTAGAGCGCACGGAACAGTTCGCGTAGAAGATGGACTCTGGGTTGTCCATACTTCTGAACGGGTAATCGTCAAACTTGATCTGAATGATGGGAAAATCCTTAATAAGATTGAGGTAGCAGAAGAATATCCTGAACCACACGGACTATCTATTTACGGTGAAGATTTCCTCTATTGTGATGCATCCTCAGGATGGGTTGCACAGATAAGTCAATCATAAAAATACACTTGTTGAACCTGGAATCAAACCGATGCAACATATTCCAATATTACGCGCTGGACGGACATACAGAAGTCTAAATACGGTAACAGTTCCTCATATCAAAACTGGTGAACCGTTAGTTGATGTTAGTCAAGCGAATCGCGGTCTAATCGCGAAGGATTTAATCGATATACCCCTTCATCAACAAACCCTAAGACAATATTCTGTGAAGGAATTGGTGTCTATCTGCAAACACGCTGCACGCCATTTTACATCCTCCAATTTGCCACTTGATGATAATACTCAATCGCCTGAAGTGTATATCAAACAGGTATCGGGAACAACAGGTATGCCAGAGGTACTTTGTAAACAGAATATGGAAAAAATTCGTGGTGTCTTAGAAAACATAGATGAAGTATTTGATGGATTAACTCGCGGATTAGATCCGGAAATACTTGATGATGGTCGGGGTGAGCAAAATGGACGTATCCTTAGTTATGTGTGTGAGACAAACTCCCTTGGAGCAATTTTACCCAGCAATTCACCGGGTGTTCATTCACTCTGGATTCCTGCTTTTGTGTTGAAAGTTCCACTTGTATTGAAACCTGGCCGTGAAGAACCATGGACACCGTATCGTATTGCACAAGCCTTTATAGAAACTGGGGCACCTATGGAAGCATTTAGCTTTTATCCAACAGATTATTATGGGGCAAATGAAATCCTTGTTAGATGTGGTAGGTCAATGTTATTTGGCGGTGGGTCTACTGTTGCACCTTGGGTAAATGATCCTCGTGTCGAAATACATGGACCTGGAAGAAGTAAAATTGTTATTCACCAAGATATAAAGTCAGAAATGGAAGACTATCTTGATCTCATAGTAGAATCGGTGTCTAAAAACGGTGGCAGATCCTGCATTAATGCATCTGGTGTATGGGTAACAGCACAAGGAAGAAATACCGCTGAAGCCATTACAGAACGGCTATCTCAAATGCAACCGAAACCACTCGATCATCCTGAAGCGGGTATTGCTGCATGGGCAAACCCAAAAGCTGCACACGGTATTTCATCACTTATTGACAGACATCTAAAACAAACCGGGGCAATAGAATTAACGAAGGGAGATCGTGTTGTAGAATTAGATGGATGTACCTTCCTCAGACCAACAGTTATATGGTGTGAAGATTCTGAACATCCATTAGCAAATATTGAATTTCCATTCCCATTTGTTAGTGTCAGTGAAGTTCCCGCATCAAGACTTGTAGAATCCATAGGTGAAACTTTAGTAGCAACAGTAATTACTGATGACACGAAACTAACACAAGAACTGTTAAAGACACCATTAATTGACAGATTGAATATAGGTACAATTCCAACAAATCAGATTTCATGGGATAGTCCTCACGAAGGTAATTTGTTTGAACATTTATATCGACAACGTGCTTTTCAACAAGAAAAATCACTTAAATGAATCTATAAATTATAGGGATTTTGATTAAATAACAATTTAATCACGCTTATCATAAAATACTATAGTTTGGACAATTCTTATTCATAAGTTTTTTGCTATGACCAATAATCCAAATATCATTCTAATCTACGCAGACGATCTTGGTCGTGGTATGCTAAGTTGCTATGGACAACGGCACTTTGAGACACCAAATATTGACCGTCTTGCCAATGAAGGTATCCGATTTAACCATGCATACGGATGTGCTTTTTGTGCTCCATCCCGTGCAAGTATGCTAACAGGTCTGCACGATTGCCATCAAGGTACATGGACTTATACAAAAGGTGGAATATATAATAATATCAGTTCAGGTGAATTGGAATACAGTGAGATTACCGAACTCATTCATACAACTGGACTTCAAGCCACTTCTGATGATGTCTTTTTAGCACAAATACCTGAGGAAGCAGGATATACGACAGGACAGATTGGAAAACTGGAATGGGGGTTTGCAACTACAGGGGACCGTATACGAAGACATGGCTGGCAGTATCACTACGGATACTATGACCATCAACGGTGTCATGGGTTTTATCCTCCCTTCCTATTTGACAATGGGGATATCACAGAGATTAAAGGAAACACACATGCAGACTGTGGAAAACACCAGAATACAGAGTCTGAAGAAAATTTAGAACAACGAAGAAATCAAGAAGGCAAAGCAGTATACTCTCAGGACATATTCAATGAAAAGATCATTCAGTTCCTACGAAACAACAAGGATAAACCCTTCTTCCTCTATCATCCTTCCCAACTACCACACGGACCAATTGCAATACCTGAAATACATCCTGCAGTAAAACAATCATCAGAATTGACAACCTATGAAAAAGAATACGCATCTATGATATTGAAACTGGATGAAACCGTGGGTATTATCTTGGATAAACTTGAACGACTTGGAATTGATGACCGTACAATGATAATCTTCTGTTCAGATAATGGGCATGAAGTATATGCTAAACAGGAAGGACGAACTACTGGACGAAATAAGAACTTGCATAACGAACAATTCGATGAAATTACAACTAAATTCTACTCAGAGACGGGTGGTGATGTATTCAATGGAAATGATGGAATGGGTGGACTAAAGTTCTCAAGTTGGGAAGGTGGAACACGTATCCCATACATTGTTCGATATCCAGGATACGTTCCAGAAGATACTAAATCTAATCAGATGATAACAAACTACGATGTCATGCCAACGCTTGCTGACTTAATTGGAGTGGATTCCCCCAATGGAAAAGACGGTGTGTCATTTTTACCGACGCTGTTTGAACAGTCAGAGCAACAAGAAAGTAGGGAATGGGTTGTCTATGCTTCTCGACTCGGGCCGGCCTTGGTAACATCTGATGGATGGAAATGTCGTTATATTAACAGAAATGAGAACTTCCAGTTATATAATCTCAAAGAAGATTATCGTGAGGAACATGATCAGTCATCAGATTATCCTCATCTGGTAGAAAAATTGAGTGGTTGGTTACTCAATGCATGTGATGGAAATTATCAGCATGGAACACCACAGGCACATCTTACTGAATATCCAACGACAGACTGAACTAAATACTGAGATCCTGGAATTATTCAACAAAGAGATTACATGGTATCCTTCGATTCTGATTTAGCACAACGCGTTATATTTGGAGACAACAGTATTGAGAAACTCGCACAAGCCACTATAACATTGGGTGGTAATCGTGTGCTCATCATTACAGACCCTGGAATCAAGGAAGCGGGTATTCTAAAGAGAGCATATTCATCACTAAAATACGAGAAACTTCATTGTTACATTTTTACGGATGTTGAGCCGAACCCAACAACAAAACATGTTTACAAGGCTGTCCAATTTGCACAAGATAACAACCCAATTGATCTTATTATTGGACTCGGTGGTGGAAGTGCAATGGATTGTGCAAAAGGAACGAATTTCATTCTAACAAATGGAGGTAAAATGGAGGACTATTGGGGAACTAACAAAGCTACAAAACCTATGATTCCCTCAATAGGTATACCGACAACAATAGGCACTGGAAGTGAGGCACAATCATACGCATTGATTGCACAAGAAGATACACATATAAAAATGGCTTGTGGAGACAAAAAAGCACAATTTGACACTGTCATTTTAGATCCAACACTGACTGATACATTACCTAAATCGGTCGCCGCAATCACTGGTATAGATGCCATAGCACACGCAGTTGAAAGTTATGTTTCAACCAGACGTAACCCGCTTTCACAGATGTTCGCTTATCACGCATGGCAATTCTTAGATTCTAATTTCCAACTCGCTATTAATGGAAAACATCTTGACGCGCGTGGGAAAATGTTATTTGGTGCATATCTTGCAGGATTGGCAATAGAGAATTCAATGCTTGGTGCCGCACATGCATGTGCAAATCCATTAACAGCAAGATATGGAATTACACATGGAATTGCAGTCAGTTTAATGCTACCGCATGTTATACGATTTAATGAACAAATCGTTGGTGGTTTCTATCAAGAGTTTTATTCTAAAGGGAATTTAGCTGATAGAATTGAGTTTTTAATTGAATGTAGTAATTTACCGAACACACTACAAGAGTGTACTGTCCAATATCCCATCAAGCAAACAGACCTTGCTACCTTAGCGAAGGAGGCATCGGTTCAATGGACAGCACAGTTTAACCCACGTCCTATAGGTATAGATGATTTTGAGAGGTTATATGAAAAAGTATTTTGAGTTATTACCTATCAAACACACCGGTCAAAAAGAAATCATACGATATATTATAGTGATTTTATCTTTTATTTTGGTCTCATTTTTTTTCAACACACAAATTTCTTTTGGCAATTGGATTAGTTTCAGAGGTAATCAACAGCTTACTGGTGTGGCTGAATCGCAACTCCCAGATAAACTTGATCTACTGTGGACATTTAAAACAGACGGTATAGAGTCTACTGCGACCATTTATGATGGTACTGTATATGTTACAGCATTAGATAATAATTTATATGCACTCAATGCTCAGACTGGAAAGAGAAAATGGAGTTTTAATGCTAAGGCACCAATAAAGTCATCCCCAACAATTTCTGATGGTGTCATATATTTTGGAGATGAAACAGGTATATTTCATGCAGTGGATATTAACACACATGAAAAGAAATGGCAGTACACTACCGAAGGTGAGATTATATCTTCAGCAAATTTCATAGATAACCGGATCTTATTCGGTTCGTATGATGGTTTTCTATACTGTTTAGACATCAATAATGGTGAACTAATATGGAAATTTGAAACTGAAGGATATGTCCATGCAACACCAAGTGTTTGGGTACATAAGACTGATGAAACATCCACTCCTGAGAATTATGCTATCGTAACCGGATGTGATAGTTATCTTCGTATCATCAATATTGAGAATGGTATGCAAACACAGATGGTAAATCTCGGGACTTATGTAGGAGCAAGTCCAGCAATATTGGATAATCAGGTCTTCTGTGGTACGTATGGAAGCGAAATACTAAGTGTATCTTTGGAAAAAGGGGATATTACATGGCGGTATCAAAACCCGCTACTAAAACTTCCTTTTATCGCTTCTGCTGCTCTCACAGGAGATGAAGTCATTATAGGGGGGCGTGATAAAATGGTACATGCACTATCCCATTACACTGGAGATCCTCTCTGGACCTATTCAACAAAATCGCGTATTGAATCTTCACCTGTCATTGTAGGGGAAAGGGTATTCTTCGGTACAACCCGTGGACTATTTGTAGGGTTAGATCTATCATCTGGAGAATTGGTATGGGAATACGAAACGGGTTCATCAATTGTTGCATCACCGAGTGTATCTGACGGAAAAATTTATATCGGTAATGTGGATGGAATACTCTTCTGCTTTGGAAAGAATGATTAAATAATCAATTGATTGGTTCAGTTAAGAAACCAATCCTATTATAAAATAAAAACAATTTTATAGATTTACACTATACATAAACTATATGTATAGTCAATATTACAACAAGGAATATAGAAATGAACCAAACAAAACCGGAACCAGCGACAGCAGGAATAGCTTCTGAGCAGACATCCGTAGGGAGTGTTTTTGTTTCTAATTATCCCCCCTATTCTGTATGGAATGAATCAGCAGTTCCGGATGTATATAATGCATTAGCTGAAGAACCATTAGACGATGCAACGTTAGGTCTATATCTACACATTCCTTTCTGCCGCAAACGTTGTAAATTCTGTTATTTCAGAGTTTATACTGATAAAAATAGTTCTGAAATAGATACATATCTCAATGCCCTTGCTGAGGAAATCGAACTATATGGCAGACAACCTGCATTACTCAATCGTCCCTTGAGATTTGTATACTTCGGAGGTGGCACTCCCTCATATATCAGTGTAAAACATTTAAACACACTTGTCGAAAGAGTGAAAAATGTGTTTCCATGGGATGACGCTGAAGAAGTTGCATTCGAATGTGAACCGGGTACGTTGACACAAAAGAAATTACAAGCTATAAAAGGAATAGGTGTTACCCGTTTAAGTCTCGGTGTTGAGAACTTGAATGACGACATCCTCGAAGAAAATGGTCGTGCACATCTTTCAAAAGAGGTATACAGAATTGATCCTTGGATAAAGGAATTAGATTTTGATCAAGTTAACATTGACCTTATATCTGGAATGATTGGTGAAACATGGGAAAGTTGGCGAGATACTGTCCAAAAGACTATAGAACTTGATCCTAATAGCATTACTGTCTATCAACTTGAACTGCCTTTTAATACTGTTTATTCAAAAGATATTCTCGGAGGAGATACATTACCTGTTGCTGATTGGAAACTTAAAAGGGAATGGCATCAATATGCTTTTGAACAATTCATGCAAGCAGGATATGAACAATCAAGTTCATATACAGTGTTGAAAAAAGACAAACCTTGTAAGTTTGTATATCGTGATGCTGTGTGGCAAGGAAGTGATATGATTGGTACTGGTGTAGCATCTTTTTCTCATCTAAGTGGAATTCATTTTCAAAATGCACCTTCATGGGGAGATTATCTCAGCACAATTGAAAGAGGTGAACTACCCATCTATCGTGCATTTAAGCCTTCAGAAAATGAAAAACTTACACGAGAAATGATTTTACAACTTAAACTTGGAATGATTAAACCATCCTATTTTCAATCAAAGTTTAATGCTGATATCTTGACACTCTACAGTGAGGAATTTGAGAAACTACAGAACGATGGTATGTTGCGAATCCAATCTGATCAGGATGAGATCCAACTTACACAACGGGGTCTACTTCAAGTTGACGGACTTCTACCTATTTTCTATTCCCCAGAATACCAAAATACACGGTATACATAATGTAGGGGAAGTTGGAATCTTAAACATAAGTCTGATAGAGATATGATAGATATACAACTAAACCGATTCAGAGAAATGTTAGGACCGGTTTTTAAGTCAAATGCCTTCTATAAAAAGAAGTTTGAGGATTGTGGATTTTCCAATCCTAATGACATTCAAACCTTATCAGATTACCAGAAACTCCCGTTAACAACGAAGTATGAACTTAGCACAGATCAGGTTTCTCATCCACCCTACGGTACAAATCTAACCTTCCCACAAGACCAGTATACCTGCATCCATCAGACCTCTGGGACAACGGGTTCACCTATTCGTTGGTTAGATACAAGAGAATCATGGGATTGGTGGGGTAAATGTTGGCGGGATATCTATAATGCTGCAGGAGTGACCTCCTTTGACAGGATAATGATTGCTTTTTCATTTGGTCCCTTTATAGGCTTTTGGAGTGCATATCATGGGGCACAACAACTTGGAGCATTCACCATAGCAAATGGAGGGATGACATCTGATCAACGCATACGTGCTATTCTTACCAATGATGTGACAGTGGTAATATGTACACCGACCTATGCATTACGACTGGTAGAAGTAGCTAAACAAGAGGGTGTGGATTTAAGTACTAAATCCAAGGTAAGGGTTACGATTCATGCAGGTGAACCGGGAGCAAGTCTACAATCTACAAAAACACGAATTGAAGATGGATGGGGAGCAAAAGCTTACGACCATATTGGTGCAACCGAAGTTGGAGCATGGGGTGTTATGTGTATATCACAAAACGGAGTCCATCTCAATGAAGACGAATTTATTTGTGAGGTAATAGATCCAGAAACCGGAAAGTATACAGATGAGGGTGAATTGGTCATTACTAATTTAGGACGGGTTGGGATGCCAGTGATTCGGTACAGAACAGGTGATTTTGTCAAACTAAAATCAGAACAGTGTTCTTGTGGAAGTGAACATCGTATTCTTGACAGTGGCGTGGTTGGACGGTTAGATAACGCGATAATTGTACGAGGATTAAATGTATACCCTGCAACAATTGAAAATATCATCTTAAAGGTACAAGATGTCCATGAGTTTGCTGTTCGTGCTTATTCTGGAGATATATTTGATGAACTCGAAATCCAAATCGAGACGACTAATCCAAACTCACATGAAACTGTATCCGAGGTCACCGCAGCTATCCGAGATGAATTAGGATTAAGAGCAATTGTTAAAACAGTACCAAATGGTACTCTACCCCGATATGAACTGAAATCAAAACGATTTACTGATGAACGAAAGGTAAATATAGCAGTTAATTGAAAATACAACAATAGCCATGAATCAGCACTCAAAATACGATACAATCATAATTGGTGGAGGTCCCGCAGGTAGTACTGCTGCAACCCTAATAGCACAACAAGGGTATCGTGTGCTACTCTTGGAACGGGAATCTGAACCATCATTTAAAATTGGTGAATCCCTGATTCCTTCAACATACTGGACATTCAAACGTCTTGGAATGCTTGAGAAACTAAGAGCGAGTCATTTTCCGCAGAAGTATAGTGTGCAGTTTTTCACACGGACTGGCAAAGCCACCAATCCATTTTACTTCTTTGAAACAAATCCACATGAGAGTTCAGTAACATGGCAGGTCTTGCGTAGTGAATTCGACCAGATGTTATTAGACAACGCCGTAGAAAAAGGTGTAGAGGTACGAAGGGGTGTAAGTGTAAGACAAGTACTTTTTGATGGAGAAAAAGCAATTGGCGTTACTATACAGACAACAATCAATGGTAATATACAAGAAAAACAACAGATGATTCATGGGACAGTAATTGTTGATTCTACAGGACAACGATCCCTCATTGGCAGACAATTAAATCTAAATACTGTGGATCCCAACCTGAAAAAAGCATCTCTTTTCACACATTTTGAAGGTGGATACCGAGATACAGGAATTGACGAAGGGGCAACCCTTATACTGCATACAGTGGAAAAGGATTCATGGTTTTGGTCTATCCCGCTACCATACAACCTGACAAGTGTAGGGGTTGTAGGAGAATTAGATTATCTTCTGCAGAACCGAAGAGATTCAGATGGAAAGCTGGACGCACAGAAGATATTTGACGAAGAATTGGTGAAGTGCCAACCATTAAAGGATCGATTGGATGGTGCTAAACAACTATTTCCAATTCAAACAACTAAAGACTTCTCATATAGAGCGAGTCGAATTGCTGGACAGAATTGGTTGCTTATAGGAGATGCATTTGGTTTCTTGGATCCAGTATATTCGACCGGTTTATTCTTAGCACTTAAGTCTGGAGAAATGGCTGCAGATGTAATAGTTGATGCATTCAAAGAGAATAACTTTTCTGAAGGACAGTTGGGGAGTTTCGGACAGACATTTGTAGATGGCATGGAAGCGTTTAGGAAATTAGTATATGCCTTCTATACAAAGGAATTTAGTTTTGCTCGTTTTCTGTCAGAATACCCAGAACATCTTGGAGGAATCGTTGACATACTAAGTGGTGATGTTTATAGAAGAGATGTAACACATATCTTTCCAGATATGTCCAAGATGTGTTATTTTCCCCCAGAAGTTTCATTAAGCTCTTAGAAATAAAATGTGTGTAGAGAAAAGTGGATAATTAGAAATCTAACAAATTCTAAGTTTACTATCAAGATATAATAAATATTGGAGAAAACATGAAAACTATCAGAAAATATACAATTATAATATCTGTCATTCTTGCATTGTTGATATCTATCGGATGTAATAATACATCTAAGAAAAAGTTTATCAGTATCGGCACAGCACCTATAGGTGGAGCGTTTAACGCTGTCGGTGGAGCGATTGCAGATGTTGTAAATCGTAATTCAACAGAAATGAACTGGGAAGTTACCGCCGAAGGAACAAAAGGAACTAAAGAAAACATCCGTCTCTTGGTAGAGGATGATAGAAGAATAGAATTTGCACTTGCTAATGCTGCAATCTCATATTTTGCTGTCCGTGGGGAAGGTGATGCATGGGAGACAAAACATCCAATCCGTTCAGTCATGACACTCGCTCCAAATGTCGCTCTGTTTGTAGCAAAGAAATCTTCAGAGATTAATTCAATCCCGGATCTAAAAGGGAAACGAGTTGTTGTTGGTCCCGCCGGTGCCGGCTTTGAATATTTCTTGAGACCTGTATTAGAGGAACATGGTGTCACATATGATGATTTTACACCACTCAATGATACTTATAGCGCTGCCGTGAATTTATTGGCAGATGGGGCAGCTGCAGCTGCTTTTATTGGAGGAGCCGTGCCAACACCCGCAGTGAAGCAAGCTTCCGCATCACAAGATATTATGTTTATTCCTTTTGACAAAATGGCTAAGGATACCCTTGTAAACAAGTATCCCTTCTTTTCTTCAATCACAATTCCTGCCACTGCTTACGAGAAGGTGCTAACCGAACCATTTGAAACTATGAATGTCGGATCCATGCATTTAATTACTGCTGAGTCGGTTGATGAAGACACCGTCTATAAATTTACAAAAACACTATACAACCATCGAGCTGAAGTTGTAAAAGCCCACAAAGCAGGCAATGCAATTAACCCTAAAAATGTCATAAAAGACACAGGTACACCTTTTCATCCGGGTGCAATACGATTCTATAAAGAGATTGGTATTTGGAAGGAATAAAATTCTAAAAAGATTTGACAGAAATTACATTTAATGGTAATATATTTAACTCATGCCGAGATAGCTCAGTCGGTAGAGCAGTAGACTGAAAATCTATGTGTCGGCAGTTCGATTCTGCCTCTCGGCATTTGCTATTTAAGCATTTACAAGCCGGTGTAGCTCAGTGGAAGAGCAACTGATTCGTAATCAGTAGGTCGGAGGTTCAAATCCTCTCATCGGCTTCTTCGTAAGACTATCACTTTCACTTCCCTCTATCATTATATCTTCATAAAGAATCCAAGAAGACATATTGCTTTACTTCCAATTAGTTAGACATTACAGGTGGAAATCTTATAGAAGATAGGACGATTTACTTACTTTGTTCTTCTTCGGATGCTATATCCTCTTCTAAAGATTTAATTATTGCCAAGAAGGTTGAATGGGGTTCGAGTTTGTAAACCTTCTGATACATTTCAAGAGCTAGTTCCTTATCGCGGAGATAACTCTCATATATTTCTGCCATTTCCTGCCATGCCTGCACTTCCGTTGGGTCAAGTTCCACAATTTCCCTATATACCTCTAATGCATCAGAATATGGTCGTGTGGCTGCTTCATTTTTCAGCGCACTTGCTCGATAATAGAGTAATCCAATTAGATCGTTTACAATTTCTTGCCTTCCAGGATACAACAGATTCGCCTCTTTCAAGAGAATTATAGATTGTGATTCAAGTCGAGACATTTCAGCATAGTCTTCATTTGTGAGTTTACGATCCAAGAATCGATAACTTAGGAACATCTTATTGTAGGTTCGGGATAACTGTAATCTTGCGAGTATTCCAATCGGGGCTTTTTCAGACGCTATATTCTTTAGATCAGGATCATTATTTATTGCTTCTAAATAATGAAATGATGCATCCGAGTATTGTTTTCTTCCTTGATATAGCACACCCAGAAGGTAGTGTGCTTCAGCATTACCAGCATTCTTATCAATAACGGATATAAAATGATTAGCTGCTTCTTCTTGATCACTTAAATCTCTATACAACTTACCACTGAGGAGTAATACTTGCTCATCTTCAGGATTTATGATTGAGGCATTTTTAAGACGAGACCACGCATCTTTAACCCAACTACTTTGTGAATAAATCTCAGCTATACGTAAATTAGCATGTAAACGTATATCTGCATTGGTATCAGATTTAGCATTCTCCATTGCAAGTAATGCATGCCAATACAGTAGAATAGCATTCCCAAAATCCTGCTTATCAAACAATGTATCTGCTTTCGTAATTTGAAATTCTACTTCGGATAGAGAGTGTGGATCCTGTTCACTGCTACTCTTATGTATAAGGATTGCGGCGATTGCTATGAAAGCTATTATTGCGAAGATCTCTGTATATACTAACCAACGTCGAGATGAAAAGAGTGATCTAATTTCCATGAGGTTCTCCTATACTTACTACTTACTGTACCGATGTATTTGCTTTCTTTTCAACTTCATTAATTATTTTAAGCATACTCTCCGCATTAACGAATTTTTCAACCCGTTCTAATACCACTCCTGAAGAATTAAGAAATAAGACAACCGGTAGACCACGGATTTTATACTTCTCAGTTAAAAACTTGTCTGATTCCGCACTAAAGTCAAGTTTGACAGTGATATAATCCTTCAATCTATCTACAACTTCTTGATTTGAGAATGTTTTATGATCTAATTCATTACATGCACCACACCAGGTTGCATAGAAATCAAGCATAACCAATTTATCTTCCTGTTTTGCGTTTGCTATTGCAATCGGTTCATCATATTCCCAGTTCAAATGTGGTCCAGCTGCAGGTTGCTGTATTCCACCAAGGATCATAAATGCCCCCAGAATTGCAAGTGCTAAACCGAAGGTTTTTTGGACACGCAACTTTGAAGAAATACCACTATAACGTTCTTTCAATTTACCTAACCATAGTCCAATCAACACAAGTGCACCTGCAAATGCGAAAAATGGGTATGAATTTTGAAGAAAACTCTTTAATCCAGAGAATACCTCTACATCCTTAAGGAAAAAGAGTGCCATTGTGATTATCGCAATACCAAATATATTCTCTAATACATACATCCATCCACCAGAACGGGGTAAAGAGGAAATTAATCCAGAAAATGTACCGATACAGATAAAAAGTAAACCCATACCAAGTGCATAGGTAAACATAAGCCAAAAGCCGATTAAGACACTTTGAGTAGTTGCAATATAGGCTAACACTGCAGCCAATGCTGGACCTGTACATGGCGCTGCGATCACACCAGCAACTGTTCCCATAGCAAATGCACCGATAAATCCTGTGCCACCTACAGTATTGAGTTTGTTTTGTACTGAACTTGGGAGTCTAATTTCAAATACACCAAACATTGATAATCCTAAAGAGAAAAGAATTACACTAATGAATCCAATTACCCAAGGGTTTGCCATTATCTGGCCAAATACTGCCCCAGTTGATGCTACAGCAACACCTAATATCGAATAAGTTATCACTATGCCAAAAACATATACCAGAGAGAGTAAAAATGATTTGAAAACTCCTGTTGATTCGTTAGCACCAAAAACTGATACTGTAATTGGAATTAAAGGATACACACAAGGTGTTAGACTTGTTACAATTCCACCTGCAAACACAAGTATAAATGCTAACCACAACTTTCCACCTGATAATGCTCCAGCGATTCCACCTTTATTCTCATTGTTGGTGGGATTGGTCACTGAGACTGTTCCAAATTCAATGCCAGAAAAAACATCCTGATTCACCCGTTGGATCATCTCCTCTGTACTGACAATTTCTATTGGAATAGAGATGTTTTGTGTTTCAGGTAATAGACATTGTTCATCACTGCAGGCTTGATAACCTAACTCGAGGTTCAATGTCATCGGGGCAATTGGGGCACTATTGGATAAAGTTGCTGGAATTCCAATTTTGATTGTGTCATGATAGACAGGTGCTGTACCAATAGATGCTATATCAAGTGTATCTCCTTCTGGATATGCAATCTCACCAAATGTCAAATTTGGAATTTCTGGTAATGTAATTTCGGTAGGAAAGAGTCCTTCGCGTGAAGGATTTGCGTTGATATGCCACCCTTTGGTAATATCTACCACAATTGCTATATGAAATTGACTTCCCGGTTGGACTTTGTCTAATGAGATAAATCCTTCAGCATTTATCTTATCAACAACTCTATTATCAGATAGACCAAAGTCTGGAAACTGGGCGGGTGAACTAAATGGTAGAATTACTGTAACTAAAAATACTAGGATGGTGAAATGTGGTTTCTTAATCTCGGTTTTATTAAGCATCAGTTAATTCTCCTAAGAGAAGGTAATTTGGTATGCAGTCTTGACATATTTAGTGGTATTACAAATCTCAAGGTAACAATAATTCATCGTGGTTCAAGCACAATACATGGGAGTATCATTTCTTCAAATGAGATTCCACCATGTTGGAAGCTGCCTTGAAATACATCACTGTGGCTGGTCGAATGCCTATCGTATACGAAGTAATAATCTTCAAGGGCGAGGATAAAACTCTTGTCATTATCACCTGAAGGCAAACGATATATTTCAGGATCATTTATGATAAAACTTGCATCTGGGTTATAGGTAATATTCCTGCCTTCTTTTACTCGCAGACCACTGGAAAGTTCATGTTGACTTGAGACCTTCACAGCATTATTGCATTGTACCGACCCATGGTCAGTAGTGAGAATGACAGTAATACCTCGGTCTGCAGCAAGTTGTATGATATTATATAATCTTGAGTTTTTAAACCACGTTTGAGCAACTCCTCGAAAGGCTTTTTCATCTGGAATAAGTTGTTGAAGAATAGATTCATCTGAATACATATGGGTTAACATATCAATAAAATCAACTACAACTGCTGCAAAACTTATTCGCTTAGTCTCAGAAAACCATTGTAAATACTGTATTTCTCCGCGTTCATCAAAAATCTTAAAGTAATGAGGGGTTGGTTTTAAAGCTATTCCATACCGTTCAAGATGCAACAACATCAAGTCTTTTTCATAGCGATTGATACTTGTATGACCCTCGTCTGGTTCAGCATACAATTCAGGGTAACGTTCCGATAAATCTCTTGGAAAAAGACCACTAAAAATCGCATTCCTTGCATAACCAGTCGTAGTAGGTAAAATAGAAAAATAATAATGCCTTGATATCTGAAAGTCATTATAAAGCAATGGTTCAATTTTCAGCCAATGATCCAACCGAAGGCAATCTATAATTACAAATAATACTGGCTTTCCAATTTGTATCTCAGGTATTACGAATTTATCAAGTAGATCTACTGAAAGTGTTGGAGATTCTTCACCTTCCAACCAGGAACTATAAGATTCCTTTATGTAATTTGTAAATGCTAAATTAGCTTCTCTCTTTTCTATAGCATGAATTTCCTGAAGTTCATCTGTATACGTTAAATCTTCAAATCTGATGTCCCATTCAAGCAGATTTGTGTAAGTGTCAATCCATGTTTGCCATTCAGATGTCTGTGTTGTCTCTGATATGTTATTTTCCGATGATTTTAGTTGCTGTTCCCCTACTGAGTAGTTCTGGTTAAATTCCTCCACATACGCTTGAGGGATATACTTATTAAGTATTACTTGCCTTTCAAGTAATAATGTTAGTGATGTAACCAACTGTCTTGGGTTCGTCGGCATAATTAGAACATCACTTACATTGAAAAGGTTTACATATTCCATTAATTCTTGATTGGCAGATTCGGTAAGTATTATTATAGGAATATGTAAATCTAATTTACGTATTTGGGATAGTAAATCTCGAATTTCAGATGTGTTATCATTACTCAATAATAGGCAGTGAAAATTCCATTCTCTAAGTATGTCAATTCCTTCCTCTGGATTTTCTGCAAAAGAAAGATCATAATTATTATACTCCAAGAATCGAATATAAGGTTTTAATTCAGCTTTTAACAATTGGTTCGAAGCTAACGCTTTCAATGTGCCATCAATCCACAGGATCCTCCCTTTTATATCTTTCATATGTTCCCTTCTCCGTATAAGTTGTGCCCTGATTGATGTATAGAACACAATCGGGTAGTTATGAAAATTAGAGAACTGTAACTAAAACAGTGAATATACTGAATTTCTTTCTATATTGCTAAAACAAACCGTCCTGGATTCAATATATTACCCTCATCAAATTTGGCTTTGATCTGTTTCATCAATATTCCTGTCCTATCAATTGAACCCCAAACATCTATCTGTTGTTTTAGTTCTGGTGGAGCAGCTTCAATAATTAGATTACCTTGTGCCTTCACTGCATTCCCTCGTAGTTGATCAAGTGTGTGAGATAGAGATTTTACATCCATACCAGAAAGATTGTTGATTCTAAGGTACAACACTCCATTACCAACAATTGACATAACATCATCTGTTATATCAAGTGTTTTCTCAGCAAATACTGCCAGATCTGTCCGTTTTAGATTCAACTTCACCAACACAGTATCAGAATTTGGATGAACAGTTGGAAATTCTTGAATCAAATGTTGTATGTCAGTTTGGTTTTCTTCATCAATTATATACACCCCTAATGCCCCATATTGTTCCATCAGCGACTTTGTGGATTCCAGCTGCCAAGATACAGCTTCAGGATCTCCTCCGAATCCAATGAGTAATGTTGGATTATTATCTGATATATCTTGATATGAGAATTTAGATCTAAGGTTAACATAATTCGGAAGTATCTGTGAACTGGCAATCTTTAGACCAGAAGCTACAGCATCATCTATGTGCTTAAATTGAGAAACCAAAATTGCTGTTTTTGTTGGCAAAGGTGCTAATTTGAGAGTTGCTTCTGTAATAATTCCAAGAGTTCCAAATGCACCAATATAGAGTTTATTAATATCGTATCCAGCAACATTTTTAACAACTTTCCCACCACTTTTTACAACTATGCCTTTTGGATTCATCACTTTCATACCTAAAACCAAATTCCTGGCTGTTCCATATTGATATCGTAATGGACCACTTGAGTTTGACGATATTATACCTCCTATAGTACATTTGTCTCCGTATGGTGGGTCTAAAGGGAGAAATTGCTTATGTTCGGCTAAAACTGTCTGAAGGTCTGTCAAACGGATGCCAGCTTCCACTGTCACAGTTAAGTCTGCAGGTTCATACTCTAATACCTTGTTAAGTCGATTTGTTGAAAGAACTAAATCGGTTTTTTCAGCCAAGTTCCCGATTCCCAGTTTCGTACCAGACCCGGAGGGTATGACAGATAGGTTATTTTCTGTAGCATAACATACAATATTATGCATTTCTTGTATTGAGGAGGGTATAGCACCTATATCAGGTGTAATTCCATCGTAGGAATATAATGACATGTCTTCCTCTGTAATAAGAGAATCATGTCCAATGATTTCTCGCAGCTTACCGCTTAATGAACCTGTAGATATCATACCTATTCACCCAATTATAATTCAAGCTCAGCTCACATCACAATCAGTGAACTCATATAGATTACTCGTCATCTTTGTCCGAATAGTCTATTGTCCACTTACCTTCACCATCTCCTGTCAGTGAATCTTGCCACAAAGAGATGCATTTCTCTGGAGCATTATGTTTTAATAGATATGCCATAAATAGTTGATGTAATTCAGTTAACAATGCACCATTATCCTCTGCCAGATTATTGGAGGCGAGGGGATCTTCAATGAGATCAAATAACTCGGGGTGACCAAGAGAACCGATCGGAGCATACCCCCAACGTTCTGTGACAAGGAAAGGTGTTACTGCACGACGGGGGACAATGTTATTTTGTGAACTAATGTGAGTTGCTGTGATTGCATACTCTCTATGGTGTGTATCCCCACTAAGAAGTGAATCAGCAAAAGATCTACCCTCAAATGGTTTAGGCGGTTCAAGAGTGACTCCTGCCAAATCACAAAGTGTAGGTAGAATGTCAACAGGTTGGGCGATAAGTTCAAGGCTTTGTCCCAGTGGAATTTCACCTCCACCGATAAGAAACATCTCATGATTTATCTCAGGATAGGTAGGCCAAAACCGTGGATCGTCCGGATCTATATTTGATTTACCTGTTTTACCATGTTCCCCGATAGACATTCCATGATCGGACATTACAACTACAATAGAATCATCCCATAATTCGAGATCCTCAACTTTATCAAATATTTGTCCGATATGACGATCTACCATTTCGGATTCACCCGCATAATGTGCCCATAGATTATGCAATTCCGCATCCGTATAGATTGAAGAACGTCCATAGTTAGGGTGAATCATGGGTGGTCCTGAATATGTAGGATCATATCTCTTAACGATATATTCTGGTGGATCCCATGGTTCATGTGGATCAAAAAAATCAACCCATAGAAAGAACGGTCCAGAACGATAGTTTTCTTCAAGGAATCGTATAGCACTTTGAGATGTTCTTCCAGAGAATGTCTCTGATTCATATTGGTAATAACGGTTCGTCCAACGATGGGTATTGGCTAACGTATGACCACGGAAGGAAGGATGCGGACGAGTTTTATCATCAGGCATGACAATCTCAATGTCGTCATTAAGGTGAAGCAACGGTTTATCACCTTCTTGTCCACGATGTTGAAATGCTGCCTGAAATCCTTGTTGAAAACGGGCATTAAAGAGATGTGGACAGTCACAGATTAGCTGCGTTGCATACCCTTCACCTGCCAATAGTTTCGCAACATGGTTTGGTCCGCTTTGATCAATTGGCTGCCATGGATAATGTGGCCATCCAACTGTACTCGTTGCTACATCAGTTCTATGAGGAATAGTTGGGAAGCTATTCATATAGAATTTCTCAATGGCTGTCGCACGGTTAGCAGCAAAACTATCAAGCATAGGTGTCCGAATAGGTCTTGTTGCCCTTTCACCCAGGTTATCATAACGGAATGTATCTGTAATTAGGAGAATAATATTCTTCATGTGTTGATGTATCCTTAGGTAATTAAAATTTGCGTATATTTATTTCGTGATTATACTTCTTGAGGGGTCGTTTTTATTAACACTATCGTCATAAGTAATAAGGGTACAATAATCAATATTGTTGTTTGTATGGAGACAATTGTTCCAATAAAACACGGGAAGAAAAGAATCGAACCAAACATTGACCCCTTTAAAGCAAAATAACCGTTCTTCTCTTTAGGTTGTAAAAAGAGCGGAATACGTGT
Source organism: uncultured bacterium (assembly GCA_964652195.1). Taxonomy (GTDB): domain Bacteria; phylum Poribacteria; class WGA-4E; order WGA-4E; family WGA-3G; genus MSPOR6. The sequence continues at coordinate 28,417 of CAZZBB010000095.1, read as the reverse complement.
AACCACTGCTGCAAGAACTCCCAACCCTCCCCAAATAATATATGATGTGATTTGGACAGAATTTTCTGTCCAAAATGGGAGCAGTAAGATAAAAAAGGATAAAAAAGTGGAAACTGTAGATAATAATAAAGACGGACGTATACCAAGTTGTTGAGGTGTAGTAACAATTCCTACTTTTGAATCCCTCGTTATATCCTTGAAAGTAGTGGTGATATGTGTTCCTAAATCGTAGAGAGTAATTGCCCCGAAAGCGTACCATACTAATCGTGGTACATGTCCACTAACAACCAATGCTCCAAAGATACTTAGTAAACCTATACCTAATGGCAATGTTAGACTTCCTAAGATACCACGCGACTTAAAGATGGCATTATACAAGTGTGATATTCCTACTAAGGCTATTACTAATAAACCGGCTTTAATGTTTAATAGAAATCCGCTGATTACACAGAGTGCATAAATAATACTGGCAGGTATTAATGCTTGTTTAAGTGTCAATCTTTGGGACGGTAGCGGACGATCAGGATTCGTAATTACATCGGTCTCTTTGTGGAAATAATCGTTCTTTATCATTCCAGCAAAGTAGCCAAACATCGCAATTAAAACTGCTGCGACAACACGCCATGACATCTTTCCCTCACTTGCAATTAATGCTCCTGGTAGTGTCGCAACAATAGGAATTGCAAATAATGGATAGCGGATTAATTCAAGGTATGCTTTGACAGTATTCATTTGTCTAAAATTTGTCACGAGGAAGACCTGCATCTGAGACAGGTGTAGATCTTGGATCAAATACTTCTTCAACGCTGTAGAATTGATCACTTTGAGTTCCTTTACCCAGATCCGTGACATTTGGCCCGACCTGTTTATTTCCACTGATGTAATTGTCTCTGAGTCTACCTCCATCGTATACTGCCCAGCCGTTGTTAAGTGTGATATTGTTTGATACAATCTCAGGTGAAGAAGTAGAATAACAGATGATTGCATATTCGTAGTTTGCACGTATATTGTTGTGGTGGATTCTTGGTCTGGAATCATCTTCACATACTATTCCGTATCGATTAGCGGTGAATTCGTTGAATTCTACCTCGGGAGCTGATGCCCCACGAAATTGGGCTCCACTCCCATTTCTGTTAAATTCGTTTGATGAAATAGTTGGATTGGTGTTTTCACAGAGAACTCCTATATTGTTTTCACTAAATAGACATCTTTCAATTTGTACAGTGTCTGTTCTACATAAAATTGCATTAGTTGCATGTTGTATTCGACAATAGGTTAATCTGCTGTTTGGACTCTGTGTTTCAATTGTAATCCCTTTCCAATCACCTGCTTGTGGAGGAGTTGCTCTGGATTTCTGGGTTGCAGGAGTTGAGGAATTCTGTATTACATTAATGTTGGTTGTTGTTCCTTTTTCAGTTTCTGTATCTGGCAGTGTTTGTGGTTCACCTAAAGACCCAAATACAATCATACGATCAGGAGCACCTTCAGCATAAAGCTCACCGTGGACTATAATCTCACTCGGTTCATCTTTGGGTTCAAACCCTATAATTGTTCCTGAGCGGATTGTCAGGGTTTTATCTGCTGGAACAATTACACTACTGGTAATATATATTCGTCCATCCCAAACTTCATCCTGTGTCAATTCACCTGATTTCTCAATAATTCCATTGCTTGTTCCACCATTATTTGCATTGAAGATTCCACCTTGACAACCAAGATAAAATAGGGATGCAAATAAGAGTAAGATTATTCTAAATAATGCTTTTTTCATACCATGTTTTTACCACAGAAAACGGTCTCTGTCAAGTCCAAAAAAACTTGACAGAGACTATAATTCTTGCTATAATACTTTAACTAATTCCACACTGTTAAAGGATGCAAAGACATGTTTGAGAGCTTAAGTGATCGATTGCAGAACACCTTTAAAAAGATAAAGGGACAGGGTAAATTAACTGAGAATAATATATCGGATTCTCTGCGGGATGTTCGGCGCGCTTTCTTGGAAGCTGATGTCAACTACAAAGTCACCCGTGACTTTATTGGTAGCATAAAAGAAAGAGCACTCGGTCAAGAGGTGATGGGGAGTCTAACACCAGAGCTCCAAATAGCAAAGATCATCAAGGAAGAATTGACCACTTTAATGGGTGTGGAATCTGAGAAGATTCAGACTGATTCTAATGGTCCTACGATAGTCATGTTATCCGGTTTACAGGGTGCCGGTAAAACAACTGTAGCAGCAAAATTGGCACTAAAATTCCGTAAAGATGGTCGAAATCCTATGCTGGTTGCAGCCGATGTTTACAGACCGGCAGCAATCAAACAACTTGAATTGCTAGGTGAACAGATTGATACTCCTGTCTTTTCCCGTGGAACCGATGTTTCCCCCGTAGAAATTGCTAAGGATGCTGTTAAAAATGCTATGTCCCGAGGAAATGACTTTGTCATTATTGATACCGCGGGTCGTCTCCATATTGATGATACCCTAATGGGAGAACTCCGGTCTATCAAAGAAGCGGTTAATCCTACTGAGATCTTACTTGTTGTTGATGCTATGACAGGTCAAGATGCAGTGAATGTTGCTGAAAATTTCAACTCTGATTTGGACATAGACGGTGTAATCCTTACAAAGATGGATGGTGATGCTCGAGGTGGTGCAGCTCTTTCCATTCGTTCGGTTACTGAAAAACCTATCAAATACATTGGTGTTGGAGAAAAAATAGAGGCTTCAGCTCTTGAAGAATTTCACCCTGAACGAATGGCTTCTCGTATTATAGGACAGGGTGATGTCCAAACTCTGATGGAAAAAGCTGAAGCGGTCTTCAATGAAGATCAAGCCAAGGAATTAGAACGCAAACTTTCAGAGAAAAAAGGGTTAAATTTTAACGATTTTCTTACACAACTTGAACAAATAAAAAATATGGGTCCCTTAGACCAATTGTTAGATCTTGTACCGTTTAAAAATCAATTACCTGTAAAAGACTTAAAACCTGATGAAGGCCATCTGAAATATGCAAAAGCCATGATTCAATCAATGACTCCTGCGGAACGAAATAACCCGCAACTTTTGGATCGAAGTCGTAAGGCACGGATATCAAAAGGGAGTGGTACAACAGTAAATCAAGTGAATCAATTGGTTTCTCAACTAAGAATGATGAATACCATGTTGAGTCAACAAGCATCAATGGGTATGCCACAGATGGGACAAAAGATAGGTATTGATTCACGAATTCAGAAAAAATCGAGAAAACCACGAAAACGAAGAAGACGGAAATAATTTAGAGGAAAACTTCTCTATAACTCTAAGTTAGAGTGAAAATTGAATTGATATACCTGGAGGTATTTTTTGGCAGTTAAAATTAGATTACAACGACATGGTAGGAAGAAACGTCCATTTTATCGTCTTGTTGCTGCTGATGTTAGAGCATCACGAGATGGCGTGTTTTTGGAACGATTGGGTCATTATAACCCATTAACCGAACCTGCTGATGTAGTTATAGATGAAGAAAAAGCACTAAAATGGTTAAGAAATGGTGCACAACCGACCGATACAGCTAAAAGACTACTATCTCAGAATGGGATTTGGAAGAAATTTACCTATGAGAAACTTGGACGTCCATTACCTGAAGATGAAACAGAACAAGTAGAAGAAGTCGTTGATGAAGAAACAGTTGAATCTGAAATTGAGGATTCTCCTGAAGTCTCTGAAGAAGAATAATCTATAATTTAAATACAGTTTCTATAAGATTTCTGAATACCTGTATGTTGTTTTATTCTAATGGGTGTAATCTACTTGCCCCTGTTGTGTATCTAATCTTCCCATATCAATTCACTTTTACATTCCAGAAAGTATGTTATGTTCAAAGACCTTATTGAATACATCGTAAAGGCTTTAGTAGATAATCCTGAGAATGTAGAAGTGCGCGAAGTAATTGGAGAAAAGGTTGTAGTTGTTGAATTGAGTGTTCCAGAAACTGAATTGGGCAAGATAATTGGCAGATATGGAAGGACACTTAAGGCAATTAGAAATATTCTTTACACTGCTGGCTTAAAAGCAAACAAGAAGGTAATTCTTGAATTAATTGATGAGCCAAGATCTATAGATAATGAGTAACAGGATAGCGTAATGAAAATGGATGTGCTTACGCTATTTCCAGAGATTATCACACCTGCACTTCATACTGGTATTCTAAAACGTATCCAGGAGTCTGGAGAACTCGTTGTAAACATATACAACATTAGAGATTGGACAACGGATCGTCACAATACTGTTGATGATTATCCTTATGGTGGTGGGGCAGGAATGATCCTGAAACCTGAACCTATCTTTTCAGCTGTTTCAGCGATGCACCCTACTGAGGATACTGATATTATCTATTTAACGCCTCAAGGTGTACCGTTGACTCAATCTGTCGTTGAAGGGTTGTCTATAAAACCCCATTTGATTTTCGTCTGTGGTCGTTATAAAGGAATAGATGAGCGAGTACGAGAGAAAATCATCACCAAAGAAATATCAATTGGGGATTATATTTTGAGTGGAGGAGAAATACCAGCTCTTGTTCTTATTGATGCTATTGGTCGCGTATTACCTGGAGCATTAGGAGATTTTGAATCTGCCCACGAAGATTCTTTCAGTAAGGATTTTTTAGATCATCCACACTACACCCGACCAGCTGAATTTGAAGGCATGAAAGTTCCCGATGTACTATTAAGTGGTCATCATGAGAACATAAAAAAATGGCGTTATAGTCAGTCTTTAAAACGAACTGCTGAGCGACGTCCAGATATACTAAAGAATCTTGAATTGACTGATGAGGAGCTTGATATCCTTAGGGAAGAAGAGAACTGTTAATAACATTCTTTAAGAAAGGAAATGAAGAACTGATCACATTCTTGATATGTGAATAGAATTGAAAGGAGGAAAGAACGATGAACTTGATTCAGTCTGTTGAAAACCAACATGTAAAAGATAATATTCCAGACTTTAGTCCTGGGGATATTGTACGAGTGAATACTCGAATACGAGAAGGACAAAAAGAACGAATTCAAGCTTATGAAGGAACAGTAATTCGTCGTGCCCATAGTGGCACTCGCGCATCTTTTACTGTACGAAGAGTAGCTTTCGGAACTGGTAGTGAAAGGACATTTCCACTACATTCACCGAATATTGAAAGTATCAGTGTAGTCAGATATGGTGCTGTTCGACGTGCGAAATTATACTATTTACGAGATCGTACAGGTAGGTCTGCCCGCGTTAGAGAAGAACGAAGATAATTGTCTGGAGTATGAATGTATGTATACGAACGCACATGCCTAAGTAAAGGTTATAAGAACATTGCGGGAATTGATGAAGCAGGTAGAGGTGCGTTAGCGGGGCCCGTAGTTGCAGCAGCAGTGATATTACCTATTGAATGTCAAATTGAGGGGTTAAGAGACTCAAAACAATTGACACCTAAACAGCGAGATGTTCTGGTAGATGTAATACATTCTCAAGCAATTTCAGTGGGTGTCGGTATAACAGATAATCATACAATTGACCAGATAAATATCCTACAGGCAACACTTCAAGCAATGAATAAGGCGGTATCTCAACTTGCTTATCAACCAGACTATCTTCTTGTTGACGGTTCAAAAATGCCAGATTCCCATATTTCTGGAGAAGCCATTCCAAAAGGGGATAATCTTAGTGTGTCTATTGCAGCTGCTTCTGTTGTGGCAAAAACAACACGTGATAGACTTATGATTGAATTTGATAGGATATACCCAGAATACAGTTTACAACAACATAAAGGATATCCAACTGTCCTACACCGTCGTGCCATTGCTCAATTCGGTCCAACAGAAATTCACAGAAAAACATTCAAATTATATGTAGAATAATATAATCCTTTTGAATGAAAAATCTATGACTAGGAAGATGGATGCCTCGTTCATTACAGAACATTGCTAAAATTGGTGAGCAACTTGCTGTAGAACATCTAAAGACACAAGGTTATCAGATACTTGCCGAAAATTATCGTTTCCAACGTGGTGAAATTGATATTATCGCTAAACATGAAGAACGGATAGTTTTTGTTGAAGTTAAGACGCGTCGCAGTCTGAAGTATGGGGTGCCGCAATCTGCTGTGACTATACAGAAACAACGACAAATTTCAAAAATTGCATTAGCCTATTTACAAAAACATAACCTAATAGATACGTCTTGTCGTTTTGACGTTATTGCGATACAGTTAACCCGAGATCTTGAACTACTTCGTCTTGAACAGATTAAAAGCGCATTTGAATTTAATTATCCCTGAATTTAACCTCACATAGTGTGGTTTAATATTGATATTTTAAAATGTTGACTGTTCAGTTTACTGCAGAACTGAAACATCGTGTTAGTCAGCATGTTGTACTAAGTACACAGATCTACATATATCAATTGAAGGAACCACACTATTCTCTATCAAGGAATTCTGTAATGCAAGCGATCATTCTTTGTGGAGGACTCTCAACAAGACTCGGTAAAGCTACAAAAAAAACACCTAAAATCTTACTGACAATAGGAAACCGAACTGTATTAAACTGGCAGATAGATCTTTTATCAAAGGCTGGTGTTAGTGAAGTTATTCTTGCTTCTGGACATTTACATGATGTAATATATTCACAGGTTGGGGAGAATATGGGTGGCGTAAAAATTCGGTACGCAAAAGAGGAGAAACCGCTTGGTACAGGTGGGGCAATTCAGAACGCATTTCAATTTGTCGACGATTTTCCAGTGTTTGTACTACACGGTGATATTCTATTAAGAGGTTTTTCCATAATTGACATGGTATCCCGCCTACTTCCAGAGATGGATGGATTATTACTCGGAATTTCTGTCTCTGACCTTTCATCCTATGGAGAAATAATTGCAGATAACAAAGGACGTATAATACAGTTCCGTGAAAAGGAAAACATTAAGCGTCCCGGATGTGCTAACGGTGCTATTTTTCTCTTTAATCGCAGCATTATCAAGGCATTTCCAGACAATGAAGTGTTCTCAATTGAACGTGATGTGTTTCCGAACTTGCAAAACCTCTATGTTTACAAAGTAGATACTGAATGGATAGATATAGGGGTACCTGAACGACTTGAATATGCACGCAAGCATTTCATAGAATAACTTCACAACTATATATAAGATTACTCAGAAGATATAATAACCTGTCATATAGTTTGATTTAAACTATTTTCATAATTGGAGATTCGTATGTCTGTATTAAGTAAAGAAGATCTTGAATTTTGGGAAGAAAATGGTTACGTAGTTGTTCGAGAAGCAGTACCCCCCGAGAATTGCCGTGTTGCAGAACAAGCAGTATGGGATTTCCTTGAGATGGACCGTGATAATACGGATAGTTGGTATCCAGATCCACCACGAAGAAGTATTATGGTTGAGATATATCAACATCAAGCATTATGGGATAACCGTCAATATCCTCGTGTTCACCAGGCTTTCTCAGAAATATGGGGAACTGAAAAACTCTTGGTCAGTTTTGATAGAGCAAGTATGAATCCACCTGAAAGAGATGATTGGAAGTTTACTGGACCTTATTTACATTGGGATATGTCCTTAGACAGTATGCCTGTAACACTTAGAGTACAAGGTGTTTTATATCTGGCAGATACACCAAGTAATCAAGGAGCATTTACATGTGTCCCTGGTTTTCATCTCACTCTTGAAGATTGGTTAAACGGTCTACCTGCAGATGCAAACCCGGGACAGGTCGTCCGAGAACAATTTCAAGATAAAGCAGTACCTGTTGAAGGCAAGGCTGGAGATCTTGTAATATGGCATAGTGCCTTACCACACGGGAGTAGTCCAAATTCAGCTGTACGCCCACGAATGGCACAATATATCACTATGTCCCCTGCACCAAATGAAGGTAAAGATACTCATGAAGGTAGAGTCCAGGGTTGGCGTGAACGGTTGACAGGGCTTGGAAAGAATCAGAAAGAGAAAGAACACAATGAAGGTACAACTGCAGTATTGACGCCTTTAGGTAAGAGACTTCTCGGTCTTGAACCGTGGGTAGCATAGTCTACCTTTAACTATCAGGCGGGGTTGATAACCCGCCTTTTTTATTGCAGTTTAGTTATAGTGCATGGTGTAATTGATATACAAGTATTCTGCTATAACCTGAATTCGAAGTTAGATAGATTAAGCCTTCATATTCTGACATCGAATTCTCAATAATTAGTTAATCAATTGGTATATTATGGAAGACTTATTAGCAGCACGTTTTCAAATGGCAATGTCGCTCGGGTTTCATATTATCTTTGCTTGTGTTGGTATTGCAATGCCACTGCTGATGGTGATTGCTGAAGGGATGTGGTTGAAAACAGGTGACAAAACCTATCTTACTTTAGCGAAACGCTGGTCGAAAGGCACGGCAATTATGTTTGCTGTAGGGGCAGTATCTGGTACAGTACTTTCCTTTGAATTAGGTTTACTGTGGCCTACTTTTATGGCATACGCTGGACCAATCATTGGAATGCCATTTTCGCTGGAAGGATTGGCATTCTTTATTGAAGCAATTTTTCTTGGGATATACTTATACGGTTGGGAACGTGTGCCGCGAAAAATCCATTGGTTGTCTGGTATAATGGTTTTATTGGGTGGTATGTTTTCGGGTATATTCGTTGTTACTGCTAACGCCTGGATGAATACTCCTACAGGTTTCTCCATCATTGACGGTAAAGTGACTGACATTGATCCTATTGCTGCGATGTTGAATCCTTCTTCATTCACACAAGCACTTCATATGACACTGGCTGCATTCCTCGCGGTTGCATTTGCAGTAGCTGGGATTCATGCATATTTTCTAAGACGCGACCCAAACAATCAATTTCATCGTAAAGCATTTACAATCGCCTTGTGTGTAGGAGGGGTAGTGGCAATTCTTCAACCGATTTCAGGTGATATTAGTGCAAAACGTCTTGCAAAATACCAACCCATAAAACTTGCTGCAATGGAAGGACAGTGGGAAACAGAACGGGGTGCACCACTTCGCATAGGTGGTATACCTGATGAAGATGCTGAAGAGACAAGATATGCTTTAGAAATTCCAAAAGCCTTAAGTTTTCTTGCGAACTTTGATCCCAATTCTGAAATAATGGGACTCAAAGATGTTCCGAAAGAAAATCGTCCACCTGTCGTAATTGTCCATTTTGCATTTCAGATTATGGTTGCATGTGGAATAGTAATGATTATTGCTGGTATTCTTGGGGGTTGGTTGGCATGGAAAAAGAAAGGACTACCAACACAAACCTGGTATCTCAGATTTGTCACAATCTGCTCACCACTCGGTTTTATTGCTATAGAAGCTGGATGGACAGTGACTGAGGTAGGGAGACAACCTTGGATTATATATAATATTATGAAAACTAAAGATGCTGTTACATCAATGCCAAACCTAATTATACCTTTCATCGGTTTTACCATACTCTACATTTTCCTTTCAGTCGTAGTCGTCATACTTTTACGACGACAGATGTTCTATGAGTGAATAAGTATCCTATATTCTCTTAATATAATTGATTGGATGCTGAAGAGGATCACATGATTGGTCTTGAATTTTATCTTGCTATCATTATGTTGATTTCACTGATCCTATACATGCTAACCGGAGGTGCAGATTTCGGGGGAGGTGTATGGGATCTTTTCGCTATTGGACCCCGTGGTAAAAAGCAACGTGACATCATACATCATGCTCTCGCTCCAATTTGGGAGGCAAACCATGTGTGGCTGATAGTAATTGTAGTGTTGCTTTTTGTAGCGTTTCCTGTTGCATTCGCTACTATCGGGACAGCATTACATATCCCATTGACACTCATGTTAGTGGGAATTGTCTTACGCGGCACCGCATTTGTCTTCCGAACATACGATGATCAATCAGAGAGGGTTCATCTTCGATGGAGTCGACTCTTTGCAATTGCAAGTATAATTACACCGATCATGTTAGGTATTACTTTAGGGGCAATTGCTTCAGGAACAATACATGTCGACCCAGAAACTGCTGTAGTAGAAACTGACTTTATTTCTTCGTGGTTGGCACCATTTCCGTTCGCAATAGGTATATTCACGCTAACTATCTGTGCTATGCTGGCTGCTGTCTATCTTACTCTTGAAACCGAAGATACCTCTATTCAAGATGACTTCCGTTTACGGGCACTTATAGCAACAATCAGTGTTGGTGTCATGGCAGGTATCAGTTTCCTTCTATCTACCAAAGGGGCCCCACCAATACGAGTAGGATTAGGCAATAGTTCCTGGTCCATGCCATTTCATATTGTTACAGGTTTTATGGCTATCCTTGGGATTTGGTCTATTTGGAAACGGCATTTCCAACTTGCACGTATTGTAATTCCTATTCAAGTGGCACTCATCATCCTCGGTTGGGGATTGGCACAATATCCATACCTCGTCACACCGGATCTAACTTTTTCAAATACTGCTGCTCCTGAATCTGTGCTAAGACCGGTATTAATAATCATCATAGTTGGAGGGATCATATTAATACCTGCTTTCTGGTACCTATATACTGTATTCAAAGGTAGATCATTTACTGAATAACACTTCATCTTTATTTATGTAAAATTCATCAATTCAATAACATATTCTCCTTGAGATAACTCATTTAATTTGACATGCCATCTTGATTCAATTAAACTTACTTTAATCCACAGTGGGATTAAGTAATTTCTACACTTCCAAATCCATACCTTAATCCAACGAAACTCGTCATTGAAACACAGGTTCGTTCCACACTTGAAACAGAAAAAACAATTCTTAATTCTACCGGTAGCTGTTCTCCTGAGTATATTCATACTTTCCGAAGTCAACTATCCTATATTAAAACCTCAATCTGCATTAACACTTTTTGCCATGTTGGGTCTATGTGTTGTATTCCTAAAATATCCACTTCATAAGAAGTTTGAAGACCAACCATCACTTCTAATTCTTGATTATGTATTCGTAGGATGTGTACTTGTCTGTTTCGGATATGTAGTAATTCAAACTGAACCATTTTTCAAAAAGCTATGGTTGAAAGGGATTTACCTTGGGGATAGGGTTTCTAATGAACACCCTATAGACTATGTTGTAGGTGGTGTAGGTATTCTATTAATCCTTGAAGCCACTCGCCGTTCAGTTGGGATTACACTTGCACTTCTCTCCTCTGTATTTCTTGTATATGCCGGATTTGGTCAGTATATGCCACACTGGTTATTTCCACATCGAGGATTCTCACTACAACGAATTATCAGTCATACATTCCTACATGCTGGAACTTTCGGAATAGCACTCCGAGTTATGTTTACCTATGTGTTTCTATTTGTTCTGTTTGGTGCATTTCTGGAACGCACAGGTGCTACAAAATACATCCTAAGCTTAGTAAGACGGATATTTGGTGACAGTGTAGGTAGTCCTGCAAAAGTCGCTGTCATTGCAAGTGGTCTGATGGGTTCACTTTCAGGTTCAGCGGTGGCTAATACAGCAACAACAGGAACTTTCACTATACCATTGATGCGAGGTGTAGGGTTTAAACCGCAAATTGCTGGGGGTGTCGAAGCTGCAGCCAGTTCTGGTGGTGCCTTAGTTCCCCCGATTATGGGAGCAGGCGCGTATATGATGTTAGAAATTGTGGAACCCTCAGTCACTTATCTTCAGATTATCCAGGCAGCCTTATTACCAGCAATCCTATATTATACTGCTTTATTACTAATTGTTCATTTCTATGCTAAGCAGATCAATAATCAACCAAATGATTTGGCAAAAATAGATAATGAAACAGAGAAACAGGTGCCATCCGAACCACAGACTGAAAAACTACCGTTGATGCAGGGAATAGTTTTCATTGCTGCATTTCTTATATTAATAGGTTTTCTATTATTAGGATCAACACCTTTTCGTGCTGTAAGTTGGAGTATGCTTGCTGTCTTGATATTAAGCTTATTTGATAAGCAGACACGTATTGGAATCACTGGTATTCTGAAAAGTATGGAAGGTGCAGCACATAGTGGTGTATCCCTCATAGCAGCTGCCTCATGTGTAGGGATTATCTTAGGTGTTGTCACATTAACCGGTGTCGGCACAAAATTACCAGCTACGATATTTCCATTAGCTCAAACAAATCTGATTTTAGCACTGTTACTCCTTATGGTATCAACCATTATATTAGGTATGGGGTTACCATCATCAGTGTGTTATCTCTTGATGGCTATATTACTTGGTCCTGTACTCGTTGATTTAGGAGTTGTGCCTTTGGCTGCACATTTCTTCATATTCTATTTTGGTATGATGTCAATGGTGACACCTCCTGTGGCTTTGGCTGCATACACTGCTGCTGCCATAGCAGATGCGGGTATTATGAAAACAGCATTTGCAGCTTTCCGATTTGCTTTTGTTGGCTTTGCACTTCCCTATGCATTCGTCCTCCGACCAGAATTGCTCTGGTTAAATTCTGATGGAGGTAATCCTGAAATATGGATTGTGTTAATCAATCTCTCCCTAACATTGTTGGGAACAGTAATTTTTGCAGCTTCTATATCTGGATATGTATATACAAGATTTTCGATATGGGAACGTGCAATTATGTTGATATCAGCTATATTTCTATTCTTTACGACTATAGAACTAAGTGTAATTTGGATTCATGCTATAGCAATACTTGCAAGTGCTGGAATCATTTACTATAATAGAGGTAAAGGGAGGAGAAATGATGAAGAATACATACAAGCGGATTCTATATAGCATAATAATACTATTCATAATTCTTCATAACGATTTTTGGTTCTGGAAGTCTTCCCAGATTATCTTAGGATTACCTATCGGTTTATTCTACCATATACTGTTTTGTATCGGAACATCTTTACTTATGTTTATTATAGTCAAATATGCATGGACAGAGAAATGATCCTTGCTATCATATTCATATATCTTGTTTTAGTACTTAGCTTAGGGGTCATTAGCCATAAGTTCTTCAGAAATACTGGAGAGGATTATTTTGTTGCAAGTCGTAACATAAACTGGTTTATGTTGCTGATGTCATTGTTCGGTACAAACATGACTGCTTTTTCCATACTTGGCGCATCTGGAGAAGCGTATCATAGAGGTATCGGTGTATTCGCGTTAATGGCTTCATCTTCCGCAATTATTATACCTTGTGTGTTTCTATTCATTGGTACACGTTTATGGAAAATTGGAAAACAATTTGGATATATTACACAAGTGCAATTCTTCCGGGATAGATGGGAATCAAACGGGTTAGGTTTACTGTTGTTTACTGTTCTTGTATTGCTTTTAATTCCCTATCTGCTTATCGGAGTGGTAGGGGGTGGCCGTACTCTATCAACAATCACAGAAAATACTATACCACAATGGTTAGGAGGACTACTGATATGTGCAGTAGTCCTTTGTTATGTTACCTATAGTGGAATGCGCGGAACGGCATGGGTAAACACATTCCAAACTCTGGTTTTCATGACACTCGGTGCTCTAACGTTTATCGTCATTATGAAAGGCATGGGTGGGTTATCAAACGCATTAAAATCAGTTGATTCAAACCTATTAATGCAAGAAGGAAATATCAAACCTTTAGAGTTATTAACCTATACATGTATTCCGTTATCAGTTGGCATGTTTCCACACATCTTTTCACACTGTTTAACAGCCAAAGATGTTGGTACATTTCGTTATCCAATTATCCTATACCCGATCTGTATCGCTATAGTGTGGATTCCAAGTGTCCTATTAGGTATATTAGGTAATATTGACTTTGGTGGATTAAAGGGACCAGCAGCTAACGATGTATTGATTCTTATGATTCGTCAGTATGCTCCAGGTATATTATCAGGCTTTTTGGCGGCAGGCGTTTTTGCTGCAATTATGTCGTCTCTTGATTCACAATCACTATCTCTCGGTAGTATGTTTACGCACGACATCGTTCGTCCCTATCTTCGAACAAAAGGACAGGAACAGATGTCTGAATATCAACAGGTGTGGCTTGGTCGGTTATTTGTTATATTTATCATTAGCATTACATATATTATTTCGCTTATAGCTACACCAAGTATATTTAAACTGGCTATCTGGTCCTTCACCGGTTTTTCTGGCTTATTTCCAATTGTAGTCGCTGCATTATTTTGGAGGCGTAGTACAAAATCGGGTGTTTATACTGCAATCATAGTTGTAATTTTACTATGGCTTTATTTTTTTCTTAGTTTCTGGAAGACACCTGGATACACAATTTTGGGAACTGGAATCATGCCTGTAGCTGTAATCATAGTAGTATCTTCACTAACTTTGGTCTTCGTGTCTTTAATAACGAGACCTCCATCTTCAGAGACAGTAAACAAATTTATTACTATGGAAAAGGTTGACTATACATAGCCAATAGATGCTATACCATCATTGGTGAGAAAAGCTTATGAAAGTTGCTTATATTACCGCAGGTGCAGCAGGTATGTACTGTGGTACTTGTATACATGACAATACTGTGGCAAATGTTCTTAAAAAGCAGGGACATGACGTTTCATTAATTCCAACATACACACCAACTCGAACAGATGAAGAGAATGTGAGTATGAATCGTATTTTCTATGGAGGAATTAATGTATATCTTCAGCAAAAATTAGCCATCTTTCGATATACACCATGGGTATTTGATAGGATTCTTGACAATCCATCACTGTTAAACAGCTTAGGACGGTTTAGTGCTTCTACGGATGCACGCGACTTAGGCAAGTTGACGGTGTCTATGCTCAATGCAGAGAATGGAAAACAGAAGAAAGAATTGGATAAATTAGTCAAATGGCTCAAAGAAAATGACAAACCGGATATCGTTTATTTGACCAATTCTATTCTTGTAGGTATGACCAGGGAAATTAAGAATGCTTTAGATGTACCTGTAGTGTGTGCTCTACAAGGGGAAGACATTTTTCTTAGAGATTTAATTGATCCTTATAAAGATATGGCATTGAAAATCCTCGCTGAACGAGCCAAAGACGCAGATGGATTTGTTGCACCCTGCTACTATTATGCAGAATTTATGGCTGAAGAATACTTAAAAGTTCCAACCGAAAAGATTGATGTTGTTCCTTTAGGTGTGAATTTGGATGGACACGGCATGGAAAATGAGAAAACTGCCCCTCCACCACTTGTTATCGGATATTTAGCTCGTATCTGTCCAGCAAAAGGGTTACACCATTTGGTCAATGCATTCTATACACTCACAAGAGAAATTGGATCCGATACAGTTGAGTTACATGTCGCTGGATATCTTGGGAAAAAAGATGAACCCTATTTTGAAGAATTAGTTAATCAGATAAATTCTTGGGGGTTACGGGAGAGATTTGTGCATTTTGGGGAAGTGAATAGAACAGAAAAGATAAAGTTTTTTAACCGTTTGCATATTTTCTCTGTACCAACTGTATATCGTGAATCAAAAGGTTTATCTATCTTAGAAGCGCTAGCAAATGAAGTTCCAGTTGTTCAACCTCAGCACGGATCGTTTCCTGAGATGATAAAAGCTACACAGGGAGGAATCTTAGTCGAACCTGAATCTTCGGATGCCCTGGCTGAAGGCATTCTCCAACTCTTCCGTGATCCTGTAAAAAGAAAGCAGTTAGGAATTGATGGAAAGAGGAATGTACATGAAAAGTTTAATGACGGAGTCATCGCACAGCAGTTAATGGATGTATTCCAAAAATATATTTAGCCAATCTACAGGCAATGACTTGTGTGGACGTTCATACTAATTTCAAATATCTAATTGATGTCATTCAATTAATAGAGGTGATAGATAATGACAAAAACATGGTTGATTTTTGTAATCATGACAGTTGCATCATGGGGACTTTATGGCGTTTTTCTGCATAAAGGCAAAATATCAATGGGTGAAGAAACAGGTGCGGGATTCAAAGCATTCCTCTTCGTTGGTCTTGCCTATTTATTAGTAGCGGTAATAGGATCTTTAATAATGTTGTGGCAGAGCGGGGCAACGTGGTCGTTTTCTGGAAAAGGTGTTACATGGTCGTTTATTGCAGGTGTCGTTGGTGCGGTTGGTGCTTTCGGAGTATTGCTTGCATTTGGGGCTAAAGGGAAACCGGCAGTTGTGATGTCCATCGTATTTGCTGGGGCACCGATTGTAAATGCCATTGTAGCCACATTATCCCATCCACCTGAAGGTGGATGGGGTGCTATTCGGTGGCAATTCGTTCTCGGTATTCTTTTAGCAGCCCTTGGAGGATGTTTAGTTACATTCTTTAAACCAGGTTCTTAATTATTACATACTTAGGTGTAAACACTTTCACTCCGGATACTTACCCCATTACCTATAAGTTGTATGACATAGTAGATGTTCAAAATGTTTGATCCGTTTCATTTGACGTTTGTTAATACCATAAACTTTACATACCCATAACATTTAATCGTATTGACAAATAACCTAATCTTTGATAATATACTTACTATAGTGTATTGCTATGATTACCCGCGTCCCTCAGTTACTGTGGATATAGTTCTGTTGACGGATGTGCAGCCATATCCTGAGGTATTATTAATCCGCAGAAAAAATCCACCCTTTAAAAATGCATGGGCACTTCCAGGTGGATTCATAGATATGGAGGAAACTCTTGAGGAGAACGCATTACGCGAATTATACGAAGAGACAAACATCTCTCATGTTAAACTAACGCAATTAGGAACTTTCGGACATCCTGAACGAGACCCACGAGGACGTGTTATAACTGTTGCCTACCTTGGTGTTATCACGAATAAAATACTGGAGGTTGTAGCTGGTTCTGATGCCGGTGATGTTGCTTGGTATGCAACATCTAATTTACCTGAACTTGCCTTTGACCATAAAATAATAATTCACACAGCTTTAGAAGAAATAAAATGAAACATTACGGTTTGACATTGAATTTAAAAGATGACCCCCAAATAATAGAGCAATATAAAGTTTACCATAAAGAAGCTTGGCCTGAAACATTAGCGGGTCTTAAAGCTGTAGGAATAACAAAAATGAACATCTACTTGATAGGTAGGCGTTTATTTATGGCAATGGAGACCGTGGATACATTCGACATAAAACGCGATTTTCCACGTTATCTTGAGGAACATCCAAAATGCAAAGAGTGGGATCAACTCATGCGTACTTTTCAGGAACCTGTTGATGAGGCACAAGCAAATGAATGGTGGGCAGAAATGGAACCCGTATTTGAACTATAGGAATTTATTGGATGTATATAACTTCTTCAATGTTGTGTAATTTGACAGGTTAATAAAGGTAAGGTTGAAACTATGACTATAAACTACGACTTCATTGCCTTCAGTGGTAGACTCACAGAAAACAGTTGGAGTCTTGGAATGAAAGCGATTCAAGGTGAGGTGCCATTGGACGTGGTTATACCGAGTTTACAATCATCCAGTAATGCTGATGAAGATGATATTATCGGTGTATTAACGAAAGAAGGTATATCCCGAGAAAGTAATGATGTTATGGAACTTTATCGATATCTTCGTCAATTGAATCCAAAATCTAATCAGGTATTTGGATTTAATGAAGTAGTGATTCGTAACATTCATACCCGTTTAAACTCTCTGAAGATTAACGATGAACTTCGGGTTCAAATCACTTATACCGAACGTAGAGAAAACTATAGTCAAGCCACATATAACATTAAATTATTAGGTATTTTTGAGGTGTCCCCAGTAGATCCAACAGAGCAAGTTCCAGAACCTGATGAAACGGATAACATAGAAATAGATACACCTATAGAAAATACTTCATCAGATACAATTACAGATAATATATCGGATGAAGATGTATCACCGCAAGAAACAGAAGATAACACAAATCAAGGTGAAATACCAGTTATTCCCAAGGATTTTACTCGTACAGATCAAGATATTCCTGTCTATAAAACAACAAACACTTTGGAGAAGTTGATTGTTTTCACACGAACACTTCAGGCAGAATTGAATGAAACCAAGGAATCCCTTGCGATGATGGCAGAACAGATACAGGTATTAGAAAACGAACGTGAACGCTATCGGGAATTACAAGATTTAATTCAGGATATGCTTGACCGGATTACCCATACAGAAACTTTTGAGAATCGGATTATTACTCTTGAAATGGATCATATTCTACTTGAGAGATTACAGCAAACATTATTGACATACTTCAGAACAACCAACCGACATACCCAAATACTCCTCAATGAAATAAATGATGATACGGATGTGATTACGCATGATAATGAAACATAGATCATATCAGTTGGTGGCTATTCTAACTTGATTTTTGAAGGGTGCCTTACAAATCTTACGTCACGCATTAATTGACAGATAACCTGTGGAATGGAGACAATTTCATGATGAAAATTGGCACTATGTCTTTAAATGTTAAAGGCACGAATGCAACTGATTTTTCTCAAATTGTTTATGGCCTTGGCTTTGATGTGATTGAACTACATTCAAGTGCCTTTGAATCTACCGATGTAAACTATCTTCGGGAACTGAAGATGAACCTTATGCGAAAAGGTTTACCCTTAGGATATATTGGTGTCAGTAATAATTTTGGTAAACCTGAAGCGGAGCATCCCGATCAGATAGCTTTAATAAAGCAATGGATAGACATAGCTTCATTTATGAGTTGTCCCATAGTCCGTGTGTTCGCTGCATACGTTCCAGCCGACTGTGAAGATGAAGAGACATTATGGCCACCAATGATTGAAGCGTTCAAAGAGGTAGCCGAATACGGTTATGAATCCGGTATACTTGTTGGTCTGCAAAATCACAACCATAATAACGTTACCCGTGACGGGGATGCAGTTTTACGTGCCTTGAATGGAACTGATCATCCTTATTTCACACATATACTGGATACGGGGCAATATGCTGGGTCTCCTGGAGCGAGTGGACATCGTGGATCATCACATCCTGATTATGATTGCTATGCCAGTATTGAGCAGACTGCCCCACATGCTGTATATGTTCGAACAAAGTTCTATGAAATTGATAGTGGTGTAGAGGAGTGGTTGGACTATCCGAGAGTATTGGATATTTTGCGTGGTGTTGGTTATAACGGATGTCTTTCCGTAGTGTATGAAGGTCAATCAGATCCAATAGAGTCAATGCGAAAAGCAAGAAGTTATTTAGAATCTATATTGTAAACATAACTTTGTCGAGGGTTAGATGAAAACACGTGCTGCCGTAATGTATGAGCATAATCAGCCTGTTGTCGTTGAAGAGCTTGAGTTAGTTGAACCAAAAGCAAATGAAGTTCTCGTTCGTACAGCTGCAAGTGGTGTATGCCATTCAGACTTGTCGGTTGTTTCAGGAGCAATTTATTACGATGCTGCTGTTATTCTTGGACATGAAGGGGCTGGTGTAATTGAACAGGTTGGGGAGGGTGTTTCAGATTTTCACGTGGGAGATCATGTAATCTTGTCTTTCGTTAGTTACTGTGGGGATTGTCGCATGTGCCACATGGAAAAGGTCTGTCTATGTGAAAGTTACGATGTTCCACGTGGGTTTTTGTTAGACGGTACATATCGATTTTACAACAGTTCTGGCGATGGTATTCTTCAGATGGCACGTGTTGCGACAATGTCGGAATATATGGTAGTTCCCGAACAGAATCTTGTCAAAATTGATCCACATTATTCATTGGAGCAAGCTGCACTTGTAGGATGTGGCGTGACGACAGGCGTTGGAGCGGTGTTAAATACCGCTAAAGTTGAACCTGGAAGTTCTGTGGCAGTAATAGGAACAGGAGGTGTCGGTTTAAATGCAATTCAAGGAGCGGTATTAGCAGAAGCAGAACAGATTATTGCGGTTGATATTGCTGAGAAAAAACTTGACTTCGCTAAAACTTTCGGTGCTACTGATGTTGTGAATGCAGCAGAAATAGATGCGGTTGAAGGGGTTCGTGAAATAACAAAAGGTCTGGGTGTTGATTACGCGTTTGAGGTAATTGGAAATCCGGATACTATCAAACAGGCGTATCAAATGGTCCGTCCTGCGGGGACTGCTGTCATTGTTGGTATGGTACACCATGAAAAAGAGTTTAGCATTCCGGCGCAACACTTTGTTTCATCTGAAAGGCAGATTATTGGTTCATTTTACGGTTCATGTCAGCCGCGGGTTGACATGCCGAAACTTCTTAGTTTATATACAGAAGGCAAATTGAAGTTAGATGAATTAATTACACGGCACTATAGCCTCGAACAAATTAACGAAGCGTTTGCGGATATGGAATCCGGTGAAAATGCGCGTGGCGTTATAATCTTCAATTAACCATTTATTGATATTTTAATAGTTTTTCCTGCCATAAACCTAAATTTAAGTAAAGTAAGCCGTTACTACTTGCTTGTATATAATCCTTTCATTCTACCAGTTCCCACTAAGAAATATTTGAAGATCGAATTATGAAATCCATCCACAACGCGGTTCGCGATCAGTTTAGCCAACATGCTGACTACTATGCAGAAAGCAGTGCACATGCCAAAGGGGATACACTTAAGGTAATACTGGACTTTGCTGAACCAAAAGGCACAGAAAAGACCTTAGATATAGCGACCGGAACAGGTTTTACAGCCTTCGCAATTGCCCCTAAAGTTTCACATGTAATTGCCACGGATCTTACGCCAGAAATGGTTGCTAAAGCGGCTGAATTAGCACAAGAACAGGCAATAGACAACATCACATTTTCTGTTGCTGCTGCAGAATCTTTACCCTTTTCTACTGTTTCAATGGACTTGGTTACCTGCAGACTTGCCCCACATCATTTTCAAGATGTACCGAAATTCTTAAATGAAGTGCATCGAGTATTAAGACCTGGTGGTCTGTTTTGCCTAACAGATTCCGTGTCACCAGAATCGGAAAATTTAATCGCATGGCAAAATCGTGTAGAGAAACTGCGTGACGAGTCCCATGTATTTGGCTATCCACCATCCCAGTGGGATAAGATGATACAAGAATCGGGTTTTAATATTGAGGACTCTGCACATACAAGAAATGCACAGATGTCGTTTATGTGGTGGGTCCGTCCTCAGAAGAATCCCCCTGAAGTTGTTAAGGAAATTCGTGATGCTTTTGCGGAACTCTCTCCCGATGTTGCGAAAAAACACTATACATTTGAACCATCAGGTGATGACTTCTATTTTTCTTGGCCAATGTATGCTGTTAAAGCAAAACGCATGTAATTCCATTTGTACTTAGAAATGTCCACATTACCAGTTCATTGTCCGTAGTACAATGGGATATAATAAGTTGAAAAAATGTGTTAATATCTATTATTCTGGATGATTGTACTTTCACGGAGCGAATTTACGAACCCTTATTCTATAAGGGTTTATAATTTTAATTATACCAATTCTCCGTGAATTACATATGGAAAATTTTATTTAACTATGGCGTAAAACGGAATAGATCTTTGGTTTATATCTGATACCATTTCTATAAATTTTTATCCCATGAACAGTTGTTAAGCATGAATTGAAATGTAGCACGAACTGGAAGTTTGTGCTACATTTAAGAGGCTTTTATTATCAGAAATGGTATCAGATTTGGGATCGGAATCCCCTCCCACAGAAAAGGAAAAGATTGAGGAACGGAATTCTCTCCTGCCAAGAGTCTAATGCCTAAATTGACATCTTTGGAGATATGATTGTTACCGCTTACGGGGGATATATACACAACGTAATCCGCCAAAGACACTTGCATAGTTTGGGATTCCAGCATCACGGTTATCCACCCGTAGAAAATAGATGTTATCTGCCCATGAGCCGCCTCGGAAGACGCGAGATGTCTTGATATTTTTGAAATTATCTATTACATCTGTTAAAGAACCGTTGTTGAAGGGATTGCGTTTCTTAGATTTCTTATAAAATACTGGATCATATTCATCCAAACACCATTCCCATACATTACCAACCATATCGTATAATCCGTAGCCGTTAGGATCATACTGTCCAACAGGTTCGGTATCATTAATATACCTTGCATGATTTGCGCGTTCAGGATCTGTTGCATCTCCCCATGGATATGCTTTACCGACCTTATCGCCGCGGGCAGCTTTTTCCCATTCCGCTTCTGTCGGCAACCGTTTTCCTACCCACTGTGCGTAAGCCATCGCAGCATACCAACTGATATAATTAACGGGATAATTCCCTCTGCCCGGTGGGAAGTTATTCTTATTCCATAACCTTAGATATGTGCCATCATGGTACTGGTCTGGAATATTATCTTTTTGCCATTGTGGATTGGCATCAATGAATGTCTTGTATTGTGCGTTCGTTACTTCGTAGATATCCATGTAAAACGCATCTACATAAACAGTATGTCTTGGTCGTTCTTCTTTGGACCCGTCCTGACGTCCCATATCAAACTCACCAGCAGGTATTAGCACCATACCTTCAGGTACATCAATTGTGTATGAAGAACAGCCCAAAAGCATACATACAAATAATAGTGACGTTATTGTTTGTTTTGTCATAGTTATACCAAAATATGTTGTTAGGAATTTACGAGATAGATACCAGCTGCAACGAATCCTGTGCCGGCTAATAATGTCAATCTAAGTGGATCTCCTAAAAAAAGTATGCTGAATAGTACACCGGAGATCGGCATTAGAAAAGAAAAAACAACCAGTTTACTCGCCTTATATTTCCTGAGCGTTGACGTCAATACCAAGAAACAGAAACCAGTGACGATCCAACCTTGATAAATCAACCCGGCACTGCTAATCAGTCCTAATTCAATTGCTTTACCACGTTCGAAAATTTGAATTAATAATAGAAAACAGGGAATACTTAATATCAGCAACCATGCCAATAGTCTGTATGGATAGATATCTTGAACGAAACGTTTAGTCAAAACAATACGTAGTGCTAAGAAACACGCAGCAAACGTAACTATCAGATCCCCCATCAAGCTTATTTTGCTGCCTTGCAGGCTTGGCACAAGGGTAAAAAAAACACCGACAAATGCTATAACAACGCCCACTGTTTTTTTTACTCTAAGTCGGTCATTCGGTAGAAAGAAATGACCGAACAGCACTGCGAATAGTGGATAGAGCGAAAAAAAGACTGTTGATCGGGCTGCTGTTGTCATGTGTGTTCCGATATTTAGGGTTACCGTATGTAGTATATAAAGAAGGGTCAACAACATCAATCGTGGTAACTCTGTGAAGCGCATTCGCATTGACATTCCATAGTAAAATCCTGCGCTTCCTACGACGATAACCCCTAAGATACACCGATATAGTGCCATTTTCAACGGAGGAAACCCTTGTAACCCAATTTTTACTGCCAATGCCCTGCCGCCTAAAAGTGAAACAACAAACAACATCAGGGCAATAATTTTGCCGGATGGGTCCTCATTTCTAAATTCCCTCTCTGTCATCAATCAAGTTGCTCCCTTCATTGGGATTGGGCAAAACCTAAAATTGCTAACTGATCTCGTGTACTTGAATGTGATACGTCTTCTATCTGATTTTGACTACAATGAACAATTAGGTCACTGGATATAAAGTCGAAAGTATGGAAGGATGTTGTTTCCATACTTCCGATCCTATTTTCTAATCTACCAAGCATCACTTCTGTATTAACATTTTACGCGTAGCAGTGAAATCGTCTGCGGTAAGTGTATAGAAATAAACGCCACTTGCCACTTTTTCACCATATTCATTTTTACCATCCCAATATGCAGCACGGGAGCGGTTTTGATACATCCCTGCTGCTTGATGTCCAAGTATCAACGTCCGCACCAATGTGCCGTTCATCGCATAGATATTTAGGGTAACCTCAGCATCCTTTGCTAAATGATACGGTATCCATGTTTCTGGATTGAACGGATTTGGATGGTTGGCAAGTAAGACTGTTTCTTTTGGCATCAAATTTTGCAGAATTTGTTCCAATACTTGAATTCCCCGTTGATATGTAAGTTGATCTGATGTTAGGGTTTTGCTAATTTGTGATGGCATCTGCTTAGCAAGTCTTAGCCACTCCTGCACCTGTGCTGCAGTCAGTTGTTCTCTTGAGTGCGATTGCATAGAAGGTGCTGCTTCTACATTTTGCAATGCATTCGCAATCAAATAGAGGTCCAAAAGGTCTACAACACCATCACCGTTTAGATCAGCAGGACTCTCACCAGAAACTCCAAAACTTGATGCGATCAACACTACATCCAAGATATTTAAAGTGCCGTCGTTATTCACATCTGCAAGTACTGTGAGTACTTGTTCTGTGCTCATCGGGAGTGGGAATGCCCATAGAATAACAGTTCCGTCGACACTTCCACTTGCAATCGTTGTGCTGTTCGGACTAACAGCGACACTCGTAATAGAATATGTATGCCCTTCAAGTGCTCTCAGTTGTTCACCTGTGGCAATGTCCCACAAGCGGATGGTTCTGTCGTAACTTCCACTGACAAGGATCTTTCCGTCTGGACTAAAAACAATGCTTGTAGCATTTGCTGGAAGGTCGGTAGGCACGTCTCCAGTCAATTCTGGTGCATCTTCTGGGACTTCGCGATCAATTGGTCTGCGGAATGTTTGTAGTAGTTCTGCCGTAGCGACATTCCATAGAGATACTGTGTCGCCACCCCCGCTTGCAAGTTTGGTTCCATCTGGGCTAAACGCAACTGCCCACACATCGTCTTCATGTTCGCTGATTGTCTGCATGGCGTCCCGTGTTTCAAGATCCCATAAGATAATCTTATCATCACGGCTACCACTGGCAAGTATACTTCCATCCGGACTAAACGCAAGGGTTTCAACACCTGCCTCATGTTCCCATAACCCTCCGATGTATTGTCCTGTGGATACATTCCATAAACGGATGCTATCGTCTTCACTACCACTTGCGAGGATACTTCCATCCGGACTGAAGGCAAGACTAATTAAATAGGAATAGTGTCCTCTAAGCGTTTTTATATGTTCACCTGTAATAGCATTCCATAAACGGACAGTGTTATCTTGGCTGCCGCTTGCAAGAGTTTGTCCATCTGGACTGAACACAACAATGTCAACATCATCTTGGTGTCCGCTGAGGAGATGCTGAAGTTGCCCCGTATCTGCATCCCAGAGTCGAATGGTTTTGTCCCAACTTCGGGTAGCAAGGATCTTGCCATCAGCACTATAGGTTACACTTGCAACAGCATCAGTATGTCCTGTTATAGTCTTTAAATGTTTGCCTGTGTCAGGGTCCCATGAACGTATTGTAGCATCCCATCCGCCACTTGTAAGCACCGATCCATCTGGTGTGAACGCAAGTCCGAAAACGTCAGCAGTATGTTCTGTGATTATGTGTAATGGTTCGCCTGTAGCTGCATCCCACACCCGAAAGGTATCATCCTCACTTGCACTTGCCAGAATACTTCCGTCCGGACTGAATTTCAGGTCATATATATAAGATGTATGTCCACGAAGCGTCTTTTTGATTGTCCACGTTGTTGTATCCCATAGGTGGATAATCGCATTCAAATCTCCGCTGGCAAGGGTTTTTCCATCTGGACTAACCACAACGCTTGCAACATTATCTCGATGTTCTTCAAGTGTTTGCAGTGGTTCTCCTGTGGTAACATCCCATATTTTGATTGTGTCGTCTCGACCCGCACTGATGATGGTACCGCCATCAGCACTGAAAGAAACGCTGTTGAGGCCATCCGTATGTCCACTAAGTGTTCGCAGGAGTTCTCCATTTTTGGTATTCCATAAACGGACTGTCCGATCTCTACTACCACTGGCGAGTATGGAACCATCACGACTAAAAACGAGGCTACGAACACTCCTCCAATGTTCGTCGAGGGTTTGAAGGATTTCACCTGTTTCCGTATCATACAGACGGATTGTCCCGCTCGCGCCTCCACTGGCAAGTATTTTACCATCAGGGGAATAAGTAAGTGCTGAAACACCCCATCCATATCCGCTAAGTAACATTATTTCTTCGTCGG
This sequence comes from uncultured bacterium, assembly GCA_964652195.1. Classification (GTDB taxonomy): domain Bacteria; phylum Poribacteria; class WGA-4E; order WGA-4E; family WGA-3G; genus MSPOR6. The sequence continues at coordinate 2,433 of CAZZBB010000095.1, read as the reverse complement.
TTGCTGTGTCATAAATCCAAACACCAAGAGTACCACAAGCAGCAAGTTGTGTACCATCTGGTGAGTATTGAATTTCATATAGCCACCCTTTTCCCAGCCGTTTCGTTGCACCTTCAGGCAGATTCCATTGAGGGGAATCTTGGGCGAAAATGTTTGATTGATAGAACGTTAAAGCACAAAATAGTGTTAAGAATATGATAATTTGTTTTTTTCTCATAATAAAAATTCTCCAGTAAAGTGACAAGAAGTTTTCTCACCCCATCTATAGTGAGAATTTGACATGATTCTTATGGAACTTTATCAATAGTCCAACTGCCATTAAGGTTTTTGCTGGCAAGAAAATTAGGATTAAATGGATTATCCCCTCTTATATTGATATCGTCCCCTGTTATATCCTGATCCGTGCATATATAGTTTACTTTAACTGGGACTGGATGTCCAAAAATTTAGATCTCAAAAGAGTTTTCACTTATTCTACATCCGTCACTATCTTCATTGACATAAAAGGTAATCGACACCTGATCTGCAAAGTACGTGTAGCTTTTTCACGATTGCAATTTCATTCCAACAACACTAAGTCCTTTTGTTAATGGACCACGGTAGTTCATAAACGAAGACTTTAAATCTTAATGATATTGCCTCAGCGTTGTCTTGTCCGCTATCGTCGGTGACGAAACTGTGATTGCTGCTATTCCTGCTGTGACGCCTATGACGGTAAGGGTTATTTTATTTGCTGAAACGTTGGCAATACGCGTATCGTCAGAGGAAGCATTGATATCGTGCGTGTCATCAACATCGGCATCGATGATGTTAACTTCCACTGTTGTCTCATCACCAACCTCAAGCATTATATCATTATCTATTCAATCTCTGACGGACTATTTTCGTCAAGCACACCACAACCGATCTGGGGAATGGCAAACTAAACAGAATGGATGTTAGAACTAACATGATCATTGGATTCAGGCTTGTGTTTCAATACGGGAATCCTTGTGCTTGTATGGGCGAGGGATAGAGACCTCGCCCTATAAAAACTGCTAAAAAGATTACTTCTTTATCAACATCTTACGCGTTGCGGTGAAGTTACCTGCCGTGAGTGTGTAGAAATACACACCGCTTGCGACAGTTTCACCGTATTTGTTTCTACCATCCCAATACGCTGCACGGCTACGGGTTTGATACATCCCCGCGGGTTGATGTCCAAGTGTCAATCTTCTCACAAATGTACCATTCACAGCATAGATATGCAGAGTGACGTCTGCCTCCTTTGCTAAATGATACGGTATCCATGTTTCTGGATTGAACGGATTTGGATAGTTGGCAAATAAGACAGTCTTTTTCGGTGTCAACGCTGTGCGGATTTGCTCCAGCACGCTAATACCGCGCTGATAAGCAGAATTGGTGAGTGTTAATTGTTTTGCTTGAGTTAGCCATCCTTTTAGATTTGATGCTGTAAGCATTTCCATTTCTTGTGGATTTAGCGATGGCGAAGCAGCACCAGCCCCGAACGCATTTGCCACGAGGACAAGGTCAACAATATCCACAAGACCATCTTCGTTGACATCAGCACCACTTCGTCCTCTCAGTCCAAACCGGGCACTAACAATGACTAAATCTTGAATGTTCACGAGACCATCGAGGTTGATGTCTCCAAAGATTTTTTGGGGAGGTTCAAGAATTTCACCATTATTGATGGTAACTTCCCATCGTTTTCTGTCTGCATCGACAAGATAGACTTTGGATAAAGTCACCATGGATGGTTTATAGTCAAGGACCTCAAAAGTGAGTGTAGCAAGTGTGCCGTCCCCGTTACTCGCCCCAGCGATTGTATTTCCAGCGATCCTACCACGGACCTTATCTACAAAAAACGCACCTGCTGGCAAGTAGTTCCCGTTGGTCCCCTTTATATAGCGGAGGATGGAGGGGTCAAACGATACGGTTGCTTGGTAGCCTACAACGTTATTGCCGTTAGCAATTTCCAGTTTGAGCGTTAGTTTTTCACCAATACCGGGAAGTGTTATAGGTGAGGGTGAAACGCTTACTGTAGCATCCGATTGCTCTACCGCAGTAACATGGAAGTTGAAAGTAAAATCTTTAGTATAGCCTATAGCCTCTGCTCCCACAGTTAGTGTGAGGGTAGCATCGGTGTCAAAGTCGCCAGAAAATGCGAGATTAACTACCGCCTCCGTGTTACTGACGCGAGCCACGTACGACACAGTAGCCCCTTCAATACCAGATAACGTCAGTGCATCTCGGATGTCCGAACTACGATCAAATCGCCGTCCAGTAAGTGTAAGCGTGATGACGTTTACATCAAGGTTTGCCTCTGTCAAAGGTGCTTCTGTTGAGGCAGTCAGTGATTCTTCAACAGCAGTGACAGGGAAGTTGAAAGTAAAATCTTTAGTATAGCCTATAGCCTCTGCTCCCACAGTT
>CAZZBB010000094.1:0-26540 GCA_964652195.1 uncultured bacterium | reverse complement strand
TCATAGAGTGACTTTACCCCATTTTGAATTGACTTTATAAGAATTTCCAAAAAGTGTGATTTTGTGTTTTTGTTGTCCTTGCTGATTTTGACAATTCCACCCTGCATAATAAAGCAGATTTTTTGACATAAAAATCTTTTTGTATTTAGGATCGTTTTTATAGATAGTCATCATTTTTCTCCTATATATTTTTGTCATATTAGGTGACGATTTTGGTTTAGAATCTTCTCATATCCTCTAAATATCTTTAAAGAATATTGTACATTTTATAATATATGTATGTTAGATGTGAAAGATTGACATTTCTTCATTTAATTTTGATCTTCAAAGAAATGTATTATGTTTGATGTTAGGTGGTTAATTTTTCTTCATTAAATATTCTTGTATTGTAATCAAATATCATTAGATGTATTACAAATAGTATTTATTCATTGTTTTTATATCCAGGTGTCGTGTGTAGGTTTCAGGTGATTTTCTAATCACTAATTTAACACTGAATATGCGTATGATATTTAGCAGGATTCAATACCAAAATTAATCATACCTACCATAACGGATTAACGAAGATATTGGTTGACAGAACGCATTCGAACGGTATAGAATAAACTGTAAAAGTCTTTTTTCACTAATTTGGAAGGAAATATAAAATGGCATTAAAAGTTGGGGTAGTTGGCATGGGTGGAATTGGGAATAATCATGCCAATTGCCACGCAAATGATGATTTAGCAGAACTTGTTGCAGTATGTGATATTGATAAAGAAAAGGCAGATAGTGCTGCAGAACGACACGGTGTGAAAGTTTACTATAATTTGTCTGATATGATTGATGGTGAAGCTGATTTAGATATTGTTGATGTAACTACCAGTGGATATGAAAATGGAAGTTGGCACTATGAACCCACAATGGAAGCCTTAGAGAGTGGTAAACACGTTCTGGTTGAAAAACCTATTTCTAATGATATCGGTCAAGCACGCGACATGGTCGCACTTGCTACCGAAATGGATCTTTACCTTGGTTGCAATCTAAACCACTATTTCACACCACCAGCTGAACAAGCACAACAATATATAGACAATGGACAAATCGGGGAGATGGTATATATACTCCACAAGATGGGATTTCCTGGCGGAGAATACAACTATAGTTACTCTAATGCACCACGTTCTGATGGTTTCCCATATTTCCATGTGAAAGCATTCTTATCCCATCCATTTAGTGTGATGCGACATTTCTGCGGTGATGTAACCCATGTGCAAGCCTTCATGGAACGTCCGCATTTTCGACGTAAAGAAGGCGATCTAATGGTCTCAATTAACAGTATACATCTCCGTTTTGAAAACGGTTGTATCGGATATCTGTTGAGTCAACGTGGAGATGCCACGTTTGGACTTGGTGGATGGTGGAGTGTAGAACTCGCTGGTACTCGTGGTACATTCTGTATTGAGAACTGTATAGAAAAAATCACTTACTGGCCCTCCCCTGGTGCTCCTGATGGCAGTGAACCTATTGTCACTGATTCTGGAATAAGTGATTTTGGACAAACATTTCCTCTTAGAATACATGCCTTTTTAGAAGACATTACAAACGGAGTATCCAAAGAAAAACTTCGCGCTTCTGGTAGAGATGCCCTTGCTGCACTTGAATATACATGGGCAGCTATGGAATCCTATGAGGAGGGTGGGGTCTTAGTCCGTCCACATCCGCTTCCAACACTTAATGGTCTATAGACGCTAAGGAATAACTCCGAACCCATGAATTCGTCCTTATGGACAGTATAGAAGGAGAACACATTTGAAATTAGGTGCAAATTCTGTGCTTTTTGGTGGTTACGATATGGACACTGCCTTTAAGCACATTGCCATGGCTGGTTATGATGGAATTGAACTCTCTGCCATTGATGGTATGAGTCAACATCTTGTTCTGGCAAACTGGCAGGAACTCGCTGACGACATAAAGAGACTTGGAAAGGAATATAATCTGGAATTGTTAGCGATGGAACAACCTTCCCGGGATGCAGAGAAAATGGAACTTGCTTTTCAGGCTGCTGCTGAAATAGGTATCCCAATTATTAACTGTGGTCCCGGAGGAGCATCCGATAATGAGGATGCATGGCCGGAAGTGATTGATTCCCTCGGCACCCTTTCGGAACGTGCGGAACATTACGGTGTAACACTCTGTGTAAAAGCACATGTAGGAGCAAGTATATATAATACACCAACAACTCTACGTGCAATGGAAGAGATTTCATCACCAGCATTTGGAATTGATATGGATCCATCTCATATTCATAGGGCAGATGAGAATCCTGTGGAAGCTATTGCTGCTGTTGTTTCACGAGTAAAACACGTACATATAAGAGATTGTAAAGGGACACAACGCGGTCCGGGTGATCCTGAATTACAAGCAAACGGAAGAGGAGACATTGACCTTGTGGGGTATATACGCGTATTACATGAAAACGGGTATACCGGTCCACTAAACCTTGAAGTAATCGGTGCCAGAGAATACACTTTAGAACAGTGCTGCACAATTGCAGCTGAATCACGAGGACATATGCAAGCGTGTTTACAAGCGTGCGGGGCACGTTAATCATCGTGAGACTCTATATCTAATTGTACTTACACGAATATATTAACTATAACATATCTCATAAATCAGATATTTGGCGATGCTTTATCTTGCCCTTTGCTATATATTGAAACAACGGGCGGGGAGACCTCGTCCCTACGAAGAGTAATTATATTGGAACGAACAATTCGTATTTTTGAGATACACTGTAGTGTCTGTAAAAAGTGTTGAATATAAAACGTATGTTTTATATCGTTTGGGTGGCTTACTTTGTCCGATAAGGTCTTTAAACAAAATCGGTTTGAAGACCTTATATCAATTAAGATATTATCAAAAAAAGTATTATACCGATAGAAGTTATGCAACGTTATTCATTATACATAACAATGGTAGGGGCTGGATTTGCCTTTCTTTGCTTCTTTTTGCCCTGGATTAAGTTTATCTCATCTGAAATAGCCTATTATTCTCTATCCAGTTTAAGAATAGGACTAACCTTAGAAAGTGAAATGACGAGATTCTCAGGATTTTTTATAGGAAAATATGCTATGAATATAACAACCTTTGCCTTAATAAGTACTCTACTCATTCTCGGTTTATGTATCTATCGGTTAATACGAACAACACCATGGAAATTTAGGACAATACTTCTGATTATTAGTGTGGCAGGATTCTTTTGTACGTTTTACACGATTATACAATTAAACCCTTTGTTGGATCCAGAAACGAGGAAATTCTTAGCAGTATATATTGGTACACATATGGCATCGCAGCAGATAGAATTCGCAAATTTGGCATCGCAGCAGATAGAATTTGCAAATATATACCAATATAAAGTCGGTGGGTTTGGTACACTTCTTGGTTTTATACTTGTCTATATCGGTGTGTCTAACATACCTAAAGAGATTCCTTCAAATTCAGATTAGAAGGTGGTTAGTAATATCCTTATTTCCAACTATTTAACCATATTAGATAACGTGAACTCGATGTACGAGTAATGAAGTTCTGATGTCTAAAATCATCCTGTCTTAACAACCGCGTGTGAGATAAATTTGTGGGATCAAAGTATTATCTATGGATCTCAGGGATTGGAATCCGCTCCTACCAAGAGCTTAACGCTTAAATTGATGTACATGGGTATAGATTCCAATTACCCCATGGCTTATATTGCTTATTCCGACCTCACGATAGTAAAATTATGAAAAAGAATTCAGCAAACATAACACTCTACGGTGGTTTTATAGCATTTTTCAGTTTTGCGCTCCCTTGGCAAGGCAACTACACTGGTGCACACCTTGCTAATAGTGGTGTAGCCACTATTATAACAGGCACATTAATATGCATGTTTGTAATTATCGGCATGAGTTTTAGTACTTTAAATAAAGAAACATCTTGGAATACAGTATCTAAGCTTTTTGTACTTATAACGAGTTGTGTGGTATTGTTGATCGTGATCTTTTTCCTTGATAGAAATTTTACCAAATACTCGGACATGATACTTAGGTTAGGTTTGAATATTTTTATACTCCTCTTTATTTTGCTCATATTCGGTATTATCGTTTATATTACAAACCGTGCTGTTTTTCTATCATATTGGAAAACAATTTTAGCACTCTTCTTTGGGGGTGGCGCAATTATTGCTTGTATGTATATAGTACCGTTCATTGCCGAATACAGAATCAATTTCATAGTTATTAACTTTATCGGTATTTTAACTATTATTGGTATTAGTATATCCAGACTATTCCGAGCACCCCCATACAAATTCTTTTCTAACTTCTTATTGATCCTGTGCAGCGGTATTGGTTTATCTATATTCTTAATTATGTTTTTTGGAAGTAATCTTTACTTAGAGATTGACGGTAATCCTCTGGGTATACCTCAATTCGGTTTGTTTTTAATGGCAATCGGCAGTATCACTGCTATAGTTGGTACTCTGAGTCATATCAAACACATAGATGTTCAAAAGATTCAAGAAGAACAGAACGAAATAGTGGATTCTTAAGGGTAAATATGAAAGAATACTCACGCTTCATTGTCTTAGGGATAGGGTTATTATCATTTTTCTCTTTCGCATTACCGTGGAAACACACTTACTCAGGGATTGTGTTAGTTAATGGCCCCGGATGGCTTACGACATTGGTTCTTATCGGATCGCTATTTATACTTGGTTTGGGTATATTTTACCTAAAACGCACCCCTGTGAATCCTCGTTCTATAACATTAGGACTACTTTTGTGTGGTCTGGGTCCCTTGTTAAGTGTTGCATCAATAATAAATCTAATAAATGAGAGAATAAACTTTATCAGCATTTCCTTTGTTTCTACTATAATTATAATAGTCTGTTCTGTCTTCTTATTGACTCACAATAATCCCAATGAATCTTTACTGAAACGAATAATACTAACATGTAGCATTGTTGGACTTGCTTGCTTTCTTATACTTGCATTTAGCGGTGGATATCTTCTGGACTCACAACAAAAAATCGACAATACTAAATATGGCGCTTTTCTGACAGCGATCTGCTATATACTAATAATTTTAAAACTAATCTATAAACCACAACAAGAGACACATTCTGATTCAACAGAAGATCAGAATCCTCAGGAAAATGATGTATGAAACGACATTCACAGATCATCATATTAGCCAGTAGCATATTGGCAATATTCGGTTTTTCAATGCCCTGGTTAAAAATGTATGATGAAAATCATTCAGGGATTAAACTAACCCATTTGGATGAAAACTACTCAGTATATGTTGTAATTGCCTTTATTCTTACGCTTTTCATTATACTCATCAGCCTGCATATCATGGCACGCAAAAAACCATTGAGGTTATGGTTTAAATTACTTGTCCTAACTATGTGCTGGTTCGGTTTTTGCTGCTGTTTAGCAATTTTCGCAGGTTTGTGGAATGAAGAGAGATTCTATCGTCTGGAAGAAAATGATGTAGGATTCGGTGTGTTTATAACAGCAATAGGGTTTATACTTGTTAGTGCTGGTGTGTTGAGTTCAAATAAAAATCACAATGGTTCAAATTCCCATTAAGTTGATACAATCTAAACTTAGAGACATCATATACCAACCCTGACCTTCACCTCGTATTGACATTGACATTCACATACAAACACGCTATAATAGTTCACACATTTTCCAAAGATAACATCATCTAATGCGTTTCTCCTATTTTTGGCCCTTGTGGGCTATTATCCTCGCAATCGTAATTGCAGTTGCCATTACGATATTCTTCTATCTTAGACTAAAACACCCATTAAGCAAAATACTAAGAACGACTCTTATAACACTACGTTTTGTTGCTATCACTATACTGCTCAGTTGTCTGTTAGCACCGGTCATCATAGAAAAGAAGGATGTTACCCCACCAACACATTTCTCTATTTTAGTTGACACATCCAGTAGTATGCAGTTAGAAGATAATTACAAGGGGATATCTGATATTTCAAGAATAGATCAGGTCAACCAACTACTTTTTAGTGAATCAAATCAATTCCTTCCAAGGTTACAACAAGAATATGATATACATTTACACGGGTTTGATGCCTCACTCAACCAGAGTCATATAGTAGGAGAGGATTTTGTAGCAGGTGGCAAACTTACAAATCTATCTAAAGCAATCATAGAAGCAGAAAATGCAACAAAAGGTCATCCAAATGCTGGAATCCTTCTCATTACAGATGGTTCACATAATACATCTAAGTTCCCATTAGAGAAAATTGTAGATTTAAATGTACCGATTTATGCTATAGGAGTTGGTTCATTATCCCCACCCAAAGACATACAAATTCAAAACATTGAAACACCACCCATAACACATACTGGGCACGAAACTGTCGTACGGATAACTGTTATTCAATCAGGATATACAACGAAATCCACACGATTGTCTCTACGAGAAACTAACACAAATGAACTAATTGATGCTGAAATACTTACATTTGAAGATGGATCGTCAAACGAAAACATTACACTTAAAGGACAAGGTATCATTCAAGGAACAAAACATACTGTAGACCTAAAAATTACACCTGAAACCGAAGGTACATTTCAATATAAATTAGTTATCCCTGCTTATGAAGATGAACTAACAGACGAGAATAATGTAAAGACTTTTTCGCTGAAAGTTATAAAAGCAAAACTTAACGTCTTTTATTTAGAAGGACGACCAAGATGGGAATATACATTCCTAAAACGGACATTAGAAAGAGATCCGGATCTAAACCCAACATTTGCTGTCCTGTCAAAAAACATTAGACAGAATACCGCACTTTCAAAAGAAGATGGATATTATCCACAACAACAAAATGAGCAAATTACTCAATTGCCGGAAACTCTCCAGGCATTAGCAAAATATGATATACTCATCTTAGGGGACCTAACAGACCAACATCTGACACCTACCCAACAACAATCCATAATAGACTTTATTGAAGATCGTGGAAAGGCAGTTATTTTTTTACCTTCACACAATGCACTTGGTAAGGGTGGGTATAGGAATAGTACAATTAATCAGATTCTACCAATCCAGATTCCATTAAATGGTTGTATGGAACGAGATGCTGACTATTCATTGAATCTTACACAATTCGGCACATATCACCCAATGATGCAACTTTCAGATACATTAGAGGGTAATTCTAATATATGGAACAATCTACCACCACTATCTAAGGTATTCCAAGGTTTTCAACTGAAAGCAGGTGCAACACCACTCATCGAAATACAAGATATTGGACCTATTATGATTTTCCAGCGGGTTGGATTGGGAAAGAGTCTACTATTCACTGCTGAAGGTTTATGGAACTGGCACTTTGGAGTAAATGCCTATAAAAACGAAGCCTTACAGAATACATATCCACGCTTCTGGGCACAGATACTAAGATGGATGGCACAACAATCAGATGATGATACAATCTATATTTCATCTGATGCACCATCTTATAATCAGGGGGATACAGCAAAAATTAGAGTTAATGTATATTCACCTACATTTCAACCACAAAACAACACTGACATCGAAGTATTTGTAACCGCTCCTAACGGGTCACAGTTTCCTCTTCAGACACAGACTGAAATTGAAAATAATTCCACTGCCCAAGGTAATAGTTATATTACAGAATTAAAAGTTGATGAAATCGGTACATACCGTTTATCAGCAAAAGGATCACTTGGGAACATACTACTTGGAGAAGATAATATAGAGATCACTGTTCAACCTCAGTTAATAGAATTAGAATCTCCACAATTAAATGAAACTCTACTAAAACAACTGGCTGAACAAACAAATGGTGTCTATCTCACAATAGATGATGCGTACAAACTACCTGACAGCATTAATAGTGAACAAAAACCTGTTTTTGTTGATGAAGAACGCGATTTATGGGCACACCCTCTCATACTTATCGCTGTTGTAGGATTGTTAGGAACGGAATGGTTCCTACGAAAAAGAACAGGCTTGACATAATAACTGAAATCATATTGAGTAGCGTAGATTCGACTTGCATATTGCATCAGAAGACAGAACGATTTAATACTGAAAGTAGACATTGATTTTGAATATTTCCATTATGAAAAAAACTGTAGATAATCACTTTTATAAAGTATATTTATTCATTGTATGTGGCATACTATTATTAAGTGTAATTACTATTCCTAATGCTGGTGAGAAATTTACAATCGCACAAATACAATACGGTGGTGGAGGGGATTGGTATGGTGATCCTTCTGCTATTAAAAACTGGCTCCGTATATTACATGAACGTACAGATATCGAAACGGGAGACGATAGAGTAATCCTCAAATTAACGGACCCTCTTCTATTCCAATATCCTATGTTGTACATTGTCGGACATGGCAATATACGACTTACTGAAAATGAGGTGGTAAACTTGAAAAAACACCTCGAAAATGGAGGTTTTCTCTTTGTAAATGATGATTATGGATTAGATGAAAGTTTCAGAAGAGAAATTAGTAGAGTGTTTCCTACACAGAAACTACAACCTATACCCAATACACATCAGATATATAACTGTTATTATGATTTACCTGGACTTCCTAAGATTCATGAACATGACTCAGAGCCAGCACAGGGATATGGATTATTCCATGATGGACGGTTGGTTGTATATTATGTATATAGTGCTGATATAGGTGATGGATTAGAAGATCCAAGAGTACATCCTGAAGATACACCAGAGGTGAGAGAACTTGCTGCAAAAATGGCAGTCAATATTGCCGTGTATGTGCTAACACATTAAAAGGAAACAAATGTCATATCAAGATATCAATAAGAATTATCATGCCATATTATCCAAATTAAACTCTGTTCGCAGAAATTGGAGATGTCTCCTACTTTGTGAACGTTTATTAATATTGTTAAGTGCTTTAGCACTGGTATCAACATTTGTCTTAATCTGTTTCCAATTTCCCCTTCCCTATATTATCCGTATAAGTATAGTCTCACTATCCTCCATTCTCGTAATTTACCTTACCATCAGAATTCTCATTCGACCACTGCTTCGCAAATTAACCTATGCGACTGTCGCAGCCTATCTTGAAAAAACACATACAAATATCGAAAACCGAATTCTAAGTGCTGTCCAATTAAAACCCGTCTTAGAAGACAATAAATTCGGGTATGCAAAGGAATTTGTTGATCAACTCATTATCCAAACATACAATGATATTGAAAATGTCCAATCCAAAAAGATCTTTGAAAATGAATTCTCAAGAATTAAAAGGAATGCAGTTTTAACAGGAATAGCATTAGGAATCTTCTTATTATCTTACTTTTTCTTACCATCATCATTGAAAGGTATTACACAGACATTTGAATCAATTCCCAAAACTACCCAAAACGGGTTTACAATTCAAATTGAAAATGTACAACCTGGTAATATACAAATCAAACAAGATGATGATGTAAGAATAACTGCTTTAGTCAGTGGACATCTTGATGCACAGGTCAATGTTTTTTATCAAGTAGTACACACAAATAGCAATACTGAATCGGAGAATATAGACACACCATCAACAGATATTAAAGAATGGCAAACCCTTTCAATGACACGTGAATCAATTGATTCTCCATATACAGCAACTTTACAAAGTGTAAACAGATCATTGCAATACTATATTTCAACCAAAGATGTGAATTCACCACTGTATGAAATTACTGTTGGACATGATCCTCTTGTAAAATCATTCCAAGTTCAAATCAATTACCCAGAATATACTCAGTCACCTCCGAAAATACTTGAACAGAATATTGGTGATATACGAACTTTATACGGTTCAGAAGTTGTTTTCTCAGGTAGCAGCAATAAATCATTGTCTGATGCCAACTTAGTTTTTGAAGACCTTGAACCTGTTAAGTTAGAAATACAGGAAAACACTACGATAAATGGTAGTTTTATAGCAAAACAAGCAGATAGGTATAATATACAATTACTGGATACGGATAATCTAACAAACGCTGAACCCCTCATTTATACCCTTGACATATATAAAGATAGACCACCGCAAGTTGCCATCATTGCCCCCGGTGAAGATAGAGTATTAGATGATGATATGTTGATAGAATTAAAGATCGAAACCACCGATGACTATGGCATACAAGTTGTGGAATTGGTATATGCAATACAAAAAGAGAATGCTACTGACCAAACTGTCACCCTTAAACGAATACCTTCGGACACTTCACCACCACAATCATCAATGTTTTTAACATATACTTGGGATATTGATCCAATAGGTCTATTCCCAGGTGAATCTATCTCATATTATATTCAAGCAATTGATACTGATAATCTCTCAGGTCCAAATATAGGTAAATCGCTAACCTATATTCTTAGATTTCCCACACTTGATGAATTATACGACGAACTTTCTGCAGATCAGGAAACAGAACAAACCGATATAGACGAACTATTTGAGGAACAAACTGAAGCTACGGGAGCGGTTGATCGTATTTTGGATAAGATACGTAAATTCAGAGAGTTTTCAATCACCGATAAAAAACAGATGCAGCAAGTGATTGAAACACAGAAAGATATAGAACAGAAAGCAAATGAACTTATAAGTAAAATGCAACAGACCACTTCTGAAATGGAAAAAAATCAGCTATTTGATCCTGAAACTATACAGAAATATCAAGAACTTCAAGAATTGATGAAAGAGGCGCTCTCTGAAGAACATCAAGAACTCCTAAAGAAATTGTCTGAAGCTTTGGCACAACAAGAACTGTCTGAACAAGAAAGTGCTGCAACTGAAGCCAATTTCAATCAGGAACAATTTCAACAACAGCTTGAACGGTTGAAATCATTATATCAACAACTTATCCTACAACAGAAACTTGAAGCATCTGCAAAGCAAGCACAAGCATTGGCTGAGGAACAAAAACAACTCATTGATTCTATAGATCAATCTACCGATGAGATAAATCAAGATACTTCTGATGCACAAACAGCAAACTTAAATGATGCTGCCAACAATGAAGATCGTATACAGAAGGATTCAAGTAACCTTAGTGAAAAGTTAGACAATCTCGGTAATGAAATGAGTGAACTGTTTGAATCACAAGATAATGCTGCACCACAGTTGAAAAAGATTGCTGACGAAGTTAAAAGGATCAACCAGTATACTCGTGATGAAAAACTGCCCGATAATCTTCAACAAACAAGTAAGAATCTTCGTAATGCTGAACAACAAGAGGCTGTTGAAACAGGAAGAAATGCAGAACAAACTATGACAGAATTGGCACAAGGTCTTGATAACGCAATGGAATTCTTTGAAGGAGCAAACAGTAATGAAGCCTTAACTGCAATGAAAGAGGCAGTAAAAAGTGGACTATCCCTATCGCACCTTCATGAAAAGGTCATTGCTAATACAAGAGAACTCGTCACAACAAACCCTGGTGATTATATTGGTAGTGAGATATTACAACTTCAACAACTCGCCGCTGATGAACTCAGTGCAGCTAAAGGGATTGAACAACTTGCTGATAAATTGTGGGAACTTGGAAAACAGCAGATGCAAGTGGATCCTAAGATTGTGTGGCAAATGAACTCCGGAAGTGATGCTCTTCGACGTGCAGCACGGGCTCTTGAAGACAGACAAGCAATGCTGGCAATTCCTATACAACAGTCTGGTCTTGCTGATATAAATCAAGCTGTATTTGATTTACTTACAGCTATATCACAGATGAATCAACAGATGGGAGCTGGTGGACTTGAAAACATGTTGGAGCAACTCCAGCAACTTGCACAAAGTCAGGAACAACTGAATCAGATGGCACAAACTCTCAGACAACAGATGCGAGAAAAGGGACAAACACCTGGACTACAACAGAGATTGGATAGACTCGCTTCACAACAACAAAGGATACGTGAAGCAACTGAGAGATTAGCTGAAATTGCTGAGAAAGCAGCAGAAATACTCGGAAGTTTAGAGCATGTTGCTGAAGAGATGGAAGATGTTGAACGAAAACTTGAAGAGGGTGTACTAAATGATGAGGTAATTAATCAGCAAGAACGAATTGTCACCAGAATGTTAGATAGTTTGAAATCCTTACATCAACGCGATTTAGGTAGAAAAAGAAAGGCACAAGTAGCAAAGAAGAGCACACCAACTGCCCAAGATATACCACCACTTCATCCTGAATTGCTCGAAATAGTTCGTAAACTTGAAACAACTCCAAATGCCAAAGAATTTGAGAATATACCTTTCCAATATCGTGAACAACTTAGACAATATTTCAAGGCTTTATCAACAAAAACAGTAAAGTAGGAGTAAATACTTGATATGCGTAAATTATTGATACCTTTTATTTCTCTTTGCATCGTTGTCTTAACTACATTCCCCGTCAATGCCCAATCACATATTACAAAGGCTGATGCTGATATTGAGTCACTTGTGTCTACTATGACAATAGATGAAAAAGTTGGACAACTCCTTATGTTCGGTATTGGAGGAACCAAAGTTGGACAAGTTGCCGA
Organism: uncultured bacterium; assembly: GCA_964652195.1. Taxonomy (GTDB): domain Bacteria; phylum Poribacteria; class WGA-4E; order WGA-4E; family WGA-3G; genus MSPOR6. The sequence continues at coordinate 13,960 of CAZZBB010000094.1, read as the reverse complement.
AGCACATATTACAAAACGACTTGTCGGCGGCTTAATACTCTTTGGTAAGAATGTCAAAGATCCTGTACAATTGGCTAATCTAACTACCGACTTACAACAACTTTCATTACAAACACCAAAAGGTATTCCATTGTTACTCGCAATGGACCAAGAAGGTGGAACAGTAGTTCGCATGAAAAAAGGTGCAACTGTTCTACCGGGGAATCTTGCGTTAGGGGCTACAAGATCTATTGTATTAGCAGAAAAAGCAGGACGACTCACCGCTGTAGAATTGGCTGCTGTTGGTGTAAATATGAATTTTGCACCTGTAATTGATGTAAATACCAATCCAAAAAATCCGGTTATCGGTGTACGCTCTTTTGGGGAATCAGCAGATCTTGTCGCCCAAATGGGAACTGCATATATACGCGGACTTCAACGCAATGGTGTTCTTGCAACTGCTAAACACTTTCCTGGACACGGGGATACGAATGTTGATTCACACAAAAAACTGCCTATCATAACTCATGACAATAAACGTATTGAAACTGTTGAATTACGCCCATTTCGTGCGGCAATAAAAGCAGATGTTGCAGCAATCATGTCAGCACATATCCTTTATCCTGAACTTGATCCTGAATTGCCTTCAACACTATCATACAATATCTTAACAAAACTTCTAAGGCAAAAGTTAGGATTTAATGGCATCATCGTCACAGATGACATTGAAATGCAGGCTATTGATGCAAATTACGAATCTGGTAAAGCAGCTGTGATGGCAATTCAGGCGGGAGCAGATATAGTCCTTGTAGCAGGAAATTTAAAAAAACAGCAACGGGTTTATAATACCTTACGTCAGGCAGTACGGAACGGAAGAATTACCGAAACACGATTGAATCAATCTGTTAGACGAATTCTACAAGGTAAGAATACATGTAATGCCTTCGAAAAAAGAAAGGAATATAGGCAGACATCAAATCTAATTGAAGGTCCAATTGAAATTGTAGGGAATTCGAAGCATCGAGAAACTGCTCAAACTATCGCATCGCAAGCAATCACTATATTAAAGAATGATGATAATATCCTGCCTTTAAGTATTGATTCAAAAGAGCCATTACTACTGATTAGTCCCTCACGTCTATTCTCAAACACTTTCCTAAAGGCACATCCAGAATTGGAACACATCACACCAGTTATTATTCCGGCAAAAGTTGACCCTGAATATATATTACCTGTTCTATTAAAGAATAATGCCAAGTTAATCGTTGCTGGCATACAAAATGCTCAACAAGCAGATCTAATACACCAATTTAGCCAGAAAACTGAGACGCCAATCATAGTGATATTGCTTTCATCCCCCTACCTTATCGGAAAATGTCCTGATGTATCAGGTGCTATCGCAGCCTATGATGACAACTATTATTCAATGCTCGGTGCAATAGAAGTCTTGTTAGGAAAGAAACAGGCAGTTGGTAAATTACCTGTCACAATACCATAATGTCAATTCTATTGGACACTATCCTTTCCACACAGATTCACCGATGATTTTCCATGCCAATATAATTTCCACTTGGAGACATGATCCTTGATTTCATTACATACTTTAGACTCAAATCCAGTTTCTCAAGATTACACACAATGGAGCCTACCTGCAGGTACGAAAAAACGTCTTGGGAAGGGCAGGATCAGTGATGTATTAAATCCAACTGAAATAGCATATTCTCCCGATGGAAAGTGTTTTGCTGCAGCAAGTGCCAACGGTATTTGGATATACGACGCACAGACGGCTAAAGAACTTAACCTCCTAACAGGACACACATCTGATGTAACAAGTGTATCTTTCAGTCCAGATGGGGTTATCCTGGCAAGTGCGAGTGGGGACAACACCATCCGCCTGTGGGATGTGCAAACTGGAACACATGTCGGAACTTTGAAAGAGCATACGTGTCGTATCAATAACATTGCATACAGTCCGAGAGGGGTGATATTGGCAAGTGCAGGTGATGACAATACCATTCGTCTGTGGGATTTGCAAACATGCAATATTATTCAGACACTTATAGGACATACAAACAGGGTTACGAATGTTGTATTCAGTCCAGATGAATCTATTTTGGTTAGCGCGAGTTGGGATAATAATATATGTCTTTGGGATGTACATTCTGGTGCCTTAATTAACACACTTATAGGTCATACATCTACTGTCAGTAGAGTATCAATCAGTCCAGATGGAAAAACTCTCGCAAGTTCAAGTTGGGACAAAACTGTGCGTCTGTGGGATATGCAAAATGCAATCCATATAGCTACTCTCATAGGACATACAGGAAGGGTTACTAACGCTCTATTTAGTCCAAATGGGGAAATTCTTGCGACGACCGCAATGGACATTGATACAGACTTACGCTTGTGGGACATGCAGACAAGTGGCACACCTCTTAAGATATTAAAAGGACATACGAGGAAAGTCACCAGTCTTGTGTTTAGTCCGGATGGGTCTACTATGGTAACTGGGAGTGGTGACAGCACTGTCCGACTGTGGGATGTAGCAAGTGGAACCTCTCGTCAGATAATTACAGATCATACCTTTCGTGTCACAAGCCTTGCCTACAGTCCGGATGGATCTATGTTAGCCAGTTCTGGATGGGATGAAACTATACCTGTGTGGAATACGCATACAGATGAATTACTACATCGACTTAAAGGACATAAGGCTGATGTCGTAGACCTTGCGTTCAGTCCGGATGGAAAGACAATCGCAACTTCAAGTTGGGATAGAACAGCACGTTTATGGGATGTCGGTACAGGAGAAACTCTACATATCTTGGAAACACATAATCATTTTGTCAATTGTGTTGCGTTCAGTCCGGATGGAAAAACTCTCACAACTGGAAGTGCTGATACTGACGTGTGTTTATGGGACGTAGCGACGGGAAGGCTGTTATCGACATTAACAGATCATACGCGTGAAATTGATAGTGTGGTATTTAGTCCAGATGGCAAAACGTTAGTGAGTTCCAGTTATGACAAGTCGATACGTTTTTGGAATTTACAAACCGGAGCACATATTCGAACACTGAATGAGCATACTAAATCTGTTTATAGTGTTGCGTTCAGTCCAGACGGAAAAACAATCGCAAGTTCAAGTGACGACAGGACAATACGTTTATGGAATATACAGACTGAAACATATTCTCATATTCTCACTGGACATACTGATGGTGTAAGATGCGTTATATTCAGTCCGGATGGAAAAACAATCGCAAGTGGGAGTAGAGACACTGATGTACGTTTATGGGATACACAGACAGGAAGACACCTTAGGACATTTCATGGTCATACAGCGATGGTTTACACAGTTGTATTCAGTCCGGATGGAAAAACAATCGCAAGCGGGAGTCGGGACGGTAGCTTGCTGCTATGGGATCTCGTATCACAAGACAAGTAGAACACTAACTAATGTATTCTACTTCACTATGCTATTTAATGTATTTCTATACTAATGTGAGTTTGATGATAGGTATTTTAACTTCATTCTTCCAAAATTAATACTCTTATAGTCCGGGTAGGCGGGAAATGGTATATAACATTCATACCCGGTGAATGACTAATGAAGATTACTTTTAAATTCGGCAATTTTGGAGAAATATCCAAATCAACGGTATGAATGCTATTTAGCATTCCCCGTGGTTAGAAAACCGCCAAATCAACGGTATGAATGCTATTTAGCATTCCCCGCCTACCGGGTTTGGGAAAATTAAAATTACCGAAATATTTTCTTAATCTTCATTAAGTTTGTGCTACACTAAAGAGATTTATACCGTTGTAAGATTAACGACGCCACCGATAAATTTTGCCTCGACGATTTTTCAAAAGGAAGATGCATGCTTTCTTTATCCAATTTAAAAATGTTCTCATGATATTCCGCTCCTCTTTTCAAATACCATTAAATATCGGTAAATGTCAACTGAATTGTTCAGAGATTTGAGTGAAATCTTATGGTATGTAAAGTATTACAATACGAATTCGTAAAGATCGTTTAAGTATGGTTTTTGAGCCTTAAAAGTGCATTTTGTTTATCTTTCAGGTCCTGTTCAAGATGTAAGATTTCATTATCCAAATCTGCCACAGTGTTTTTCCTACTTTCAAAGTCCTGATTAAGTTGAGAACTAGCTTGTTCCATCTCGGTTAAATTGTTTTGTCTATTTATTAGTCCTTCCTCAAACTGTGTGATGATTTCTTGCAAGTTTGTAATACGTTCATTTAACCATTCTTTTCTGTCACTTGAAGTTGCCTCATGCATTTGATTCTGAAGTAATCCTTGTTCCGATTTTTTTGAATCTATAACTTCTTGAATTTGATTGATGGATTCATTTAACTTCGTTTCCCCTTCAGTTTTAAACTCTTTTATTTTCTCCTGACACGTAGTATTAATTGCTTCCAACCTTGATTTCATCTCAGTTTTTTCAGCAATTGCTACTTGAATTTGGTATATGGATTCTTCTAACTCGGCAATTTGTTGAGTCCTCTGTAAATCTTTTTCAACTGACATTGTTTTATCTCCGTTGGGGTTTTACACATCTAATGATTTTAACAGGATGTAACGTAATCCTCTTATTCGTATAGCTTGCTATTAACTTAAATTGTAATCACATATTACAAAAAAATCAAGTATCATATTTGCCAATTCCAGGGTTATTTATTTTTAAGAATTATCAGTTAATTAGTGTTAATAATAGTTTATTTCGTAGGTTAGGTTGAACCCGCAGGTGAAACCCAACATTTCCTGTATGTCCAGTGTTACATGTTGGGTTTCGTCTCTCAACCCATAGGTGTCAATTTAGTGAGATAAGTTATTTTTAGGTTTGATTTGATCTGCTCGGTTAGAAACCGATCCTACCAAGGGGTGGGAAAGATCGGAAATCGGAATCCCCTCCTACAGAAGAGTCTGCTGCTTAAATTGACACCTATAGTGACAAAAAGTTTACACACCCTTACTACCAATTTACCTTGCTATTAATGACATTATATGGCATAATTTTTACATAAAGACTTTATTAATCCGTGTGTAGATAGGTTCGACTTGGATTTGCTTTAGAGTGCTATCTCACACCGTAGAAGGACTGGATACAGAATATGCCACTTGGAAGGAAAATACGTTATGGAATGGTAGGTGGAGGACCTGATGCATTTATTGGAGCAGTGCATCGAAAAGCTGCTGCCCTTGATGGTGAAATAGATTTGGTAGCAGGGGCATTTTCATCTTCACCAGAAAAATCAAAACAGCAGGGAACAGAACTTTTTCTGGACGATAATAGGGTTTATGGTTCGTATAAGGAGATGGCAGATAAAGAGAGTCAACTCCCTGATGGTGAAAGAATTGATTTTGTCTCAATTGTCACCCCAAACCATGTGCATTTTGATGTTGCAAAAACATTCATTGAAGCCGGTTTCCACGTTGTCTGTGATAAACCGATGACAACTACTATCGAAGATGCCGAAGAGTTATGTAATCTCGTAAAATCAAACGATGTTATCTTTGCTCTTACACATAATTATACCGGTTACCCAATGGTGAAACAGGCACGAGAATTGGTAAAAGACGGAAAACTGGGTACGCTGCGAAAAATAGTCGTGGAATATCCACAGGGATGGTTGGCAACCTTCTTAGAAAACGAAGGTGCGAAACAGGCTGTGTGGCGGACTGATCCAAAACAAGCAGGCGCATCGTCATGTATCGGTGATATCGGTTCACACGCTGAGAATTTGGCACACTATATCACAGGTCTTGGAATGGAAGAGATATGTGCAGATATGACCACTTTTGTTGAAGGACGTTTGTTAGAAGACGATGGGAATATCTTAGTTCATTATGATAACGGCGTACGAGGTGTGCTCTATGCATCTCAAGTATCTGTCGGTGAAGAGAATAACCTACGGATACGTGTTTATGGGACAGATGCATCATTAGAATGGCATCAAGAGAATCCGAATTATCTATATGTACGATTCCCAGATGGGCCAGAACAGGTCTATAAACGGGGGAATGATTATCTTTCTGAAATCGTACAGCACAATTCCCGTATACCGTTTGGGCATCCAGAAGCGTTTATTGAAGCATTTGCGAACATTTATGTCAATGCGTCCCGTACAATGGCTGCTAAAATTGCGGGTGAGTCTGCAACGGAGTTTGATATAGATTTTCCAACTGTTCAAGATGGTGCTCGTGGGGTACATTTCATTAATACTGCAGTTGAGAGTGGAAAACAACGGGCATGGGTTGACGCAAGTTATACGCCGCCAGAATAAGAATAGCGTGCAAGAATTAATAGTATAGATTTTTGTGAGATCTGGTTTCGATCATTACCTAAAGATTTGGTATGAAGAAAGATAAACCTTACACACTCAAGGAGAAATAATATGGCAAGACCTGTCACACTGTTTACAGGACAATGGGCAGATTTAACTCTTGAAGATATAGCAAAGAAAGCGAGTGAGTGGAATTATGATGGATTAGAACTTGCTTGTTGGGGAGACCACTTTGAAGTAGATGAAGCGCTTTCAGATGATAGCTACTGTCAAGGTAGACATGACCTACTTGCAAAATATGGTTTAAAGGTATGGTCAATAAGTAACCATCTTGTCGGACAAGCAGTCTGCGATAACATAGATGAGCGACATCAATCCATTATATCAGAAACTATTTGGGGAGATGGTGATCCTGCCGGTGTTCAAGAACGAGCTGCGGAAGAGATGAAAAATACTGCCCGCGCAGCTGCCCAACTTGGTGTTGATGTTGTTAACGGCTTCACGGGAAGTTCTATATGGCACCTCCTCTATTCTTTCCCACCAGTAACACCTGATCAGATTGATGCTGGATACAAAGATTTTGCGGACCGATGGAATCCTATACTTGATGTGTTTGACGAAGTCGGTGTGAAGTTTGGACTTGAAGTTCATCCAACCGAAATCGCCTTTGACATTGTAACTGCTGAACGCGCTATAGTGGCACTTGATGGACGAGAGACATTCGGTTTCAACTATGACCCGAGTCATCTTGGATATCAAGGGGTTGATTATGTAGCATTTATCGAACGTTTAAGTGATCGAATTTACCACGTTCATATGAAGGATGTGTGGTGGGCAGATACACCTCGTCTATCTGGTGTATTTGGTGGACATTTGAACTTTGGAGATTCCAGACGTTTCTGGGATTTTCGTTCGATCGGACGGGGAAATATAAATTTCGAAGAGATAATCCGGGCATTAAATAATATCGGCTATGATGGTCCACTCTCCATTGAGTGGGAAGATAGTGGGATGGATCGTGAGCACGGTGCAAGTGAAGCATGTGCTGCTGTAAAAGGTTATGATTTTGAACCATCCGCAGTCGCTTTTGATGCGGCATTTGAAGAATAGTCGATTAAGTCGGTATTGACACATCTGGGTCAGCATTCTACCCAATGAATAATGCTACTGTATCATGACTATGAGGTTTACTATATAACCCAAGTTGCCATCTATTTTACTTACATAGCACTCCGCTGGAGTGCAGGATGTTGATATACCTTTTTCTATAGACATATCCCCCTCTGGGGTGAGGAAAGTATCTGAAAAACTGTGTTGAAACGCTCAAAATCCATTAGTAGCAACTCAGGTTATATAAGGAGATGTCTGTTATACGTTCGTAATGAAATATGGCAAAGGGAACAGTTTCTTCATCTGAATCACGCTCTTTTTATGATAGAAGAACAGGAACACATATACGGCAGGTTACCACGGCATGTGCCTTACATCATCATCCATTCTTCATAATACCTTCCTATGACAATATGATGAAGCGACTCTTTTTTGTCTCATATCGGACCGGGTCAGCACAGATTTTCGCTGAAGACCGTGAAACAGGCGAGTTAATGCAACTCACCGACAGGCCTGATTTGAGTGAATGGTCAGTTCATCCTTCATGGCATGGTGAATCGGTCTTTTTTACTGCTGGAACAAGCGGTTGGCGATTTGATTTATCTACACTTGAAGAGCGAGAACTCGTTAACTTCGCTGCAACAGAAATGCAAGATAAGGGTATGGTTGCAGCTGCTATGGGAACAACTGCCCTTAGCCATGATGATAAATGGTGGGCAGTTCGTTATCGAGTGGGTGACGAAGTTGCTCTGAATATTATCAACACTGAGACAGGTGAAAATGAGGTTATTCTAAGAAGAGATAGTATTGCCCATCTTCAATTCTGCCCTGATGATGCAGACTTACTGTATTATGCTGGACCACTGACAGATCGAGTATGGGTAATAAATAGGGATGGTACAGGAAACCGACGACTTTATGAACGGAATGTAGAGAAAAATGAGTGGATCACTCACGAGACTTGGATTCCCGGTACCCGTGAACTTGCTTTTGTAGATTGGAACCGTGGCGTAAAATGTGTCAATACTGATACGAAAGAGGTAAGACAGGTTACAACCTTTAACGCTTGGCATGCTATATGCAATAGACAAGGAACACTCATGGTTGCGGACACTAACTTTCCAGATATTGGCATTCAGTTATTCGATCCACGAGATGGGATAGGTGAACCGGAAACATTGTGCTACCCAAACGCATCATCAATTGGTGAACATTGGGACGGACCTTTCCCGTATGCTGATGGTCCCATAAATGTTTATGCACCTCAACATACACATCCACATCCATCATTTAGTCCTGACGGAAAATATGTCGTGTTTACATCCGATAGATGTGGTTTTTCACAAGTATATGAAGCAAGTCTTGAAGGTTAATTATGTCCAGCGGTTACATGTTGGGTTTCGTTCCTCAACCCAACCTACAGGTAGTTTATTTCGTATGTTGGTTTGAACCGAAGGTGAAACCCAACATTTCCTATATGTCCAGCGTTCCATGTTGGGTTTCGTTCTTCAACCCAACCTACAGGTAGTTTATATAGAAATTTAAAAAATATATAAGATTATAAGAAAATTAAATAGGAGAATATAATGCCAGTTGTAATTCCCCGACTGATAGTTGAAGTTTTTCAACACGTTAATTTTCGTGGTAGGATGGGATATGTCTTAGAACCAGTTCCACATACTGGTCATATCGGTTTTCAAGACAATATCTCCTCACTTCGAGTTTACAAAGGACCGAATTTTGCCGGGAGTCCAAATTATAAAGTCCAGCTTTATCAACATGTCAACTTTAAAGGTAAAAAATTAGCTCTTGGTCCTGGATTCTATCCCAATTTGCATGATGTTGCATTCAACTTTGCTGATAGAATATCATCTATAAACTTTGGATCATCTATAGACGTTGTAGGCCCAGAATGGGGAACTATTCCGATCATTGTTGAATGTTATGAACATGTCGAATTTAAAGGTAAGAAAATAACTATACTACGTGATATTGCAAATCTAAGAGACCCTCAAGGGGGCACTTGGTTTGAAGATCGAATCTCATCTGTGAGAATATTTAAAGGTCCAGATTTTCCTCCTGATGGAGCTGAAGTCGTGTTTTACGAACACCCAGAGTTTGAGGGAGGTCAACTTAGAGTCCGTATGGAACCCTCAGAGTATAAAAAAGAATTTCCAAACTTACATTTATTACCGCAGAATTTTGGTGATTCTATATCTGCGATAAAAATTGAAGGGTGGGCTTCATCTGGAGAATTTACTGAAATGGTATTTGATGATGAGTTCATTGGTAATGACATGCGTCCTGAATGGCGTTGGGAAGATCCACAAGGTGGAGGTGGTTGGACAGAGCGACAAGGCTACCTTGAAATGCGTACTGAATCTGGTCAAGATCTCTGGCACGGTCCAAACGGAGGAGGTGGTGATATGACAGCACCTCGACTTCTCATGGAAGTTACTGAAGATTTCGCAATAGAAACCCGTATGCGAATCACACCTCAACTACGGGAACATGGTGGACTGATTATATGGAAAAATGAAAACCAATTCCTTCGACTTGAAAAAACATCTGGACCGCATGCATTCAGAGGGGATGTCCGTTTTGAACGGCATGTGAATCGACGATTTGGCCTGGTGGCTCGTGGTGGAATGCGAAATGTGCGGGAACTATTTCTTAGACTTGAACGACGGGGGAATCAATTTACTGCATACGCGAGTGAAGACGCTATCCATTGGAGGGGAGTGGGTGTCACTCGTGTTGCAATGGGACCTCGTGTACAGGTTGGTTTACACTCGCTCTGTCCTGGAAATATACCCCCGACATTAACAAGGTTTGATTATTTCCGACTCTTTAAACGTAGAAGTGAAGCCGCTCAATATCGTCCAATTCAAGCAATTGATCTTCAACAACCTTCTGATGAAGAAGCAGAACGGCAAATTGCTGATGATCGTCGACGTGCTATGAGAGACTTAGTCTAACTTACGTTAATCAACTAAACTGTATGAAGATTTAGTAAATATTTAGGTAATCCAAGCAAAAATATTATCGTTGGGGTATGGTTTCCTTGCTGGTATATTACCAAATTTAAAACTATTCTTCATCCGGCATTCATATAGTTGATTCGGTATGGACGAAATGTTTATAGCACAAAACCCAAAATCCGTGAAAACAACAAATCAATTAGTTAACTGGTGCAAGTCATGAGTTTTAGTATCTATGGTATGAACTATACACAAATGTAATTAAATAGCAAAGGAGGCATCATGTTCACGAAAACAGTGTTCCCAATATTTAGTTCGATTGTTATTGTGTTTCTAACATGTCTAACACTTCCTACGTATGCTGTTATCGGTGCGATAGAAGACGGTCTTGTTGCATACTGGTCATTTGATAAAGATACAGTGCAAATCGCAAAACAGGCAGAGGATATATTTTCAGGTCTTAAGGCTGTTGTAAAAGGTGATCCTGAGCTTGCGCCTGCCGCCGATTGCAAAGTCGGTGAGTGTATCCTCTTTGACGGCGCCGTTGACTATTTACTCGTTGAGGATTCAGACCCACCGAAAATTGATCGTGATTGGGATGAAATCACATTGGAGTGTTGGGTTTTCATTAATGCTTTAGACGATAGTTGGAATCGAATCATTTCACTTGATGATATGCCGGCGAATAAGGCAGTTGTCAGTTTATATTATGATGATGATGACAACCAACACGGCTTTTTTGTTCGGGCAGGGGGACAGGAAACTAAAGCTGCACAACATAATGTGTTGGAAGATATTCCACTTGAACAATGGATACACCTTGTAGGGACATACGATGGAAATACAGTTCATTACTATGTGAATGGAAAACAAGAGAAAAAGTATGCTGTTCCAGGAGGCAAACTACCGAAAGGTGGTCTTAAGTTAGCAATTGGGGATCGTTCAGATGGATGTAATTGTGATACTATACAAGGATATGTTGACGAATTCCGAATTTATGATCGGGCATTGACCGCAGCAGAAGTTCAGAAAAACATGAGGGCAGAAGGACTTGATGTTAGTCCGACATCAAAACATTTGAGCGTTACATGGGGACAAATCAAGGCAAGACGTAGATAAACCGAACATGAATTTCGTTTAAGGAATTAAAGAAGTCTCCACTCTTGACATCAACTCTACTTATGATAAAAAAGTTATAGTGAAATTTAGAATTAATAAAACCCTCTACAACGGGCGAGGTGACCTCGCCCCTACGCTGGATGGTCTTCGTCAACGTCGAAATGTCTCATTAATTATTAACTTTACTATAATCATTTGAATAGCATAAATTACTTTTAGAAAATCAATTTATACACCCATTGACATTGTAGGTAGGGTGATTATTATGGAGAAATAAATGGAAACCATCGGGATAGGGATCATTGGCTGTGGAGGAATGGGGAGAAGTCTCGCAAATGGTGCGCATGCCGTAGAAGGTATAGATGTAATTTGCGTAAGTGATCTGCAAGAGGAATTAGCCAAAACACTTGCAGAGAATTTAAACACAAACTACACTACCGATTACCATCAACTCTTAGCACATGATAAAATACAAGCTGTACTAATTGCCTCACCACCATTCTTACATGCACAGATGGCTATAGATGCTACCAATGCTGGAAAGCATGTATTTTCAGAAAAACCGATGGCACCCACTTTAGAAGAGTGTGATTCAATGATTGCTGCAGCAGAAGAGAATGACGTTTATCTGACTATCGGTTTAGTTTGCCGTTATCATGCGACACATTCCAAAGTTCGAGAAATAGTACAGAGTGGTGAACTTGGTAATCCTGTTAATATGATGGTACATCGTATTGGAGGTCCGTGGGGTGGCGGAAATCGTGTTCCGTGGCGTTTAGAAAGAGAAAAATCTGGTGGTAGTCTGATGGAAATTAATGCTCATGAAATTGATTTCATGCGATGGACATGTGGAGATGTAGAAAAGGTCTATGGCGTTGGAGGACAATATGTTCATGACCATACAAACTACCCTGATCTCGTGCTTGCCTCATTGAATTTCGAAAATGGAGCTGTCGGATTACTTCACTCCAGTCATGTAGCAGCTATAGGTGGTTATGGAGGTCGTGTTGACTGTGATAAAGGTACAATATACTTCCCACAAACTTGGGGTGGTGATGCATCTATACAGATAAAACCATTTGAAGGTGAAGGTAGAAGTATAAAAATTAGCGATATCGACGTTCCTCCTCCTGTTCAAGAAGAAATTCGTGTTTTTGTTGATTCAATTCGCAACAAAACAGTCCCACCAATTACAGGTGCTGATGGACGTGCTGCTGTTGAAATCGCTTTAGCCGCATATCAATCAGTAGAGACAGGGCAACCCGTTACATTGCCATTATAGAGGAGATGAATATGAAGATATCTGTTTGGGATGGTGGACTAACTGAATCCTATCTAAAGCAAGTCACACAACTTGGGGCAGACTGTATAGATTTTGGTAATGGTGGCTCATTTCCTGGTGTAAATGAACAAGGGTATCCTGATTTAGATGAACTGTTGAAAATGAAAAAATTGATACGTTCCCACGGTTTAGATATTAATCGTGTAACGCTGCCAAACATTACAGAAAAATTCATGAAAGGGCAACCTGGTGGAGAAAAGGAACTTGAAAATACTTGTAAAGCCTTGAAAGTTTTTGCTGAAGCAGGTGTTCCTATAGCACGACAACGGTTTTGGGGTGATACTTTTGACTTTCTAATGACACGTTATTCAGCTGTTCACCGTGGTGGATATATTTCCCGTGGAGAAAGTCGTGCTGCTACACAAGACCCTCCTCCTATACCAACCAGAGAAGAACTTGATGAATGGTGGAAACGATTCTGTGAAGTATATGCTGCACTCGTTTCAATTGCTGATGAACATGAGATAAAACTCGCAATTCATCCATCTGATGTACCTAATCCTGATACACCATTAGGAAGTCTTGGATTTCATAGAGTGATAGATGCATTCCCAAGTAAGAACGTTGGCTATCTTTACTGTTGTGGCACTCGTGCTGAGGCAGGGGGTAGCGCAATTGTTCTTGATGAGATAAACAATTATGGACGTAAGGATCGAATCTTTATGGTTCATCTGCGTAATGTCCGAGGCAGTCTTGCCACAGCAGGTGCATTCGAAGAAACACTTCTTGACGATGGTGACATGAACATGTTCAAGATCGTGAGTGAATTAAAAAATGTTGGATTTGATGGATGTATAAACCCGGACCATATTCCAAGATTAGAAGGTAATGACGGATTAGCATATTCAGTTGGTTACATCAAAGCACTATTCGCGGCATTAGCCACATAACTATCTACTTATAACGTGAGTTTGATTACTCAGATTTTATATTTGAATCAAGGAATCAAGGAATCAACGGTATGAATGACATTATGTCATTCCACGGTTATGAATGACATATGAAGGTTAAATAATACTTTGGGTAATTGACGGGCAATGAATTGCCCTACTACAAACGGACTGGTTCGTAGTAGGGTGATTTATCACCCGTTAATAAATTACTGAATTAATAACTTAATCTT
>CAZZBB010000093.1:0-19499 GCA_964652195.1 uncultured bacterium | reverse complement strand
AATGTATCCTTTAGTTCCATCCTTATAGTTCCTTTTTGTTGGTTTACTAAAGGATACCATAAGGATGGAACTAATAAAACAGAAAAGATTAAACCTGTGAATTTCAATATTACATAAAAAGAAATAACTGGCACAAGTCGTGAATCTCACTAAATTGATGCCTATGGTGATGATTGATTCATCCATTATCAATTATCAAATTTTAGTCAATTTCACCAATATCTAAATTTCTTTCCTCTAAAGTTCTTCTACGTCTTGGCAAGTCTCCAAATAAAGGTCTGAAATAACCCGCACCTTCAGGAGACAAGTGATATCGTTCAGAATCGTAAAAACGTGGATCAAGACTCCTTCTGATGACATGCCCAGATTCATCACGTTTTAACACCTGTTCTAATGGTAACATGATAGGTTCAATACCTACATCAGTTCGGGTAATAGTAGCAACACCATTAACCATTCCATCAGAAAGAGACCGTACTGCTAATGCCCCTGCTTTTATGGCAGAATCTCTATCAAGAGAGATTGGACTTCCACATCTTTGCAAATAACCCAGAATTAATGCTCTAAATAATGAACTGTTAATTTCAGGTAATCGTTTTTTCATTGCTTCAACAATAATCTCAGAACATCCACCAGGTTTTGTATGTCCAAATGCATCCAGCTCAGCCTGTGATGAGATCATTAATTCACCGGCATCATTTCGAATACCTTCTGAAACAACGACGATTACATTCCCTTGTTCTCTATGCTTCTCACGGATAGCCTCGGCTAATCTATCAGGTTGATATGGTACTTCAGGAACAACAATTAAGTCCGCCAATCCGTATGCTGCAGATAATGTCAACCAACCTGCATCCCTTCCCATTGCCTCAACAACAATCACACGGTCATGAGAGTATGTTGTTGTTCTAAGGTCACGTACCGCATCTATCACACGACTGGCAGCAGATGGAAATCCAGGACAGAAATAATTTACCATCTTCGAATAATCTACCGAATCACCTTCAGGAGGATTTATACCTACATCATTATCAATAGTTTTTGTCACAAAAACCGTGGTGAACTGTTCAGATAATGCTGTACCAACAGTTAATGTATCGTCACCTCCAATTGGAATAAGACCACTGATATTAAGTTTCTTTAGGTTATCAATTGCCTCACCTAATTTATCAGATGCAATTAGATTGGTACGGGAACTCTTTAGAATTGTTCCACCATGATTCTCATCAATAAGATCAGGTGTAAGAGTAAAGTATTTACCACCCTTTAGAACTCCTCTCCATCCCTCCATAAATCCAATAAGCTCAAAACCAAGTTCCTCGGATTTTAGGGCAATACCTTTAAGGGTGGCATTGAGAGCACTTGTATCACCACCCCCTGTTAAAACACCTATCTTTTTTCGCATATTAACTCCTAACTTAGATTAGATAATTGAGGTTAATTTGATAACATCGTATATTTGTAAACATAGAATATATACATTCAATTCAAGAATATAATGACTCTTTCTACATCGCTACGTCAATAATCGTTGGTTTTTCAAGTGAGAGTGCTTTTTCAACTGTCGGTCTAAAGTCCTCAATATTATCAACACGTAGTCCCGCTGCTCCAAAAGATTCAGCAAATTGAACAAAATCAGGGTTAACTAACTCCACACCAATCCTCTTGCCAAATCGACGCAGCTGTCCTCTTTCAATTGAGGTATATTGACTATCATTCATAATAATTGTGACTACGGGTAGGTCATACATAACTGCTGTCGCCAGATCGGGACTTGTCATTAAAAACCCACCATCACCACTGAGAGCAACAACTTTCCTTTGTGGGTAAGCAACCTGTGCACCAATCGCTCCCGTCAGACCTATACCCATTGCAACTGATATTCCAGAAAATATATAACTACCAGGATAATATGTTGGAAAATGGGTTAATGCACCATATCCAGTTATATTTACATCAACAGAAAGTATAGCATCACGGGGCATTACATCCCGTAACTCTCTAAGTATTCTCGGGGGTTCACCTGATGTAAATTCTCGATTTAGTTCAACCAATCTATCTTCCCATTTAGAATACAATTTCTCTTCTTTGAGTATGCTATTTAACTGTTTGAGCACTAATTTGGGGTTAGCACCAATTCCAACTGTTGCAGGATATTCTTTGTTAATCTCTTCAACATCAGCTTCAATATGAACTAATGGTTTAGATAATTTTAATGACCAATTCGCTGTATCGCGATAGGTAAATCTTGTTCCAATTGCAATTATGAGATCTGATTCTTTTAATGCTGTTTGAGAATAACTATCTCTAAACATACCAATACAATAAGAAGAATCCTCAGGAACAGATCCTTTTCCCATCCCTGTCATAGATACTGGGGAATCTAAATAGGACGCAAATTCCAATAATTCATCGGTTGACCGTGTATGGTTAATACCACTACCAGATATAATTAAAGGTCGTTCAGCATCGTGAATTAATTGTATTGCAGAATCAATATCCTCTGGTGGTGCCATCGTTTGGATTCCATTATTTCTTCTCGGTACTTGTTGTTCCGTTTCTGCTTGTAATGCATCCGTAGCAAGTTCAATCAGCACAGGTCCAGGACGACCAGATCGTAAGACGCCAAAAGCACGATTCACTGCATTCGGTATCTGATGAACTTGATGTACTATCTCAATGTGTTTTGTCATAGATTCAAAAGCAGATTCTTGATCTAATCCATGAAAACTCTTTCTTGGATCTTTATGTGCAAGATATGATGCATTTTGACCGGTAATCCAAAGTACTGGGGAGGAGGCAGTAAATGCTTCACAGATTCCAATTGATGCATTATTTGATCCAGGTCCTGGAACAGTCATACACACACCTACTTCACCAGTTGCGCGTGAATAACCATCAGCCATAAAGGCTGCCCCACCTTCATGACGTGTTACATAATGCTTTATCTCGTCTTGGTTATAATATAGTGCCTCGTATACAGTGTCGAGATGATTTCCGGGTAAACCGAAAATCACATCAACGCCTTGGGTTTTAAGGCACTCTACAAAAAGGTTTCCACCAGTTATAAATTTCATCAAATTTCTATTTATTTAATTAGAATGATAAGTCGAAGTTTTAGAATATTAAAAATCAAATATATCATTGAATATATCGTATAAGAATACCCAATTCCATCACTTCTGTCAAGTATTCAATCCATGTGAAGTGTGTAAACTCTATGTCACTATAGGCAATAATTTAATCATCAGGCTCTTCTGTAGGAGGGATTCCGATCCCTGATCTTTTGTACCACAAACTTTTAGTTTGTGATCTTACTCCTTACCCTCTCCAAACACTTCTATCTGCGTAATCTGCGTAATCCGTGATCCAGACGATAAGCCATCCTTCCTCCAGAAGATCCCAAAAAAATTATGAATTAACACATAGAAAAATTCAACTTAAACACAACAACCAAAATAAATTGAAGAAATATTGAAGAAAACCAAACCATAATACAACTAATGATATAATATTGTAGAAATACTCATAACATATTATAAATACCAGTAAATAAAATAATATAATATGACACAATATATGATTTTTAACTTGACACATTAATTTTATTGTGTTACTATAAATTTTACAGTAATAGTAGGTTTCACAGTAAAATCAGGACGTGAAAAGTTGTTATGAAACTTGCATAACAGTTATGCAAGTAAAATTAAAATCATATATGCCTACAAACCCATACCAGAACAAGGTTTAGAGTAGTTTGAAAAAGTGCATAGTATGAAATATTAAAAATAATAATAATAACGCAATTTTCACGATTATCTATAAACCCTTACTGGGACTGACTTTAGGACAGTTTGAATTTTTCACAGCTAAATATTTTGTTATGAAATATTATTACCTATAAAGAAGAACTATCATGTCAACCAATGAACATACTTATGGATACTCCACACTTATTTTACAGGTGATTTTCTTCTGTAGGAGCGACCTCATGGTCGCGACATGATTTATTGATACAATCAATTTTAGTCTGGACTGTCCACTATAATAATTAATAGGAAGAAAAGAAATGAAAATCCAAAATATTAACAATAATACAATCAGACATAGAAAAAATAGAGGAGCATCCAAAGGCTCGAAATCAGTTAGGAGTAGCTTCTGATGATAGCGATAAAGGTGGTAGTTCTGCACAGGAATCAAACCAGGTTTTAGGCAATCAAAGCAACTACACGCGATGGAGTCTACCAAAAGATGCAGAAATGCGTTTCGGCAAAGGAGGTGCAGCATTTTCTCCAGATAGCACGCGACTGGCAGTTGCGAGCAGTATCGGTATTTGGATATATGACGTGCAGACCGGTGATCCACGTGAACTGCTTACAGGACACACTGCTGGTGTCAACTGTGTGTCTTTTAGTCCCGATGGGCGACTGCTTGCCAGTGGCAGTGACGATAGCACGATACGTTTGTGGGATGCCAGCACAGGTGAGCTACTACATACCCTGAGTGGACATACGGCTGGATCTATAGCGTGGCGTTTGGTCCTGATGGTAAGTTTATTGCCAGCGGGAGCAGGGATGGCACGGTGCTGTTGTGGGATTTAGTCGGTCCTGACAAATAAGGCGGGTGGTGTTCGCGCATCCAACATTTTATTTCCAAATTTACCATATATGAGCAAAGTTATGAATAAATCTAATAAAGAATTTATCCATATACCCGATCCAAGATTAGCTAAACTAATCAGATGGGCAATTAGCTTGGATACGGATGAACCAATTTCAGTAGAGAGTCTAACAAGTGTGGAGAAACTGACTGCTGTTTACTTTTATGTTAGCGATCTAACAGGAATAGAACATTTGACGGAGTTGAAGCTGTTACATCTATATAGTAATAATGAAATTGAGGACATCAGACCTTTAGCGAATTTGAATAAGTTGACGCACTTAAATCTACGTGATAATAAAATTAAGGATATTACACCACTTTCAGGTTTGACGCATCTTCAGACTTTATTTTTAAACATTAATGAGATCAGTGACTTTACTCCAATTGCTGGTTTGAAGGAGCTTCGGTCATTATATCTTGGAACGAATCCTATACAAGATTTATCACACATTTATAGAATGCTCAGACGATTTCCATTGCTGATTTCATTATCAATGGATCGACTTAAAATTAGTAGTGTTGCACCTTTTACTGAATTCAAGCAACTCACTGAGTTAAGAATCGAAGGGTGTCAAATCAATGACATTACACCACTTGCCAGATTGGTAAAGCTGAGACAGTTACGCATTGCAGACAATAACATCAGAGATGTTAGCATTCTTGAGAACTTACCGCATTTAACCTCATTGACTATCAAAGGAAACCCAATTCAGGATATGACACCGATTCACAAACTCTGTCAACAGATTCCGAATTTTAGACTTGACATTGATTTTCAAGATTAACTTATTCTGTGTGGGGTTGAAACCACTTTAGCTACCCGTTTATATAGCATAACATATAGTTTTAATGGTACACTTCTGTAGTTTAATATCTTGTTTGCGTTCTTGTACCAAATGTTAGATTGAGCGTGTGTCTGTAGCACATTCTTCCAGATTGTGCAGGTGTCTAAAGTGATGTACACCTTCTGTCTCAATCGGCAAAACTAATTAACCTTGAGTTAAAGGAGTTACGACAATGGAATCTTATACTGAGAATAGCGATGTTACATTCACTGAGTATCGTTCTAAATCCCAACAGTCGAAAGTTGACGATAAGCATCTCGTTGTTGTCAAGGTTACCTCTCCATATCAGGAAGATAACAAACGACCATTCTTAAAAAGTAAAGATGAGACAATTCAATTTAGAGAGACGATACAAAAAAACATGGAACAGATGTTAGTGGAGCTCGGTGATGTTAAGATTGTTTCCGATGATATTCAAAACGCATGGTCACATTTTATACAGATAGTATTCAAGATATTCTATAAACAACGCGAAAATGGAACACATCTAACCATTATAAAAACAGGTGTATGTTTTTACTCTAACGATCATGCTGGGGTTGCCGGTTTCTATAATCCGATTGCTGAACCAACATTTGATCAACTCGACGAGTTCTGTAAAAATGTAGTGATAGATTTTTACAGGCAGTTCCTTCAACCACAGCGCGAGGACGAACAACACAGTTTGGAAGCCAAAAAACCTTTACCACTTCCAGTTCCTTGAACTTAGCGAGCATGAGCGTGGCGTTCGTCAGGATGGTAAAACACTGGCAAGTAAAAGTAATGACAGCACCGTGCTATTGTGGGGTGTTACAATAGCAAAATAAGGAATGTAAGGACTATTAATACTTGTTTACTCTTATGTGATGAATAGTAAACTATTATTTTCATTTTGGGGATAACATGTCAAAAATTTCAAAAGTCACAAAATCTGAATCTTATAAATCTAACTTTGTCTTGGTCAACGGAAAAATAGGGTTTTCGAAAGATATAAAAAGAATACTCCCCGCTGATCCTAATGGACATTTAACAGTTGACATTGAGATCGGCACGATTAATATTGAGATCACGGATGAATCTCAAATTGAGATTCATGTCCGAAAAGAATGGAAATCAAAATGGCTTATGTCTCAACCGAAACCGACTAAATGGATTAGAGAAATGCTCAAAGATTTAGAGTTCACAATTCACGAGACACCTCCAAATATCGCAATTGAAGGAAAATTTAGACGTGGAAAAGAACATTGGCAGGATGGATTAGAATGGTTGACGGTTGACATTCAGTTTAAAGTTCCGCGTCAATATATGGTCATTCTAAATCCCTTATAAAAATGTGTCTAAGGTTTGAATAATTTCTAATCGTATTCAACGAAATCTTATTTAGGATTAGTAGCAAAACGGAGGTAAACGATGAATACTATTATGAGTATTTTGCAAAGTCCGAAACATAAAAGGATAATCGTATGTGTGAGGAAATGTATACTATTTTTTATCTGTCTTATTTTGCTTACAACCATAGACAATTTGATTGCAGACCGTGTCAGTAAGAATTGGCATCCTACATTAGGATTCGTCTTTGGAGTGAGTATCGTTGCATGTGTAGGTTTCTTCTGGGTGTTCCCGTTCCTCAAAAAAATAAGAACTATGGAGACAACAAGAACTAAAAAGAATTTATGGATTTCTGGAATGATGCTTTCAATTCTCGGATGTACAGTTGTAATACTGCACGATTCAATCGTATTAATTAATGTTTTGCCGTTAAATATTTTTAGAGTTTCTCTTATTATAAGTGGAGTCGTAGGACTTATCGGTTGTATCCTTTTACTTGTCGAAGATTACGTCAAAGGCGACCCTATATGAAAGTTTTTCGGCTTATCCTGAATGAAAGATATATGATATTGTAAATTAATAGTCTTTAACGGGCCGAAGTATTACGTTAACAGTACTCCGTTTGGCCAACGGAAAAAACGTAATACACACCTTGCCCGTTGCTATATGATAATTGAATATATGAACAAAAAACATTACTCTGGGTCGAATGAATGCGTGGTGGGTGGCAGGTTCGACTCCTGTCAGCAGGTTGTGTGTGATGCGAAACCTGCTGTAGCTCAGCGGTAGAGCGTACCCGCATTCTGTATACTTATCCAGAGTTCCCGTTGTGCGGGCCGAAGTATTACGTTAACTTTATCAATATCCGTTAAAACCCGTAATACACACCTTGCCCGCGCTCCCTCATAGGAGTAAAATCATGAGTTATCTACGAAAATATTCTCCATTACATCCAAACCAGCGGCAACCCTTGGATGAACGACAGATCGAAAACTCAGCTGGGGGGTATGCTTATCCTGTTTCTATCTGGACAAATTTGGACCGGTTTCTCATTTTAGGCACCGAAGGTGGTTCCTATTATGCAGCGGAACAAGATTTGACGAAGGTAAATGTTGAATCTGTCAAACAGTGTATTGCCGAGGATGGAGTTCAGGTGGTTGAACGAATCAAAGAGATTTCTGTTTCTGGACGCGCACCGAAAAACGATCCAGCTTTATATGCATTGGCACTCGCTTTCACACACGGTAACGCTAACACGAAACAGAAAGTGCAAGAAGTATTCTGCGACGTGGCGCGTATCGGAACGCACCTCTTCAATTTCGTAGCATTTATAGACGGCATGCGAGGTTGGGGTAGATCGTTACGGCGGTTAGTTGGCGAGTGGTATCGCACAAAAGACGACGACGCGTTGGCTTATCAAGTCCTCAAATATCAGTCTCGAAATAGTTGGCGCCATGCAGATGTCCTTTCAAAATGTCACCACGGTGAAAACCGAGGTATCTACCGTTGGATTAAAGGACTTGATACAGAAAAACGGACTGTGCAACGCGGTTTAGAAGAAAAGATTTCTATGATTTATGATGCTACGGATGCTTTCCACGAATTACTTGCTGGATATGAAGAACTGAAAAGCACGCAAAAACGCACGGAAGTCATCAATTTGATTGAGAAACATCAATTTACACATGAAATGGTGCCAAATCAGTGGAAGGATGATATAAATGTCTGGGCAGCGTTATTAGCTAACATGCCTGTGATTGCAACGGTACGAAACCTCGGTAAGATGACACAAGTCGGTCTGTTGAAACCTTTTGCACCAGAAGTTCAGACTGTCTTGGAAAGACTCTCCGCTAAGGCGATTCAACGTTCGCTTATCCATCCTATCCAGATTTTGATGGCGTTGACTACATACAGGTCTGGTTCAGGAGTCAGAGGGAGTTTGACCTGGGAACCAGTTCCACAAATTGTTGAGGGTTTAGACACTGCATTTTACATGGCGTTTGATAACGTTGAACCGAGTCATAAGAACACATTCTTAGCACTTGATGTTTCCGGATCAATGAAAAGTGGTACTGTGGCAGGTTGTCAAGGGCTTACACCGAGAAATGCTTCCGCTGCGATGGCATTGGTGACCGCACGCACCGAACCGAATTACCATATCTTCGGATTTTCAGACGAGTTCGTTCACATCCCTATTACTGCAGCCGATAGGTTGCCAAGTGCTATTGAAGCAGTTTCTGGACTACCGCACGGAGGCACTGATTGTGCACTACCTATGCTATATGCATTAGAGAACAAGCTTGAAATAGATATGTTCACTATCTATACAGATAATGAAACGTGGCATGGTGATATACACCCGAAAACAGCACTGGATATGTATCGGCAAGAGATGGGAATTCCTACAAAATTAGCAGTTGTCGCGATGGTTGCAAATGACTTTTCTATTGCTAACCCGCAGGATGCTGGTATGCTGGACTTTGTTGGGTTTGATACTGCTACACCCGCATTGCTCAGTGACTTTGCAAAAGACGCTGAAATTTCCGATGAAACAGTGTGAATTAACGCAGCTGCAGTAAACTACAACGTTGACTCATATTGTTTTACTAAGGGTTCGCCAAATCAATCAAAAAGAGGAATAAGATCTATGCAAAACGACATTGTTCAAGATTCTACGCGATGGAAATTACCTAATGGTGCAAAAGCGCGGTTAGGAAAAGGTTTCGTATATGATTTGGTGTATTCCCCTGATGGTAAGTTCCTTGCCACATCAGGTCCTATGGGTATTTGGATTCATGATGCACAGACCGGAGAGGAACTCAATCTGCTTGTAGGACACATTAATGGCGTTTCAGCAGTGGCTTTCAGTCCCGATAATACGCTACTTGTAAGCGGTAGTTGGGACAACTCAATTCGGGTATGGGATCCACACTCTGGACAACATAAAATGACATTCACAGGACATCAGGATGATGTCCTTTCAGTAGCGTTTAGTCCCAATGGACAAAAGCTCGTGAGTGGAGGAGAAGATGGCACAATTCGTCTTTGGGATATGTCTGTTGGTGAACTCCTCCTCACATTCGTTGGACATGCAAAGGGTGTTTCCAAAATAGTATTTTCTCCAAGAGAAGAAATGTTTGCAAGTTGTGGTGGAGATGAAATGATTCATCTATGGAATGCAAACACCGGAGAACCTGTCCGTACCCTTAATGGACATACAGGAAATATATATTCTATAGCTTATTCTCCTGATGGCACAACTATAGCAAGTGGCAGTGAAGATGGAACCCTTCGGTTTTGGGATCCTGACACCGGACATCTCACGAAAACTTTAACTACCACAGAAGGCGTTAAATCGGTCGTGTTCAGTCCCGACGGAGAAACACTCCTCACCAATAATTACGAAAACGATGTGATTCAGTTTTGGGACGTTGTTACTGGTGAACGTCTTAATACTATTACTTGTCCACCAGACACAACTTACCATATAGTGATCTCTCCTGATGGAAGGACGCTAATCAACTCGGGTACAGACGGCACATTACGATTTACGAATATTGCTACCGCCGCGCCAGTGAGAACTCTCACTGGGTACATAGATATGCTTACGGGTATAAAATTTTCACCAGATGGAAATATACTTGCCGTTGTGAGTTCTATGCAAAGGCTTATGTTGTGGAATGTCCACAACCGAAAACTCATGAAAACATACTTCCCCCATCCCAAAAGAATTGATTGTATTGCCTATTCACCAGATGGTATAACGCTTGCTTGTGGGAATGTTGAAGACAATACAGTATATCTTTTGAATACTGAAACCGGTGAAAATGGAGAAATTTTCACAGGACACGAAAAGAAAAGCGAGAATAGTGTAGAATCAGTAACGTTTAGTTTTGATGGAAAGATGCTTGCAAGTGCTGACTCTGACGGTGTTATCCACTTGTGGGATGTGGCTACCGGCAAAACCTTAAATATACTGGAATGGTATGACGATTTTGTCAGAACTCTGAAATTCTCACCTGATGGGCGTATGCTTGTGAGTACGAATGATTCAGAAACTTGCTTTTGGGATATAGACACTGGTGATATAATCAGAACGATTCCAAGTAACTCTGTGGCATTTTCACCAGATTGGAAAACGTATGTAAGCAGAGGGTGCGATGGCACAATTCAAGTTTGGTATCCGGATGGGGATGAACCTATAAAGACCATTGTTCCAGAGACGAAGGTGATGAATTTGGCATACGCTCCGGATGGACGCACTATTGCCAGCCTGCATGCAGATGATAAAATTCAGATGTGGAGTTCTGACCTTGGTGAACTGCTGCAAACTTTCACAGGACATATACAATGGGTGGACAATATGGAATATTCACCAGATGGACGGACACTCGCAACTGCTGGATATGATGGTACGGTGTTGCTGTGGGATGTTCCAGAATAAATAGGAAATTAACACATGAAAACCAAATATCTGCTCTTTTTCACCGTTCTATTGACAGCAGTAATACACTTGACCGGATTTTGCCAAGACACACAAGTAGGCTTACCTGAAAGTGCAATCGCACGACTCGGAAAAGGCGGTATCAACATTATGCAGTTTTCACCAGATGGCAGCCACCTTGCCGTAGGAACAGATGTCGGTGTGTGGTTATATGGTGTAGAGGATCGCAAAGAGACTGCTTTATTTACAGAACGGGTTGGACAAGTGAATGCGTTGGCGTTCTCACAAGATGGAAAAATGCTCGCAAGTGGCGGACTTAACAACCCCGATATTCAGCTATGGGATTTGAATACAGGTAGCATCCACACGAGCTTCAGGTCAGCCGGATCACCTTCCACAATAGCATTCTCCCAAGATGACACTACACTCATCAGTCTCGACATTTTTAGTATGATCCGTTGGAATGTGGACACTGGAAGGAAAGTGTCCGATTTTCCCCTTTTGAATCTCGATTCCAGCAGTAAAGATTCGAGGTATCAAAAGATAGATTCATACGAGTCTGTGGTATTATCCCAAGACGGTAGCAGTCTCGCCACTGGAACTCGTGAAGGCAGAATCCGCTTATGGGATACAACGACAGGCAAACGGCATAAGGACCTCAAAGGGCATGCAGGAGTTAACCTCTCGAATAAAGCGGATATAAGCATTCTGGCATTGGCGTTTTCACCGGATGGAAAAATCATTGCAAGTGGTTGTATAGACAATACAGTGCAGTTATGGGATACAGAGAAAGGAAGCAAACTCGCAACACTTAGAGGACATAAAGGGTGGGTTACTGCTGTGGCATTCTCACAAGATGGAAAAACACTTGCCAGCGGCGATGCTAATAAAGCCATAATACTTTGGGATGTAGATAAACACATAGAACGTGCAACCCTTTTAGGACATAAAAACACTATCTGTGCTTTAAGATTCATACCAGATGATGCACCCCATTATAGTGGATGCCTCGCAAGTGGCAGCAACGATGGCACAATACGATTCTGGGATCTAAAAAATGGAGAGGAACTCGTTACCTTCGCAAGTGGACATACAGAATCCGTGAAAGCAGTTGCGTTTTCTGAAGACGGAACAAAACTTACAACGGTTGCCTTTAACGGTATTGCGGATGTATGGGATCTAAAAACGAAGCATGAATTGAATACCTTTATTGATGGGCACTGTGACTCTGCTGTCGTAGCACTTTCATCTGATGCATCCTTTCTTGCCAGAAAAGGCAGCATAGGTTTTATTGCGTTCAGGACACACGATCTTGGTAAAGGCACTTTCCGAGGTAGCACTCCTCTTCAATTATGGAAGGTCGACACAGGCGAAGAAATACTCGGTCGTTGGCAGTCTACTGGATACACGAATGCACTCACATTCTCACCTGATAACAACATGTTCGTTGCGACTACTCGTAGTGCAAGTATTACTGGGTGGCACAGAAACACAGGTGTCGAACTATTTCGATTTAGCACGGGAACACAACACTCAGGGAAATTAACGTTCTCACCTAATGGACAACTTCTTGCTACTTACGGGATCTTCCAGAAAACACAAATATGGGATATTACGACGTCGCGCAAAGTCACACCACCTAACATGGAGAAGCACAGTACGCTGGCATTTTCACCCAACAATACCACTATTGCTCTTGGTGATTCAAAAGGTATCGTTTTATGGAACGTGACACCTACTGGTATCCAAGAACAAAACAGAATTATTCATAGGAATAGAGGTATTGGAGGTGTCCTGATATTCTCACCCGACGGAAAAACACTCATTGATACCCAATTTATAGATGGCAAAATCGGAATCATACTTTCGGATACAAATGGCAATTATTTGCAAACCCTATATGGACATACGGACAATATCACTTCCTTAGTATTTTCACCTGATAGTAAGACGTTCGCGAGCAGCAGCGGCGATGGTACAGTGCTGTTATGGGACTGGAAAAAAATCAATAAAAAGTAAGATAGGTAGAAATGGCACAAAAAACTAACGCATGCGATGACTATGAACCATATAAAAAATATTATGAATCCAAACCAATTACCTAAAGGTGCTAAAGCACGTTTAGGCAAAGGCATCATCAATCAGATACAGTTTTCTCCTGATAACACTATCCTTGCTGTAGCGAGTAGTATTGGTCTTTGGGTATATGAAACTGAAACCTATCAAGAGATTGCTCTACTCACAGAACATACGGATGATGTCAAAAGTCTTGCTTTTAGTCCGAATGGTAAGATACTGGCAAGTGGCGGTGGATGGGATGATAAAACTATATATCTTTGGGATACAACCACAGGCCAGTACCAAAAAACGCTCAAAGGACATACAGGCGCAGTCACAAGTCTTGCATTCAGTTCGGATGGAAAAACACTCGGAAGTGGCAGTTCAGACAAGACATTTTGTCTTTGGGACATAGATTCAGAACACCTTAAAGTACGCACAGAGTGTATGGAAGACGTTGTTCGAATTGATTTTAGTTCTGATGGTACTACACTTGTGAGCGGCGGAAGGAGTAAACAAGGCAGTACTATCCATCTATATATCCACTTATGGGATGCTTTCACTGGAGAACACCGTAAAACTCTTATGTCGTACGGGAATTGGTGTCGGGATGTTTGCGTTGAATTTAGTCTTGATGGTAAAACGGTTGCTGGAAGTTGGAACGATACTATCTCCCTATGGGATGCTAATACAGGCGAAACGCTCAAAACGCTTACGGGTCATGGCCGTGTAACTAACATTGCGTTTAGTCCTGATAACACACTGCTTGCGAGCGCGGGAAACGAAATTAATCTATGGGATGCTAACACTGGACAACATCAAAAATCACTTGGCGGGAATGCTGAGTTTGTCGCATTCAATAGCGACGGCACGGTCCTTGCAAGTGGCGATAATTATAATGGCATTAACCTATGGGATGTTCATACAGGACAACACCTCAAGACAATCACAGGATATATTGATGGGGTGAATTGTATTGCATTCAGCAGTAATGGAGCAACGCTTGCAGCTGGAAGTTTTGCCGGCATTCACCTATGGAATACGAATACAGGTAATCCTCAGAAAACACCACCGACCTATAACGTTGATAGTATCGCTTTCAGTCCTGATGGAAACACGCTTGTAAGTGGGTTTTACGATGGAGCTATCGGTTTATGGGATACTGTCACAGGGCAAGAACAAAAGAGGTTCAGAGGACATGCGGACTCTGATTCCGATCACAAAGAAATTGCAAGTCTTGCTTACAGTATTGATGGCACAATATTGGCAAGTGGAAGTTGGGATAACACAATCCGTCTATGGGATGCTAATACAGGGGCACACCTTAAGACACTTATAGGGCATGAATCTTCAGTTAATAGTATTGCTTTTAGTCCAGATGGAAAAACTTTAGCGAGTGGAAGTCAGGACGAAACTATCCGTCTTTGGGATATTGAGAAAGGGACACACTTGAAAACGTATGAAGCACACTCAAACGATGTGTATAGTGTAGTTTTCAGTCCTGATGGGACAATGCTTGCAAGTGGTGGCGGCGACAACACGATTGCTCTATGGGAAGCTGCTACAGGTCAACAACTAAGGGATCTCATGGGACATGCTGCTGTCGTTTGGACTGTTGCATTTAGTCCAGATGGAAAAACTTTGGCGAGTGGAAGTGAAGACAAGACGATTCGTCTCTGGGATTTTAAGACAAGTGAGCAATTGAAGATGTTCACTGGACATACGGCGGATGTAACGGGTGTCACCTTTAGTCCTGATGGTAAGACACTCGCAAGTGGTAGCGGTGATGGCACGGTGCTGCTATGGGACCTTGCTATTTGATAAATGCTATTGCCTCAACTTATAATTTCTTCCTCTTCTCTTACATTCTGTGGGAGGGGATTCCGATCCCCGATCTTACATTCTCTTACATTCTGTAGGCGGTGAATACCAAAAAGGCATTCACCGCCTACAGGATTTTGAAATCGGGCTTTCAAAGCCCTCCAACTATTTATGTGATAGGTTGTAGTAACTTGAGTAACCTAATAGGAGGTATATTTCAATGGTACGCTCAAAATTGTCTTTCTTCTTAGTCGTTTTCATGTTAATCACAGTAGGTGCTTTCATAGCACAGCTCGAGGCAGAGGAGGTGAGCAACGAACAAGAGAGCACGATAACACAAGAATTCATCACAACGGCCCAAAAATTGGTAGAACTCGGCAAAATTGAGGAAGCAATAGAAATCTATGAACGCATTGTTAAAGGGGCACCCGGGGATTTAGAATCTCGCGCACAACTCGCAACGCTTTATACACGCACAAAACAATACGAAAAAGTTGTGCAAACCTACAGCAAACTGCTTGAAACTGACCCAGAAAACACAAAATATCAAGATGGACTCGTTTATAGTTTGCGAGTTGCTGGCAAAGGCAACGAGGCACTTGAAATCGCGCAGGCTTATGTTCAAACATATCCAGAAGTAGCTATCCATTACGCACGACTCGCAAGACTTTATGAGTCAGAAGGTAAGGTGGATGTAGCCATTGCCTACTATGAAAAAGCAATTGAATTGGCACCCGGTGATGTACAAGTACAAACTTATCTCAAACTCGCAAATCATTATTTTTTTTATGAGGACATAACGGCTGCTGAAAAAATATTGAAGAATGCCCTGCTATACACCAAATCAGAATTTGATCGGCGAGATATCGAACTGCAGTTGATCAAACTCTATCTTTATCAGGCGAATTTAGAAGAAGTATTACAAAAGATTGAAAATGAAGGTATCCCACTCTCTTATGAAATATCAAATCCGAAAGAACGTGCACAGCACTTTCTCAACACTGGTGAATTGGAAAAATCTACCGCTTATTTTAAGATTGCACTTGTGATGTCCAATAATTCTCAGGAGCGGGATACAATCATTAACGGATTGCTCAATGGATACTTAAAACAAGGGAGGACAGACTCGGCATTAGCATTCTATGAAGTCGAAGCATCATCGCAGTTCAGATCAACAATTCTCTCAACGCACTTATCTCCATCTAATATTGAAGTCAAATTTGGTAGTGATGACACACGCAAAGTCTTGATGAATGCCTATAAAGATCAAGAAAAACTTGATGTGTTGAGAACCCTTTTAGAAGATAAAAACCAAAAAGACGCTGACAATCCTGCTATCATTGAAATGCTCGCTGAAATTTATTGGAATGCCAATGATTATAAGAAAGCTGCTGAAGCTTATCACGCCCTTAGCAAAGTAGAACCGAACAATATACGCTGCTTTTATCTTGCTGCCACTGCCTTCCAGAAAAATAACCAACCTGATACGGCAAAAGAACTACTGAACCAAGCTGAAGATAAGCTTGCATTCATCAACTATAAACAGGACGGGTCATTTCTCGGCGCACTTGCTACCATCTGTCTTAAGAATGAAATGTATGATCCGGCTATAAAACTCGCTGGTAAGGCAATCGTTGAAGCACAGAATTTCGTTGATCCAGATATAGAATTCATTCGTAAAGCTATCATTGAAGCACAGAATTCCGTTGATCCGGCTATAGAACGCGTTGGTAAACGCGCTGCCATTGAAGCACAAAATCCCAATCGCACTTTGGTTGTGAATGCGTGTTTGAGGATCCTTTGGAAAAGCCGCATCGGTCTTGCTAAATATTATGATAAGAACAACATGCCAGACAAGGCAATAGAACAGATGAGACTAACCGGCCTGATTCATGAAAATGCATGGTTGGTTCTTGGACCATTTGATAACACAGCAGGAATCGGATACAACACTAAGTATATTTTTGAAGACACAACACAGTTTGACCTAACTACAAAATATGAAGGCATAGACGGACAAATAAGCTGGGAAAAGTTTACAGATGATGCTTTCGATGGATTTATTGATCTTGGTAGGAACATCAATTGGTGTGTTTCTTACGCATGGACAACCGTAACCTCTCCTGACGAAGGGGAAGTGTTTTTTCGATTTAGTAGTGATAACCAAGCAAAAATATGGCTAAATGGCACAGAGGTATTCGCGGATATCAACACTGAAACTGCAATACTTGACAGGCACACTATTCAGGTAACGATCAAACCAGGCAAAAACATTATCCTCGTTAAGGTTTGCAATGAGGAACGGAGTTGCGGATTCTATTTGCGGATTACGGATGTGGATGGAAAACCAGTTGAAGATTTGGAATTTAACGATGTGCGAGATAATTAGTTGCAGTTTATCTCAAATGCTTTTCAGCACTTTATGATATGTGAGCACGCGATAATACGAACTCACACGATACGCTCGTAGGGTTCCCTTCGCGTGTGTAGATGTACTCGGCTTTTTTGAATGAAACACACACGCACATCCATACGATATTTTACTTATTGAACCTTACTATGAGGAAAGCCAACAATGAAAGACATGCAGGCAAATACAGACAAACGTTATTACAACTACTTTCAACGTGCGAATGTAAGGTTGGCTTCAAAAAAACACGATGAAGCTATTAAAGATTATAATAAATCCATTGAACTGAAGCCTGATTATGCTCGATCCTATAAAAATCGTGGACTTGCATATTTCACTATTGGTGAGTTTGACCGTGCTATAGCGGATTTCAAAAAGTCGTTAGAACTGGATGCCGACAATGCTCATGTTTATACAAATCGTGCGATTGTCTATACTCACAAAAAGCAATATGCCAAAGCAATAGAGGATTTCAATAGGGCTATTGAGATAAAACCGACTCTTTCGGATGCATTCAATGGTCGAGGGTTAACATACCGTATGATGAGAGAGATTGAACTTGCAATTAAGGACTTTGATACCGCAATTGAGCTGAGACCCGATCATGCAATACCTTACAATAATCGTGCTATAACATATCGAAATATAGGTGAAATTGACAAAGCACTTGAAGATACCACTAAAGCAATAGAACTTCAACCGAATTTTGCTGAAGCATACAATAATCGTGGAAACGCATATGTTCAGAAAGGCATAACCAATCTTGCGATCAACGATTTTACTAAAGCTATATTCTTAAAACCTGAAAGGGCAGAACCATATTGCAATCGTGGGGTAGTTTTCGAAAGAATGGGTGATTATAATGACGCTATTAAGGATTATGAACATGCCATAACCGTGCTTTCGTCTGGTCACATATGCAGGATTGGGAAAAGGCGAAATTAGACTTAAATGTAGCAAAAATTATTGGGAAAGACAATTTCACTTCTACAATAAATGCTGATAGATACATTGCAAATATTGAGCAAAAGCATATCATCCTACCAGAAGACATTGCCAAAATGCTAACCTCCCCACAGATATAGTTGAATAATGACCATCTAAGACTACCCTAAATAGCACCTAACATTACCTCATTTTGAATCCTTTTCAGAACAACCTCCGCATCTTGCCTATTTGGATCCCTCAAATAATACCAATTCTATTTATTATTTTGCCATTCTTTGTAGGTCGGGTAGAGGTACGAAACCCGCCGAATTCCATACGCGGATTCGGCGTTGATTTGGACAAATGCCATACGCGCATTTGGCGTTGATTTGGACGAATTCCCTGGGAATGCCTTAATGGCATTCATACCCGACGAATTCCATACGCGGATTCGGCGTTGATTTGGGGGAATGTCTAAATGACATTCATACCGTTGATTCCTTGATTCCGCGGATTTGGCGTTGATTTGGACGAATTCCCGGTGAATGCCTTAATGTCATTCATACCCGGGGAATGTCATTAAGACATTCATACCGTTGATTTGGACGAATTCCCGGTGAATGCCTTAATGTCATTCATACCGTTGATTCCTTGATTCCTTGATTCCTTGATTTGGATTCCGATCCCCGATCTTACATTCTCCTATATTCTGTGGGCGGGGAATGCCAATAAGGCATTCATACCCGGGAATGTCTAAATGACATTCATACCCGGGGAATGTCATTAAGACATTCATACCGTTGATTCCTTGATTCCTTGATTTGGATTCCGATCGCCGATCTTCCTCTTTCTTATATTTTCTTCTCTTATCTTCTCTTATATTTCTTATATTCTATGGAAAGGATGAAAAAATATAGAATGTAATACCATTTCTAAATAAAAATGTCTCTCTTTGTAGAATAAACTTTCAGTTTGTGCCACATTCCGCTTCATTTCTGACAATAGGTAATGGGACAAAAAAATA
>CAZZBB010000092.1:0-33784 GCA_964652195.1 uncultured bacterium | reverse complement strand
ACATAAAGATTTTTTTGTATTTACGATCGTTTTTATAGATTGTCATCATTTATTTTATAATTATATACTTCTCATTAATGTGTGGCGTTCATGGTATAACTCTTCTTTTATATTGACACCTGTGGGTTTGTTGTGATACTGCACTATAGGTGTCAATTT
Organism: uncultured bacterium; assembly: GCA_964652195.1. Taxonomy (GTDB): domain Bacteria; phylum Poribacteria; class WGA-4E; order WGA-4E; family WGA-3G; genus MSPOR6. The sequence continues at coordinate 33,625 of CAZZBB010000092.1, read as the reverse complement.
TTGGAACATATTTACCCGATAAATCAACGCCGAATCAAGGAATCAACAGAATGCGTGTCATTTAGACCTCCCTATCCTTTATCAGATATAATATTTAGATCCCTGATAATGGGAACTATTTATATAGAAATTGTATTACAAATTCTTATATTTCCCAAGTTTTATATACTTCACGATTGTAATATATTAGTTTCTGCAATGATTAAATTGTTACACTTTTTCCTACAATTTGTAGGATTATGAAAACGGGTTTCCGCCCTGTCACAGTCTGTGTTCGTCCTTGTTTTTTTGAGAATAGCAAAAATTCTGAAATTGTGTAATTTGTTGTCTTCCTTTTTCTTTTCTTGCGTATCACTGGTAAGCGATCTGTGATACAATTTCTAATTGAAAACAACTCTTTATTGCCACATGATCATATAGGTTATACCGTATCAGATGACATTCCCAAAAACAGTATTGCAATTTCTCAGAAATGGAATTTTTAATTATGTGAAAAAGTGGCGAAATCGGAACTATTTCAGTACCCCCCAATTTTTATCATTAGTATGTGTATAAAATTAATTCTCTATTTGTTATTGTAACGTATGTTTACTCATATTTCAACTTTTTTCATATCTGTGATGTTTGCTCTTTCAAATTTCTTCATTTTTTCTGCTATTTATCGTAGATTTTAGAATCATTTTTTATTAACACTGTGATATGGCAGATTCCTTGAATCCGCGAAATCAATAAATAATGGTATGAACTCCCGTTAGTCTTCCCACAAAATAAACGCCGAATGCACATATGGCATTCGGCTAAATCAACACCGAATGTGCGTATTGCCTTCGGTGGATTGTACACTAATCCTATCGGATTTGGTGGAGTTATAGACTTACCTATAAATTTTCTTAAACCCATGTAGTTTAGCTTCAAAGTAGCAATATGGTTTAATACATTATGTTATACCATTTCCATTTATTATCTCATTTCTGGTTGTTAGGAATGAAACAGGGAAGGCACAAACTGAAAGTTTGTGCTACAAAAAAGAGAATATTACCATAAGAAATGGTATTAGAATTTTTTCTTCAATGCACCCCATAGTGTTGACAATTTCCCATTTGGCTCAACGTTGAAAGGTTCAGTTGATTCATAGTTATTAATGATTTCTTCAATCCTGAGCGGACGATCATAAAATCGGACTTCATCAATCATACCTTCAAAGAATCCTTCTGTCTTTCCCTCAAAATTACTTACACCAAGATGGACAGGTTCCGTAAATTGTAGAGTTATCCAATCATCACCAAATGAACCATGCATTTTTCCACGCGATATAGAGTCTATATATACAGCTTCTTTAGTTTTTCCATCATTAAGATTAAGTTCATTAATGTATACAATGTGATGCCATTTCCCATCATAGACATTACTACTATTCCCTAAAAAAAATGCTGAACATAATCTATTTCTTTTAATACTATTTAGAAAAAACATCATTCCTCGTCCACGTCTAAATTCATCTTTACTTTTCACTCCATTCAGTTGTATTCCCCAAAACGGACACTCTGTACCATGGGTATTGACCAGATTCATCCAATCATTGTTGTTCTTAGTTTTTATCCATGCTTCAAATGTAGATGAACCCATTTTTCTACCAAATTCTCCAAGGGTGGTTAGGTTGACAAAATCCTTTTTACCATCGAATTCAAGTGCTTCTCCAACATGACCTTGAACAAGCTTAGGTTTTCCGTTCGTTGTACCGTTGTTGTGACCCCATACATCTTTTACTGTTTTATCAACAACGTGTTCATTATCAAAAGTCCAATAGCTTACAAGTCCATCTGTAATTATAGATCCATTCGATGAATTTATGAGCAATATACTGATTAGGAAAGAAATAACATGTGACATATTCTTTTTATTCATAGAGGAATCTCCTAATGTATTTTTTCATCTGTGATATAACTATTTATATGCTGGTTTATGTTAACCCAAGTTGCTACCTATTTGAATAAATATGTTATAGGTTCCAAGAATGAATAAATATACTTTCAGCCCACTGCAAGTAGTTGTTACAAGATGAATAGATATAGTAATAGTTTATTTTCTTTTAATATCTGCCCATATTGTTGTCAGTTTATCTGTGGGTTCGATAGATAATCCTTCAGAGATCTCTTTGAAGAAGCTAATCTTATCATCTGCCTGATCTGGGTAAATATCAACGGCATCGTGTGTTGCGTCGTCAAAATGAAGGTTTAGGTATGCACTACCCGATCCTTCTCCACACCTAAATAAGAGAACATTTGTCCCTTTTTTCAAATCAACTTCAATATTGTAGTTTACTCTTGTTGTTCCACCAGTCCATTGTGAATGATTATACCATTTTTCACCATTGATCCATATTTGTGCATGATCATCATGTGCAGGAGACATAACAGATTTCATAGGTTTGGGAGCATCTATAACACAAATTGCATAGGTGTCAAAATTATTTGGATGTCCACCTTCTTTCCAAATATTATTTGCACTTTGGGGGTCAATTTCAAAGACAGTCCAATCTCTATTCCCGCCATTATGTCGCCAATTGATACCAACCTGTTTGGTTTTATTCAACCCAGTAACAGTGGACAGTTTAATTTGGTCTAATTGATCATCTGTTCCTTCTGCGATTAAGTCCTTTGGTGCACTTTTAGCAAATCCTCCATTGTTTTCATAATTTCCATCCGGTCCATACCACTTGGTAATCCAAGTGTCAACATGAGAATGATCCTCGCCTAATGCATCACCAGGAACATTACGCATCCATTCTGCTTCGGGAATAGGTCCCCCTTTGACATTTACCTTACCTTGTGCATAGGAATATATAGATACACTTAAAGTCAGTAATAATGTCAAAATCGTCATGAAGACAAAAACAATACATCTTTTCAAAATTTTCATAAGAAGATATTTCCTCCAAATTAGATTATTAATGTTACATATCATAAGTTATAGAGTTAATTATATCTATAGACACATCACAATAGGGTTTTTACTGTCAAAAAATCTGGATTGTAGGCAAATTTGTTCGAATCTTTTATTCTTTCAATTCAGTCGGGTAGATCAGTAGCAAACTTGAACTACAAACCTAATTCACCGTATCAGACCTAATTTCCCACAGCAATACGGTGCAACCACTTGCACTCGCCAATGTCTTACGATCCGGGCTGAACATAACGCTTTGAACAGGACCTCGATGTTTATTAAGTGTTCGAAAAGGAGTGCCAGTGAGTACATCACACAACAGCACAGTACCATCATCACCTCCACTTGCCAGTATTTTTCCATCCGGACTGAACGCTATACTATTGATCCTTCCTCGTTGTTCTGCCAAGGTCCAAAGTGGTTTTCCCGATAATGCATCCCATAAATGCAGGGTGCTGTTATGATCTCCACATGCGAGCATCTTCCCATCCGGACTAAACACGACAGAATTGACATTCTGATGTGTATCCAATGTCAAAAGGGGTGTGCCGGTATTCACATCCCACGTACGCACGGTATCGTCCCAGCTACCACTTGCAAGTATGGAACCATCTGGACTGAACGCAACGCTATTGACCCAATTTCTCGCTGTCATCGTATACTTCCGCTTACCTGTTTGTGTATCCCACATATAGATGCTGCCATCATAACTGCCACTTGCAAGGGTATTGCTATCCGGACTAAATTTAATGCTCATGACCCCTTTATTATGTCCAACCAAAGGAGGAAATGCTGTGTTCGTTTTTATATCCCACAACCGCACGGTATTATCCCAACTGCTACTCGCTAATGTCTGTCCATCCGAACTGAATGCAACATTTGTTACAGACTTGGTATGTCCCTCCAGTGACCGAAGCAGTGCACACGTTTGTACATCCCATAACCGCACGGTATTGCCCCAAGTACAGCTTGCAAGTGTTTTTCCATCCGGACTGAACGCAACACTCTGTAAACCCAGCATATGATCTACCATCTTCCGAAGTTCTTTTCCAGTATCCACATCCCACAAACGAACGGTGTTGTCCCTGCTACTGCTTATCAAGGTTTTACCGTCTTGACTAAATTCAACGCTGAGAACATGAGACTTGTGTCCTTTGAGCACCTGTATCAAATTACCCGTATGTGCATTCCACAGTCGAATTAAACGATCTCGACTTGCAGTTGCCAATTTTGATCCATCTGGACTAAAGTTAACAAAATCAATACCCGTATTATGGACATCTGAACCAATGTTTCCTACCAACTTGTAGCGTACTTTTCCTGTCTGTACTTCATATAAATGAACGATATTGTGATCACTTGCATTTGCAATTGTCCTGCCATCCGGACTAAACGCAACGGTATTTATTTCACCAGTTTCATATCCACTGATTGTCTTTACCAATGCTCCAGTATGCACATTCCACAGCCGCAACGTTTTGTCGTCACTGGCACTCGCTAACGTTTCACCGTTTGGACTGAACGCAACACTTGTTACACCTCTAATATGACCAATTAACGTCCTAATATGTGTACCGGTTCGCGCATCCCATAGACGGATGGTTTCGTCTTCACTTCCACTTGCTAATAGTGAACCATCCGGACTGAATACCACCTCTTTTGTTATGTCCTTATGACCTTCCATCGTCCAAAGTTCAGTCCCGGTGCGTGCGTCCCACATATGTACTACTTCATCTCCCGCACTCGCCAACAGGAAATCGTCTGGACTGAACGCAACGTTCCTATACCAATTAGAATGTCCTGTGATTAGATCAAGTACTTTACCTGTTCTTGGGTCATATATCCAAATACCGATACTACATGGTATCGCCATACGTTTTTCATCAGTTGAAATCGAGATTCTTCCAGTTATGAAGCCTTTACCGATCCGTGCTTTCACACCTACGGGTAATCCTCGCAAGTGCCAATCCTGTTCATCAGACGTTATAACGGAGTCAGAATCTTGAACACTGATGCCATTGCTATTGCCTTCAGTATCAGAACGTCCAACTTGATTTAGATTGACTGATTTTAAATCTGTGTCAAGAACAACTGGTGTATCTATAATTTCAACTGTCTGTTCAGAAAGTGAATCAAGACTATAGGGTTTTTGAAAATGGTCAAAGTATTGATTGGTAACACCTAATAACATAACTAAAAATGTAGCAACACTCAAAACTACCCAGGGAAGTGTTGGTTTTGCACTTACAGGAGGTGCAGGTTCAATATTCACAACCCGGTGCAGTATGTTTTCAGTAAGATTGGTAGAGAATTGAACAGAGTTCAATATTTCTTGAGACTGTAGTTCTTCTTCTTGTAAACGGATGCGCGCTCGACGAAGCCTACTCTTAATCGTGTTTACCGACACACCTAAGAATTTACTTATATCTTTTGCTGTCATTTCACCTAAATAGTAAAGGGTTGTGACAGTTTGTTCACTTTCAGGAAGTTTATCCAGAAGTTTCTTAACTATCTCAAGACCACTTTCTCTCGCATTGGTCTCTCGCTGTTCCAATATATACTTGTTATATGAATATTGTTCTATTTCAGACATGGGTGTGTCCTCTAACGATTGAGTCTTCATTTTTTTCTTTTGTAACCACTTAAGACATAGGCGATTAGCAATAACATATAACCATCCCGCAAACTGATAGGGATTTCTGAGTGTCGCAAGGTTTTGGTATACTTGCACGAAAGTATCTTGTGCAATTTCTTCAGCATAGTGATAATCCCCAATCCTTCTCCAGGCAAAAGCATGAATGCCTTTTTGATACTTTTCAACTAATGTGGTAAAAGCGTCGTCATTACCAGATAGAATTCTGCGAATTAGTTGAACATCTTCATCTGCCATCAGAAAACTCCATTTGTCATGGTATAAAGTGCAATATGAATAAATAGACCGAAATCTGTTAATTACAGCCAAACTTATTCCTCAATAGTATAAAGATACAATTAAGGACTAAAAAGGGTGCATAAAAACAAAAAAATTGCATGATGTGGAAAATTGAATTATTTCGATACTATACCAATTTTCAACAAGATTTTAAAATATAATACCATTTCTATAAATGATTCTCACTTGATTAGGTGATATTTGTGTCTTGAAATACTACACTTACTGAAAGTTTAGGCAACAGTAAAGAGATTTTATTATTGGGCTCTAATTACCAAAAATGGTATTATTTGTCTGAACTATGGTTTGTGTTAGATAAGATCGGGGATTGGAATCCAAATCAACGAATCAAGGAATCAAGGAATCAACGGTATGAATGCCATTTAGGCATTCCCCGGGTATGAATGTCATTTAGGCATTCCCCCAAATCAACGCCGAATCCGCGTATGGAATTCGGCGGGTATGAATGCCTTATTGGCATTCCCCGCCCACAGAAGATAAGAAAAGAGAAAGATATGTAAGATCGGGGATCGGAATCCAAATCAACGAATCAAGGAATCAACGGTATGAATGCCATTTAGGCATTCCCCGGGTATGAATGTCATTTAGACATTCCCCAAATCAACACCGAATCCGCGTGTGGAATTCGGTGGGTATGAATGCCTTATTGGCATTCCCCGCCCACAGAAGATAAGAAAAGAGAAAGATATGTAAGATGTGGGGATATGTTTCAATAAATCAGGTCGCGACGAGGAGTTCGCTCCTACAGAAGAAAACTACTTGCAAAATTAACGTGGACTATCACTACTTATCATCAACTAATTTTGATAGATCCCATAACAATATACTTCCATCCCTGGAACTACTTGCAAGTATTTTTCCATCTGGAGAATAGACAAGACTATTCACCAAATTGGTATGTCCACGGAAGGTATTTATAATTACTTCTAACTTCAAATCATACACATTAACAAGGTCATCACTCCCAAATGAGAGAAACTTCCCATCAGGTGAAAATGTAATAGTATCTACCCAATAAGTTGGTGCCCTAATCGTCCTTATAAGCACTTGTGTCTTACTATCCCATAAACACACCCGTTCGCCTCGATCCCCACTTGCAAATGTGTTTCCATCTGGTGAGAATGCTACTGAATGGACGACATCTTTGTGTTCATTCAATTTTTTTAAGAGTTTTCTACTTTCGATATCCCATAACATAAGAGAATTATCAAAACTCCCACTTAGAAGTGTATTGCCATTTGGTGACAATGTTAGGGAGGTAATTCTGCTTGTATGGTTTTTTAATATTGCTATTTGATCTCCAATCATATATTGATTATTGGGACGAATCTCCCATAGCCTAATTGAGCTATCTTGACTCCCGCTTGCTAACATTCTTCCATCCGGAGCAAGTGCGATAGAATTTACAGTTCCTGTATGACCTTTAAAACTCCCGAGGAATCTTCCGGTTTTTATATCCCATAAACGACTATGGTTTGAATCTGAAGAAGCCAGTATATCTTCATCAGGTAAAAATGCAATTGATGTGACAGGGCCTTTTTGTCCGCGAATTGTTCTTATAATTTCCAATGTTTCAGGATTCCAGATGGATATCTTTGACTTATTTCCACAGACAAGTGATTTCCCATCAGATGAAAATACCATGGAATATACATAGAACGAGAAATCTGTAATTGTCTTCGTGAGTTTTTCATTATTCAAATCCCAAAAGCGAATAATCCCATCTTCGGTTACACTTATAAGCGTATTTCCATCTGCAGAATAGGTCACAGAAATAACTGAATCGTCTGTTCCAAATTCTTGTAATAATGCTCCTGTGGCAACATCCCAAATACATACACCATTGTTGCCAGTACCACTTGCAAGTGTCTTTCCGTCAGGAGCAAACTCAACTGAATATATTTGATCCATCCAACTTTCCACGTGACAAGTACTCATCAGTTTTCCTGTAATTCCATCTATTAGACTTATTTTTTCATAACTTGCTACAGCAAATAGAGTACTGCCCTTTAAGAAATCCACCGATTCAACATCTTGTATACCATATTGTTCGTCAGAAATTTGGTGTAAAACTTCAGCTGAAGTTGGATTTGATATACAAACAGTATCACCGTTCCCATAAGAACCACTTGCAATTATAGATCCATCCATTGAATACATCAGTGTAAGCACGTTATCTGAATGTCCTCGTATAGCATTAATCATTTCTCCTGTTTTTATGTTCCACAATCCAACGGTATTATCATCACTTGCTGTTGCAAGTATCTGTCCATCAGGGTTAAATGAAACATCATTAACGTCATCACGATGCCCCCTGAGTCTTCGTAAGTTTTCTCCTGTATTTGAATCCCATAATAGTACGGAATTATCATCACTGGCAGTAGCGAACATACTTCCATCAGGACTGAAAACTAATGAATTGACAGGACCTGTATGACCTGTGAGAAGATCTATGGTTTCTTCAGTTTGTAGATCATATATCCAAATACCTATAGAACATGCGATTGCAATTCGATTACTATCTGGAAAGTATTTGACCTTGATTGCTCTTCCGTTTCCGATTCTTGCTTTGGCACCATCGGGTAAACTCATCTGTTCTAATCCTTGAGCATAGACACAGATACAACCTAATATAGGAATTAGTGTAAAGGTAATTATTACAGTCTTTATTATCTTCATATTTCTATCCCACAAATGATTATGGTTTTATCTCAATTTCAACTATATCATATCTCATAAATCAGATATTGGCGATGCTTCGATCTTGCCCTTTATTATATATTGAAACAAAGGGCGGGGAGACCCCGCCCCTACGAAGAGAAATTATACCATTCTATTAATTTTTGTTCCATTAGCAATAGCTATAAATGAAGTGTTGTGTGGCACAAACTAAAAGTTTATGCTACAAAAGAGAATCGTGTTATATCAGAAATGGTATTATGTTGGCACGAACAATTCGTTTTTTTGAGAAACGCTGTAACCATTATTTGTGTGTAACACTTGGTTACTAAACGTTATTTAGCACTACTCGTTATACTTGGTTTATTTACTTATATCCCATAGGATTATTGTGCTATCCCGGCTGCCTGAGGCAAGTGTCTTTCCATCTGAAGAAAAGGACACCGAATTTACTGGACCAACATGTCCAGTAAATGACTTTTTAAGTTCCAATGTTTTGGAATCATAGAGAGAAACACCATTAGATATTCCACATGCAATCGTTTTGCCATCTGGGGAATATACTAAAGAGTCTATCCAGGTTTCAACAGGGATAGTCTTCATTAGTTCCCCAAAATTAGTATCCCAAAAAAGGATCTTTTTAGCCGCACTACTAACAATCATCCTACCATCTGGAGAACCTACAATTGCGTATATTTCATCTTCTCCTGAATCAATTGTCATTTCAATGTTATGTGTATTTATATCCCAGCATCGTATCTTTCCATCATCAATACTATACATTTTCTTTCCATTAGGATTAAAGACCACATACTCAGGTTCAGTGGTATCCCCTTTTAATGTAGTTATGTATTTTCCAGTTTTGACATTCCATAATCGTATAGTCCTATCCCAACTGCTACTTACGATAGTGTTTCCATCAGGACTGAAGGCTATCGAAGAAATACCGTCAATATGTCCCTTAAGGGTATATTTATTCAACCAAGTATTTACATCGAATAGTAGAACAAGATTGTCAGAATTTCCACATGCCAAGGTATTCCCGTCTGGTGATAATTGTATACATCTAACTGATTCTGTTGATGATAGGGTTTTTTGTAGTTTTAGAGTTTTCAAATCCCAAATTCTTACACCCCTATCAATGCTTACTAACAGATCATGATCTGGAATAAACAATGCATCACCGACAACTTCATAATAACCTGTAATTGCGTCTACTAAATCACCAGTTTCAACATTCCAGAAGTTAATGTCGAATCCATTTGATGCTGCAATCATACTTCCATCAGGAGAGAATGCTAAGTCATTTATAGATTCTCTACCTATCATTTTTAAGGTATGACGTAGTTCTAAGCCGTTTGATGAGAACAGGAGAGTAGATCCCTTATCATCGTAGGCTGCGATGGTACCCTTGTCAGGAGAAAACTGAACGAATTCTACATGTGTATCCCATTTGAATTCATTAAGTTTTCTTCCCGTATACATATTCCAAGTCTGGATAAGACCATTTGAATTGGCAGTCACCAGCGTCTCCCCATCCGCAGCAAAATCAAGATCTGTAATTTCCTCTTTAAAATCTGAAATGATGTGTATTAATTCACCAGAATTTGCATTCCATATAGACACGTTGTTATCACCGCCATGACTGACAATCATTTCTCCATCGGATGCATATTTTAGGAACTCAATTGAAAGAGCATGTCCAGCAAAAGTATGTTTAAGTTTTCCGGATTCTACATCCCATAGACGAATTTCTTCATCTTTTCCACCACTTGCCAAAGTCTTACCATCTGGACTGAAGGCTATTCTCTGTACTTCACTGGTATGTCCAATGAGTTCTTTCATTTCCTCAGTGATTAAATTCCAGAGGTAGATCTTTTTACCGTTTCTATCTGTAACAGCAACAGACAGACTGTTCGGGCAAAACACTGTATTGATGAAATCGTTTGTATTTTCTTTCAGTGAAGAGATAAGATTCCCTGTATATACATCCCATGTCTGAATTTGAGTTGAGGATGTTTCATAATCATAGAATACTTGAATGAGTGTTCCTCCATCTGGACTAAAATCGACAAAATTGAGATAATCTGTATTTCCGGTAAATAGTTTCACTTCCTCATAGGTTTCAGTATCGTATAACCATACACCGATAGTGCTGGCTACAGCAAATTTGGACCCGTCAGGTGAATAGGCAAAATGAAACACATAACCCTTTCCAAAACGAGCGATTGCACCTTCAGGTAAATAATTTTCTATGTATTCTCTTGCATAACAAATTGCACTCATTGCAAAGCAAAAAGAGACAATTGGTAGAATCAATATAATTTGGGTTTTCATTCCCTCCTCCTCTCAATTCATGGTAGTTAATTAATGCATTTTTTTAGATCATTGTTTGCAAATATATAAACAATTGAATTCTCATTCGCAAATTATATTATACCATTTCTATAAATGATTCTCCCATTATTAGGTGATATTTATGTCTTGAAATACTACACAAACTGAAAGTTTGTGCTACATTAAAGAGGTTTTATTAATGGGACTTTAATTACCAGAAATGGTATTACTATTCTTGTAGAAACAATGTTGGTAAATCCCATATTAGTATATTCCGACTATTACATACACTTGCGAGTAGATTCCCATCCTTAGAAAAGGATAATCCGAGCAATCTACTGGTATGACTTTTAATTGTTTTTAATACTTCACCACTATTTATGTCTAAGAAGAATATAGTATCATTATTTGTGTATGTAAGCATGGATCCATCTGGAGAAAATCTAACTACATCTATGTTCTGAATATCTCCTCTTACCGTCGACAAAAGTTCGCCAGTTGTACTATTCCAAAAACAGACAGTCCCATTCCAATTCCTACTCCAACTTCCACTTGCGAGTGTTTTTCCATCAGGTGAAAATTCTATAGATCTAACAATCCCAGGATGTCCCTGAAGTACGTGTATGAGTGTACCTGTTTTAACATTCCATAATCTGATAGTACTGTCTGAACTTCCGCTTGCAAGTAAGTCTCCATCTGGAGAAAATGCTACAGTTAAGACCTGTTGATCGTGTCCGGTTAACGTATTCAATAGTTTTCCTGATAGTAGTTTTTCTCCTTGGCGTACTTCCCACAATCTGACAGTGTTATCCCCACTTCCACTTGCGATGATAGTATCATGAGGAGAAAAAGCCAATGTATAGATAGAACCTGAATGTCCAGAGTAGGTACCAAGTAATCTTCCATTTTGAACATCCCACAAACGTATATCCCACGAATCCCCACTTGCCAGTAAATTCCCTTGTGAGGAATAAGCCACGGATCGAATAATTCCTTCTGTTGCTAAAAGTGATTTCAATACTTCACCATTTTCTGGATTCCATAGAATGATAGAATTCCCATTTCCACTTGCCCCTATGTTTTCAATTGGTGAAAATTCTACAGAGTTTATTTGTTTCCATGGTGTTTTAATAGTCAATTTGTCATCACCTGTAGAAACATCCCAAAATTGAATTTTTGAATTTCGAACTGCACCTACAAGATTTTTACCATCTGGGGAATAGTCTATAGCAACAACATTCTCATCACATTCGATGATATTCTTCAGTTTTCCAGTTTCCACATCCCAAAAAACGACTTTCTCCCAATATACAGAAGCAGCCAATGATTTTCCATCAGGTGAAAATGTTAGATCAATAACCTCATCAAATGTACTTTTTTTCTCAAAGACTTTGAGAAGTGCAGTTGATTTTACATCCCAAAGATGTATATTACCATCTTGTGTTGCACTTACGATATACCTACTATCAGGAGAAAATGAAATACCTTGTATGGTAGAATCCTCGGTTATCGAACTAAGTAATAATCCAGTATCTGCTTCCCTGATGTATATATCTTGATTATATGCACTGCTTGCGAAAAAATTTCCATCCTTGGAGAAAATAACATTATTAATTTTTGCGGAGTGTTCAGTAAACTGCAAGAATTGTTCCGTCGGGAGAATACTGAATTCATAGGTGACGCGATATGAATAGGAATTAGTTGCAGAATCGTCATAATTGAGAATACCTTTTAATATTGCACATATCAAGTAATACCATTTCTATTATTTTTTGTCCCATTACCTATTGTCAGAAATGAAGCGGAATGTGGCACAAACTGAAAGTTTATTCTACAAAGAGAGACATTTTTATTTAGAAATGGTATATTAAAACATTAGATGTTTATTTCCCAGATAAACACAGCGCCATCGTCAGTACTACTTGCCACTTTTGTGCCATCTGGACTAAAGGTGACACATTTCACTGGTGCGGTGTGTCCTGTTATGGTTGTATGTTGTTCTCCTGTAGCAATATCCCACAGACGTATGGTGTTGTCTTCACTTCCACTTGCCAGTGTTTTACCATCAGGACTAATTGCGATACTCCAGACGATGTGCTTATGTCCGATAAGTGATTTTAATTCTCGTTTTGTGTTCGTATCCCATATACGGATAGTTTTATCCTTACTTCCGCTGGCAAGTGTTTTACCATCACGGCTAACTGCTACAGAAAAGACCCAATCAGCATGTCCATCCAACGTAGCGATGTTTTTACCTGAACCGATATCCCACAGACGAATAGTGTTGCCAGCATTTCCACTCACTAACGTTTTACCATCAGGACAAAATGCAATACTAAAGATATTCTCTGTACCCTCAGTAAGTGCTTTTATTTTTTCACCTGTCCTTACATTCCACAAATATAGGTTACCATCCTCACTTCCACTTGCGAGCATCTTACCATCAACACTAAATGCAACAGTATTGACCCAATGCATAGCCTTACTTGTCCTCTCACGCAATAAATGGGTCTGTCCCGTTGTTTCTACATCCCAAAGACAGATTGTCTCGCTTTCGTTGACACCCCCAGCGATAACACATCCATTCGGACTAATTGCCACACTTCTAACACCACTTGTGGAATGCTCCCCTATATCCACCCAGTACATCTTCTTTTCTTGCCCTGTGGAAATATCCCATAACCTGATAGTGTTATCCATGTCTGCTGCGAGTGTATTACCATCCCGATTGAATACGACACTATTGACTCCTTCCTGATTTCCTTCAAATGTTAAATAAAGTGCGTAGTCCGCACTCGTTATCTCCATAGTTTTCTCTCCTTAAATTGCTGTGTTATCAAGGAACTATCTCCGAATCGCGACGAACTGCATTTATAACCGGGAATCGGAGGTGCCTTTACAACTCAAAAGTGTCCTATTAAATAAATATCGGTCTATTTTAGTTTCCAATATAGGGGACGCGTTTTCTGAGCGAGTTGGGTGCAAGATTGTCACAATTAAGAGATCATAGTTGAATAATACTGACTATGATCTCTTAATGATGTCTATCAGGGTTGATATAACGAAGGCTACTTGTCGGAATTATTGAAACACAATGTCTGCCACTATATACACATCCATGGATGCACTTTAAGGCTGTTTCTTTTAAATATAGATAATATGTCTATTGATTAAGGACTGAGGTAGTAAGATCCCACAAGAGGACAGTGCCATCATTACTGCCACTAACGAGTGTTTTTCCGTCAGGACTAAAGGCTATGCTCCAGACACTATGTGTATGTCCAGTCAGTGTTTTCTTATGTTTACCGGTGTGTGCATTCCAGAGGTGAATGTCGCTGTCCGTGCTGCCACTTGCAAGGGTTTTACCACCCGGACCGAATGAAAAATAACTGAAATACTCTGGGAGTCCAGTGAGTGTATCCTTATGTTCCCCGGTAGTAGTATCCCAAAATTGGATAGTATCACCACTTCCACTTGCCAGTATTTTTGAATTTGGACTAAATGTTAATGCGTAAATTGAGGAGAAACTTTTTTGTTCGGTAAGTGTTTTTTGCGCCCCCCTGTTTCTATCCCATAGAATAATGGCACCATCCTTACTTCCACTCGCAAAAAACGTCCATCTGGAGAATATTGTATCTCATTTATCCTGCCCTTACCGATACGCGCTTTGGCATCCTCTGGCAGGTTCCATTGCATAGCATCTTGTGTTAGGTTGTTTTTCACTGTTTTTGCTTCGATTCGCACCGCCAACCCGATTTTGCAAATTGGGTTTTGATTGAATATCAAGGACAGCTGGTGTGTCCAAAAACCTCCAAATTATTTAGGCATACAATTGTTGGTGACGCGAATTTATAGGTGATGAGTTGCATAAATGTCATAATTCAGGTCAAATTGGTATAAGAATCGGGGATCGGAATCCAAATCAACGGTATGAATGCCTTATTGGCATTCACCGCCTACAGAATGTAAGGGGGACGGCAATCGGAGATTATCTGCTACAACCCTACTTCCCACATCACAATTGTTCCATTCATACAGCCAGCAGACAACAGTTTTCCGTTCGGAGAAAAGGCAAGACTCACCAACAAATCGCCATGTCCACGTAAATCTGCGACCTGTTCACACGTCTCTATATTCCAGATACGGACAGCCAAATTGTCATAACCTTCCTCCCACCACGTCGAGCCAGCAATGAAACGACTACAAGGAGAGAACACAAGTGGTATTGTGCGCCAGTAATGTGGTTTCGTTTGTGGGATTGAACGCAACGGCATCAGATTTTCAGCATCCCAAATACGGATTTCAGTCCTCATCTCAGCAGCAATGAATTTACCACACGGAGAGTAGACAAGTCCTATAGGATCAATAGAATTTTCTATTTCCAACCTATTGATTTCCTGACAAGACTCTAAATCCCACAGACGCCGAGGTTCATCCCGAGCATAACTTATCAGCCTTTGTCCATCTGGAGAAAACGTTGATACACGACTATCATCAGTATGTCCCTTTAACACTAATGGATTATCAGGATCGGTAATATTCCATACATAGATATTACCCATCTCACACCCAACCGCAATCCGATCCCCCATCGGTGAAAATTCGGGACCACAATTCCTATCATATACTTCATCTGGTAAAGGAATTTTAGTGATAGGTTGATCGTGTGTCCGAATACGCCACGCTTTATGACGTTCCTCATGATGGCAAAGTATAACCCGTATCTCACTTGAAGGCATTACAACAAAACTACTTACATAATTATAAAAATAATGTGTGTTTTTATGAGTTACCTTTTCAATATCAAAGAATTCTAATCCATCAAAAGAAAGTGCTACAAGGTTATGGTCGTCAAGCCAAGCAATCTCAGGTCCAGGATGTAAAAAACTGAGCTCATGCACCACATCAAACATAGGAACATCAGTTGTATCTTTGCCCTTTTTATTTGTACGGTTTTCATCAGCAGACAATTCAATCAATTTGTTTGTGTATGCTTTCGCTAAATTATAGGAGAACCAATAATTCCCAACACCCAAACAGACTTCAAGTGTTTTTTCGTTTGTCTCAACATTCCAGACATCAACAGTATAGTTGGTGAATCCTGGAGCATCTTCTGTTTTGTTAGGGTATCTTATAGCGAATAGTTGCCCGGTGTTTGAATAGAACGGATTCTCCACATTCGGAATTAGCTTCTGTACTGTACCTGTAGCGATCTCCCAAACCAGTAAATTTTCGTCCTCTGATGCGATGTATTTTCCACAAGGTGAAAAAGCGATTGAGTTTATCCAACTACTATGTTCAGTGAAGTAGGTGATCTGTTCACTGGCGGCAATATCCCACACAGCGACATCACTGTAAATTAGTTCATCATCGATCAAGGTGCCATCAGTTGATGCTCCCGCTATTAGACGACTATCCTGTGAAATTTCAAAGGTGTTTCCTGCAAACTTTACAACTGGTTTTCCTGTCTCTGGATTCCAAACATAGATTTGTTCATCTTCGTCATCTGGATTCATAACTTCATTGTCCTTTGAGTATTTCTTGTGATTCCTCACCAGCGATGCAAGCAACGTTCCGTCTGGAGTAAAAGTAAGTCCCTCAATGTCATTCGTTTTCCACTTGTGTTCTCCACGATCCATCTGAGCAATCTGTTTTCCCGTGTGAATATCCAACACTCTGACATGTCCTTCTTGATCAGCAACCGCCACCCATTTCCCATTGGACGAACACGCAAGACCAGCATACGCATTCTGATCCTCCATTTCAAACACGGTTTTACCCGTTTCTACCTCAACAACCTTGACAGATGGCGTTACATTACTTAGGATAACCCACTTGCCATCTGGTGAAAAATTGATTCCAACGACTAATCTTCCAATGTGATTCCAAAGAGAGATCGGTTTCATTGTAGCGACATCATACCACCACAGTCCGAATACAGTCGACATTGCAAAATATGACCCATCGGGAGAAAGTTCAACACTTTTAACTTCCCCTTTGCCAAACCGTGCAAACAACCCTTCAGGTGCACCCCAACTTTCGCCAGTTGGATCATTCGGATTAACATTAAAAATCGCAGGTCTTCTGTTATTTGACGTTTTAGCTGTGTGAGTTTTTGTAGGTATGTTTTTCGGTTGATCTATTTTTGATGTCATAGATACTCCTTTTGTGACTTCCGCATCAAATTCCTTTCGTAGAAGTGTCCTAATTTCCTTTAATTTCGTCTTAACAGTTCCAATAGGTAAATTACACTCGACAGCAATTTCTTTGATGTGCCACGATTCTAAGTAGAACAATTCAGCAACTAAACGTACCTTTTTTGGTAGATGATGTACCGCTTCTTTAATATCATCCATCAGTTGTTTCTCTCTATATCGTGATGCAGCCTGTTGTTCTATCTGTTCAACAATCACAGAATGTTCATGTGGGATTTCATATCGAGATTGTCTTGTTAATGTGTAATATCGTTTACATGCGTTATAGGCGATACGATTTAACCACGCCCCGAAACTCTCTATATTTCTAAGATGAATTATATTTTGCCATACAGCGACCCAGATGTCGGTGTGTATCTCTTCTGCGTCGAGTTTATGTCTGGAATTCGATCTGACTACACCCTTTATCCGTGGCGTCCAGCGTGTAATGAGTTCAGAAAATGCATCCTGATCTCTATTCTGGACGTGTCGAATCAATTCTTCATCTGTGAGATTACTCATAGCAACAATATTCTTCCGCATAAGAACAACTATCCTGAATTGGTTTTAATGTATAGAGGATGATATATGGGAAAAAAGTTTAAAAATCTGTGTGGGTAGGGATGAATTTTGGGTTTCTGTGTATTTTTGTTGATGGTCTGTTTATCTCTATAGACTTGTTTATCTTTATCGAAATGGAATTAGAGGAAAACCAAAGATGTATTTCGTTTATGCTTTAGTTAATTGAAGGGTGTGCATAATTGAATTTAGTCAGGATATAGGTCATACTTTATTTTTTGAATTTAGATTCTAGTGGACAGTCCAATCTAATATTATAGTTTTCTATTTTTTTCGAATACTTGACAGACAATATCATTTCTTTTAGACTGTTCCCAAATAGTTTTTCGAGGCACAGTATTTTGAACAAGAAATATAGAGTTGCATTGACAGATGCGGAGCGTGAAGAACTGAATATGTGTATAAGTAGAGGAGAAAATAAAGCGTATAAGATCAAACATGCCCACATTTTATTGAAAGCAGATACAAATGGAGCTGGTTGGACAGATAAACAGATAGCCGAAGCATTTTCGTGTCATCACAAGACGGTGTACAATGTGCGTAGGCGTTTTGTAGAAATGGGTTTATCTGGTGCTTTAGATCGTTCCAAACGCGAGCATCCTCCCACACCTCGTAAACTTGATGGCGAGGCGGAGGCACGCTTGATTGCGTTGAGTTGTAGTGAACCGCCAGAAGGCTTTGGCAGATGGTCGTTGCGTCTTCTTGCTTCGGAGTTAGTGCGGCTTGAATTCGTTGAAAGTATTAGCCCGAAACAGTGCGTCAGCCCCTAAAAAAACGCTTTGAAACCGCATCTTGTAGCACAATGGGTGATCCCGCCTGAGGAAGATGCTGCGTTTGTTGCGGCAATGGAGGAAGTGCTTGAACTCTATCAGAAACCTTTGGATACAAGCGTTCCTGTTGTGAACATGGATGAACAACCTGTAACTTTGAGAGATGATATTCGTGATCCGTACAAAGCAGTGCCTGCCTTTGCACCTACCCCTGCAAACAAAAAAGGCAAAGACCTCGAAAGATACCTGCCTAAAAGGTTCTTGTCGGTTTCCCGCTTTCTCCCTAAGTCTACACTCTCTTTTATCTATACTTACTTAGAAGATGAGAAGTTAAGTCTCACTTTAGGATCATAATCGGATTTTAAGTCCTCAGGAAAATCAAGTATTGATTGTATTACCCAATCAACACGGTTTAATCCAGTACGAGATTCCTTTTTATTCGGATCTGCATTATCAATATAGTACATTGTTGCTTCATGGATTTGTCCTGAGATTTTTGTCATCCTTCGTTTTGGATTATACTTTTCGTTCACTTCTTGTGCAATTGCCTTTATTTTTTGCAGATCTGTTTCAGATACCTCTTTGAAGTACTTCCCTATTAATTCTGGTGGACATTGTAAATGTCTTGGGACACCATCTGCAAAGTATGGATTTATTGAAGTTTGGTAAGTTTTTCCATCTTTGAGTCTTTGTTCTCGTTTAAGTAAAATCCATCGATGGAATTCCCTGAGTCTTACATGTTCCGGGAAATCAAGTGCTGATTGGACGACCCAATCAATACGGTTTGCACCAAACTGATAGTCCTCTCGTCCGCGATATCCCCTTTTTTGAGGATCTGATCTGTTGTGATAATCCAATTGCTGTTTTAACATATTGTTCACTGTTTTTGTGGGGTGGCGTTTTGGGTTATAATTTGTAACAATCTCCTCCACGATCGCTTGGATTTTAAGAACATCCTCTCTGGTGATTTCTTTGGCATATTTTCCAATAAATCGCTGTGGACATTGGAGATGTTTTGGAACACCGTCAGCGAAAAGTGGATTTGATGAAGTTTGAAGAGAACTTTGATCTTCATTCCATAATAGAATACCCAGAAAGGAAAAAACACAGACGAAAACAATCACACCAAGGACGAATAGGTTTGAAAAAAACTTGCGGAGCATTTGTTTTATTCTCCTAATTCAATATGATACCATCTTTAAAACTGTTTATTCCATAAACAGTTGTTTTACATGCCTTGAAATACAACACAGACTGGAATTTTATGCCACTATATGAAAATTTAATTGTCAGAAAAGGTATTTCTCAGAATTCGAAAATATAATTAAGACACATCCATGTGTCTGTTCATGTGTGCCTTAATTATATTTTGCTTAAGACTCCTACTACCCTTAAGGAGAAGAGATAGTTGCACTACCGATCCCTTGGTTTAAGTATGTGTTTGAATCTGAACTAATTTCAGCTTGCATATATGGATTGGAAGTGAGTCCCGAAGGTGATGTAGGATGTCTTATAATATAAGAACGATAAATTGAAAAATTGAATGAACGTATCACTTGTTTTGCCCATGGGTTGAAGTGTTCCCACCAATTTTCAACAGTACTTGAGACTACCTGTTTTTTGTATGCTACCTCAGATCCACCATTACTATGAGTATGCGAATCATAGTTATAATCTCTACCTTCGCTGTCCCATTGACCCCGATCTTGATCAATGTTGTCTTTACTTGGAATAGGTGCTTGATCTAAATCTCCTGACGCTTGAAGCCAGCTTACAACATGGAATTCTGCGTTGTCTCCATAAGGATAAGCAACTGCTTCAGCATAAGCAGTTGATGAAAGGACCCAATCACCTTTGGCTTTAAAAGTATGCGGTGGTGACCACCAGGTTTGTGCAAGGATAGACCCATGAACATCAAGGAATGTGCTTGTATCGGTAGCAGAACCATTCCATTCCTTTATAACCACTGGGTCAATCTCTGAAATTGATGGATAAGATGAGAGTATTAGTAAAACCGAAAAAATTGCAAGTGAAATCTTCCAAACTTTATTCATTTATTATCTCCTAATTTATAGATCCCTGTTGTATAAGGATTAATATTATAGTTCCATCCTTCAAGACGTTTAAGTTCTTCGTCAGAGGTTTCGTTCAAGTCAATGGTAATACGTTTGGCATCCTTACCTGAGTGGCCTAAACCGTAGATTGTTCCTGAAGTCGTGTCATCATCAGCAGAAGTGTAGATGAATTCGTAATAGTATCCATTATCCGCGCGAAACTCTCTACCATCCGGCAATTTGTGGAGATTCCAGTTAGGATCCCATTCGCCTTGATCTATATTCATCATATCAGATGCTCTAATTGGGTCTTCCCTAAGGAGTATAACAATCTCAGGAAAATCAAGAATTGATTGTACTCCCCAATCAAAACGATTTGCCGCTACACCGAGTCCCTTCTTGGCAGGATCTGCGTTGGCATGATAATATTTCTCAACCTCAATAAATTGTGGCCATACTTCTGGTAAAGGACGGTTCGGGTTATATTTTTCAACAACCTCGTTGGCAATTTCGCCAATCTTACGTAATGCCTCTGTTGGTACCTCTGTAGTGTAAATACCAACTAATTCTTCTGGACATTGTAGGTGTTTTGGAACACCGTCCGCAAAAAGCGGGTTAGATGAGGTGACTCCACTAACATGAAGCGGACCAAGGTCTGTTTCCGACTCAGTGTCTGAAACAGCAGTATTATCGGAAAGTTTTTCTTGTTCTCTTCCGAAGGATTCGCTTTGTGCAGTATCCCCTTGTTCCACTTTACTCTTAGTATCCGCTTTTTGGGTTGCTTCCCATTGACGGAGAAGTTTGCGGGTATCGACAGCTGCTTTTCTCTCATCTGTTAGTGAGTGCTGATACCAAAAGTAACACCCACCGGCAACGATAATCAAAAGGGCGATACCGCCCAGTATCGATTTATTTGTGAAGATGTCGCTAAGCATCTTTCAACTCCAATTGTTCAACTACACGTAATCAGCGCGTAGCGTTTCGGTGATTTAGTATAATAAGTGTTGTTATTCCTCAGTATACTTGTGGCACCACAGTTGAAACAACAATCAAGGTACTCCAAATTGAAATTCTTATCAAATTTACCGTTTTGTGAACCTTTCATGTCATCCTTTAATTATGACAATAACAGGAGATATGGCATATAATACCATTTTCTCGTGTTATCTTCAAACAAAAAAGTCGCATCGCTGTCCAAACATTTCGCGATACAACAACAAAAGCCCGCGACGGTACACCTCGTTTGGGAGTGGTACGTGCGGGCATAAAAATATTACAAGATTTAATTCCTATGATAAGATCTGGTGATATAAGTATTATTAAATTATCAAATAAAATTAACGAATGTGAACGGGGGAGGGTAGATAACTGGGAGTTGGGGTAGTTAACTGGAAGTTAATGTTGATCCACGAGCATTGCCCTTGGATATACGGCTGTTCCAATGACAAGATAACCTTCTGGATTGTGGAATCTACAAATTGGTCATTCACAGTTAAACACTTCTCAGTTATTTTTAAGGAGTATGTAAAATCTCTCGGTTTTTCACCCTACTTGCAAATGATAATTTGAATTTTTCGTTTTTTCATTAGGATAGGATTTATTTCTGTGCAGTTAAAATGCTACCAATTCGATCTATTCATCACCTTTGAAATCTTGACTCTGAAGACCATAATTCTGCATCCGATGCTGGAGTTGACGACGTGAAATACCTAACAATTCGGCAGCCTTTGTCTGTGTGCCGTTCGTTTTTGCTAATGCCGCGCACACATATTCTTTAATAATCTCCTCTAACGCAACACCACCTTCAGGTATACCAATTTCGAGTTCAGTTGTTGGTAGTGAAGTATCAATAATCTCCGGTGGAAGTTCATCTAAGTCAATAGAAGTGGTTTCTGACAATACAAAGATTCTATGAAGGTAGTTTTCTAATTGACGGACATTCCCAGGCCATTGGAAACGACAGAGAGCTGACATCGCGCGTTGTGTGACCTGTTTTGGCTCAGCATCCACATATTCATCACTAAATTTCTGAATCAAATAATTTATGAGCAGAGGAATGTCTTCCACACGCTCACGAAGGGGAGGGAGATGGAGTGGGATCACATTTAATCGGAAAAAGAGATCAGAGCGAAATATTTCTTCTTTTACTACTTCCACGAGATTCTTATTCGTAGCAGCAATCACACAGACATCTACTTGTATGTTCTGATTACCACCGATCCTCCGTATTTCATGTTTTTCCAACACATGGAGAAGTGTACTTTGCATTTGAATAGAGATATCACCAATTTCATCGAGAAAAAGTGTTCCGGTATCTGCAATCTCAAAAATACCTTTTTTCTGTTGAATTGCGTCAGTAAATGCCCCCTTCTCATGCCCAAAAAGTTCACTCTCAATTAAAGTATCAGGAATTGCGCCGCAATTAATCGATACAAACGGTTTATCTTTCCTATCACCATGTTCGTGGAGCGCACGTGCCACAAGACTTTTACCACTCCCCGTTTCACCTGTAATTAGAACTTGTTTTACACCTCGGTGAATTACACGAGACATATTCTTATAGAGTTGTTGCATTTTTTCACATTCACCAATGATATCGGCAAAATGTACCTCTGGTGAAACATCATCTGAATTCAATTCTCCCTCGGTTAATATACCACGTGTTTCTAATGCTCTATTCACTTCGCGTTTTAACGTATCAATTTCAATTGGTTTTTCAAGGTAATAGAATGCACCTTCATTAGCAACAAGATCAACAGCATCGTTTAGTTCAGCGAATGCAGTAATGATTAATACAGGTAATGCAGGATCAACCTTTTTGATTTCTCGTAGCAAGTCACGTCCCTCAAATCGCGATGACATCCACATATCACTGATGATAATGTCAAACATCTGTTCTTTTATCTTTTCAAGGGCAGTTTGACTTTCTTCAAATGTCTCGACAACATGACCTTCTCTTTGTAAGATACGTTGTAATATCCTAAGTTGATCTTGATCATCGTCTACAATCATTATTGATGCCATTATATTATCTCCACTTTTTGTTTATCAAATTCTCATGCTTAATGCTTCTATTTCTTTAATTCCTCATTGTGCTCTATAATATCAATATATTCAGGATCTATTGTTCTTTTTACGGGTAGAAGAATTTTAAATGCTGTACCCATACCTACTTGACTCTTAACCTCTACCTTCCCTTTATGAGCAGATATAATCTGATGTGAAATCGAGAGTCCAAGACCTACACCACCATCTGTCTCTTTAGTTGTAAAATAAGCATCGTAAATACGTTCCTGATTTTCTTCGGGGATACCTATACCCGTATCACGGATTTCAAGGATAGCGAATGCCATACCACCGATTTCTTCTAAGGTTGTGGTGATGTATATACTTCCACCTTTAGGCATTGCTTGTATACTATTCTGGATAAAGTTGAAGATTGTTTGTCGTATCAACATATCGTCTAATTGCATATCGGGGAGATCGGAATCGTAATTTCTGATGATTTGAATTTTTGCTTCTTCGGCAATTAGTACAAATTCAGATATTACCGAGTCTAATAAGGTATTGAGATTTACAGTCTCCAATTTGAGCTTTTGGGGTCGATTGAGCGTTAGAAATTGTTCAGACGTCTGTCTTAATTCACCAATTTTGTCATCAACAATATCCAAGAACTCCTTGGCTTCTTCAATATCTTCAGGAGTTACATTAGGTTGTGAGAATATATTCTTTAAATGTTGTGCCGTCATTCCAATGGAATTTAGCGGATTACGGATTTCGTGTGCTACCCCCGCAGCAAATTGTCCAAGGGCAGCTATCCTTCTGGTATGTGAAGTCTTCAACTGAACAAACATGCGTACCAAATTCCGGGTTGCTTTCCCAATCTCATCAGAACCGTACCTACGATGATACATATTTGAAAGATCACCAGATTCAGCTTTTTGAATAATATCCGTCATACGTTCGAGAGGCTTCATAATCAGATGGTTTGTCATAAGGTCAATTAGAACAACCAGTAAAACCCCAACAATTAAGATAAAGATCGCGTATGTTAACAACGAGGAGCGGATAGATTCTTTAATGTATGGAACATCGAAAAATGCACGGATATATCCTGTATTTTTAGGACCTATATGAATCCAATATGTGTTATCTTTTAACCATAGATGATATATGTCATTATTTTCAGAATCGGTAATTATCCATCTATTATTTTCAGCGTCAGTTTTTATGGTTGAATCTGGTGATGGAATTATATCATTTGATATAAACATGCCCCATAATTCAGCGGAAAACTTACCGTTATTTAGTGTTGATTGTGTCTTTTGATAGTCGAACTCAGGTTTAATTTCCTCAATAGTAAAATCCATATTACTTGACAGAAGCATACGCCACACTTCAGGAGATAGCTCTTCCAAGGTCGTTGGTGTATTCAGATCTGATTGAGGGGGTTCCAATTGTTTAGGTGGAATAGTATATTTTGTTACGACAGTAGTTAGATTTTGTCCATCCATCGTATCTATTTTGGAACCAGCTCTCTCAATATGTTCCATATCCTCTTCATCCAAGAAAAATGTTGCTTCTTCTTGGGTGAGTAAGCTTGATCGGACACCCTTATTTCCTAATGTGACCTGTATGTTCTTAACATGCTTTATGGTAGGATCTTGTATTAGATTAAAGAGAAGTTGATCAATACGTTCGAGATTGAAGTTCTGTGAGGAGGTAATTTCTGAAACAACAGCATCGCGGATTCTATTCTCGACTACTTTTTTTAAAATTGTACCTTGTTCTGCCCCGAACACATATTGCTCACCCATTTCCTTGCGTAACCGTATCGTATAAAAAAAGTAGAAAACAACGAGCACTGCAATAACAGTTAAGTTAATTATTAAGGAATACTTCCACTGCAACCGCATTGTTAATCTCCGACTGTAACATTGGTCAACCTTTGAATAGAAGTTTGCCAGTCACATATTTTCTGCTCACGGTGGTCCTTATTTAACTGTGGTGAAAAGACTGTATCTATTTTTCTATACTTTTCAAGTTCTTCTACATTCTGCCATACACCTGAAGTTATACCTGCAAGGTACGCTGCGCCGAGTCCTGTTGTTTCAATCTGTGTAGGTCGTTCCACATCTATTCCTAATAGGTCAGCCTGAAACTGCATGAGGAAATTGTTTGCTACAGCACCTCCATCTACACGTAATCGCTCAAGACTTATATCAGAATCATCAATCATCGAACGGACAACATCCGCAGATTGAAAGGCTATTGATTCCAAGGTGGCACGTACAATGTGTTCGTGAGTTGTACCCCGTGTTAATCCGAAAATGGCTCCTCTTGCTTCTGTATCCCAATAAGGAGCACCTACTCCGGTAAATGCGGGAACAACAACGACACCTGCAGAATCTTTAACCCCCATAGCAATTTTCTCAGTTTCTTCGGCAGTTTTAATCAATTTCAAACCATCTCTTAACCATTGGATAGCTGCACCTGCTATAAACACACTCCCTTCCAATGCATACACTGGTTTTTCATTCACACTACAGGCAAGTGTGGTTAATAATCCCGATTGTGATTCAACCCTTTTTCTACCGGTGTTTAACATCAAAAAACATCCAGTTCCATAAGTATTTTTCACCATACCCGGCTTCCAGCAAAGTTGACCAAATAAAGCAGACTGTTGATCACCTGCTATACCAGCAATCGGTATTTGGTCTAATGGTGGAATCTTTGCATTCCCAAAGTTATTGGCAGATGGACAGACTTCTGGAAGTATATTCTTGGGAATGTTAAAAATATCTAAAAGTGTATCATCCCAGGTGAGTGTATCAATGTTGAACAAAAGAGTTCGGGATGCGTTTGTATAGTCTGTCTTATGTACACGACCATCAGTCAATTTCCATAACAACCAAGTATCAATTGTTCCGAATGCAAGGTTGCCACGTTTCGCCTTATCTCTGGCACCATCTACGTTGTCAAGAATCCAACCCACTTTTGTCGCAGAGAAATAAGGATCTATCACAAGACCGGTTTTAGATTTTACCTGTTCTGAGACGCCATCTTGTGCTTTAAGATTTGCACAAATATCAGATGTACGACGGCATTGCCATACAATTGCAGGATAGATAGGTGCCCCTGTATCACGATCCCATATAACTGTAGTTTCACGCTGATTAGTTATACCAATAGCGGTGATATTGTTTTTATTATTTATACTATCTATTGCTTCTGATATTGCTTTTTGGGTGGCAATCCAAATCTCTTCTGGGTCGTGTTCCACCCACCCAGGATGTGGATAATGTTGCGTAAATTCCCGATATCCTTTGGATACTATCGTACCAAAATTATCAACAAGGAGGATTGTCGAACCGGTAGTTCCCTGGTCAATTGAGAGAAGGTAGGATGAACTTGCCATTTCTTTTTCCAACCAGTCATTATGACACCTATTTTAGCCAACAGATGCCGTAAAGTCAAGGTAAATACAGAACCATACTAACCGAAATTTATAGTAATTCCCCACGTGTAATTAACCTTGAGTCCGACAATACTATTCAAATCCCCGATTCTTACATTTCTTCTGTGGGAAGGGATTCCAATCCCCTATCCTTCAAGATCCTATTTCCATCCCTTGGTAGGTGGGGAATGTTATATAGCATTCATACCGTTGATTTCTCGGTTTGTAACCACGGTGATCGTCGCTCCGGTGGTGTTCTCTATAAGAACAGTCCCAGCGGGGCGAAAGGTATGTAGAAACCGTACTGTCTCTAAACACTAAGCCCCGGGGAATGCCATAAGGGCATTCATACCGTTGATTCGCGGGGCGAAAGGTGTATCCATAGGATTACATTGATATGACCAGTTCTGCTAATCAAGACCAATCTGAGAACTTTAAAAACTGTCCAAACTATAGTATCATTAGATTGTGCTTATGAATTTTAAATCTAACATTTTACGCTACAAATATGTCACTCATGAAATATACTGGTAGAAACTAAGATTATCTATTGTATAAATAATAAAGCCAATTACAGACGGATTTCTGACAAAGGGATTCCGGAATGAAACATCTTCACAGGTGGTATCGTCTCCTCGACTTCCGTTAATCCACATAACCAATTCCAGGTCAATTCACCTTTTCGTCGATCTCTGTATGATTCTACTTCTGTAACATAAGGATGTCTTCCTTTGTGTTGATAAGCAGGAATATCATCGGATTCAGGTACCCAATCCCTTTTTGGCATCTCTGTTCTCAAATAAGAGAATTTGATCATACCACGTCTATCAGCATTGAGTTTTGGACCCGCTTTATGCCAAATACCGTACCTTGTCATTGCTACAGTTCCAGCAGGCACGGTCAAAGAAAGTTGTCCCAAAATATCTCCGTAATGTGCAATCGCCTCCCGATCAACAAGTCGAAAATGTGATCCGGGTAAAATCATCGTTGGACCATCTTCAATTGTTACCTCTTTTGGATAGTAATAACATTGAAGATGCGTGATACCATATCCATATTCCGTAAGACCATCCGAATGCCATGTCTGTCCACGATGTGGCGCTTCGAATAGGTGGTGATGTGCACTCGTCGGAACAAGGAAATTCGCTCCTAACAGTGATCTTGCGACTCCAGCGACTTCTGGATGAAGAAGGACATTCTTTAAGAATTCATCAGATTGAACAAATTCCGTCATGTGTCCTGCTTGAACGGATTGACACTCCGTATTGAAATCGTTGTCAACAATACTTTCAAGGGTGATATATCCGTTATGAATAAACTCCATCACTTGGTTATCATCTAATGTCGGTTCAACATTTATCACAAGTTATCCTCCTTAAACAATCTTCTCTAAGATAAATTCATAACTGAGATATGCATTTTCTACATCTGTAAAACCATGGAGTTCTGGACGGGGAAATTGCACAATTCGCCATCCATCACTTACTGCATCAAGCACAGAATTATAAGGTGAATCCTGGGATGGTAGAACTGGTTCATCTGGTACTGTTACATCAAAAATCGACCATGCACCAATAGGTGAACGCGGATTCGTTGACTTGGAATATAGATAGAGGACGATCTGTTTTTCCGAATTCAATACATCTTCCACACTACATAAATCTTCTGTAGTTAGTTCACCGGATTTATGTCTTTCAATACAATTATCAAGCCATTTCTTTACTGTTGATTTCACACAAAAATCTCCTCTCATTACGATTTAAATCATTATAGCAAAAATATTCAGAAAATGGTATTATAGTAAATCACATATTTATTCTATGCAACAATCCAAATTTACATCAAGAGTTATATTATGGCAAAAAAAACTGCAAACAGACGCAAGAAAAGGGTCAAAAAAGAATCTAAAGTAAGTCCGGAGTTTTACAATAGTCAAGGGATGGTAAAAGCCAAAGAAGGAAATCCAAAAGCTGCTTTTGAGTATTATGAAAAAGCAATCCAGCTTAAACCAGATTACACGGATGCTTATATGAACCGGGCAGAATTGTATAAACAGTTAAAAAAATATCAAGATGCAATAGAGGACTATACTTCAATTATTGAGTATGATCCTAAATATTACCAGGCTTACATCGAGAGAGGATGGGTAAAATTCTTAAGTGATGAAGAGGAAGATGCTATTTCAGATTGCAATATCGGGATTGACCTAAATCCGGATCTTTTTCAAGGATACTTTGTTCGAGGCGTATCTAAAAATTATTTGGAACGATTTAATGAAGCCTTAGAAGATTTTGATATAGCTGGAAGACTTAATCCAAAGCATACTGATACATATTTTCATCGCGGCAACGCATACATGGAGTTAGGACAATATGAAACAGCAATTGCTGATTACAACAAAGTATTGCAAATAAATCCTAATGATTATAGATGCCGTGAACAAAGACATTCTGCAATTTCAATGTTGAATCATGATATTGAATCACTTGAACAGGAAGGTATTGAATATGTCGGAGATCCTGTTGAGGAAATATCTGTCTTGGACTCTCAGAAATCTTCCAGTAAACAAATAGTATATTTTGATGATTTGGTTGGTGATGATGATGACGCAGAATGGTTTGGTGATCATGAATTTGATGATGATGAAATGGCGGAGATAGAAGCGGCAGATAAAATGATTCAAGAAAACCCTGAAAATCTTGATGCATTCCTTATGCGTGGGATCGCTAAAAACAATGTATTTGATTGGGAAGGAGCATTACCTGATTTTGAGAAAGTCTTAGAATTTCAACCCGATAACGTTGAAGCACTCAATGGTAGAGGTGTGGCTAAAAGTGAAATTGGAATGCACGAAGAGGCACATCAAGATTTTGAAAAAGCAATTGAATTAGATGATAAAAACCCAATGACATATTATAATAAAGGTTTAACAGAAATGTCTCTTGGACTCTACGAGGAGGCAATAAATCTCTTCAATAAAGTAATAGAATTAGATCCTAATGACCCAAGAGGATATACTGTAAGATCCATGGCATATGAAGAACTTGGTAATACCGAACAAGCAACAAAGGATTTAATAATGGCTGCAAAAACAGCAATAATTGAGTTTGATTTCTAAACATATCAATCTTCTTCATTTACAAATTATACTGATATTTATCAAACTTCATCCGATGTCAATGTTTATCAGTGTTCACCTTGTATTTGTTTTTTATGTGATGAAAGTTGAGTCGTCGTGTTATCTATAGTCTTCACATGGTTGTTTTTTCCATGAACAAGCATACGATCAAATCCTAAGTCAGACAGACTTTAGACAAGTTCTTTACTGCCATATATACTATTGAATCAGTTCGTTTTGTATGTTATCATTTTCCGAAATCTTCACCTCCAAAAAGTGATGAAACATTCCCAAGAATACCTTAAGATGTGCCGTCACCCTGCCATTCAAGCACTTCAACCTACACCTGACAATACCAAGAACACTTGGATACCAACCTTAGAAGAACTCAAGCAATTACTAAACCAGAAACTCCCTTATCCAGATCGTTCCAACTTCCATAAAACTGATGATGGATGGATATACGAAACTTACTTTAAAGAATATGCTGCTGACTACGGTACATACATAGACACCCATCGACAGTTTGTGGGAGATGATCCTAAAATTCTATTATTGAAAGTTTTAGGAGCATTATTAGGTATTGAGGGAAGATGGATGGTATAATAACAAAACTAAGGAGAAGAACATGACGTTTGATGGTTTAATTGCAACAATACGAGAATACAAACAAGCTGGAATATCAGAAACAGAGATCTTAACCACATTACTAAACGACACATTTGGGGATTGGCTATCATCGCAAGGTGTCAGTCATCTTGAGATAGTGAATGAAAATAGAATGTGTTTAAATGTAATTGGACAATTAAAGGAACACAACCCTTCTAAAGGAATTGAACAATATTCGCGGTTTATGGTAATTTCTCTTGAGGAATTAGAGGATTCAGATTCTATTTTATCCGCGTTGAAATCCTATTCTTCTGATGGAGATGGGGCTTATGTATGGTTAATTCCAGATGGATATATGGCGGGATTAACAAAAGCAGAACAGGAATGGGAACAACACGGTGGGGGATATTTCTCTCACGAATCAATATGTATCTCAAACACAGCTGATATCGATACAAATTGCAAATTAGAAATCCTTTACGAAGATCCTGCTATGGAAAATGTATCTTGCCACTTCGATGTCCCCGCACATCGATCAGTACACTATCGGTTAGATAAATTGAAAAATGCCAATGGAGAACTTTTAATTGCAAAAGATGCCCCGGTGAGTTACAAGGTTACAAGTAAAGACGCACGTATTGTTGTCCAAGGTTCAAGGATTCTAACAAGTGGTGAAAACAGTATATTTGCCAGTTTTGGCACTGTAATGGCATGGTGTCCAAAATAGGTGTCAATTTATGGAATAACAACCCTCAAGCACCTTGGAATCAGGTGAATGCTTAAATGGCATTTATACCACTGATTTAGTGAATTCCATACGCAATGCACTGAACCTTCCATACTAATATAACCTAAGTTGCTACCTTGTAACATCAACACCAAGTTTGTGTATCATATACCATTCCTAAGATAGATTATGACATATAAACATCATTTCACAAATCCGATAGGTGCGGTTTGGAACCGTACCATAAGCAAGGATAGAACGACCATCCACACTTTCACCTTTCCAATCTTCTAATTCTGCAGGAAAGAAAGAGAATTTGCGTTAGTCATATATATATTCTTCTAAGTTTCACTATAAAACACAGTCTGCACTAATCATTAATGGTGTTATACCATATCTGATAATTAAATTCTCTTTAATGTAGCATAAACTGTCAGTTTGTGCCTTATTTCAAAACTTGCTAAGCAACTGTTCATGAGATAAACATTCTTAGGAATGGTATAAGATACTTGCTTTTTTAATAATGTTTGTCTGTCCCTTCTCCAAAAAAAACTAAAGAATATCGTATCACAAGCGATATTAATATATATATATATAACACTAACGACTTGTGTTATTTACCTGATTGTATTGTTTGTTTTCTGAAATACCCATATTCTGTAAGAGCGATCTCCGTATCGTGACCCATTGTAATCGGGAATCGGAGTTCCATCCTACATTTGAGACTAACAAGCACTTGAAAACTAATGGAAATAAACGCAAAAAGGCAATATGTAAAACACAAACATACTAAATGTTAACTAACACAGGTCTTTATGTTAAATAATGCAAAACAAATTTAAATTATGCACCTTTTCCAAATCTATCTGTGTCTTGCATTATGAAGGGATCGTATATCGTTGATTAAGGACCATGTCAATCAAAATCTTACAACTACTGATGTCCTAATCAATTGATTTATAGTTAACTTTGGAATTAATAAGACACTCCTCAACGGGTGAGGGGACCTTACCCCTCGCTGGGTGGTCTACGTCAACGGTGAAATGTCTCATTAATTCTTAACTTTACTATAATTATTTAATATTGCCTAAAATTTTATTTGTGATACTTTCAATACCTCTTTACCAGGGAGCAGATATAAAACTGATTAAAAAACTTTAATGCAGAAACCTCTTTGATGGTAGAAACCTTATCTATTATCCTAAAAATGCATAAAATAGAAAAAAATCTGCAATTTGCTATTAACTTTTTCTGTTTAAAGTTGATATTAAGGTTAAAAGAAGTCTAAGGGAACAGACGCTTGAAAGGGAGGGCTCTCATGAAATTGAAATGTCAATTGACAGAGGCAAAATGTCCATCTTACTCACATAAGGGTGAATTCCAACCGGACAACGCGACAATTACCGGTCTTTTACCTGATTTGGGTCGGTGTGCAAGTTGTATCGCACTTGAGCCACCATCGCGCTCTGCGTTTCGAGACGATTTGATACAAATTGCTTCCGGAAAGCTCATAGAAAAAGGACCTGCGTTCAATCCTACACATGAAAGTGGTGCCAGTTTTGGAACTTTCATCCGACCAAAGATTTGCGGGAATTTGATAAATGCGAAGCACAAAGAACTCAAACACTATGCACGTGAATGCCCCGATTCCTATATGGATTCAGATACCAACGGGGAACTAAATGCCGAAGACGAGGGAGATATAGACCTTATTTTAAATACACCTGATGCCGATGCCGAATGTTTTGTGGATAGACTCATTTGGGAGATATCCGTTGCCAATTTTGAGAAAGTCCTACCTCAACTCCTTGAAGCACTGACTCACCGTGAGCAACAGGTTTTCACCTGCATTCGTGAGGATATGTCAAATTGTGATATTGCTAAGTTGTTAGAACTTAGTCCACCACGAATCAGTCAATTGGCAAGAAAAGTAGAACAGAAGTTGCGTCAGGAATGCCAAAAGTTCGGATTAATTGAATAAGTGTTAGATCAGGAAGTATAACCGTTTATAACAAAGCGTGGGATGTTCATTCTATTTTGAAAATACTCATGTCTCATTAATTATTAACTTTACTATAGTTAACCCAAGTTGCTACCTATATCCAAATAGCATTTTTATATTTGTAGCAATAATGAATAAATAAACTTTCAACTCAAAACCAGCAGATGTTACCGCGTGTATTGATTTTGGTAAGAGTTGGGTAA
>CAZZBB010000091.1:0-25387 GCA_964652195.1 uncultured bacterium | reverse complement strand
TGTGTTATTATTTTCAATGTTCACTATAATTGCAGTAATGGAATTATTCTGCATAGAGTCTATTGTATTGGAATAAAGTAATTATTAATAGCAACATTTCCGAGAATTATAGCATTAATCAGTAAGAAGTAATTTACATATTTTCTTATGAATTTCTTTTATGTTTGAATAAAATATTCTATAAAAGTATCAACTGTATTGTAAGTTATGCTGAGATAACAGGGCAAATCTTTTTAAATCTACTCAGAACTATTGTCAACATTATGAAAAAATGGTATCATAAATTTCACATCGCATTTCCTATAAATTCAAGCAATCCAACATGTGCATATAACAATAGATAATTACGATAAGAATAATTCTTGCGGAGGTAAATTATGCGTTCTTCACCCCTTAGTTCTCAAGAAACAACGACTGGTTCTATAAATATAGAAGATTTGCCAATAGATGTAGCAGAAGATGCAGAACTGGTTTATCATCAACTCTGTACCGCTGATAGTTTTGACGACCTTGAAGGGAAGCCCTTCCATATTAATGGAACGCATCTTGCCGTTTTCAAGTATCAGGATAAGTACTACGCCGTTGATAACAGATGTCCACATATGGGATATCCTATGTCGCAAGGGAGTATCCGTGATGGTGTGTTGATTTGTCATTGGCATCATTGGGAATTTGATCTAAAGTCAGGTGGGTGTTTCTTAGCATCTGGAGATGATCTAAAAGCTTTTCCTGTTGAGATGCGTGATGATGGCTTTTTATATGTAGGTTTAGCAAAAGGCGAACGGGAAGCAGCAAAACGTCGTGTGATAGATCAAGGTAAACGTGCTCTTGAACGTGGACTTAAAGATCGAAGTACATTCTTCATCGCAAAAGCTGTCACTGCCCTTAGAGATGCAGGAGCAACGCCAAATGAGATTATCCAACAAGGGCTTCATTATGGAGCACATAAGAGTAGTGATGGTTGGTCATCAGGCGTTACCATCCTTACCATTGCAGCCAACTTATGGGATGATGTGGATACAAAAGACCATAACCTTTTTCTGGTACATGGTTTAGCTCAGATTAGTCGTCGAACGACTGGAAGTGCCCGACCATATCGTGCACCATTTCCCCGTATGACTGAAGCACATGATCTTGATACATTGTTACGATGGTTTCGCTATTTTGTGGAAAAAAGGCACTCGGGGGCTGCCGAACGGATCTTGTTAACTTTAAAAGATCGTGAGTATGATAAATCGGTGATTGCTGATTTCATATATACAGCTGCTACCGATTACTATTTCACTGGGGATGGACATGCACTTGATTTTGCAAACAAAATGTTTGAAGCATTAGATTACATTGAATGGGATGGTGCCTATGAGATTTTACGTCCTATAGTAGTTGATTTAGTGGGACGAACTCGTCATGAAGAGACATCCCGATGGGCAGATGCTGTCCCAGTTTTAGAACCTGTATTTAAAAGATTAGATAGTATCTGGGATGATAACCAAAACAACCAATCTGATCTTGATATTTCTGACTTCACACAGATTTTACTTGCCGATGAGTTTGAACCAACGGTTAAAGTTGTAGAAGAAAAACTCCGTGCAGGTGTAGATCCAAGAGATATTTGTCGGTCAATGACTTATGCTTCCGCTATTCGTACTGCGCGTTTCCATCTAAAGAACGAAGGTGATTGGCATGATGTCGCGAATATTTATTCTTATGCACATGGACTTTATCAAGCTTTTGGATATGCTCCGAGTGCCAATCTGCTACGTGGTATTTTCCACGGGGTTGTCTTTCTCGCATACTTACGATGGTTGAATATGCCGGCTGCACGGATACCCAGACCTGGACAAAGACTTGATGAAACTTACGATACTCAAAAACAGATGTTAGATAGACTCCAAGAGTTCGCCGATTTTCAAAAAGTGTTTGAAGCAGAAATCTTGGTAAACCAATATCTTGAAGAGGGATATGACATTCGTGCATTAAAGCAAACATTATCACATATCCTACTCAGGGAAGATGCGGAACTACATATGTTTCAGGTGTTGGAAGTGGCGTTCCGTCATTACGATCTGACAGAGGATGCAGAGGAGAAAAGGATGCATATGTTGGCTGCGACGAGATATATTACCGCACAGAAACTGATGAAGAATATTTTATGGTCTACTGAGAACGCTGAACGTTTGGCACGCGGTGAGTTACTTAATGAACGGGATGATGATTAATTATAATGGATTAAGTACAGTAAATAATGCTCTAATATCTGGCATGGGTGTTTGTCCTTTCCAAGTTATGTTGATATTTTTAACTTTGGGCAGAGACCCTTTTTATTCAAGTTTTATTGGCGAAGGTATTGTAATTAACGAATATCATTCAATAAGCGATGTTGCAATTTCCGTAAAGTCGAAGATCCTTTGAAAGACAGATCCCTCGATTTTAGTGATAATCCCCTTACCATTATATGAAATAGTGGCACCATTTGGAGACATGTAAGTGGTACATTTAAAGTTATAAAGGTCTAAAACTTCATAAACAGATGGTTTAATGCGAACCTTCATTTCTGATACCTTATCTAAAATAGGCTGAACGATTGTTTCTTTCGCTTCAAAAACGTAAGTATTAATTTCGTTTTTCCAGTCAATTTCAATTTGTGCATTTTCCTTAGTACTTGTACACGTTCTTCTGCTGAACATAAAAGGTGTAAACGGTAATAGTGTATCACCGACTTTCAAAAGCGTTTTATCAGGCGGTAATTCCCTGGCAATAACGCGGTATTTATTATTCATATCAACAGCTATCATAATACTATAGGGTGCAAAACCGATATCCTGCAATTGATGTGGTTTACCAAATTCAATTTTATTTGGGAGACTTATCTCATCACTATGTTCTTTTATCCACGTTTCTGATGCTTCAATACTTAAAACTTCATACCCTAACGATTTTTGAATATTTATGAAATTATCCCAACGATCTTCAATCATTTTACACCCAAACAGAATGAAAATTATTGTAAAAAGTAGAGTAATGTAGTATAACCTCATAGAAAGACTCCAATTTGCGATTTTTTTGAAAGTAAAGTATGTGTTTCCATTAGATCATTACGGATATGTAGATTGGTTTGCAGTCTCGTTCAAGAAGCAGATTATTCTTGATCCGGTATTGGTATCACATCATGATGTACCTCATGAACTCTATCTGGATAGGTTTCACCTCGAATCCACATGATGGGTTGACCTTTGTAAGATCCATCGTGCTTTGCCCATTTTGCTTGTGCACTCAAGTAATGGGAAACATAGCTGCGACGAAAACGCAGACTATGGTTATCTGTACTCTTATGAAGGAGGTGACTATGAAACCAAATTACACCACCGGAAGGAACTTCAACAGCAATTCCATCTACATCTTTAACATCCCGTGCTAATTTAAACTCTCGTTGTTGGGAACCTTCAAGATCATCGTGTTCATGTATATCATGTTTATGACTACCGGGTACAACATACAAACAACCGTTGTCAATATCTGCAGCATCAATTGCTGTCCAGGTACCAACAGTTGTCTCCGTATCAAACCTATTTCTAAAGTAGAACTTATCCTGATGCCAAGGGAATCCTAATCCGATTTTTGGTGCCTTCCAAATAAATAGATTATTAATACCCAGAATATCTGGACCGAAAATATCAACAATTGGATCTGTTAAACGCGGGTCTCTTACACGATTGAGAAATTCGGGACAGAAACAACTTGGATGATGTATTTTGTGCATTGCATAGATGCCCTGTTCTTCTATCTTTCCGTCCCTAACCAATGCATTTTGGTCGATATGTGCAAATGGAAAGGAGCGTTTTCCATCAACAACATCTTCAGCAACTTGTCGTAGTAAGTCGTTTTCATCATTGTTGAAAACATCGTAACGGACAAGATAACCGTTCTCATTCCAAAAGGAAAGTTCCTCTGAAGTCATGCCATATATAGTTTCTTGTGATGTATTAGAATCCATAATTGTTCCTATATTCTAATTTTCTAATTGTTTTGTATGATTTTACCTTATGAGATAAAATCCATTATTCAGATGATTCTGGGATGGGTAATACATCACGATATACAGGATCCATCCTGTTTGGATATATTTTTCCCCGAATCCACATTGCGGGACGAATAAACTTGGGATTCTTTTTCGGTATCCGCTCTGCTTTTGCACTTATATAATGTGCAACATTGGCACGTCTGAAACGAAGGCTATGATTATCAGTACTTTTATGGAGAATTTGGTTATTAAACCAAACTACACCACCCGGAGGAACTTCAATTGCAACCCCATCTTCATCCTTCACTCCTTGTGCCAGTTTAAATTCGCTCTGTTGTGAACCTTCAAGATCCGCATGTTCATAGATCCCGTGTTTGTGACTACCGGGGATAACATAAAGACAACCATTGTCTTTATCTGCAGGATCAATAGCAGTCCATGTTCCCACAGTCATTTTTGTCTTGTATTGGTGGTTAAAATACCACTTATCCTGATGCCATGGAAACCCTAATCCAATCTTCGGCGCTTTCCAAATATATAGATTGTTTAGCCCGAGAAGATCAGGTCCGAGAAGGTCAACAATAGGGTCTGTGAGACGGGGATCCCGAACGCGTGAAAGGAATTCGGGACAATAACAACTGACATGATGTATCTTATGCATTGCATGGATGCCAGTTTCGTCTACCTTTCCATCTATCACCAATGCATTCTGATTGATGTTTGCTGATGGAAATGGACGTTTCCCTTCAGCGATTTTATCTGCGATACGTCGTAAGACATCATTCTCATTTTTTGAAAATACATCATAACGTAGGATATACCCATTTTCTTCCCAAGAGGATTGTTCATCAACTGATAATGCAAATTCTCTTTCTACAATAGACATTTCACCTAAACTCCTATTCTTCTGTCAGAGGTAGAACATCATGATGAACAGGTTCCATCTTTTGAGAGTATGTATCACCTCTAACCCACATTACTGCCCGTTTATTTTTGAGATTTTCCACCCTACAGGAGTGAGCACAGATATAA
The DNA here is from genome assembly GCA_964652195.1 of uncultured bacterium. GTDB lineage: Bacteria > Poribacteria > WGA-4E > WGA-4E > WGA-3G > MSPOR6. The sequence continues at coordinate 20,334 of CAZZBB010000091.1, read as the reverse complement.
TGAGCGACATTACACCTACGGAAACGTTCACTATGATTATCCGTACTCTTATGCAAAATCTGATTGTTGAAAAATATGACACTTCCTGCCCGAACTTCTACTGCCATTCCGTCTTCGTCTTTAGCACCGATGGCATATTTAAATTCATTTTGTTGTGACCCTTCAAGATTAATATGTTCATGAACTCCATTTTTATGACTTCCAGGGACAACATATAGACATCCATTTTCGATATCCGAATCGTCAATAGCAGTCCATGTTCCTACAGTCTTGGTAGTGATATACTGATTGTTAAAATACCATTTATCTTGATGCCAAGGGAATCCTAAACCGATTCTTGGAGGTTTCCAGATATAAAGATTGTTTAATCCGAGAATATCTGGTCCAATTAAGTCAACAATAGGATCTGTAAGGCGCGGGTCACGAGTACGGGATAGAAATTCAGGTGAATGTTTATTTATGTGATGAATACAGTGCATAGCATAGATACCTGATGCTTCAACTTTACCATCAATTACTAATGCGTTTTTGTGTATGCCTTTGGTGGGAAAAGGTCGTTTGCCTTCAACTATTTCATCAGCGATTTGCCTTAAGTTGTCGTTTTCATCTTTTGTAAAGACATTGTAGCGGATGAAATATCCATTTTCTTCCCATGAGATCTTTTCTTCTGGTGTTAATTTGTATTTTCTATCTTCACAGGATATATCTTGTTCCACAATTCACCTGTATGATATATAAGCAGATTATACTATTAAGATTACATTTATAAACAATTCGTCCCTATTGAACTTTGAATAAAGACCATAGAATAAGATATATTCGGTAATATAACCAGATATATAATGAGTCATCCTCACTCAATCGGATTCTATGATTGGGATGATATCATTCTGTACTTCATCTCCCATGCCTGGATATGTCTTACCTCGAATCCACATTGGAGGTCGTTTTTTGTTTACAGCTTCAGGTCTTGTCCATTCAGCTTTTGCGTTGATATAGTGTGCTACATTAGCCCGTCGAAAACGTGAACTGTGATTATCAGTGCTTTTGTGTAGTACTTGACTATTAAACCATATTACTGAACCGGCGGGAACTTCTATTGGAATACCGTCCTCATCTCTTGCTCCCTCTGCTTGTCTGAATTCACCTTGTTGAGATCCTTCCAGTTCATTATGGTCTTTTACACCATGTTTATGGCTACCTGGTATGACATATAAACACCCGTTTTCTTCATCAGCATCGTCTATCGCAGTCCAAGTTGCTACTGTGGTACCTGTTTTATATTGATGGTTGAAATACCATTTATCTTGATGCCAAGGAAAACCTAATCCTATTTTCGGTGGTTTCCAAATATATAGATTATTGAGTCCAAGTAGATCCGGACCAAGTATGTCAGCTGCAGGATCTGTTAGACGAGGATCCCTGGTACGATCAAGGAATTCACGACAATTACAACTTACATATTGGATATTGTGTATTGCATAGATGCCTTCGGCATCAGCTTTTCCATCTCTGACTAAAGCGTTTTCAAAGATGTGATATTCTGGAAAACTTCGTTTTCTGTTAACGATATCATCAGCGATTTTCGCTAATATGTCGTTTTCTTCTTTTGTAAAGACACAATATCGGAGAAAGTATCCATTTTCCTCCCACGATGACCGTTCTTCTTCGGTTAAACTAAACTTCTGTGAATTAGTGTTCATAATATAAGAATCGGGGATCGGAATCCCCTCCTACAGAATGTAAGAATCGGAATCCAATCCTACAATGAGTTTATCTGCTGATAAAAAAGAAAAGGAGTGAATTATGGAATAAGTTTAGTAAACCACAATTAACTCCCTTAGAGAATGTCCGAGGATACTTTTGGATAACTACAGACATTCTGTTTACATGCTAAAACTACCTACAAAAACATTATTGGTTGCCTCACCTTGTTGCCAATTTGTGGTAAGATAAGTGTCTTTATAACGATATACTATCGACTTTCCAACAATAGGATTGTCTAATGCGACCAACGGTTTATACCAAATTTGATGAGGTTGTGTGCAATGGACACAGGGATACCGGTTTACAGCAAGTGTTAGAACCTTACCAACTTCTACATTGTATTTTGTACCCTTCTTTGAAAAGTTTATGGGTGCGGTTTTAGTTGCTACGATAGTTCCGAGTTCTTTTTCCCGTTTAGTTGTCAACATATCCTTGAGTGCTGCTTGTTGTACTGGGGTTGTTTTTGTGTCTATGTACAACACACTCTTTCGTGTTTCAAAATCAACAGCTAAATTCTCTTTTGCACTGACAACAGCAACGACTGTTAATCCATCAAGAGATACTCCATTCCAGTTCCCTTGTTGGATGTTCCATACCATAGTTGCTTCTTTTCCACCCTCGACATATTCAGCACCGAAGTGGCATGCGCCAACATATACACTTGCTGATCGTGCTTCAATATACTCACCTTGAATATCCGTTGTGTCTGTTGCAAAAGCAATGGTTGCAATTGCGATTAAGAGTAAAGTGGATAGAACAATGATCCTTTTCATTTGTATATCTCCTCCATATCAGATTCTCGTTTGCTGAATTAGTACCATTATAACCTATTGTGCCAATTATACCTGATGCGTAAGTTAAAAATCAAGTTTTCTTAGAGTTATTCAGTATTAAGATACTTTTGCTTGTGCTTATTACATAATGTTACATGGTGATCTAATACCTTGTTTAAGTTTGAATTACTTTCCTACTTCGGATAATAATCTGTTGAGTGTACCTCCCAAGATCTCTTCTTTATCTGCTTCTGGGATGAAAGTGCAGTGTGTGCGGAAGGCTTCAAGAGAGTGTTGATAGGTCATAAAATTACGAACAACCGGATAATCTGAACCCCAACAGAGACGTCCAGGACCGAAATGTTCATATAGTGTACGAACAATCCAGTGTGTATCAGAGAAAGGATAATCCCAAGACACTTGAGAAACATAAGCAAATCCTGACATTTTAATGTGGATATTTGGTATTTCTGCTGAAGTCAATACTTCTTTGAGTTTGGGATATGGATGTTCTTCGCCTGCTTTTGCCCCTGCCATGTGGTGAAATAAGAAGGGTACAGAGGGAAATTGTGATGCGAGTTTCCGTAGTGGGGCATGATGCTGAGTTCCCAAGGCTATACTTGCAATCAATCCTAATTCAGCCGTTGTTTCAAAGAAACGTTGCCCCTCTTCAGAGAAAAACCATTCCCCGTTATCTTCACCTCTAAGATAATGAGTATATCCTTTAAGTTTATATTTCTCTGCTGCAGATTTGAGTCGTTCTGCAGCACCATCAGTATGATATGTATCCGTCCATGAACAATCAACATCTGCGAACTGAATGAGACGATCAGGATAAGTGGTAACACACTTGGCAGCATAATCATTATTATCAGGATTCCGCTCTATACGCGCACATATCAAAACGGCCTTATCCACACTGTTTCTATCCATTTCATGTAAGAGTTGCTCAACCATTCCTCTACTATTATCATCTGGCACAGGTGGTTGGTAGGGCCAACGTGGCCATGCATGTGTGTGAGAATCAATTATCATAATAAATCCTATAATCCTATTTGTATGTATTCTGTGAATTAGTTATTCTTCAATAGCGAGTCCAAGCATTAGAGCCCCCAGTTTTTGTTTTTCTACATCTTGAAGTTCATTACTATTGTCATCAAAGGTAGGTATGACTGTGCCGACAAATCTCCCATTATACATGACAACGATTCTATCACTAAGAAGTATTAGTTCGTCCAGTTCAGATGAGACAAGTATAACCCCTTTTGCGCGGTTCCGTGTATGTATAAGTCGTGAGTGAACGAATCTTGCAGCATGTATGTCTAACCCACGTGTTGGATGTGCAGCAATCACCAAAGTTGGATCACCATATAATTCTCGCGCAACAACTACCTTCTGTTGATTACCACCAGATAGTGTTTTAATTGGATCAGATATTTCTCCAATACGAATTTGATACTTGTGCAATGCATTCCTTGAAAACTGGTCAATGTTTTTCATTTGGAGTATTTCATTACGAGAGAATAATCGGTTGCGATGTTTTCCAATAATGAAATTCTCATCAATCCGAGAATTAAGACTTATCCCATGACGGTGTCTATCGGCGGGTAGGTGCACGATATTCTTCTGTCGTAATTCTGTTGTCGAACAATTAGTGATAGACTCACCATTTAAGGTAATTACACCAGAATCGACATGGGTTAATCCGGATATGATTTCAACAAGTTCATTTTGACCATTTCCTTCAACACCCGCTATTCCTACTATTTCCCCAGGAAATACTTCTAAGCTGATATCAGAGAGAGATGGTTTTTCAGAATTAGATGCGACAGATACATTTTCCATACGAAGAATAGGTTTCTTATCCTTTATTTGCTTTCTTTCGAATGGGGTTTGAATGACCGGTTCACCAAGTATTAACTCTGCTAATTGGTTCACATCTATTTCATCAGTATCGTAAGATCCCACCATTTTTCCTCGACGCATTACAGTAACAGAATCCGATATAGACATGACTTCATCAAGTTTATGCGAAATTATGATAATACTATTCCCTTTACTTTTGAGTCCAAGCATACAATTAAACAAACCTTCTACCTCTTGAGGTGCGAGGACAGCAGTAGGTTCATCCATAATAAGTATTTCAGCTCCATGGTAGAGTACTTTAAGAATTTCTGTATGTTGTTGTGCCCCGATAGGTAAGGATTCAATTGGGGTGTGCAATGGAACATTTAACCCAAGCTGCGTCATAAGTTGAGCAATATCTGATTCAGCTTTTTCATAGTCGATGAATGTACCATATTTCTGTTTTTCTTTTCCTAATATGATGTTCTGAAGAGCGGTAAACACAGGGATAAGCGTGAAATGTTGTTGTATCATTCCCACACCTAATCGCATTGCTTGTTTAGGTGTGGGTATAGTCACCTTCTTACTATCAAAAACTATAGAACCTGAATCTGGTTGATAAAGCCCGTAGAGAATCTTCATCAATGTTGATTTACCAGCACCGTTTTCCCCAACGATAGCGTGTATTTCACCACGAAGGAGTGTAAAATCTACATCTTGGTTGGCTTGAACTTGTCCAAACCTTTTATTGATGTTGCGCAATTCAATGATCGGTGTGGATGTCATAGTAGACTGTCCATCCTAAAATTATATGTATCAATAAATCATATAGCGACCAGGAGGTCGCTCCTACAGAAGACAACTACTCACAAAATTAGCGTGGACTATCCAATAGTTTAATGTTCTATATGAGATACACTGACTGATAAATGACTATTTTGCACCCCAGTCACGTGTTTTTGTACCACCATCATATTCCACAGCATGTCCGCTGTTTAACAATTCATCTGCAATATTAATGATTTTGTCATCATGCAAGAAGAATAGATCAGCAATAATTCTGCCAGCATACGTGCCAAACCCAGGATTCTGAATATAGAATCCAAGTTCTCCGTTTTCTTTTTTATTGTCCAAGATTAGCTGTTTAAGGAAGTTTGTTGCTGCTGCGGCACGGTCCTTCTCTCTTTGTAAAGAGGCTTCGGTTCGACCTGCTTTTCGTGGTCTTTTTTCGGGTGTGTCTATACCTGCTATTCTTATGTTCGTCAGGCTGTATATTCCATCTTGTCGGCTTTCAATACCTGGCCATATAATCAAAGGAATGCAACTAATATCTGATTTCTTATGTAAGATAGGATATATTAGGATAGAGACATCTTGAATAGTGTCCCCGTCATACACTTGGTCAATATTATCAATTGTTCCATAATAGATTGGTTTTGCATTTTCATTAATTAGAAATTTTGATGAATTGCAGCCAATAAGTGGGAACCATAATAACAGTGTTAATGTAACAAGTGATGTAATTTTCGGATGTCTTAAGAGTTGATTTCTAATTTTATTTATATACATTATTGTCATATACCTATCGTTGTGCAAAACACCTGTTATAGAGTTGTATAATTTCCTTTTGTGTAGCCTGTCTTGGATTGTTTGCTGGACTACCACTGGCAATAGCATCTGCTGCCATTTTTTCAACAACCTTATCGAAATCAGTTTTATCAATCCCGATTTCTCCAAGTCTTGGCATTTGTATATCATTAACAAGTCGTTCCACCGCAGTGATAGCTGCATCAGCTTGTTTCATAGGTGATAAACCATCAATCTGTTCACCCATAGCTTTTGCAATATCTGCATAACGTTTTGGTGCACCAGAAATGCTAAATTCCATCACATCCAGAAGGAGGACAGCATTTGAGAGACCATGGTGTATATGGAAATATGCCCCAATAGGTCGGGACATACCATGAACTAATGCAACTGATGAATTGCTAAATGCCATTCCAGCAATAGATGCCCCGAGCATCATATCTGTCCGAGCGTCAATATTTTCACCATCTGCCCATGCTTGTCGAAGTGATCCAGAAATCAATTCGATTGCATTCAGTACTAATGTATCGGTTAGAGGCTGCGCACGTTTGGAGATATATGCTTCTATGGCGTGTGTTAAGGCATCAACACCGACAGCTGCAGTCAGATGAGATGGTGTTGTCAGCGATAGTAATGGATCGACGATTGCCACAGAAGCCAATAGACAAGCACTACTCAACATCATTTTTACATTCCGTTCGGTGTCAGTGATAACTGTGACTTTGGTGACTTCACTACCGGTGCCTGCGGTGGTTGGAATGGCAATTAGGGGAGCACATGGATTGGGAATTCTATCAACACCCATGTATTCAGCAAAATCACCATCATTGGTTAGCTTCATTGCAATGCCTTTACCGCAGTCAATTGCACTTCCTCCGCCGATACTGACAATCAAGTCTGCATTTTTAGAATTATATTGTTTTAATCCATCTTTCACATTTTGTAGTGTTGGATCTGGAATAACATCTGAAAAAATAGTGGTGGCTATATTGGTATTGTGAAGATTGTTGACTATCTGGTCAACATATCCGAGTTCGACAATTCCCGGATCTGTTACGATTAAGACTTTTGATGCCCCAAGTCGTTTGGCTTGTTTACCAACTTCTTTAGATGACCCTGCACCTGTAATTATTGTAGGAGGGATAGAAAATGTGGTAGGCAATTATCAGTTCCTGGGTTTGAATTAGACAATTTGTTCCCTTGCCTTTTTAGGTTTATTAGCTTGGATGGACTGCAATGAGTGATGTTAACGAGTATGTTGATTTGCATTAAATCAAGAATTGACATCTTTAAATCAATTCTCCAGATTCTATTATTAATGATTCAATCAGCAGGTCAACGGCATCCTGTAAGTTCTTAATGGCCTCTTTTTGTGTATATCCCCAACTCGCTGCTCCCTGATGTTCAAGTACAGGTATATACATCTCGCCAGATAGCCTTATCTTCTGGTTCATCAGGCCATTTATCTTTTTCTAATACGACATTAAATGTATAAGTTTTCGTCATGTATCTCCAATTGATATTAGTATATCACAAGATAGTGAATGACACAATTGGCAGAAATGTATTGGGTGTGTAAATAATTTGTCACTATATGCTTCTATTTTGTAGCATAAACTGTTAGTTTGGCTACACCGCAAGAGGCAATCTGGAAGATTGCGATACAAATATCGGGCGGGGAGACCCCGCCCCTACGAAGAGGAATTATATCGGTATAGCGATTTGCAATTATGAGATAAACTGTAGTGAAGTGACAAAAAGTTTACACACCCAAATGTATTCAATACTCTGGTAATTTATGTATCAATTTAGTAAGTGATACTTGTATTTTATGATACAGCTGACACCTTGGAATCAACCCTTAGTTGAATGTTAAATTAGTGTCTGAAATGTCTGATTCCTGTAAATACCATTGCTATACCGTATTTATTTGCAGTTTCAATTACAGATTCATCATTCACTGATCCACCCGGTTGAATAATTGCCTTGATACCAGCATCGCCAGCAATCTCTACACCATCAGGAAATGGGAAGAAAGCATCTGAAGCTAAGACTGTGTCTTTGGCTTTTTCATTCGCTTTTCGGACAGCGATAATTGCAGCATCTACACGGCTCATCTGTCCCGCCCCGATACTGACAGTTTGCGTACCCTGGGCAAGGAGAATGCAGTTGGATTTGACATGTTTGCAAGCTTTCCAAGAGAAAAGCAAGGACTCTATCTCTTGTTCAGTAGGTTCGCGTTTAGTGACAACCTTCAAATCACTCTTATCAATATTGTGTGCATCCTGTTCTTGAACAAGAACACCGCCATTGATATGACGCATTTGCATGACTGGTTCAGCATTTGACAATGAACCAGTTTCAAGGATACGTCGACTTTCAACCCGTGATAATGCATTCAATGCTTTCTCTGTATAACTCGGTGCAATGACAGCCTCAATCTTCACTCCAGATTTTGCTGCATCTCGTATTGTGTTTGCTGTTTGGACTGTTACTTTACGATTTAAACCGACAATTGAACCGAATGCAGATGTCCTATCGCAATCAAGTGCTCTTATAAAAGCATCCTGAAGATTCTCGGCTGTAGCAAGTCCACATGGATTATTATGTTTTATAATGGCACAGGTTGGTGTATTGAAATCTTTGACGATTTCTAACGCTGCATCCAAATCAAGGATATTATTATATGATAACGCTGGTCCGTTGAGTTGTTTTGCCCACGCTGCACAAGGTGAGGGTTTCGTATCTGTTTTGTAGAAAGCAGCATCCTGATGGGGGTTCTCACCATATCTGAGAGAATCTGCTTTTTGGAAATGTAAGGTTAACTGACTCTTGAATTCTTCATCAGAATATAAATTTGTAAGGTAGTTTGAAATTGCACTATCATAGTGTGCAGTATGTAGGAAGGCTGATGTTGCCAATTCGAATCGTCTTTCATCAGAAATACAACCATCATTGGTATTCAATTCTGAGACTATGTCAGCGTATTGAGTTGGATCTGTCAAGACAGCAACATGGCGGTAATTCTTTGCTGCAGCCCGTATCATCGTCGGACCACCAATGTCAATATTCTCAATTGCTTCTTCAAGTGTAACATCAGGTTTGGCAATTGTAGCTTCAAAAGGGTATAGGTTGCATATTACCATATCTATAGGTTTTATTTTATTAGCCTTTGTTTGTTCCACATGTTCTGAGTTATCCCATTGTGCAAGTAAGCCACCATGGATTTTAGGATGTAGTGTTTTTACCCTCCCATCTAACATTTCTGGAAAACTTGTGTAATCAGAAACATCAACGATTTCAACCCCACCATCACGTAGATGTCTTGCTGTCCCTCCAGTTGATAAAATTTCCACACCACAATTAACCAAAGTATTTGCTAAATCCAATAGATCTGTCTTGTCGTATGTGCTGATGAGTGCGCGTTCTATTTTTTTCATAAAAGCGATATTCCAATGTCTTATCGGAGATGATATTCAGTTCTGTTGAGCTATGAATTGAATATAGTTAGGTTATATATCGGGGAAAGCCAAAACCGTCGTTGGCAACATGACTTCTTGCAGGAATTTGTGCACGAGTGGGGATAATTAGATCCATTTCTGAGGTGTTTTCGATAACTGTCCCATCACCAATGCGCACCTCGTCCCCAATCACAATCTGACCGGGATGGTCGGATGCTCCGCGGATTGTTCCAATTACGACCGACGATCCGATACGACATTTTTGGTCAATTTCGACAAAACCGTAGATCTCAGTATTTGTACCAATTGTCGTGTAGTCGGCAATTTGTACCGGACCGAGTAGACTGGTATCTGTGCCAATTTCAACAAAATCTCCGATGACAGGGTGGCGTTGTTTAACTTTCACACTTAATCCACCAAGTGTACATGGATATATCACGCATCCAGAGCCAATAATACCTGTTTGTCCAGTGGTAACGCCTCTATGTGGATGTTCTAATAAATTTGCATCCCCTATCTCTGTTTCAGGATGCAAATCTGCTTGGTAATATCGACCCCCCAGTTCAGCGATTGCCCGTGGAAGGAGAGGTACAGGAACTCGGTTTAAGTCTGAGCTGTCTTCGGGTGTCCCACTGCGCGTCAGGGCATATGCCACATCATGGTAGAATAAAACCCGCCAGCCGGGATAAGTGCTGACAACGAGTTGGAGTTGATATTCCAATACAGAAGCAAGATTTAAACTTGCCAGAAAATCCTTGTATGGATCGAATGTGCGTTCCTTAATGGCATTATCAATTTGCGATCTAAAATCAATAGCAGCGATTTTTTCACGTGAAATACCGTTATGTAGAAGATAAGCATCCCAAACAGCTGGATCTTTGAGAGATGAGAAACGATTCCAGAGTGCACGACTTTTTAGTCGAGGAAGTTCCCACAGTAGTGAAAAAACAGTTTCAAGTGCAATTTCAAGATCGGTTTCGTCGGTAACAGCGATAAATGACTGTGTCACCATAGCATATAACTGGTCTACAACTTCTTCGATTGCTTCTGAGAGACCATGTTTCTGATTTTGAAGGTGGGGAATGTTATGTGATCCTGGCGCGACACATTCTAAGAGATTACCGAGAATCGTTTCAAGAATATCTCTATTGACAAAACCACGACCGGAACGTTGTGATAACCCTTCACGACTTATACTATCGATCCGTAAAGCATTTAATTCAGATTTACTATAGATAGGTAGTATCCGTGCTAAAGTTTGCTTTAATAAGGGTTTCTTTCGTTCTTCATAGGATGCATCAAAAAGTGTAGTTTCAGACATATTGGAACATCAGTTGAGAAGAATCATACATTTTCTCAATTGATCGTCTCCATTGTATTTTTGGTAATATTATTCAGTGAAAACTTCTTGGGCAGCGGCGACACCTGCGCCAAGTGAAATATCATATCCGATTTTTGTTAAACCTCTTTCAAAAGATGAAATAGCAACAATTACATCGTTCTCATTCATCCAACCCAAATGAGCAATTCGAACGATCTTACCACTTAATTCACCTTGTCCCCCGGCATAAGTAATACCATATTCTTCACGCATCATTTTCACAAAAGCCTTCCCGTCAATTTCTTCTGGAAGGTGAATTGATGTTAATGTATTTGCTGGAGATGATGCAAACAGCGGTAATCCAATTGCTTTGATAGCCCTCCGGGTTGCACATGCCATTTGTTGATGACGCGCAATGGCGTTGTGGATACCCTCTTCATAAATTCGATTTAGGGCACATTGCAAAGCGGTTAGTAGAGTAATCGCTGGAGTATATGGTACCGATCCTTCTAACCCATTCTTATGTGCTTTACGAAAATCAAAATAGTATTTTGGTAAATTAGAATTTTCCACTGCATCCCACGCCCGACTATTGAGTGCTGCAAATGCCAAACCTGGTGAGGTCATCAGACCTTTTTGAGAGCAGGAGACAACAACATCTATCCCCCAATTATCCATCTGTAGGTCATCAGCCCCCAACGCGCTAACAGCATCAACAACAAGAAGAGTCGGAGTTGATTGTGTTATCTGTGCAAGTGTTTGTATATCATGTAAAGCTCCTGTTGAAGTTTCACAGAGTGTGGAATATACAACCTTAATCTCAGGGTTTGAGGTGAGATGATCCTCAACTATTTCAGGTGCAACAGAATTACCCCATTCAACATCAATCGGTATAACATCCACACCATAAGCGGTGCATATTTCACTCCATCGTTCGCCGAATTTTCCACTTCTGATGACTAAAACCTTATCGCCACATGAAAGGAGATTGGACACTGCACCATCCATGGCTCCAGTACCAGACGATGTTAGAAACAGTACATCGTTCTCGGTTTGAAATACGTGCTTTAACTTCTCTAAGACATCCTTAATTAAAGCAATAGCATCTGCACTCCGATGGTAGTCAATTGGTTGCGCCATTGCTAACAACGATTCAGGGGGTATTGGTGTAGGTCCGGGAGTAAACAGATAACTTTTCTTCATAATGACACTAAGCAGTTCCGGCTACTCCAGGACTTTTACCTTCAACGTTCAGGACGACCCATTCTCGACTCAGGAGTTGTAGGACAGAGACTATCGCGTCTCGTTGTCCCGCACTGTCCATCGGAACTTCAATAGTCAATGTAGCGAATTCTTCTTTCTGAACATCACCATCATTGCTAAACTTCATCGGTGTAATTTGTATTTTTTTCAATTTTGCGTCCATTAGTATATCCTCCTAAAATATCACTTATAACTATATCGAATAATCACTATATTAATGATCTTCCATGAAGATTTTCAAATCCATGCATTCTCCAGTTTTTCGTGCAGATTCCCAACCAGCTAATACTGGGGCTAAGGAATATAAGCCATCGTTGTAATCACTTTGTAATAAATCTGCATTTCCAGATTGGATTGCCCGTATAAATGTCTTATCCTGTTCTAACCACGGATTGAATTCTTCAGCTTGGTAGTAGATCTCCCCATTAACTTCAATCCGATCATACTGGTAGATTGTGAGACATCCACCCTCATAGTAAACAGTGAACCATGGTTCATTCTTTGGGTTTGAACCTGCAGAAACAAAGTTAAGATTCATCGTCGCGCCGTTCTCAAAACGATAATTGAAAATACAGGATAACGGTGTAGAATACGATGGACGTTCACAATAGAATGCCTGTGAATGAGAGATATTTAATCCGGTCATAAACCGACAATAGTCCGTAGCATGTACCCCCCAATCCAAAGCACGTCCACCAGATTTATCCAGGTCTGCCCACCACGTTTTTGCTTCACTACCTGCTACAGGTGGTAATCCACCAAAACTCTGAAATCGGACATGTATGATTTCTTTGTCAGATAAAAAATCACGCGCTTTTTGGAAAATTGGTCGATACCGTTCCCTGAATCCCACAGTACTTATTACCCCAGCATTTCGTATCGCATTATCTATCCTATTAGCGACCTTCATAGTCAAAGCCTGGGGTTTTTCACTGAAAATATGGATTCCTTTTTCTGCAGCAATTACCTCAACATCCGATCGAACATACGCTGGTACGATAGAGTATAAGACATCAAAATTCTCAGTGGTAAGCATTGCATGTACCCCACCATTACCTGGGTGGTATACCCGAGGAATATTAAACTGCTCTGCAGTTTCTTCTAATGTCTGCTTATTAATATCACACGCTGCTATGATATTAACGTTGTCAATCTGCAAAAGGTTCGGAATTCGTGTAGTTTTCGCAAAATTACCACATCCGTAAAATGCAACACGTATGCTGGAGTTTGATGTCACAGAATGGTCTCCGATCAGGTAAGAAATCGATAAATTTTCGGAATTATCATTAAATTGTAGTAACTACTATTCGGTCTGATTAGTTTCACGCCAAGGTGGAATAGTCCAGGTATTGTACCAGTTCCATTTCCAGTTAATTTCTTTTTCAGGCATTTTTACTTCATACTCAATTCCCGCAGTGAACGGGAGTATATGTGTTTTATTCCCAACGATCTCTCGGATTGACTCAATGAAGGCATTTTCGTCAGTTACATTTGGTGGCCAATGTCCTTCTGGAATTGGATCTGATTTTCTATCGGTTCGATAGTGTGTCGGAATCATGAATCGAGGTCGAATTAAATCTACTAACTCAACTAATCTATGTGATACACCATTACCAAGACCGAGTTTCATGTGAACAAGGAAGTCAACTTTCCCGCGAAGATTCTCTAAAGCAGGATATGGTTCGTGTAGGTCTCCAGTATGAAGGACTGATATGTTTTGTGAGAGATGGGAGACAAGATATCCGTTGGTTGGCAGGTCAGGAGATTGGTTTTCTCCACTTTCTATCGTTTCAATTGTAATGTTATCAAGTCCAAATGTCTCTGTACCAGTAAATGACCGTGGTGATCCTTGACTTGCATTAAGATGTTTAGGGTATAAGATCTCTACCTTATCAGAAGGGATATGTTTTGTGATAGGTAGATCGCGTTCAAATGCTGCATCACCATATTTTTCATTAATGGGTTGTGCGGGGGTAATACACCCAGGATTTACAAAGAGTTTTTTTAAACGATTACCTTTACATAACTTACGTAAAGTGGCGGGGTGGCAATGATCAAAATGTTCGTGGGAAATAAAGATATAATCGTAGATTGGTTCAACTTCTGCTAAGTTCTGGTTAAACAGATATGGATCAAAAGTGATGTTGATGTCTTTGAACCGTACATCGAACGCGCCGCAACCCCACCATCTTAGGTATATGTTGTCCATCTCATACATTTTTCAAGCAGAACCCGCTTTCCAGAATTATTATACTATTCCAAAAAATTGACTTTTCGTTGGAATTCTGCACAAACTGAAAGTTTGTGCTACATTAAAGAGACTTTAATTATCAGAATGGTATTATTTATAAGCAAAATTCAAAGTTTAAGAAAAGAAAGTCTTCCTGATCCATTGCGTATTAGATGAAACCTATTTCATTAACCACATTTTTCTCATGGTCTGGGTTTTACCTGCTTCAAACTGATAAAAATAGATTCCGCTGGCAACACCTTCTCCATCCTTATTTTTACCATCCCAATATAGTATCTTATCACCTGGCGTCTGTTTACCGAGATTAAATTGCCTGACTAATTCCCCAGAAGGTGAAAAGATTGAGATGTTTACACCCATTGATTCTGTTAATTTGTATGGAATCCATGTTTCAGGGTTGAATGGGTTTGGATAATTTTGAAAAACTTCTGCAGTTTTCACTTTTCCCCAAGTGATAGATTTTTTTCCTTTCGGTTCAACAGGAACCATTAGTTGTCGGGCTTCACCTTCTGTAAAAATAATAACCGAAATATTACTGGGACTCCCCATCCTACCATAGGTATCAACAATACCAGACGGCCATTTCACCGTTATTGAGTCAATCCTATTAGCTTTTGCTAAACCAAATTCCATTTCTAAACTATCACTACCTAAGAAACCTGTTCCACAAACTAATTCTTGTGTTTGAATATGATCGGCTATTTTTACTTCTACACGTGCGCCTATTCCATCACGGTTACTTTCAGTACCACGAAGTCTTACTTTAATACGGTTATTGCTTGGATTGACATTGTTCTTGAGTAAAGTGTTCCCTGTATTATTGACAATATAAAAATCCACATCCCCGTCGTTATCAAAATCTCCAGCAGTAGCACCGCGGGCAACAGCATTAACTCCAAGATTATAGGCTTCTGCCTTATCAACAAACTGTCCTTGATGATTCTCATATAGACGGTTTACATTGGTCTTCTGTGAGTTATCAACATCACCATTGACCACATACAGATCACTGTCTCCATCCATGTCAAAATCAACAAAACTGGCATACCATCCAACACCTTCATTTGCGACCCCAACTTCTTCAGCAACATTTGAGAATGTTCCATCGCCGTTGTTCCGCCAGAGTAAATCCTCATCGTAATTTGTGACAAATAGGTCAAGGTCTGTATCGTTATCATAATCTCCAACACAGAGTCCCATCGCCCCAGTAGGTTTTCCTCTAATCTGTGTTACAATACCAGATTCATTCGAAACATCCTGAAATGTGCCATTTCCCTTATTGCGATAAAGTTTATCGGGACCGTGGTCGTTGGCAACGAATAAATCTGGCCAAGTATCATTATCGTAATCAAAGAAGATTGCTCCCCAAGCAATACCATCATCTGCGACACCAGCAGGTTGAGCGACTTCTTCAAATGTGCCATCCCCGAGGTTTCGATATAAACGATTGGTTCTGGGTGCAGGGTTAAATACTAACAGGGATGCTGGACGTCCCCAGTTTGCAACATAGATATCTAACCACCCATCGTGGTCATAATCAGCGATAGCAATACTTGTCCCATGGAGATCATCAGCAACCCCCGCTTGTTGGCTAACATCAGTAAATGTACAATCTCCATTGTTAGCAAAAAGAAAGTTTGGACCATCACATGTTACGTATAGATCTCTCCAACCGTCATTATCATAGTCAAACCAAACACATCCCCTTGCTTTAGGTGTGTTTGCAATACCTGCACTTTCAGCAATTTCTTGAAAAGTGTTATCCCCATTATTATGATATAGAGCATTAGGTAGACCACCATCCCCAATAACAAAGATATCCATCCAACAGGAATCGTTATCAAAATCTACAGCTGCAGTTCCGGGACCTAACCAAGCCCCGGAATCAATGTCAACTGGCGTATCACGTTGCGTAACACCTGCTTGATTACTTACATCAACAAATGGTGCAGCAAATAGAGAAGAGACGAAAATTAGATTGATGAGAACAATTAAACTGTGACGCATGGTGAATACCATCCTTAGAATTGTCTCTTGACGTCTCCCCAAGTAGTAGTTGCTTTACCACCCGGTTCAACAGGGAAGGGGTTCATATTATCTCTGAAATATTCGTATTCAACTTCAAGATCACCTGCACCGGCGGCAACTCCGGCGTATATACCGAGTTGAAGTGGTGGATTCAATGTGAAATTACCTTGTCCGATATCAATCCAATCTTTATCTTCCTCGGTTTTATACCATGCAGTATAGGTATCGCCATCTTTTTTGAGTCGAAGAGCGAGTAGTGCATCACCAAAATCACCAAATTCATCTTTCCAATGTACATCTGGTGGTCCCATTCCGGCTTCTCGGGTCTGATATTGTATCTGTCCTTTAGGTCCAGCATCGCGAGACCAGAATTTGATTGTAACCCAATTGTTATCACCGGGACTTTTTACCAGTAGACCGTTTACTGCAGAATTAGTATCCCATCTTGCTACAAATTGGGTTTCCACATCAAACATATCCGTATCAGTTTCTTGATAAAGAAAGTGTGATGCGTCTCCAGCCCATAGATTGCGATTCGGTTCACTGTCAATATATAGGAATCCTTCACGTGTTTTACCAACGTCCCATTTGGGTGGTTCATTTGTCCATTTCCAATTCCCATTTTTTAATTTTTGACCATCAAATGGATCACCAAATGAATCAGCAGCACTTACGTCCAATACTCCGACTGCCAATGCTGTGAATATACAGACCATTATACATGAAAGAACTGACTTCCAATTCTTCGATTGTTGATTTTGTATAAGAGTTCTTATAGAAAATGTTTTCATATTTACCTCCACCTAAATTTTAGATTTTAATTTGCTGAATGTCAAGAGGAATCTATTAGAATTACACTATATTCAAATCATACGACAATATAATCCATTCAGATAATTATTCCGATTCCGAACCTTCAAGATCCTGTTCCCACACCTTGGTAGGATCGGTTTACAGGAATGTCTAAATGATATTCATACTGTTGATTCCTTGATTCGACGAATACAAAGTCTGAGTTTCATGAAGATTAAATAATACTTTGGGTAATTGACGGGCAATGAATTGCCCTACTACAAACAAGTTGGTTCGTAGTAGGGTGATTTATCACCCGTTAAGAAATTACTGAATTAATAACTTAACCTTCATCCAACTCAGATTTTGTATAACTTCTTTGTTGAATATTATTAGGGTATATAAGGTGTCAAATCCCAAAGCAGAATAGTACCATCATAACTTGCGCTGGCTAAGAGTTTGTTGTCTGGAGAAAAGGCGAGATTATCCAATCTATCTGAAGGTCCTAATAAGGTGACAAGATGCTTACCACTTGAGACTTCCCATACATCAATAGGATATTTATTTAGGTCCTTGTGTAGATCCTTGTGTGATGTTCCAAATGCTATGTATTGTCTACACAAAGAATATGCATCTGGACCTTCAAAATGTTCGAACTTTGGTGGCATTGACAACCTTTTTTCTATTTCACTCCATGTCTGGTCACACGTACAAGTTATATTCTCACAGTATTCCTGTTTGGCGATATCCCAATATCGCTTTTCTTCTTTTTCCAAATAAGCATGGTACCGTCCACACCTGCAAAATCGGACGTCCCTGATTTTTTCACCATGTAACGGTTTTATCTCTTCACCAAGTTCCAGATCCCAGAGTTTAACATTACGAGATACGTTAACATTATGAGATACGGATTCACTTACGAGTACTTTTCCATCCTGGCTGAATTTCAATTCATCAACCAATTCCCCTTCATCTTCATCATTGTCGTCCTTAGATGTCTCAAGAGGATGGGTGAATTCATGAAGTTTCTTTCTATTTTGCACATCCCACACTTGTACTGTGCCATCTTCACCGGCATAAGCGAAAACCGTTCCTGTTGGTGTTAAGGCAGGTCTTGCGCTCCAGTATTCCCGATCAGTTCCTTCAAGAAGTGGTATTCCATTGCCATCGGCTTCCCAGAGGGTAGCAGTGTCATTCTTGATACTTGCGACATAAAGTTTACCGCTAACGGTTTTATACAGAAATTGATTTTTACCGGCAGATTCCACTTGAACTGCTGGGCGCGAACGTTTACTTTCAATATCCCAGAACACAACACCCTCATGAAAATATTCAACTGCTAATGTATTACCATCCTGCGAGAATACAATCTCTATGGGAAACGAGATAGGTGAGTGTGTAAATTGTTGTTTGATTGGATTATCAACTGTCCAAACGTTGATAAATTCATGTCTGTATTCATAAGCAAGTTGGGAACCGTTTGAAAACAGAACATTGTTTCCCCAATTATTGATAGAGGGAGAATCAATTGTATTTCCCCAGAGTTGATCATTATAAAGTTGCTGATTACTTTCAAGGTCTCGTATAGAGATTGTTGCGGGACCGTCCTCATCATAATTTACAATCGCTACATGTAGCCTTCCATCAGGTGAATATGAAGGGATAATACCATACACCTGACCATAATCTGTATATTCCCGGATTTGATTCCAAGTATTGACACACCAAACATACACCTTTCCATCTCTACCACCAGAGACGAGAAACTGTCCACATGGTGAAAAGCAAAGAGTAGTGATCCAATGGGTATGTGCTGAGAGACATGCAATTTGTTCGCAGCTTTTCATGTCCCACACTAATATTGACCCTGCATCATCAGTGTTTGGGGACATGCACGTAGACGCAATCAGTCGAGTATCATGTGAGAAACTAATAGGTTGGTAATGTCCCGCTCTTTCCTCGTCTGCAGTGAATTTTGCAAACGGTTTACCGGTTTCCACATGCCAGACTTCAACAATAGGGGTGCTATCATAGACAGAAGAATTAACTGCGATATACCTATTGTCAGGGGAAAAGGTCACGCATTCATTATAATTCTCAGATTTGATTTGTGTCAAACAAGTCCCAGTCTGGACATCCAAAATCTTTAGTAATCGTTGTGAAAAACTGGCAGCTAACCATTTTCCGTTAGGTGAAAAGGCAACAGATTCGACATACGAATGTTCTATCTCCCAAAGTGCAACAGGAGAAAGTGTTGTGAGGTTATATAACCAGAGTCCTGTGCATGTTCCAATGACAAGGGACTGTCCATCAGGTGAGAACGCCATTGCAGGTTCACTTCCGCGCCCCAACCTGGCAATTACACCTTCAGGGATTTCCCAAGTTGTCACATCACCTTCAAATGAACCGGCTGGTAATGGGCTTGAGCGTTTTTGGTTTTCCATAAAGTCTTTTCCTTGTCCTTGATCAAGGGTATCTTGAGAAATGGGTTTTTCCTGTTTTAAACGATTTCGCGCTCGGTTTAGCCGACTTTTAACAGTGTTCAGAGACACGCCTAAATACTTACTTATTGCTTTACACGACATTTCTCCGAGATAGTGGAGTATCATTGTTGAGCGTTCGGTCTCTGGTAACTTTTCCAGAAGATCCTCAACGATTTCACGACGTCGTTCTGCAGATTCTTTTTCGCGTTGTTCTGCCAAATAAGATGAATAATCAATTTTCTCAATTAAATCATCACTTACTAATTCCAATGATTGCATCACAAGTTTTTTCTTCCGCAACCATGCAATACAATGTCGTTTAGCGATGGCATGTAACCATCCAGCGAATAGATTTGGGTCTCTTAAGTCTGATAATTTATTGTACACTTGTAAGAAGGTATCCTGCGTGATTTCTTCAGCAATGTGGTAATCACCAATTTCCCGCCATGCAAGGGCGTGAACACTTTTTTGGTGTTTTTGGACTAACTCACCAAAAGCAGATCCATCACCTGCTAATATCTGCTGAATCAATTGAACGTCGTCTATTTCCATTAGTCTACCTCATAAAACATGTGCTTACAATTGTTTAATGACGCGGGTTTAAGGCGGAAAGGTTGCATGGTTGTCATAAATTAAAAAAATCAATCGCACCATTGGGAAGTGCCCAAGTTGTTTCATCACCTTCAAATGAACCTATTGGTACAGGGATTGAGCGTTTTTGTTTTTCCATATAGACTTCTCCTTAGCTATAAATGAAGTGTTG
>CAZZBB010000090.1:0-18745 GCA_964652195.1 uncultured bacterium | reverse complement strand
AAATAAGCAGGAAAGGTGTGAATGGTGTGCAATAGTAGAGGTATCAATAAATCCCAAATCCCCAGTAGTGCGGGAGGTGTCTAAACATAGAAATAGACTTCCAAGTCTCTGTTTAATTCTTAAAACTGTCCAAACTATAGTAAACATTAACGGAATAGATAAAGTGTATTGGAAATTTAGAAAACTAAATAATCCTGCGCTCCCATAATTTCCTTGACACAATCAACAGATTCTCAATATAATTTCGAAGAAAAATCAAACATGTTAGTGGAGGATACAGCCGATGGCAAAAACAGTATACATTGTTGGAACAATGGACACAAAAGGAGTAGAATTTGGGTTTATAAAAGCACAAATTGAAGATAGTGGTGTCTCAACATGTGTCGTCAATACAGGTATTTTAGGGGATCCAGAATTGACACCAGATATTTCAGCAGATGAGGTGGCACAAGCAGGGAATTCCTCCTTAAAAGCACTCCGAGACGAAGGAGATCGTGGCAACAGTGTCACTGTCATGGCACAAGGCGCAGCCACACTAATTGCAGAAAGGTATGCTGCTGGCGAAGTTGACGGTATTATATCACTTGGAGGTTCAGCAGGAACAACTATTGGAACCACAGCAATGCAAGCATTACCTGTCGGTGTTCCAAAACTGATGGTATCAACTTTAGCTTCTGGAGATACAAGTCCGTATGTTCAATCTAAAGATATCTGTATGATGTATTCTGTTGTTGACATTGCTGGAATTAACCGTTTATCGCGTCAAATCCTCGCTAATGCTGCTGGTGCTATTGTTGGCATGGTAAATGCTAAGGTTTCTGAAGCGGTAGATGACAAACCTCTTATTGCAGCTACCATGTTCGGTGTCACAACCCCTTGTGTTACGAAAGCACGGGAAATACTGGAATCTGCGGGGTATGAAGTTCTCGTTTTTCATGCTACAGGAACTGGTGGACGTGCAATGGAAGACCTTATTAAAGGAGGATTCCTCGCAGGTGTACTGGATGTAACAACAACAGAACTTGCTGACGAATTGGTTGGTGGAATACTGAGCGCTGGTCCTGATCGTTTGGAAGCTGCAGGACATGCAGGTTTACCACAAGTCGTTGCTCCGGGTGCCTTGGATATGGTGAATTTCGGTCCGCCTGATACAGTTCCAGATAAGTTCAGCAACAGACAATTCTATCAACATAATCCAACGGTTACCCTCATGCGTACGACCCCTGAAGAAACAGCAGAATTAGGGGAAATTATGGCGGGTAAACTCAACGAAGCTACAGGTCCTACTACAGTATTGATTCCTACCCATGGTGTGTCCGCAATAGATAAAACGGATCAACCTTTTGATTCACCTGAGGCACGGGATGCTTGGTGTGAAAATCTGAAAGCAAATATCGGTGAGAATGTCACTGTAATTGAGATGGATGCACATATCAATGATGATGAATTTGCTACTAAACTTGCAGAAACACTGTTATCAAGTTTGAAATAAGGGAGATATACTTCTAATATTTACACAATATTAACTACAATACCTTCGCCAATTATCCTTGATTTAGTTTAGGCTGTATGTGTATAAAATATATCTCAATATCTGGTAAAAGGCCACATTCCATTTAGTTTTCGGTTGGATTCTGAGAGAGAATTTGATAAGATAAAAGAAAAAGAATGTAATGGGAGATTGTAATGTCAAATATGACGCCAGTTAGGACTGTAATTGTTGGTTGTGGGATGATTGCTGCAGGTGGGTATCAACCCCGATGCCAAGCGTATCCAAAACATATTGAGTTAGTAGGTTTTTATGATCAGGATGAAACTCGTGCTTCAGCACTTGCTGAAAGAGATGGTGGGAAGGTCTACACATCGCTTGAAGCGGTATTAGATGATCCGAATGTAGAAGCGATTGTGAATCTGACACTCCATATATCACACTATCCTGTATCGTTAGCTGCGCTGAAGGCTGGTAAGCATGTTTATTCTGAAAAACCAATTTCAATCAAAACTGATGAAGCGAACGAGTTGGTAGAAACAGCGGAATCCAACGGATTGAAAATGGCGTGTGCTCCATCTGCTATACTTGGCTATGTGCAACAGAATGTATGGCAACGGATACGAAACGGTGAGATTGGAGATGTGATATCTGCGTTAGGTAATTTTGGTGGACCTTTGGAACATTGGCATCCGAGTGCAGAGGCATTCCTCCAACATGCTGGACCTTTTAGAGATGTTGCTCCATATCCACTAACTGCTATGACAACAATGATTGGACCCGTTAAAACTGTCCACGGGTTTGCACGGGTTGCGGTACCTAACCGTGTTATGCAGACCGGGCCTCGAAAAGGTCAAGAGTTTACAGTAACAGAGAAGGATCATGGGTTCGGTGCTCTTGAGTTTGATGTGCCACAGAAGGATGGTGCACACGGTTTCATTTATCACAGTTTTACTGTGACTTCGCAATTACCTCCGTATGAAATACACGGTACAAAAGGTGGTTTTTCACTTCAGGCACATGATGATGGTCGTGGAATAAAGAAATTCACACCACAAGGTGGATGGCAAGAGGAACCTTCTCCTGAGAAATCCTTCACAGGTTTAGATTGGGGTAAAGGTGTAGCAGATTTTGCTGAGGCAATCAGAATGGACAGAAATCCCCGTTGCAATGGTGCTCAAGCGAGGCATGTGTTAGAGGTCTGTGAACGTATCCTTGAATCATCTGATTTAGGTAGACCCGTTGATGTCGTTAGTCGTTTTCCTGATCCACCACCTGTTGGTGATGTGGCACCATGGGAATGACTATGATGAGTTTTGATATCAATAAATTAACATCTATTGGCTATTAACAGTCAGGGTAAAAATGAAATTTATTCTGATTAGGATAGTTTTGCATCAAGATTCATCATCCATATCTATCTGTTTCAGGTTTATATCTCCATTAATTGAACGTAATCTTAGAAGTGGACCACCGTCCTTTATTTGTCCCTGTAATTCACCCACTTTAATCGTTCCATGTACAACCGCAGCCACAGGAAACTCTGTTGCAATCTTTCCATTACTACTTTGTGCATCAATATTGACATCAATCTCTGGAATAAACTCAATAGTAATTCCACCCCCAGTAGCATCTAAAACAGAATCGTGTTGAGGTTGTCCGGTGAATCTGGCAATAATTGCACCTTCAGATGTTCTGGTAGTTACAGGTCCATCATTCTCAAGTTCTATTGTTCCATTGGCGGATTTGAGGTTGGCACCACCTTTACAGTTGGATAGTATGATATTCCCCTTATGTGTTGTACCGTCAATATTTCCCGTAACGCCAATACAATGAAGGTCCCCTTTAGAAGCCATCACATCAACGACTCCTATATTATCAGATACCTCTATATTCCCTTGTTTAGATCGCAGATATGCGTCTCCATTACAATTATTCAACCTAACACTGCCTTTTGATGTGTGTCCAATAACTGTGCCAGTGATATTTTCAAACGAGAGATCTCCTTCTAGAGAGTTAGCATTGGTATCCCCGTCAACATTTTGTATTGAAATATCACCTTGACTTGTCGTTAGATTGACACCATAATTTTGGGGCACCCTAATGTCAAAGTGTATATCAAAACGTTTTGCCATTTTCTCCCAATATCTTTTACTACTCTTAAACTTTGCTTCAATCTGTAGATTCTGGTCTTGTTGATTAAAATCCACTTCAAAATCATTTAGAATTTCAAATATACTTTTGTCGATTTTCAATTGTGCTGAACGGCGTACGACCACATCAATAACTTTTGTTTGTGATGTGTGGATATCAATGTTCCCGAGATCTGTTTTGAGTATCAACTTCCCGCTATCACTGACATTGAAAGTCTTACTTATGTCCTCCAACTTTGATTGGACGAAAAAATCTGGCATTGATTTTCGAATAAGAACATCTATGGAGGCATCTTTCATATCTTCACTAAGATTTGGAGCTATCCGCTTACCAAGAAAATTTGTGAATATACTTTTCAAATCGGTTGATGTATCTACTCCCTCGCTGAGATAAGCTGCAAGATGATGGCAGGCAATACTGATTTCAGAGAATGTAGCTTCTTCCGGTAACGGATCAAAGAGATCTGTTGGAATTGCGTCCATCTCATTAAGGCGTTCTAATACGTTATTAAATTGGGTGATACACCGTCGTTCACCTTCTTTAAAAGATTGTGTTAATGTTGAATCTTCAGCAATTTCAGCTGTTTGTTCTACAATATGAAATAATCCACGAATTTCTTGTTGTTCCTGATTCATCTTCACACCTCATTTATAATTATATGCTCAGGTAGAATATCAATGCAACCCTCTACATACAACTTCTTTTATTCTAATAGTTCTTGTTTTTGCATTTCATTCTGTATACAAAACCTAACCGATCTCTCCGTATCCCTGTCTTTCCAGTATATCTTTTAATTGTTCTTTTGCTTTGTGTAGTCTCCATTTAACGGTTGTTAGAGGTAGCGATAAGAATTCAGCAATTCTCTTCTGTGGCATATCTACCCAATAATAGAGTTTAACCACCTCCTGAAATTCTTCTGGTAAGGACATAATGCATTTCCTCACTCCCTCATGTACTGACTGTTGTACGATTAGCTTTGCTGGATCCGTAGAATCTGGGTTAGCCTCCACCCTCAATTCATCATCTATATCTTCATGATATTGAAATCGACTTGCCTTTTTCATGTAGCGTAATGCGCGGTGCCGTGTAATCGAATAGAGCCATGAACCGAAGCGATTGAGATTTTCAAGTTGAGTTAGAGATTCAAAAGCCAATATAAAAGCATCTTGTACGATATCTTCAGCTTCTGTAGGATCATGCACAATCTGTTGTGCTACCAACAACATTGCTTTCTGATATCTAAGGACCAATTCATCAAATGCGTGGAGATTACCTGCCAGCACAGCAATTATCAGTTCTGCATCTTCAATATCTTTTAGTTCTTCTGTGCTCATAATAAACTCCAATTCTAAATAATAGATACATGAAGGATGAAAAAGATAGATTAATTTAACTGTATTAACGCTCCTCATAAACCATCCGATAATTCGTCGTTGTTTAGTTTAACTATCTCATAGTGGGTGTGGTTTCCAACCAAATGCCATCATAGACGTCAATTTAGGGAAATAACGGTGTATCCTAAACCGGTACGATGAAATTGTGGAGCATCTGATGGATAGAGTTGTATGATAGATTCAGTGAATCCACACCGAATCTGCCAAGAGGAGTCTGGAGTATATTAAAGTAGCAGGGTTATTCTCTTACTGCACAAGGTACAATAATAGAATCAACCATACCGTGTATTATTTTCTTATCGGCAGGACATACAGCAGCCTGTATACCCCCAAGTTGAACAGTATCCCCAATGACAAAATAGTATGGTCGGAGGAGTGGACGAGAAGGCATTTCTTGCATTTCCTTTGATTCAAAGTCGTAGTACTGCATTCGAACACGCATAGATGTATAGAACTTTTGAAGAACATACGGAGTCTTCTCAAAATTCGCAAGTCCATTCTCTAAAGATGCTTCCCATTCTTCTGTTGGAAGATCATGACCAATAGATACACCACGACTACCCCATGAAAGATCAGAAAAACCGGAAGGTTTGATAACCAATTCCCGCTGTCGTTGTGTCACGGAACTGTATTGTCGCCAGTCTGTCACAGGAACACCTTCTATATCCAAATTAGGAATCACAGCATGTGGTGGTAAAGGACGTGGATCAAGAATCCAGGTTTCAGGAATAACTTTCTGTAGAAATGGGTATGACTTCTTACCGAGTTGACGTTTCCAGAATTGTTGAAGGGAGGGATGGTGGAACAAAGCGAGATAGAGTTTTTCTTCTAAATATGCTTTTGGAGGTGGAGCCATCACCACATTCCGTTTCTTAGCACTGTAAAAGATTAACTCTGCCTTTGGTATATTTGGTAGATCAAACAGTTCGTAGAATCGGTAAACTACATCAATATCCATGTGCCCATTTTCCGTTTCTGTAACAAGACCGTCTTCAGTGAAGATAATCTCTTGAGGGTGAACTGTTATAGCTTTGAATCCAGTCTCACAAAGTGCGTTCGCAAGCCAAACCATTTCCGGACGATAATCCTCAGATTCATCGGAAACAACTATGGCGAGAGATGGATCATCTTTCTTTGCTAAGCCTTTGATCATCTCCGCATACCCCTGTACCATACCATCTTTTCCACCGATGATGTTATACCCAAGTTTGGTATACATTCTTGCGAGACATCCTGTTCCACCGATGAAGCCAGGAATAGAATCGAGCTCAGTGATGATGTGATTATCGTCGGTTGTGGGTAAAATATCAGGTCGGATGACACTTGGGATATGACTTTTAAAACGGTTCATACGACCATATTGAATGACGTTTTCAGGTTTTCCAATATCTAAATACACGGCTACCCATGTAGGTTGAATACCTCTCGCGCTTTGAGAATAGAGAAGGTTACATGCACGATAAAAATTGAGTAGATGAGGTCCAAGTTCTTCAAACCAATCTAATTCTTCTTGAGAAACCCAGAACGGTTCCGGTGAGATCCGCCAGGATGTATTACAATCCGGATGAATTTCACGTTTTTCTGCGGAAAATAATTTTTCTTTCGGAATTTCATCATTAATTAACAAACATATCTGTTTGGCATCCAAACTAAAACTCC
This sequence comes from uncultured bacterium, assembly GCA_964652195.1. Lineage (GTDB taxonomy): Bacteria > Poribacteria > WGA-4E > WGA-4E > WGA-3G > MSPOR6. The sequence goes on along the minus strand of CAZZBB010000090.1, from coordinate 12,049 downwards.
CTCATAGAATATTTCTATTTAACCCGTATATCAGAGGATTACCTGTTTGACAAAGTCAATTTTTTGTTGCTCAGCAATTGTCTTTATTACATTCCGAGGCACAAGACTATCTACATTAATTAGTGTTAGTGCTACTTCCCCAATCTGCGAACGTCCGACGGTCATATCTGCGATGTTAATTTTATGTTCCCCCAGAATCGTACCAATTAATCCGATCATCCCAGGTTGATCACTGTTGTAAATAAGAAGTATATACCCTTCTGGAGTAGCATTCAGATGTAGTTGGTTGATCCGAACGATACGAATATCTTTACGACCAAAGGTTGTACCAGCAATAACTGTATCCGCTCGATCAGTGATCACAGTTACAGTTATGAGGTTAGCGAAGTCCGCTTCTGATTCACTCTTCGTTTCAGTAATTGATATTCCACGCTGCTTGATTAAGAATGGTGCGTTAACGTAATTTACCTCTGTTAAAACTGGTGTTAGTAAACCTTTCTGTAATGCGACTGTAATCGGTGTGACATCCTCTTTCTGAAAAAGTGATCCACTATAATGTATTTTAATTGATGAGATTTGTCCTTCTACGATTTGTGCGTGGAAACTACCAATCTTTTCTGCAAGCTGAAGGTATGGACCTAAGATATCAAATACTCTTGGATCAATTTTAGGTTGATTAATTGCATTCGCAACTGGTTTTCCTTGGAGAGCATTAATCACCTGTTGTGCCACTTCTATAGCAACGTGATCTTGTGCTTCAGTTGTGGATGCGCCAAGATGAGGTAGTGCAAGCACATTATCAAGGTCGAGTAGTGGACTATCGACTGCAGGTTCATTTTCAAAAACATCAAGGGCTGCCCCCGAGATCTTTTTTTCTTTTAATGCATCAACTAATGCAGCTTCGTCAATTATCCCACCACGAGCACAATTAATGAGACGTGCAGTTGGCTTCATAAGTTGAAATTCAGTTTCACCAATGCTGTGATATGTCTCCGCATCTAAGATAGTGTGAATAGTAATGTAATCTGATTCTCGAAATAAAGTTTCTCTATCAACGATCCGTACCCCCATTTTCTCTGCTGCCCCAGCAGAGATATATGGATCGAACGCAATTAATTCCATACCAAAACTGTGTGCCCGTTTAGCAACCTCTCTGCCAATTCGACCAAGTCCTACTGAACCTAATACCTTGCCGTATAGCTCAACACCCATAAATTTGTTTCGCTGCCATGTTCTATTTTGCAATGAAATACCAGCAGGAACAATGTTTCGAGATAAGGCTAATAAGAGTGCAAATGTGTGTTCAGCTGCAGCAATTGTATTCCCCTCAGGAGTATTTACGACCAATATACCATTTCGTGTGGCGGATTCGACATCTATATTATCTACACCAACCCCCGCACGACCAATCACCTTCAGGTTTATTGCAGCATCAATAACCTCAGCAGTAACACTGGTATCGCTTCTAATGAGTAGTGCGTCATAAAATGGAATCCGGTCTATCAATTTCTCGTGGCTTAATTCTAACTCAACATCAACCTTGAAATTTCCGCTTTTTAGTAAGACATCCAAACCCCGCTGAGAAAGCAAATCACTAACCAGCACATTATCCATTTTAAACTCCTCTGACCTGCTAAGGATTTTGAAATTCTAACATCATAAGACGACCATGTCAATAAAATTGAGAATGCTCGTATGGCATTCTGTCTGATTTATCGGGTTTCGCTTTGCTCTACCCATAGGTGTCAATTTAAGGATTAAACTCTTCTGTGGGAGGGATTCCGATCCCCTCCTACCCCTTGGTAGGCTCGGTTTCTAACTGCGGTGAATGCCTAAATGCCATTCACACCGTTGATTTCTTGATTCCTTGCTTTGTAGTTACAACATTGAAAAATCTTACAGACAACAACCTTTCTTATCCGTGTAATCCGTGTAATCTGTGGTTCAGACAACTCAAAACAAACTTAAAAACATACAAATCTCACTAAATTGACCCTTATGGTTTTCGTTCCTCAACTCAACCTACAAGTAGTTTATATAGATATGTGAAAAATATAACAGAAAATACGAAAACTAAATGATCCTACCACAAATTACTCTTGACTTTTTTCATTTAAATTATTATGATTAATTAAGGTCTATTAATTCGAACGATTTAGAAGAGTTTTTGTTTCATGAACCCAGTGAAAAAAGGTGTCCGTTTATGGCCGCTACATTTAGTAATAAGTCTCTGTATTTTGAGTATAGGATATGTGTGGATACGGGATGCTTCTCATCGCCAAGATAAGGTCATTCTTACCCTATTACTGCTTATCATCGCAGGTATTCTTGGCGTAATATGGTTGCTGGGTTTATCCCGAATAACCTGGCGAACCAAATTCAAATCTTTTGCTGTTATTATTATAAGTATAGTAGCCTTTATTTTCCTGTTTCAATTTGACGGTTTCAGCGGTGACTTGGTACCGAAATTTGAATTGAGATGGGGTGAGCGAACTATACCTTCTATTTCGTTGTCTGATGTACAAGACAAACCAGATGAACTTTCAAGTGATTTTCCTCAATTCCTTGGCCCCAACAGAAATGCGGTAATTACCGACATAAAATTAGAAACAAATTGGGAGGAACACGCTCCAGAACTGCTATGGCGAATACCTGTTGGTGCCGGATGGTCAGGTTTTGCTGTTGTAGGTAACTCTGCAATTACCCAAGAACAGGAAGATGAGTGGGAAAAGGTGGTCTGTTATGACCTATACACAGGGAAAGAAAAGTGGACACATAAGGATGAGGCGCGTTACTATACATCTCTTGGTGGACTTGGTCCCCGGGCGACACCTGCAATTGATGGCAATAATGTCTATACAGTAGGTGCAACAGGTATCCTCAATTGTTTAGATTTTGACTCCGGCAGAAAGATTTGGTCAACGAATATCTTTGTGGAAAACAATGCAAAAGCTCCGCCTTGGGGTATAAGTGGTTCACCTCTTATCGTTGATGATCTTGTTATTGTCAGCGCTGGAGGGGCAGTGGCATATCATAAGGAAAGCGGTAAAATAGCGTGGAGAGGACATAGAGTTAAGAGTGCATATAGTTCCCCTGTTCTTCTAACTTTAGCAGGAACTGAACAGGTGGTGTTGTTTGACCATGGGCTCATCACATCACATGAACCCACAACTGGGAAACTATTATGGAAACAGCCGTGGCCCTCTAACGTAGAATGTGCTGCTCAACCGTTACCTCTACCTGGTGATAAACTACTTGTCTCTACAGCATACGGAATTGGTTCTAAATTATTTCAGATATCAAAGAGTAACCAGTCAGAAAAATTCATCGTTGATTTATTATGGGAATCAACTTACTTAAAAGCGAAATTTACAACAGTAATATTTCACAAAGACTATTTATACGGTCTTGACGATGGAATTTTCGCCTGTATTGACCCATCTGATGGTTCGCGTCAATGGAAGAAAGGACGTTATGGTCATGGACAGACGCTATTTATTGGAAATGTCCTTTTGGTCCTTACAGAATCTGGAGATATAGTTCTACTTAAACCTGATCCAGAAGAACATATTGAGCTTGCACGTATCGAAGGCATAACTGGACAGACATGGAACAATCCTACTCTCTCAGGAAATCTTCTACTCGTACGTAATAGTCAAGAAGCAGCATGCTATCGATTACAAACTGAGTAACTGAAATTATAGACCTTAAATTCTCAAGACTTTATACCACTCATCTGGATCATCATATAAAAAGAGGAATACAAATACTGATGAATACATATCTAACCAACCTTTACAAAATCTTTATTGTATGTGTACTCGGTATCTCACTTTCTGGTATAACCACAGTATCTGCATCGAAAGACAAGTCAATTGATTCACCCCTTGAACAACAAATTGATGATTTCGTCAAGAAATATCGAAGACAGAATAAGTTGACTAATACCGATAAGACCAGTTTTGTCGTTTACGATCTAACACGAAATAAGAAATTGGTCTCCATTAATGAGGACACACCAAGAATGGCTGCCTCATTAATCAAGAATTTTGTTATGCTTGTCTATTTCCATGAAGTTAAGCAAGGACGTTTGAAACACACTGATACAAACAAACGACATCTACGGGATATGATTAGGGTAAGCTCAAATACCTCAACCAACTATTTTATTAACTTAATTGGTAGTCCATACAAGGTTAACAGAATCTTAAAAGCCAATTATCCCTATTTTAATCAGACACGAATCGTAGAAAGAATACCGATAACAGGTAGAACGTATAAGAATACTACAAGTGCCCAGGACTTGAATAAGTTCTATGTACAGTTGTGGAAAAATAAATTACCCTTCTCTGAAAAAATGAAATGGTATTTTAAGTTGCCGAACGGAGATTATATCTATAAAAGGACGAGTATCCCCTCATCTGTAAAGGTTTACAATAAAACAGGGACAGTTTACGGATTAATCGGTGATAGTGGTATCTTAGTTCTTCGTGATCCAAAAGGAAATCCGCGACCTTATGTCTTTACCGGAATGATTGAAGACAAGACGAAAACAAACTATCGAAGACGACGCATTTCATTTGGGGCATGGGTCGGAAACCGAGCAAATATCCTTAGACGCGTTTCTGAGAGAGTATATGATTATATAGACAATTCCTACGGTGGTAACTTTATTTTACGTTAAATCATTTCAAGGTATTCAATGGCATCCATAGTAAATATTGGGCGAAGAATTGAACTTGTTCCAATTGACACACATTTCAAGGATATCACAATAGCACTCTACCGTGACCAACAGGATGACCGTACTGTTTTTCGGGTCCATACCTACAGTCGCATAGCAGGTGTACAAGAACGAATCCAAAATGTCATTGAGTCCATGCAAACTTTAGGTGGCATGGAAACATCTAACGATGGACTTCTCTACTTTCCTTGTGGTGAAAGGCATGAAGCTGCATGTCGACGTGTTTTCTTAGAAGCATGTAAGCTTCCACAAGACTCCCCAGCAGAACAACGACCATTGAATACACTGGATAGGAAATCTAAACTAACTATTACAGTAAATTCATTAGGGAGCGGTATCTATAAGGTAGCAGCAGATGGAGAAGGACGCAGTGCTGAACGAAGAATCTCTGCTATTACAGCCGGATTAATGAAGTTAGGAGAGATGGAACCCGTGAAGGATAATGAGAACGATTCAGTCTCATTATCCTGCGGTTATTCTCACGATGCCCTAATCGGACTCTTATTAGTTCGTGCGCCAAATGTGCGAGTCATTCTACGAGAAGAGGAATCAAGTGCTTCTCGTGGCGTCTTAAGTGCGCCCAGCCAGCAGACTTAAGATATTTGAAGTGTATGCTGTAGATAAACGGGATATCAAACCTATGAATGGACGAGAACGCGTCTTAGCTGCCCTCCGTAATGAACCCACCGACCGAACCCCAGTTTGCAATCCTACCTCCGTTGCAACAGTAGAATTGATGGATCTGGTTGAAGCACCTTTTCCACAGGCAAATCGTGATCCGGAATTGATGGCACGGCTTGCAGCAACTGGATATACTGAACTCGGTTTTGATACCATCATGCCAGTTTTCACAATCATTCAAGAATCCAGTGCCCTCGGATGCAAAATTCAGTGGGAACAGAAGGACAACTGGCCAACTGTCAGAATGCGTGAACCTATATGGGAAGATGTTGATGACATTTCTATCCCAAGCGACTTCTTAACGCATCCAGATACACAATGTGTCCTCGAAGCTATAAAGATTCTTAAGAAAGAATATGGTGATGAAGTCGCTGTAATTGGTAAAACAATGGGACCTTGGTCACTTGGATACCACTGCTTCGGTGTTGAACCGTTTTTATTACTCTCACTTGACGATCCGGGTAAAACAAAACTTGCCTTAGACCGAATGAAAGAGGCAACTGTAGAATTCGGTATTGCTCAAATAGAAGCCGGTGCGGATGCTCTTACGCTCCCCGACCATGCAACAGGTGATCTTGTTAGTGGTGAATACTACCAACGTTATCTCCGTGATCTCCACATAGAATTCGTAGAACGTATACCTATCCCTCTTATCCTACATATTTGTGGTCGTACAGTTGATCGTATGGAATATATTGCACAGACAGGAATGGCAGCTTTCCACTACGACTCAAAAAATGAACCGAAAGAATCGATGGATATCGTAGAGAAACGGATCGCGCTGGTTGGTAATATCAACAATCCTGAAACTCTTTTCGCTAAAGACCCCGAAGCTGTTAAGGCAGAAGTCATAAAGAATCTTGAAGCAGGTGTACCACTAATCGGTCCTGAATGTGCTATCCCCCTCCAAACAACAATCGAAAACCTTCAAGAAATCCCAAAAGCCGTTCAGGAATGGCACCGTAGTCAATAACTTTATAGTAACGCGAGTTTGATAATTAGCAGGACAGAGGCAATTTGATCAGAAATGGTATAAGAATGACTTTCAACAATTCTAAGTCCGTACTCAGGATGAGTTCAGACTTAGAATATCCTATTGAATTTTATTCATCCGTAGATTCTGTATTCCCTTGAGTACGTTTTAAATATCTTTGGCGTAATTCCCGCATTGTTAATTGAACGCTGCATCAAAAACCACTGATGAATTTTCGTAAGTAACCTGTGTTAACATCCCATAGATGGATTTCATACGGACTTGCACTTGCGATCAACTTTCCATCAGGACTAAACACCAATACAAACATTCCTAATTCTCCAGTGATTATTTTTCCGTGCCGATCTCGTCTTAACTGATTATTCTCACCATAGCGTTTGAGTTTTCGTAAGAGTTTTCCTGTATTTACATCCCATAGTTCAATATCCATAACATTGATACGCGCAATCATGTTTCCATCAGGACTAAACGCTAAGTTTTTTGGAGAAGCAGCTATAGGTTTGCCAATAATTCGTATCTGTTTTGAAAAAGCATTAGAGACACTAAGAAAGTATATACCTGCTAATATTGTTAGTAATGTAAAGGTATTGTCAAGACAGACGAAATACTCCCTGTTTTCCCTGGAGGTATCTCGTCCTGCGAAAGAACAGATGCGGTGCACGCACAGGTTTCTGTTACAGACAGAATCTGTAATGGTTTTTTTCCAATGTTTTTGATGGTAAAAGTATGTTTGATTTTACTGCCACCAATAGCTTTGCCAAAATTATATACAGGTTTTTCTGAAAATGCTAACGGAGTTCGAACTGGTTTAGTACGCCGAGCTTTATTCCTATCAAAAATAAGGATATCCCCAAACCATATATCGGTGAGTTCGTCCCACGTCAGATGCCGTTTATATTTTTCGGCAGGATCCGTAATTTTTACCCCCTCTTTGTTTACTGTTTCAAAGACAAGAAAATGGTTATTGTCAATATGAGCAATCGCTGGTAGTGGTACTTTATCACGCTTCAATAGTTCTACTGAGGCTTTCACACCAACTGGTGCTAAACCTTTGTAAGTCGCAGCTTTTTTGAGTCCAAGCATTGTTGTACCGCTAGCAGGGGCAAAATCCGATAACTTTTTGAGTTCGTTGAGATTCGTATCCACATTTAACAGTTCACAAACACGGGAAAGACTTTGTGGACCACAAAGTAGAATGTCTGTATCAGAGGATGGTAGGGATTCTCCTTGATCTGGAAATAGTCCCATATTCGGCGGTTTATAATAATCTTTGTTGATATTAAAAAAATCTTTAGGGAAATTTACATTAAATTCCGCATCAATAACTTCAATCTTTCTCCGCCTTCTTAACGTGTTGTCTGCATTATAGGCTGTGTATATCTTAACTTGTGGGAACCATACATCGCTGATTTTCTTAAATTTTCTATAACTTAAACGATCAGAAAGTGTTTTTGCTTCCTTTGTCTGATAATAATCCACTCTCCGTATACAAAAATCTATAGTGGGATCCACCCATATATCAATTTTTTCCCTGTTTTTGCCAATAAATGAGAGACCGTAACATTCCGCATCATCAATCATTGCTTTTCCAATTTGTTTAGCATTTGATGGCACGCGGAGGAAGAACCTGCCAAACGATGAAAAATGGAGGTAGCCATAGTGCGTATTAGAATCATAAAACGTTGTACTCATTGCAGAGTACTGAGACAAAAGAGAGTATAATCCTATACATACTGTTACCTCCTTGTAAAAGGAATATGTTGTGTACAGGAACGAAACACAACCGTCCCTGTACACAGCGTTTTTATGATTAAACTAGTGGTTACCATCGAGTACAGGAACTAGTGCTTAGTCAACATCTGTTTGATAGTTATTCATAAAAATGGTATCATTAGACTCAAGATAATTATTCAAGTTCCTTGGAGTCTCTTATGCCATCAAAACAATTTCAAGTCATCCTTAATCAGGATCAACGAGACTATCTCATTGGTTTGATTTCTTCTGGTATAGAATCTGCCCGAAAACTTACGCGTGCTAGGATTTTATTGAAAGCCGACGAAAGCGAATTTGGACCCGCTTATGACGATAATCAGATTAAAGAAGCTGTTGAAGTTTCCATACCTACCATTGAGAGAACACGTAAAACCTTTGTGCTTGACGGGCTGACAACCGCACTGACCGCAAAAAAGCGGACAGACACACCAAACAAAAAGTTTGATGGAGAAAAAGAAGCGCATCTTATCGCTTTAGTTTGCTCAGACCCTCCGGAAGGACACGCAAAATGGACCCTTCGGTTGTTAGCTGAGAAGATGGTAGAGTTGGAACATTTTTCAAGCATATCTCATGAAGCCATACGACAGACATTAAAAAAAACGAACTTAGACCTTGGCTAAAAAAGCAATGGTGTATTCCACCAGAAGCATCTGCGGAGTTTGTCGCTGCAATGGAAGATGTCTTAGACATTTATCAGCGTCCACAAGACGCTACAAATCCTGTAGTTTGTGTTGATGAAACAAGCAAACAGCACATCAAAGAAACACGGAAACCTTTACCAATGGTTGAAGGTTCTCCGTTCCGATATGATTGTGAATACCTGCGTAATGGTGTGAGTAATCTGTTCATGATTTTCGCACCACTTGAAGGATTTCGGTACGTTGAAGTAACCGACACACGCACAAGTATTGATTTTGCTCATATCTGCCGAGATTTAGTTGATGTTCATTTTCATGATGCTGAAAAGATCACGCTTGTTTGCGACAATCTGAATACCCACAAACCCGCTTCGTTGTATAAAGCTTTTCAACCAGATCAAGCCAGACGTATTGCCGAAAAACTTCAGTTCCACTACACACCCAAACATGGGAGTTGGTTGAATATGGCAGAGATTGAACTCTCTGTGCTATCCCGTGGATGTCTTTCAAGGCGTATCCCCGACCAAGAAACACTAAAACAGGAGATCCACGCTTGGCAAACCCGAAGAAATGAACACCAAGCAAGTATGAGTTGGAGATTTACAACAGACGATGCACGTATAAAACTCAAACGACTATATCCATCTATTAGCAAATGACTTAGTACTAGAGCGAAATCTCATACAACTTCTCCACCAATCTGTTACTTCCTCCATATAGACACACTCACCAGTATCTTTGTCTCTTTAACACCAGGATGTTATTTCCTTATCGACATCATCTTTCCACCACATTGCAGGATGTATGCCATCACATTTCGTGCAAGTTGGTCTAACGCCTATAAATGGCATCATCGATGGTCAAGAGATGGTTCATATGAGCAACTTTTTGAAGCATCTGTCATACATCTTCAGTCGGTTCTCCACTAATTGAAATTGAAAGGCACATTTAAGCAACCGTAGAATCTGGTATAATCCTACGGTTGTTGTGCTTAAAAAAGCATTTAGTATAATTAGAAACTGATTTTATTACAGTTATCTACAACTCCAGTGGTATCTGGAAACTCTTTTTTTGGTTACGTTATACATCTCTGTTTCAGACATGCCGTGACTAACATGGACTGGGTCGCATATTTCATACCTAAAACCTGTTGCATCTTCAACTACTTCTCTACATTCCCATGTAGGCCAGGGATGACGATGTTTATATGTCCATGTATAAAGTGTTGTCCAACTATATCCAACACCTCCATCAGGACAAATAACTTTCGTTATTTCATAAGATTTCATTATATAGTTGTCATCTGCATGTGCATTATCTGCCATCATTAGCATAACTGATAAAAACAGAAGTGATAAAATCGATAATAAACAAAGTCGTTTTAACATAGTGAATCATCCTTCTTAGTGATTAAATTAATAAGTATGGGTAAGTAATAAATCCACCCATAATAAGAGGTTACATTAACCCCTTTACAAACCATCTATATTAGATGGAAAATCTTATTGCCACTTTACATTGGGCAATCAAGTTCTACAAGATGAAAAGGTGTTCCGTTTTTCTTTGCTTCTATATATGCGTTAAGAGTGCATAAGTGACGTTCTGTAGGTTGTAGTTTATATAGTGCCCGATGGTAGTTTATATAATCGTCTTTCTCTACTTCTGTGTGGACACGAAACCCCTCAAATTTCATCTTTTTCTCACCTTCAACAACAGTATGCACCTCTGGAATATCTCCGTATTGTCTTATATACCATTTAGTAAGAATTTCAACATAAACATCTGGGTCGTCTGTATTCATGAGTATATCGGTCTCTTCTGCTATTGTTTTCACTCTTTGTAATACGCTTAGATTAGAAGCATTAGGCCATAATAAATATCTTGCAATGTCTCCTAACATACTATCATGAGATGAAATAGTAATGGGTTTTCCATCTGCCAATAGTTGTATTCTGTAGAATTGAGCTTCTATATGAACTTCGGGTCTATCCCCATATTTTTGTAATAGCATTGCATAGTAATATTTGGCGTGCAATTCAAGATTTTCTTCATCATACCAGTTTGCAGGATAGTTAAGATTTAAAAGTTCTTCAACTTGATCACGAGTGGGTTTGTAGAATAAATCGCTGTTTTCATAATAATTTTCTGGTATTTCAATATCTATACTTGGCACAATCGGTTTTGGGTCCTGCTCTACTTCTCCACAACTCGTAATATTTATCGCTGTTAGTATAAATAAAAAACTGAAAACAAGATTTCTCATTTTATCAACTCCGTTATTAGTTATTAGTGTGTATGGTTATGCGGGCTACCGTTATTTTTAATATCTTCTTCATGTGCCTTTATTAGTTTAGATAATGCTTCCTGCGTTCTTTTATCAGGCCACAGATGATTTTGAGATTCAAGGAATTGTATCTGTTCGTCCAACTTAAGCTTTATTCCTTTTTCTATTTTATATTCTGTGTCTACAACAATTCTAACTTCTTCTATATCTCCAAACTGCTTAATCAATTGTGCATGGTAGTATACATAAAATTTCTCCCTATCCTTAGTTTGATACCAATTTTTTGGAGGGTATGTTTCGTTATCTGTCTGATTTTCTTGCACATCATCAGTAGTCTCCAAAACTTTAAGTTCAGAATCGTCAATCTGTGTATCAGTACGCCAATCATATTTATCCTTGTTAATGCTTTGTTTAGACGTAGTATCTTCAGATGGTTCGGATATAGGCACTTCATGCGAATGATCCCCATGATCTACCATTTCAAACCCAGGTCTTGCAGTCGGTTTCTCTCGGGTTTCAGATTGCTTTGGCACTTCTAATTTTGGGTGTTTATATATAACATCTGGTTCAGTATCTCTGTTATACAATGAAAAAACAGCGATAGCACCAAGTATTATTATGATGGGTGAAATAACCAAATACGTTCTATTCCTCACAATTTATACTCCTTTATTAGTGAACTTATAGCAAGTAAAACCTCATAACTCAATGTGAATTAGTATTTTTAGTGTAAAAAATGGGACATAAAGTCTTTCATCTGATTGCTTTATTTACCACATTCCATAAACTCAACTGGTGTGGAATTTGGTCTATACAGGAATAAAAATGGCTTCCGCGAAAGCTGAAATTATTTTTATTCCTGAAATCTCGGAACTTCTCTGAGCAATCGGTCATAGTCACTATGACACCATTCAACTAAAACTCAGATAATTTAC
>CAZZBB010000089.1:0-62262 GCA_964652195.1 uncultured bacterium | reverse complement strand
TGTAACACTGGGCATACAGAAGATGTTGGGTTTCACCTGCGGTTCAACCCCGCAGCATGCCATATGCGCATGCTGCGTTGATTCCCTACGAAACAAACTATCAGTAACACTCAGTAACTGGTAATTCTTAAAACTAAATAGCCCGCACAAAATCTTGAATATACTGACACCTATCTATAGATATGGTAAACTATACACAAAATATCTCTATACATAAGGGAAGGTTGAGGAATTGATTATGAATGAAGAGCTTTTTGTTAGTAATGAATTTACACCTGAGAGTGGATTTACATCTGGAATTGAAGGTCCAGCATGTGATGCAGACGGTAATCTATATGCAGTGAATTATGAAAGACAACACACTATTGGAAAGGTAACACCGGAAGGGGAAGCAAGTGTTTTTGTCGAATTGCCGACAGGTAGTATTGGAAACGGTATACGATTTAACTCTGAAGGTTATATGTTTATTGCTGACTATACGAACCATAATGTACTTAAGGTAGATATGGGAACAAAAGAAATCACGGTACATGCACATGAACCAACTATGAATCAACCGAATGATTTGGCTATAGGTGCAAACGATAAAATATATGCAAGTGATCCCAATTGGGGTGAATCTAAAGGACAACTATGGCGTGTAGACACTGATGGACATGTTACACTTTTAGAGTCTGATATGGGTACAACGAATGGAATTGAAGTAAGTCCAGATGAAAAAACGTTATATATTAATGAGTCTGTACAGAGGAATGTGTGGAGATACGATTTATCTCCGGAAGGTGAAATTAGCAATAAGTCTCTCTTAATTCAATTTCCAGATTTTGGTATGGACGGTATGCGTTGCGATGTTGAAGGAAATCTATATATAACACGTCATGGGAAAGGTACAATAGCGAAACTATCCCCTTCAGGAGATGTGTTATTAGAAGTTGAATTGACAGGAAAGAGTTGTACAAATATCGCTTTTGGTGGGCCAGATGGTCGAACTTGCTATGTTACTATAGCGGATAGAGGAAATGTAGAGGTATTTCGCGTAGACAAACCTGGACGCAGTTGGCAATTGTTCCAATAAACTGTGTGGAATTCCCTACGGTTATTTAGTATTCATAGTTTCTGCTCTATTTTCACATTTCTATATAAACTACCTGTAGGTTGGGTTGAGGAACAAAACCCAACATGTAACACTGATGGACAGTACACACTAAATTTTCAAGTGGTCTTCTTTGAAAGCATCAATCATACAAAAACCATTTCCTCGTCCCCGTAGGTGTGGTTTGTAACCGCAGGGAACGCCTTACGGCATTCATACCGTTGATCTGCAATTTCATGCGGTGGCACTTGCAATATTGCCCACAATATTTGAATGGACTGTCCACTATAAATACATGATTGTTGAGTTTTACCTACGGTTCAACCTAACATACGAATACGAAAATGAACTATTAGTAACACTAATTGACTGATTATTCTTAAACTAAGCACCTCTGCTGAATTCGCTTTGTATCATTGACACATGTTCAAAACTGTGATAAAATTTCGATTAATCTGATAATAGATACATGAACTTCATTTTCCATAATTAATACTTTTATATAGACCCTGTAGGCTGGAATGTTAAATAGCATTCATTCCCCGGAATGACTTAATGTCATGCATACCGTTGATTCCTTAATTCGAATATAAAAATCTGAGTTAACAAACTCAAGCAATTATAGAATATTGTTGAGTAGAATATGGTTCAGTATGAATCTGTATTAAAACGGCTTGAAAAAACAGCAACAGAATACACAAATATCGCTCCAGAAAACGGACAATTTCTCTCAATTCTGATTCAGTCCATAAAAGCTCAGAACGTACTTGAAGTCGGTACAAGCAATGGTTATTCTACTATCTGGCTCGCTGCGGCATTAAACCTGACAGGGGGTCAACTCATTACAATTGAATTTGACCCAAAACGGGCGGAAGAAGCACAGACACATCTTATTGAAGTTGGTCTAAACACAATCGTTGACATCCGAATCGGGAACGCTCTTGATGAGATTTCAAAATGTGATGGGACCTTCGATCTTGTCTTCTTAGATGCACAAAAAGATGAATATAAGAAGTATCTTGAATTAGCTCTACCTAACATACGTGTAGGTGGTTTAATCGTAGCGGATGATACTGTTACAATGCGTGATGAAATGCCTGATTTTGTTGATTATGTATTCAATACACCTATTTTAAACTCTGTAGATATACCTCTTGATGATGGCATCATATTAAGTCATAAAATAAAGTAAAGTAATTTAATAATCCAATTATATGTCCCTCCACTCAAAAATATCTGATAAATCCACACGTTTTACTGAGTCTGTTATCCGTGGTATGACGCAGTTATGTTTACAACATAATGCCATTAACCTGTCTCAAGGCACACCTGCGTATCAACCACCAGACGAAGTAAAATATGCAGCGATTGAAGCGATTCAAGAAGGATATAACCAATACAGTATCACATGGGGTGCACCAGATTTTCGGGACGCTATTGCACATAAAATGACGACATTTAACAATATCCCTACAGATCCCGCCAAAAACGTCACTGTAACTTGTGGTTCGACTGAAGGTATGTTGTCATCACTACTCGCAATCATAAATCCTGGTGATGAAGTCATCATTTTTGAACCGTTCTATGAGAACTACGGTCCTGATACCATTATTTCTGGGGCAAAACCGGTATATGTTGCATTAAGGGAATCACATCCTGTAGATGGTATAATGCAATTCACATACGATTCCGATGAACTGAAGGATGCTTTTTCTACTAATACAAAGGCAATAATTATCAATACACCGAACAATCCGTTAGGAAAGGTATTTACGCAAAATGAACTCCAGGAGATTGCTGATCTCTGTTGTGAGTATGATTGTATCGCTGTTACAGATGAAATATATGAACATATGATCTATGACGACAAACCACATATCAGTATTGGTTCGTTTCCACAGATGCAGGACAGAACGATTACAGTATCTGGACTAAGTAAGACATATTCTATGACTGGATGGAGACTCGGTTATGTGGTCGCCCCTGATACCTTAACCGATGCTATTCGTAAAATGCACGATTTCTTGACAGTCGGAGCACCACACCCTTTACAACGAGCAGGAATTGCAGCCTTAAATTTACCTCCCAGTTATTACGAAGAATTGGTGTTAAAGTATAACAAAAACCGGCAACACCTATTAAATACCCTCACAGAGTCAGGTTTTAGCTGTTTCTCTCCCGAAGGTGCATACTATATAATGACAGATATTGCAGATTTTGGTTTTCCTGATGATACAGCTTTTGCACATTGGTTAGTCAAAGAAATTGGTGTGGGTGGTGTTCCAGGTTCAAGTTTCTATAGTCGATCTGAACTCGGTATGTCTAAATTTCGTTTCATGTTTAGCATGAGTAAAGATATATTGGAACTGGCTGGTGAACGCTTGATGCGAATTAAATCCAAACTTTGAAATAGAATATTGAGCAATCTCATTTTTTTGGAATGATAGCATGGATAATGTAATTGAAAAGGAAACACGAGAGATTTTTAAAGCAGAAATAGAAGCTCTTATAGAAAAAGATTCTAAGTATATTGCACTGGGACCAGATGAAATTGAAGCCATACTTAAGGCATTTGATATTACATTAACGCAGGGCAAGAAGAATGTAAGGACACAGATGCTTTATGATGCAATTCAAATAAAAAAGAAGAATTAGTATGAAGTTAGAATTACTCCGTCTGAGAAATTTCGGTTGTTTAAAACAGCAAGATTATGATCTATCTGACGGTGTTAATCTCATCTTTGGACCGAATTTTAGTGGTAAAAGTACACTGGTTAATGCAATCTTTTTTTCTCTGACAGGTCAGGCTATAGTACCACGTGTTGATATAAAAAATATATCAAGTCCCAAATCAAGTAGTGGAACAGCGGGACTTCAATTTGTTATTGATGATAAGAGATATATGCTTTTTCGTGGTACACGGAAACGATGTCAGTTAAGAGAACAAATTGATGGTGAATGGAAAATTCTTCTTGATGAAGAACGTGTCTCAGTAACAGAAGCTGATTTAAAAGAACGGTTCGGTTTTATGCATGAACGATTTGCATTAACAACCTTCTTACGTGAAGGTGAGATTAACGAATTTCTTGTAAAACAACCTGCTACTCGTCGGGATATCCTTTATACACTTTTAGGAATTGATCAGCTAATGGAGGTCAGAGAATGTTTCATTGATACACGTCGTCTTGCGAAACGTGAAAAGTCGAGGATAGACTCACATCAGAATAGTCTAAGATTCACTGAACAAAAAAACAGTAAAACTGAGATTGAGAAAATAGAAAAGAGAATAAAGGAGTTTGAAGCAGCATACACCGAAAATACTGGTGATGCGGAGCTAATCTCAGAGTGGAAGAAAAATCAAAAGAAATTAAGATCACAGTTAGAATCTCTAAAGCGTGAACAAACCGAAAAATTGACAGGTTTTCAGGATAAGGCACAGATGAGCGAAATGATCGAAAATATAGAAAAAGCTGTCAAAGAAAATGGTGGGATTGAATCTGAACGGGACCAGTTGATGCAGAAAATTGGGAGTACCGAATCACAGATCACCGCATTGTCCAAAGTATGTGATAATTTGCGAGTGTTACTTGATAAGAACGATGGACATTGTCCTACTTGCCACCAGAAAGTTGAAAGAAATGTGATACAACAGATAGTAGATGAGAAAGAGAAGGAGAAAACAGAACTATCAACAGAATTACAGGGATATAACAAAACATTAGAGGAGAAAAATACATCTCTTGACAGTCGTCAGGAACTGGAACAAAGACTACAAACTTTACGGACGAATTTAACAAGATTTGATCAACTTGAACAGGAAATAACCAAACTTGAGAGTGAATTAACCACTGTTTCAACACGGTTAACTGAAAAGGGAATAACTGAAGAAGCTGATAGTGCTGAAGATGATGGTAATTCAATTAGTTCCTTAACAGTAAATATGGATAAAGGTCAATTAAAAAGGCAGCTTGATAATGAAAGAAAAAGACTTCAAAAACTTAAACAGGAAGAAGCAGTTCAAACAGATAGATTGAATCAACTTCAAGAAGTGAATTTACAAGCAGAGAAAGCTCAAAATACACTACTTTGTGTTGAACTCGCTTGCACAGGTGTTGATAAAACAATTGAGGCACTACAGCGGCAAATCATGAAACCTGCCGAAGAGGAATTGCACAATTGGATTAATCAGATGGAACTTTTTGGACAAACACGTATTGACTTACTTAAAAAGCATTTACTTCCATCTGTGAATATCAATGGTGAAGATAGAAATTTGATGCTATTAAGTGGAAGTGAAAAGATGTTTCTCTATCTCTGTTTTAAGGTTGCACTTGCAAAAGTATTAGGTAATACAGGCTTTTTTGTATTTGATGATCCAACATTACATCTTGATGATGAACGAAAAAAGATGATGGTGGATTTTATTCAGCAGCTTGCCAAAGAGTATCAAGTGATTGTAACAAGTTATGACGAGGAAGTCCGTTCTGGATTGGAGGGGGCACATTTAATTGAGATGAATCGGGTGGAGGAAGAAACCGATAACGAATGAGTATTACTATATAGATTGTTTGTCCTAAAACCGTTTTAAGAATATATCACCATTATCCCGTCCACTATTACCCCAGACCACTATACACTCGCCATTCCCAACAGAGACAACGTACGGAGGGAAATGCTCGCCTTTACTTGTAGACACTGGAACACCTTCCTTTTGCCATAGGATCTTACCATGGATATCAATCTTCTGACAATAGATTGCATTGACAGTTTTCTCTCCTACGTCACCACGAAAATCCACCCAAGAAATAAAGAAATTATTATCCTCTAAACTGACGATGAAAGGTCTATCTTGATGTCCACCTGCAGTACAAAGTGGAATTCCGTTTTCTCTCCAAATAACTGTACCATCAGTGTTGATACGTTGCATATATAGATCCCCATAGATATCCCTTTCGTCCCGCCATACAACTATCACTCCACCCCTACCGTCTCCAACAATTGCATGGTTTTTCTGTATACCATCAGCAGTACATATAGAGATTCCATCCTCTTTCCAGATTTTATTCCCGTCGGTGTCAATTCGTTGTGCGAATATTTGGTCATTTATAAAATTCTCATAAATTTGCCAAACAACTATAACACCATTTGCATTATCTGATATAACACGCGGTATACCCTGCATTCCTTCAGTTGGTGAAATGAGTATCGGTGATTCCCATATTGGTGTACCATCAAGATTATATCTATGTGCCATAATGTGCCATGTATCATACCCTATTACATCCCACCATATAATATAAAATCCACCTAATCCATCTGCTGTTAGGAGAGGTTCACTCTGAGCGGATTCCGATTCGAAGACTGGAATACCATCCTTCCTCCATAAGATTTTCCCTTGTGAATCAACACGTTGCATGTACAGATCTTGAAATTCTGAACTATGTCTTTCATCTTCCCATACAACTATCGCACCCCCTTCACCATCAGCCAGAATTGTTTGAGTGGATTGGTCAGTGTTATCAACACAAATTGGCATACCGTCCATCTGCCATAATACCATACCCTTATGGTCTATCGCCTGTACATAGATATCCCAACTGCGTACCATTCTTCTATCATTCCAGGCTACGATAGCATGTGTATCATAACCAACCATATGTAATCGTCGTTGATTTCTATCAGCTAAAGATATAGGAACCCCGTTCTGATCCCATAATAGAGTATTCTCAGGATTAATTCGCTGTGCATACACATCCCAATCCTTACCAGTACGATAATCTTCCCAAAGTACTACAACACCTCCCTTACCATCATTAACAGCAGTTGGAAAGAGTTGACCATCCTCTACTGTAGATACTGGTATTTCAGAAAATGATGTAATAGATATGAAGGTAATGGAAAGGAAAAGAATTGATTTAAATACATAGCAATTTAATCGTCCGATAAAGTTCTGGGTGTCCATAAATCAATCAATGTTCCTTCTGTCTTAGGTGAGAGTGATTCCCAATTATTTAATGGTAATTTTATATGTGCAAGTGCAGCAGTAGGCATTTGGTGGTATTGTCCAGTGATGTGATGTACAAGGTGTTCCATCGTTGGATTATGTCCAACTACCATTATGTTAATATACTTATCTGGGATTGCTTGCAATGTCTCATAATATATACCAACTGGTGCATGGTAAAGACTATCCAACTTTTTAATTTTACCTGAATACCCACATGCCTTTGCCAATCTTTTAGCAGTTTTACGAGCACGTTTAGCAGAGGATGTAAGAATTCTGTCGGGAATAAGTTTAGCTGTCTTTATTTGTTTACCCATTCGTGGAGCATCTTTCTTACCCCGTTTATTAAGTGGTCGGTCATAGTCCCTAAGATCAGAATTATCCCAACTTGATTTTGCATGACGTAGAATTAGAAGTGTTTTCATATGGGATGATTGTGTCTAATTTAAAGGAGAATCCTGAATTAAATTTGTGTCCAATCCATAATGACACCTAAATATTCATTCTTCTTATCAGTCAATCCATCGTATGCCGTTTGTGCATCCTCTGGATTAATTACATGAGTTAGTAAATCCTCGACATTGAACTTTCTATCTTTAATTAGTGAGTATACAATCTGTGAATTTCGTTCCAAGGAATGTTTGGATTCACCACTATGCATTGTTGGATAAACCCATTCATGAGCACTCTTAAGGGTAATAGCACCCCGTCCAATGAGATGTGTATAATTGAGTACATCTGTAACATTCTTTACATATTCACCTCGAGGAGATCCGAGTAGAATCACTTCTCCTTTTCTACCAGTCAACTGGTATGCCAACTCAACAAGCCTTGGATTTCCAATTGCTTCTACCGTTACTTCTGCTTTCTGACCGTTAGTTATAGAATTTACACGTTCATGGACA
The DNA here is from genome assembly GCA_964652195.1 of uncultured bacterium. Taxonomy (GTDB): domain Bacteria; phylum Poribacteria; class WGA-4E; order WGA-4E; family WGA-3G; genus MSPOR6. Next base: position 54,260 of record CAZZBB010000089.1, on the reverse strand, counting down.
TCTTCCTCGTCTGGATTGATTAGATGTTCTATACCACATTTTCTGGCAATTTCCAGACGTTCAGGAACGAGTTCAACACTAATAACATTCATACCTGCTAATTTGAAAAGCTGAGAAGCGGAATTGCCTACTAAACCTAAGCCGATTATAACAACAGTATCACCAAATTCTGCGGACGATACACGCAGAGAAGTCATAGCAACTGTAGCCATTCTTACAAAAGGAATAATTTTTGCATCAATCTCTAATGGAGGAGTGAAGGAAAGCATAATTGATGATGTCTTGACGATTGATGCATGAGAACTATAACAGAAAGCAAAATCACCAACCGCACATTTAGTAACATTCCCTCCAACTTTTAAAACTTCACCTATACCAGTATATCCTGACCCGTGTGGATATTGCGTACCACTTTCTAATCCGGTAAATCCAGCACCTTCTGTACCGGGACTAATAAGACTATAGTGAGTCTTAAGTAAAACTTGATCAGATCCCAGATTTTCGTCAACTTCAAAGTCTTCCAACGTGGCCTTACGCTTTGCTGGCATGATAATATGTTTACCCTTCATTTTCATCCCTCTATGTTGTCTTGATATCCAGACCTTGCTTATCATAACAGGGATCATGTTGAGAGTCAAGAATTATGTTATAGAGTTGTAGAGCGGGATGATAGTATATAGAAAACATTCTTTAAAGGGGTAAATGTTTCGATAATGAAAGTATTTATTTATGAAACAACCCATGAGTTAGAAAAACGAATCATGGAATCAACGGTATGAACGCCTTTTGGCGTTCCTCCAAATTAACACCGATTGCGCGTATGGAATTCCTCCAAATCAACACCGAATGCGCGGAATCAACGGTATTAATGCTATTTAGCATTCCCAGGGCATTCGGTGGGTTACAAACCGCACCTGTCGGCTTGGATATTAAGCAGATGGAAAATAAACAATCTAAACCGAGAATTATATAATTCGGGTAAAGACAAGATATAACTTGCATTTTTTTGCACAATGTTATAGTATTTTAAAGTTAGTAGTAAGTAGTTGATTCAGAGGATTACCGAGCAGTCAGTTCAAATCATTAGTTGTTAGATTCTCTGAATCTATCGGTGCAACGTCGGTGGCGTAAACACCGATCAGTCCGGAACTGCTATAACCCAACTATAACAGTACTAACCTAATTGCAGCATGAAATCGTATGTTTTTGTAGCATGAGGTTAGAACCTACATTGTAATTGTTAAGTATCGGTTTCTTCATGATCCGGATGAATAGAGGGTATAACAATGACAATACGAAAAAGTTTATTCATCTGCTGCCTTTTGTTATTTATGCCGAGTTTAATCACAGCGAAAATCGTTTTTATATCCCAACGTAATGGTGGTAACAACATCTATGTGATGGATGATGACGGTGGGAATGTGCAAAGACTCACGTTTATCCAACGTCCTGGAACGGATGGTAATCCTGCTTGGTCTCCAGATGGAAAACGTATTGCGTTTGAGAGAAATGTGTCTGAGGACCCGCGTCGTCGCCGTCTTGAACTATTCGTTGTTGATAGAGACGGCAGCAATCTGGAGCAGCTCACTGACGATAATGCACTCACTGGGGAACCTTCATGGGCACCGGATGGACGTCTCATTGCATTTTCAAGTAACCGGAACAAAGGATTAGATATTTATGTGATAGACATCTTCACCCGAGAAATTCGGCAACTGACCCACACCCCAGCCTTACGAGAATGGGCTGCGGATCCGTCCTGGTCTCCAGATGGTAAATACATCGCCTACCGATACGGAAAACCGCCAGTGGGAAGTACAACGATCTATGTCATGAATGCTGATGGTAAAGTACAGCACCCACTTGTCCCTGTTGACGACTGGATACGTTATGCTCCGAGTTGGTCACCGGATAGTAAATTAGTTTTGTATTTTGAAGCGTTATACGCGCCAGGGCCAGAAGCATTTAAACTGGATTCTAACAACGTTGTGATCCAGCAACATGGTGCCAGAGATCGCCGCATTTTAATAACTCCTCAAAAGTGGTTAATACATGACGTTTGCTGGGTGGACAACGGGAAACAAGTGCTGATTGCTGCAGAAGAACATGCTGCTCAGGATCGTCAAATCGAGATTTACCGGTATAACCTGTCAAATGATAAAATTACCAATATCACAAATGATCTGGAAGACGATTGGTCGCCGCATTGGATAAGTGACAAAGGTCTATCTGTTTCACCTATGGAAAAGCAGCTTATTCGGTGGGGGCAGCTCAAGGAGTTTATGTAAGTCAGGACTTACGCAGAAAGCGAAATTCGGATGGATGGCTGGAAGGCACGGAAGGATGAAACCTACCTTCTACGTCACCAGCCTTCCAATCTTCCGATTCTGCAGGGTAAGGAAGAAATTTTCCGTTAGTTCTCCCTTTTCCCAATTTGTTATACTATTTTTAAATGAAAATGTCTCTTTATTGTAGCATAAACTGTCAGTTTGTGCTTTCCTCGTTTCATTCCTAACAACCTGTAATGAGATAATATTTAATAGAAATGATATTATACCATTTCTGATATATAATGTCTCTCTATGTAGCATAAACTGTTAGTCTGTACTACATTACGTTTCATTTCTAACTACAGGGAATGAGACCAAATTTAATAGAAATGATATTAGTTTGTGGTCAGTCCCACTACCACCACTAAAACCTTCTTAACCGTGGAATCCGCGTCATCCGTGAAATCCGTGATTCAGAGGAAAAAATCCGCGTCATCCAAGCAATCCGCAATTCAGACAAATGTAATACCAATTCTATTGATTATTCTACCATTCATTCGTAAGTCGGTAAGAGGCACGAAACCTGACGAATGCTAACCGCCCATTTGGTGTTGATTATGACCTACGAAATAATGTTACATTATCAATTAGAAATGGTATAACATTTGAATCTTGACAAAAATAATGGCATGGGGTAAAGTGTCATAAAATCTGATGTAGTAAGATAGTCGGAGGGAAAGATGTCTGATCGTTTAGCAATTGATGGTGGTACACCTGTGATCGCCGAATCAATTCCCGGTGGTATGCACGGTCCAAGTGTAATAGACGAAAGAGAAATAGATGCAGTAACGGAAGTTCTACGTAGTGGACAGTTATTTCGTTTTGTTGAAAATTCACAGGTAGCTGCATTTGAACAGGAGGCTGCAGGTCGTCTTGGTGTTAATCATGCGTTGATGGTAAATTCTGGTACATCAGCGATAATTTGTGGACTGACGGGTGTAGGAATTGGACCAGGCGATGAGGTAATATTACCCGGATATACATTTATTGCTACCGCCGCCGCTATTGTAGGTGTTGGTGCAATTCCAGTGATTGCAGAAATTGATGATTCACTTGGTTTAGATCCAGCGGATGTTGAAAGAAAAATAACACCACATACGAAAGCAATTTTACCTGTACATATGCAGGGTGTTCCGTGTCGTTTAGAGGCAATATTAGAAATTGCAAAAAGACATGATCTGAAAGTGGTTGAGGATTCTTGTCAGTGTGTAGGAGGACAGTATAATGGTAAATATGCTGGCACTTGGGGTGATGCCGGCGCCTGGAGCTTGAATTACTTTAAAGTTATTACTTGTGGAGAAGGCGGTTTGGTTTTTTCAGATGATTATGATACCTATGAAAGAGCTGCATTTGCATCTGAACCAGGACTTCCTATGTGGATGAGTGATTCAGAGTGGCAAAATAAACCTTTCTCTTGTCAAACCTATCGTCCAGGAGAAATATTGGGAGCAATTGCACGAGTTCAGTTAGCAAAACTTGATGACATCCTGGGACATACACGGCAACTAAAGAAGGCATTTATAGCTGAACTCTCTGATGATCCAAAAGGTTATAAACGCCAACATATAGATGATCCAAGTGGTGAATGTGGTATCAGTGCAGCTATCATTATCAATGATGATGAATTAGCCAAAAAGTACACAGAAGCCCTTAGGGCAGAAGGATTAGGTGCAGGAACTGCCTACAATGAAGGATTCCCAGATAGACATATTTACACCTATTGGGATTCAATTCTTTTTAAACATTCTCCTAATGCTGCAGGGTATCCATGGTCAGACCCAAGATATAAAGGTAATGTTAAATACTCACGTGATATGTGTCCTGAGACGTTATCTATACTTGGTAGGGCATTAAGGTTTGGTTTCAATGTTAATATGCAGGAGGAACATGCGCGGTTAATGGCTGCGGCAATTAATAAAGTAGACGATGCACTCGGTTAAAAGACTTATTGAGTCTTAGGAACAGGGATAACATACGTGCAACGGTCAACTTCAGTGAACCGATGATTAATGAAAGGAATATCTGTGAATGAAGATAACGATTTTGGGTTCAGGCACCTCAACTGGTGTACCTGAATATAAATGTGAGTGTGATACCTGTTTAGATTCCATGCAGGTCGGTTCAAAAAACTATCGGACACGTTCCTCTATTCATATTGAAAAGGATGGTAAGAATCTACAATTTGATTTAGGTCCAAACTTCATGGATCAGATAAATCGTAACAAGATTGAATGGATAGATGCAGTTATATTTACACATTGTCATTCTGACCATATCAGCGGAACAAATGATATTGTAATGCCATGTCGTAAGCAACAGATGGATATGCCAATTTATGGTCCAGAACAGACGCTTGATATCTTACAACGTAATTATGATTATATGTTTACAAAGGAAACTTTTCAAGGGGGTGGTGTAGGTCATTTGCTACCAAATGTAGTAAATGGAAATTTCAAATTGTTTGATTTTGATATTATACCAATTCCTGTTGAACACGGTAATGTTGATACAAACGGATATAGGATAGACAACTTTGGATATCTTCCTGATGTGAAAGTATTACCACAATCTTCACAGGACTTACTCATTGGGATAGAGGTGTTAATAATTGATGCCTTAAGCTTTAACCCTGGACATCCGACACATCTCTCAGTAGGACAAGCATTGGAAATAAGTGAAGCCTTACAACCAAAAGAGACCTATTTTACGCATATTATGCATCGACTTGATCATCGTTATTTTAAAGATCAGTGTAAGGAACAGAATATTGATCTGCCTGATAATACATATCTTGCTCATGATGGACAAGTTATTGAATTGTAGATTGTAGTTAGTTGTTAGTTTGTAGTTATTGCTTAATAAGAACAACACCGAAACCAGAATGGTATCGGTGTTGATGCATTTGTACTTCAGAATTATAGATTAGACTTTATTTACCCCACCCACCTTGCTGTGGTCTTTGTCGACCTTGTAAGATAATCCGATCTCCTTCGGTGAGTCCGCTTTTGACTATTACATCAGTTTCATTTTGCTCCCCAGTTTCAACAGTAGTTTGAATACCTTTAGCACTCCCGTTATCAATCATTACGTATTTACCACGGGTGACCGTTACTTGTGCTTGAACCCCATCGGCTTTTTTGTCACCGTTAATTAGGAGTGAAACTGTTGCAGGACCGGGAGTAATGCCTCGTTGTGAACTATCTAAATTAATAGTAACATTTCCATTAGTTGAACTTTCAACAGTTCCATTGAATGTTTTTTCACTGATAGTTTGCATAGCAACGGGTTTCCCAACTTTAAATGGAGAGTTATTTCCAACTTGGACAGATGCGATTGCAGTTGTCTTTGAAATGACTGCATCAATGGGTACCATTAGTACATTCTTTTCTTCATAAGTGATAATATCAACATCAGCACTCATCCCTGGACGAATATCTCCTTGGCTATCCACCACCTCAATCATAACTTCAAAAGAGATTATGTTATCCTGTTGCTGTCCACTTGGTGAAATCTCATAGACTTTGCCATTGTATTTTTTTGTCTGAAAGGCATCAATCTTGATTTCAGCATCTTGTCCTTCATTTAAGCGTTCCATATCAACTTCGTTGATAAAAGTCTTTACAACCATTTGAGAGAGATCAGCAATTGTCATTATTGGAGGACTTTGTGAAAAAGCAGATCTCCCCGATGTTACGATTTCACCTTTCTCAATGACGAGTTGTGTCACTGTTCCAGACATTGGAGCAGTTATTGTAGTCCATTCAAGACGTTCTTCTTGATTTTTCAGACTACTTTGCCTCCGTAATAGATTAGCATCCGCACTTACTTTCGATTGTTCAGTCAACCGTTTTTCATTTAATATAGTTGCTTCAAGTTCTTGAAGTTGTGTTTGTGCGTTTTCTAAGCGTATTTTCACTTCTTCTTCAGCTTTTGTACGCATTTTCTTCAGGTTATCAAGGTTAATCTGCTGATTTTGTAGAGTTGCCTCTCGTGTTTTTATAGCGGTTTTTCGTGCCAGAATTGTCCGTTCTTGAGAATCAATAGTTTTCTGTTGTGATTGAACCCTTTTTTTAGCATTTTCATGCTGTGATTCTGCATTTGCATATTGTGTTTCAGTATCCTCTAAAGTTTTCTTGGCTACTAAATCCTGATCATACAATTCCCGGTTTCGATCTAATTCAGATTTTGAAGAATCTAAAGAAACCTCAGAAGATTTCAGTGAAGTCTGGTATTCAGAAAGTGTCAATTCTGCTTGTGCAAGAGATATCCTTGCTTGTTCTAAGGCAATATTATCTTGGTCCAATTGATTCTTCGTCGTTTGAATATCTGTTTTAGCAGAACTAAGCTGTGTAAGGGTTGTGGCTTGTGTCGTTTCAAGATTAGCTTGTGCGATTTTAACCGAAGCTTTTGATTGTATTAGCTGGCTATCCAATCTTTCTTTTTTTAGTTCGATGTTTAATTCAGCCTGCATTAATTGTGCTTGTGCAGCATCAACATCTGCCTTTGCTTGTTTCTGTTCTTCTCTGTATATCTCCGGGTCAAGTTTTACTAACACATCGCCTTCTTGCACAGGATCTCCGTCGTTAACCAGCAGTTCCATGACTTCCCCTTCAACGTTTGATTTAACCTCAACATCATTTAAGGGTTCTAAATTTCCAGTTGCCCGTATAGTCTTACGGAAATCACCGCGTTTAACGATTTCAATTTTTGGTGCGAGTGTAGAATCAGTTCCATTCTTACCTCTACTCAAAACAAAAAATCCTGCTGCTCCAATAAGGACTATAATGACGGCAACGGTAATAATTAGTTTCTTCAAAACCTATTCCTCCTTAGTATATTCTCTATGCTAAAATTTCAACTCATCAGATGTATGTTATATCATTTTCATTCTGATTAACTACATGATGCTGTTAATCAGACCTTAGTGCTTCTACAGGTGTTAGTTTGGCAGCTTTATGTGCAGGATATAATCCGAAGAAAACACCGATTGCAACGGAAATGACTAATGCGATAAACATAGTAAGAAGTGAAATGACAGAGGGCCAATCACTTCCTTCCCAAACAAATTTTGAGATAAGGGCAGCTGTACCTTTACCCATAAAAACGCCTAAAATTGACCCTAAAATACCACCTGTGATTGTCAGAACAGAAGCCTCAATTAGAAATTGTGTGATTATATCATTGAATGTAGCCCCTAATGCTTTACGTAATCCAATTTCTCGAGTGCGATCTGTTACAGATACAAGCATAATATTCATCACACCAATACCCGCAACTATTAGAGCAATACCAGCTATACCACCCATCAACGCCTTCATCACAAAACCAACTTTATTTGCTGTAGCCAATTCCTCAGTAGCTGTCCAATAGTTATACTCTTCACCAGTATTGTTGTGTATTCTACCTAAAATGTTTTTTGCATCAGATATCACTTGGGGTATATTATCAACATTTACAGCTTCAACGCGAATTCGTTCAACATCCTGACGACCTTTAAATCTTTCTTGAAGTGTCGTAATTGGTATAATGAATCTGTCATCCCAGCCAGTGGTATCCATGGCATCACCTTTTTCCTCCATCACTCCAATAACCTTCAGACGTACTTCATATAATCCACTGAAGCCGCGCCAATATGAAGGACGTGATGCCTTTATTTCTTTTCCTACTGGATCCTCGTTTATAAATACTTCTTCTGCGATCTTTGATCCGATCACTGCCACACTACTTGCGGCTTCAACTTCATCTTGACTAAAGAATCTACCTGAGGATGTATACCAGTTATGTGATCTATCGTAACCAGCTGTTGATGCTACAATTCGAGATTCTTTAGTTCTCCCCTTGTAATTGACACTCCAGCCTCCCATATCATCCTCTGCGATTACATTTACCACTCCCCTTGCACTTCTGAGTAATGCATAAGCATCATCAGTTTCTAAATGTTCTGCACGGTTTCTCCGCCATCTACCTCTACCTCTAACTGCTTCACCCGCAGCCCTACTTAGAGTACCAGACTGTTTATCCCATTCGTCTCTATAGATTTCTACAATTTTTGTTCCACCCGTTCGTTCTATTTCACGCAAAACCATTGCACGAGAGCCATCACCAACAGATACCATACTAACGACAGAACCAACACCTACGACGATACCTAATATGGTAAGACTGGAACGTAAAGGATTACGTCGAAGACTTGTAATACCTAATATAATACATTCAAATAGATTCATTGATTGCCTCTTATTCTGTTCGTAATGCTTCAATTGGAGAAAGGTTGGAAGCCTTCAATGCTGGATAGAGACCAAAAGAGATTCCAATTAGAGCTGAGAAAGACACAGAAATAATAACCCATTGTGTTGAGACGACTGCTGGCCAATCAGGAACGATTTTAACGATTTTTACCGCTAAGAGTGCCATTGCATTGCCAGACACAATACCTAAGCCAACTCCTATAGCACCACCGATAGTACACATTACAATTGATTCAATGAGAAATTGAATCAAAATATCGTACCGTTTTGCACCCAGTGATTTACGAAGTCCAATTTCGCGGGTACGTTCAGATACAGCCACCAACATCATATTCATAATTCCAATTCCACCGACCAGCAGTGAGAAACCTGCAATACTACCCAACGCTATTTTAATGACTTTACTTATTTTATCTAACTGCGCCATTCCTTCACGCATATCCCTAAGGCTAAAAAAGTCGTCCTGATTCTTATGCCGTTTCCGTAATACTGATTTTACTTCTTCGATCGCTTGTGGCACATCATCTACTGTATTTGCATGAACAGATAACATCACAATCCTATCATTTCCAGTAAAACGCTCCTGTGTTGTCGTAATTGGAATAAAAACCATATCATCTAAATTCCATCCAAAACGTAGACTTCTTCCGCGGTGTTCCATAGTTCCTACCACGGTAAACCTTTCAGCAATACGTGCTTGATCCTTTCTACCCCATCGATCAAAGCGGTCACCTCCTCTACCAATTTTTATCTCTTTGTCAATTGGTGATTTGGTACCAAACAGATTTGCGGCTACCTCTGTACCAAGAACACAAACTTTTGCTTTATTTTCCATATCCTCCAGAGAAATAAAACGACCTTCCTCGATTTTCCAATCCATAGCTTCAGAGAACGAGGCATTTACTCCATTGTACCCACTCCGTGCTTCTGCTCCACCTTCCGCTTGAATATGAACACCACCCCATTCAGGGATCCGGGGAACAACGACTTTTACTGATGGACATTCTGCCTCAATAGCTAATACGTCGTCATAGTCAAAGTATTCATTACTACGGTTTGGCATCCAACGTCTCCCCACACGTTTATAACTACTCCGGTACATAGTGAATTGGTTAACTCCACCGAGTTTCTGTGCATCTTGTAAGACAATCTCTTTTGCACCATCTCCAATTGAGATCATTGCTAATACAGATGCAACTCCGATAATAATGCCCAACATCGTCAATAATGAACGAAGTTTGTTACCGCGAATAGCAGATATTCCAACAATTAATCCTTCAAGTATTCGCATGGTACTTCCTCATATAAGATATAGAATATATTAATGGTTGGCATTTTAGACAAACAAAAAGTTGGAAAGTTCAGGAAATTATGAAATTTGTTGTATATAAAATGGAAGAAAATGATAAAATTGTGTATTCGTTGTAATTAGGTATTTTGACGCTTTAATCATAAACCGGTTTATAGTAATTATCGTGTGAATTCGTAATCTATCCGGATAATTGAACACGTATATTGAAAGTAAATTAGTCAGTCCTTAGAGCTTCGATAGGTGATAAAGTAGACGCTTTGATAGCGGGATATAAACCAAAGGTTATACCAATTAATGCAGAGAATGAAATGGAAATTATGACCCATTGAGTAGAAACGACAGACGGCCATTCAGGCACGATTTTTGCAATCTTCACAGCCAGAAGAGCCATACCTTGTCCTGCGAATATACCAATTCCAATACCAATCAATCCTCCTAATCCACACATAACTACAGCTTCTACAAGGAATTGAATCATAATATCGTACCGTGTTGCCCCAAGTGCCTTTCGAAGACCGATTTCCCGTGTTCGTTCACTGACCGCTACCAACATCATATTCATAATTCCGATACCACCAACAAGTAGAGAGAAACCGGCAATACTACCTAATGCAATCTTAATTACTCTACTAATCTTTTCTAACTGCGCCATACCTTCTCGCATATCCCAAATCCTGACAAAATCATCTCGGTTTCTATGTCGTTTCCGTATGACTGCTTTTACTTCCTCTATTGCCTTAGAGACGACTTCTGGAGATTTAGCATATACAACAATATCCTGAATTCTGTCATTTCCTGTAAAACGCTCTTGGGTAGTGGAAATTGGTAGAAAAACAAGATTATCGAAACTCCAACCAAAACGGAGACTTCTTCCCCTTGGGACAAGTGTACCTACGACTGTAAACCGTTCCGTAGAGCGTTTACTATCACGTCTACCCCAACGATCATACCTTCCTTCACCTCTTGCAATTTTTATTTCTTCTCCGATTGGCGACTTATCACCAAATAATGATTTTGCAACCTCATCCCCAAGAACACATATACTTGCAGCATTCTCAACATCTTCATCGGAGATAAACCTACCTTCTTGGATATCCCATTCCATAGCCGTCTTATATGAAGCATCCACTCCATTATAGCCTGCTCGAGTTTGTGAGCCCCTTGCTGCTTCAATTAATGCACCTTTCCATTCAGGAATCCTGGGAGTGACAATACTAACAGAAGGACATTCTGCTTCAATTGCTAAGACATCTTCATATTGCATATACTCACTGCTTCGAACTCTAACCCACCGTGTACCTACTTGTTTGTACCAAGTTCTGTATATTGTAAATTGGTTCGCACCACCGAGTTTTTGAGCGTCACGTAATACAATCTCTTTTGCTCCATCGCCTATTGAAATCATTGCTAATACAGATGCTACACCGATAATGATTCCAAGCATCGTTAATAACGAACGCATTTTATTTGATTTAATGGCAGCAATTCCAACCGTTAGACATTCAAGAATTCGCATTGTTATCACCAAGAAAATAATGGAGAACGATTATATCATTATATGACTGATTCTATATGTCACACTAAATATTGTTTAATTTTAAAATCTACTATAAATTCAAATGTATGGTACCAATGCAATCGCTCTTTAGTAACATAATTAGACGTTTATTTCTGAAATTGTTTATACATAATTTTTGTACTTTTTGAAGAGAGTGTATGAAGTCAAATTCATATAATCTTAACTTTCACATAAACACAAAATGCAATTTAAACGTGATAGTTAAGGATATGTTTAGATGTTTTGTAATGAATGGAAATGTTAAAGAAAAAAGGCGGAATGAATTCCGCCTTGATAGGAAGGATAGTATGAACTATTGTCTTGGATAGGCTGTATCAAGAGATAGAATTGCATAACTTGTTGCTAACACAGGTAACGCCTCCATCCATCGACTCTCTTCGTTTACCCATGAACCATCGGGTTTTTGGACTTCAATTAATTTTTCCGCAAGTTCTTCATACCAATCGTGTTCCACACCTTTAGTATCTATAATGGTTGCTTTCCCATAAAGTCTTAAAGCTTTTGCCATGGTGTGATAATTATAATAAAGACCTTGTGCACCCATACCATAATTTTCTTCAACAGTGAAGTGTTTTGCAATCCATTGTACTGCAGATTTGACACGATCGTCATTCTTATCAACATTAGCATATATGAAACTTAAAAGTCCAGCATAGGTCATGCTGGCATAGGAGCGTGGACTTCCGGCATTATCAAGTCCAGCTTTACTTTCACCGTCCGGTGAATAGATGAAACCGCCATCATTTCCTGCCCATTTCTGATCATTACTCTCACTACGATTCTGAGTCCGTTCAAGGAATTTTACAGCTTTATTCCATACTTCCTGATCATCATCACCACTTTCTTTTAAAGCTTGGATTGCAAGATTAAGGTTTGAGAGATCATGCACGGATTCACGGCTTCCATAACCAATACCACCATAATAGACACTTTCTTCGTCTTGAATCTGTAAACTCTTCACGAACTCTTGAGCTTTCTGGATTACACTATCATACTTCTTATTTCCCGTTGATGACAGAGCCATTATTGAAATTGATGTATTATAGTTGGGTAATGCAGGTTGCTTAGTTATATCATAAATTGCTCCATTTTCTTGCTGCATTGAAATTAAGCGTTGTATGGCTTTTGAAATAAAAGGGTGATTCTCTTCGGAGTATTTTTGCTGTGGGTGTCGCAGAAATGCTGTAATAGCAAGAGCAGTTATTCCAGGATGGTCAGCAAATAATCCATACTGACCTTGTTGGTCTTTTAGCCAATCCAATCCCTTATCAATACTGGCAATTACGCGTTTATTTAATTTATCATATTTTGCGGTATCCTCTTCATGATGCGGATGTGCATAGGTATATGTGGATGCACATACCAAGAAGAGAATTATTAAAAGTGCAATCAAATTCTTCGTTTTCATTTTATACTCCTATAGACAGAGTTGTTATGATGGTAATGAGCAATTATTATGCCATTATAAGAGTCGATTATAACTTGATTAATGGAGAATTTTCCAACATAAATTGGACAATATGTCCACATTCTGAACAATTGCTTTATTTGATATCCAATATAGATTTACGGTAATTAACTGATTCTAACTGTCTGACCAGTTTCCGCTGATTCCATTGCTGCATCATAGACCTGCATAACTTTACGTATTTCTGCAGGTTTGACAACTAATTCTGCGTCTTTGTTCAATACATCAGCAATGTTCTGGTAATACGATTTCCATGAACCCCGCACACTTTCAATTACCAGTTCTCTGTTTTCTCCACCGGTTTCTGTCCAAACTTTCGCATAATTTGCAGGATCTTCTTCTGCAGCATCTATATCTCCATCCCGCATTGGACCCTCTTGCGGATCTAACCCATATTTGATTAATCCACCTTCATCACCAATTACATACCAACGAGGTTTTTCGGCTTTTGAGAGATTACCGATCTCAATTTGGTATCGGATGTCGTTTTGAAAATTTATGTACAGATTTCCATAGTTCCCAATATCAGTATCCCATTTATCACTGTAAAAAATATCACAGAATACAGATTCAACTGGTGAATCCCCAAATTGGATTGCTTGATCCACGAAATGTGCAGGCCAATCATATAGAATCCCACCACTTTGACTTTTTATACCACGCCATCCACCAGGTGCACCATATCGCATGATTGCAACTTGGAAAAGGTAAGGTGTACCGAGTAGACCGTCTGCAATCACTTTTTTAACTGTGAGATAATCCCAATCCCATCGTCGATTATGAAATACACTTAGGAGGACATCATTTCGTTGACTGGCATCAATCATAGCATCAGCTTCTGACGTGTTCATAGCCATGATTTTATCTGTTACAACATGCTTTCCGGCATCCATTGCTTTAATTGCTAATTCTGCATGCGTGTCATGTGGTGTTGCTAAAACGACAAGTTTTATTGCATCATCTGCTATAACTTCATCTATTGTCTTATAACTTTTTGCGTTTGGATATGCTTCTCTTGCAGCTTCACGACGTTCTTCATTCCGTGTGGCAATCGCATATAGATTTAACCCTTCTGCTAAGCTCACAAGATAAGAGTGAAAAGCACGTCCAGCATAACCATAACCGATAACAGCGGTATTAATCATATAATTACTTAATTGACCTATTTCAAGCCAATATTCCCTTTCATTTTTATATCATTCAATGACCAATCATAGTTTAAATAATAGAATTTTATCTCATCCTCTAACACAAAATCTGCATCATCTGGAGGCAGGTAATCCGCAAGAAAATCTGGGACACCATCGTAACCTTCTGTAAAATCTTCCTTATACCATTTGAATATCTTTGAAATATAGACCCTTCGTTTAATTTTGTCAATTTTGACCTTTTCGGGATTATTAATAAATTTCTGTGTAACTTCATCCAATTGTTCTTCAATTGTTTCAGGAAGAAAAACCTTATCTTCTATAGGTGGACAACTTATTGATGCACATACTAAGGCAAAATGAACTCTTGGATCAACAAATTCGGTACGGATTATATCGTGTTCAATTTGATTGAGTGTGTAAGTATTTTTTGCCACATGAAACTTCAGACGAGAAAAAAAACCTCGAAATAACTTTACTTTACGGACACTTTTTGTAGGGTAATGATCAATCACACCTTTAATAACCAAGGCATTGTAAGCATTTATCCAGAATGCTAATTGTTCGTTGTAATCCAACATTTTTGGATTTGCAGTTGCCAATTGATCTAAATAAGTATCAAAGATACCAAGATTTTCTTTTAACTTAGCATAATCAACACGACCCTCAGTTACATGCTTTTGTAGGACCTGATTAAATAGGTCGTGTGAAAAGGAACTATCTGATTCAACGTCTATTGATCGCGCATCCAATTCTATACGAAAATTATATTGAACAATTACACTAAGAATTGATAACAAAATAAGGATGGTTATCAGAATTCGGTTTTTCATTATATAAATCCAATTTCTTACATTTTAACATAACATTATGAATTATGCAGGTTAAATCTAATACCATTTCTGAAAATATAACTTCATTATGAGAATATTGATTCTGGCAGCGGACATGAAGGTAAGATCTAATGAATTGTACATCGACGTTATGTTTCAGCCAAAATTAATCGGGACTACATATTTTGAGACGGTTAAGGGGTTGAGTTGAAACTAACCGTTAGAAATAGTATCATCTTGTATAGATAGTCAACTACTTATTCTTGGTATAATTCCTACCAAATCCTGATTATACCATTTCTATTAATTTTTGTTCCATTTGCAATTGCTATAAATGGAGTGTTGTGTAGCACAAACTAAAAGTCTATGCTACAAAAGAGAGTCGTGATATCTCAGAAATGGTATTACATATTTTTTCCTCAAAATTGAAAATAAAATGAAGAAAATCTCAATATCTAACAACTAACTTTACCAATGACTACCATGTAGCACAAAATTGATTTAAGATATTTAAATGATATCAGGATATCCTACTTCAAAATCATAACCAATATGACAAATATATAATTAGAGAATAAAGTATGTATATAAATAAAAACGATCCTAAATACAAACCTAAATATAAAAAGACTTTATGTCAAAAAATCAGCTTTAATACGTAGGTTCGGATTGTTAAAATCAGCAAGGGCAAGAAAAGTACAAAATCACACTTTTTGCAAATTCTTATAAAGTCAGTTCAAAGTGGAGTAAAGTCAGTCTATGAGAGAGGTTAGAGAGGTAATTTACACCAATTTCAATGACACACAATGTGACAAAAAGTGTAACTTTTTTCACTTTTTCGAGGAATTGAAAAAACCAACATTTACACGATTTTTTGGTTGGGAATTTAGGATTAAGGATCTGTTTTTACCCCTTATTAGTTTGTCCATATATTAGGATTAACAAGATGATATTTCACATAAACCAGTAATGCAACCTCATTCTTAGAAATGGTATAAGAATATATTAGAGATAATTTTTACTCCTCAACATATAAGTGTATTCTACAATAGGTCAACATAATTAAGAAAACTACGTTCTATAAATAATATACATTAAACTGGCAAAACATTAGGATAAGCAAATTAATATGATAACATCTAAAATTATTATTCTTAGCATTTTAGTATTGATAATTCCTTCTATCTCAATTTATGCTCAGACTGGTACAATCGAAGGAACAGTATATAATCAAATTACAGGAAAGCCGCTTGAAGGTGCAGAAGTTAATATCTCTGAGATTGATGAAACACAAAGAAGTGATTTTGAGGGAAAAGTCTGGTTCACAGGTGTTCCTCCAGGATCCTATGAACTCACAATTGTTCATCGTTCTTTTCAAACACCGACAAAGACGACTGTTGAAGTGACACCAGGTCATACCACCCAAGTCAAGATGTACCTTGGTGATTTCTTTGAGTTAGAAACAATCGTTGTTGTCGGGGAACGTGTTCCACCAACTATAAGTCGTAAAGATATTCGTGGTAGTGAATTACTCAAAATTCCAGGTGTAGGCACAGATGCCTTAAAAGGTCTGACAACACTCCCAAGTATCGGTATACCGAACGATTTTTTTGGTGTAATGTATATTCGTGGAAGTGACCCAAGTTCAAACCTTTATTATCTTGACAGAACTCCTTTAGGATATCCATTTCACTGGGGTGGATTAATTTCTACCATAAGTTCAGAAACAATTGAGAAAATTGACATCTATGCCGGAGGATATGGAGGTGAATTTGGTTTAGATTCACAAGCAGTCATCGACATCCATGCACGTGAAAAACTGGATGAACGGTTAAATGGAAAATTCAATCTTAATATAATATATTCTGAAGGATTGATAGAAACTAAAATTGGTGATAAAGGATATGCATCCATCTCAGGAAGACGTAGTTATTTTGATCTTATCGTTGGTCCGATCGTTGAATCCCAAACAGAATCAGAACAGCAATTTCCTTATTTTTCAGATTATCAGCTAAAATTCTACTATCCACTCAATGAGAATCATAAGCTAACGCTTAATGCGTTTGCTGCAACAGACCATTTTCATTTTAAGGCAGAGGAAACACAAGATGAGTTCAGTATGCAAGAAAATTCCTTTGAATCCTCAATATTCTTCAAAAACGGCTTTAATGGACAAGGTATTCATTTGGATTCGAAATTCACAGACAATCTAAATTCTCATCTGTCACTAACCCGTTCCCTGAACTATCTTGACATTGAACTAGATTCGGTCTTTTCTGAGACTATTGTGCAAAATGAAGAAGGGGAAGTGATTTCCAGATCCACTGACTCATTTGAGTATTTATTAAAGGTACAAGTTCCGGTATACACTATTCGTGAGGATGTGTCTTACAAATTAACACCTAAACTCCAACTTGAACCGGGTTTTCTCTTTGCTTTTAGTCCAGCAAATAGTAGTGAACATGCAATGTTCCCTTCATTTGAAGAAATACCAGATCAGGAAACACTGAGCGAATTAAGACGAACAAACCCAGAGAAAATAAGGTATGACGATGAAGGAATTCCTCAGATAAAAACTGAGGAAACAAGAGATTACGAATTTGGACACGATTTACAACGTTCTGAAGGTTATTTACAAACACGATATGATCCCTTTCCAAATCTGTCTATGTCAGCAGGTATAAGATTAGATTATTTAGATTTAATTAATCAACTTTCTATTCAACCTCGGGGAAGTGTAAGTATAACACTTCCGATTGGCGCAAATTTACGTTTTGCCTACGGACAATATGAACAGAGTCCTCAGCTATCTCAACTGTTGTCAGAAAATGGTAATCCAGACTTAATTTCCAGTGTATCACGTCACTATATAATGGAGATAGAGCAGGAAATCACTTATCAGACGGAGTTAAAGTTTGCATCATATTATAAGGATGCTCAGAAATTAATTACTGAAGATGATGAAACAAACTATCTGAATCAGGGTTCGGGTTATATAGGTGGAATAGAATTGTTTCTACGTCACCGTGTTCCAGATACTTTTTTTGGATGGATATCCTATGCATATACCCATTCGGAACGTAAAGATAAACCTAATCAACTATACCATCCATATCTTTTTAATAACACACACATTATAAGTGTTGTGGCAAATTATACAGTTAGACCTGAATTTGATATTGGGGTAAAGTGGCAATATTTGAGTGGTACATCTAAAACACCACTTAGTACTATCGTTCTTATTCAAGATCCTGTAACCCGTGGACTAAATCCACTATTCTCAAGTCTAGACAAAGCATTAAGTGCAAGACTCACGCCCTACCATAAATTAGACTTTCGTATAAGTCATAAATGGAACTTTATGGGTATGAAGATTGGAGGCTTTTTAGAAATACTAAATGTCTATAAACGTAAAAACACTATTGAATTTATTCTTGAAGAGGGTTCTTTTGAGGTACAAGGTGAGAAAATTGAAATTGAAGAACAAGAAGTCGGTGAAAGTGGACAATTACCGCGCATTCCTTATATTGGGTTGACTATTGACTTTTAAATCAACCTATTTGTTCATTTTCTGGAAAAACGCATCTATAAATAGTATAATTATTAATACTATTTCTAACTAATGCTTATATACTAATGAAAGAAATGAGTTTAAGATTATGAAGATTCTTTTCTACTTGCTGATAATTTTACTATTTCCAATTACTGCTTTTTCACAAACTGGCTCAATAGATGGCACAGTTTTTAGTCGTATAACTGATCGTCCTTTAGTAGGGGCTACCGTTGAGATAATTGAAACCGAACAACGGATAAAAACAGATGAAAATGGAAAATTCAATATACCAGATATAACTGCAGGAAAATATACATTATCTATTTCCTATCCTAATTATGATACGACCGAAAGAACAAGTATAGTTGTCGAAAATGGAAAAACGCTAACCCCAAATATATTTGTCAATTTTGAGGAATATGAACTTGAAAAAATAGAGGTTAGTACAAAACGCCAGCCTAAAACTGTAACAAAAAAAAGTATCAAATCAAAAGAAATTACACGTTTACCAGGAACTGCGGGTGATGCGTTAAGAGCATTACCTGCTATCCCAGGAATAGGTGTTGCTAACGACTTTAGTGGAGCACTTTATATACGTGGTGGATCGGATGAAGATAACTTATATTATTTTGACAGGGTCCCAGTAGGATATCCATACCATTTTGGAGGACTTGTATCTTCGTTAAGTTCCGAAATCATTGATAGAATTGATGTCTACGCTGGGGGATATGGTGCTGAATACGGTGTAGATTCACAGGCTGTCATAGACATTTATTCTCAGGATAATAGTCCAGAGAATCTTCGTGGGAAGTTAAATCTTAATCTCTTATATTCAGAAGGTTTACTTCAAGGTAAAATTGGAGAAAAGGGATATTGGTATGCAGCGGGTCGTAGAAGTTATATTGATCTATTTATTGGTTCCCTGTCTTTTGCTACTGGGTCGATTACAGCTTTTCCTCGGTTTTGGGATTATCAGTTCAAAGCAGGTTATGATCTCAGTCAAAAACATCAACTCTTCCTGAATTTATTTGCCTCCGGAGATAAGTTTGCATTAAAATTAGATGGCAATAATGTAGATGAAGATTTTAGAGGGGATACCAGTTTTGAAAGCGGATTCGAAGGTGCTGGATTTCACCTTCGGTCCACCTTAACAGATAAACTTACATCGTACTTATCTCTCACTCGATCTAATTTCTTATTTGATGTTAATTTTGGTCCTGCACTTTCTCTAAATATTGATGCTCCAAGCTATACACTACGTGAGGATCTTGCCTATGAGTTAAGTCCAAGACACCGTATAGAATCAGGATTAATAGTTGGACTTGAGCCAGGAGAGGTGTCAGGCACATTTTCACGTATACCTGATGAAGGAGAAGTAGAGTATGATATCCGATTTGAGGAAAAGGTTAATATTGATGAATATATACGGGGTCAACGGATAGAAACATACCTTCAAGATAGATATATACTTTTACCTTTTGTCTCAGTAGTTTACGGTATTAGGTTGGATTATTTCAATAGAATTGATCAACTCTCCCTTCAACCGCGTGGTAGTATTCAATTCGAACTACCTAACAGTTCTGAATTGCAGCTTTCTTACGGAATTTATAATCAAACTCCTATTCCAGCTCAACTTTCTACAAATGTCGGTAACCCTAATTTGAAGTCCAGTCAAGCAAGTCATTATATTATAGAACTCAAACGCCAATTATCACAAGACACAGAAATAAAAATGGCTGCCTACTATAAAGATCTTGTAAATTTAGTTACATCGGATGATAGCGTTGTATTCCTAAACCAAGGTGTAGGATATGCACAAGGCACAGAGATCTTTCTGAGACATCAAAGTGGGGAAAAGTTCTTTGGTTGGGTATCCTATGCTTATGCCCTCTCTAAACGGCGAGACCGTATAGATGAACCGTATCGATTCTATTCCTTTGATCAAACGCATGTTGCAACAATCGCAGCAAGTTATAATCTGACTCCGACATGGGAATTTGGTATGAAATGGCAATATCGTACAGGCAACCCTTATACACCAGTTATTGATGCTAACCGTATTCCCGATCCAAGGAATTTTGGAAGAATTATATATACACCAATATATGGTGAAAAAAATTCTGAAAGGTTACCACCTTATCATAGGTTAGACATCCGTATTAGTAAAGTGTTCCAATTTAATAGCTGGGATTTGGGGATCTTCTTCGAACTTCTTAACGCGTATAATAGAAAGAATCTGTTGGATTATAGATATGAAGATGACTATAAAACCAAAGAAGCTATCAATCAGCTTCCAATTATCCCTTACTTAGGGATCACAGCAGAATTCTAACGGTGTTATACGTGCTTCCTACCCATAAAGTTTGTCTACACACAATTGTAATCATACTACTATCTTTCAGTTGCTCCATAAATGCATCTGAAACTGACAATGTAACTACATTACCACCAATTAATGTAACGGCAGAAAGAATAGAGAAAAAACCCAATAATACTATTGAAGGTTCTATATTTAACACTTCTGTTGGGAGTGGAGGAGACCCGCTAAGAGTTTTAGATTTACTTCCCAGTGTAGGTGTGTTAAATGACTTTGCAGGTATCCTATCAGTGCGTGGTGGTGGTCCGGAGGACAATCTATACTATTTCGATAGATTACCTTTAGGATATCCATATCATCTTTATGGTATTGTATCTACTGTCAATGCAGATGTGATACAAAAAGTTGAGGTTTTTCCAGGAGGATATGGGGCTGAATTCGGATCAGAATCTCAAGCTGTGATCAATATATATTCCAGGAATAGGACAGATAAAACTATAGGCTCAAAGATTACTCTCAATCCTGTATATTCTCAAGCATTTATTGAAGGGGGCATTGCTAAACGGGGTTATTACTATGTATTTGGTCGAAGAAGTAATATGGAACCTCTATTTAATTTATTGCCAAGTTTGTTGGAAATTGAGAGTGATTCTGTGGTTCAAATACCCAGGTTCTGGAGTTATCAAGGAAAAGGGGTATACCAGCTCAACAAGACACACAGAGTTGAATTAAATGCATTTGGATCGGATGATTCTGCCCAATTCCGTTTTGGCGCAGATGAAGTATCAGAGAGCGATCTACGTGGTCCATTTAGTTCTGACAATCCCTTTGATTCACAAGGAATTCACTTATATTCTGAACAGGAAAAGAAGTTTCGTTCTATCATATCTTTAACTCGTTCTTTTTCACGCTCTGAACTTCAATATGGTGAAGGATATTTTTATAGAAATGCTGATAGTGTCTTTTCACTCAGAGGAGATCTGCATTATTGGATTAAAAATCCTATAACCTTATTAGAATCAGGTTTTGTATTATCTATTTTACCGTCCAATATCATCAGTATAGGTTCACGGCCATTTGAAGAAGGAGATTGGGATTACGACATTAGATTAAAAAAGGATGGAGAGAAAATCCATACAAACGTTTCTGAGAAAATGCATCGATTGGAAGGATATAGCCAATTAACTAAGGATATATTCTCATCATCCATAGTAGATATTTATAGTACTTTAGGGATACGTGGAACATACTTTAATCGTATTGATACTTTTTCTTTGCAACCACGAGCGTTATTAGGTTTGACGTTTGGACCTAATATGGATGGAAACCCTTATCTATCATTATTTCCAATAGATATCAGTCTACAGTATGGAAATTATGTACAGAATCCACAATTTTATCAACTCGTACTTGGTGATAAGAAATATCCAATCACTCACAGTTTAGCAAGACATTATGTCGTAACTATGAAAAAGAGATTAACCAATGAGACAAGAGTTGAAGTCGCTACCTATTACAAGCAACTTCTTGATATGGTTTCTTTTGATATCAATGAAAGAAGTTATAGAAACCAACGAATTGGAACTGTTAGAGGACTTGAACTTTCGTTAGAACACGAAATCGGCAACGTGTTACGAGGATGGTTGGCATATTCTTATACTATTTCAAAACGACAAGATACACCTTATGAGAAAGAAAGAGAGTATATGTTTAGCACACCTCATGTTTTTTCTCTTAATCTCAATTATACATACCACACACTTGATATTGGAGCAAAGTGGCAATATAAGAGTGGTGTCTTGTATGTACCCTTAGAAGGTAGAGAAAGGTATACAAATCCATTTAGCAAGAAAGAAACATGGCTGCCAATATATGGTGATCCATTAAGAACTGACCCCTACCACCGTTTAGATTTACGTATACATTGGACATACAGTCATTTTGAGAGATTCAGAGCAGGTTTCACATTCGAAATCTGGAATGTATATAAAAGGATAAATTCGCTACAAGTACGGTACAATGCGGATTTTACAAAAGAAGTGCCAATAGCACAATTACCATTAGTTCCCTTCATTGCCCTTACATTCGAATATTAATTTATCATTTTGATGAATTTTATATAATCTATTTTACCTCCAATTCGTCTCTAATTACATAACTCTTATTCCCATCCTTAGGAGGTGCTGTGTTTGCCCTATACTTTATCATCTTCACTCCATTTAATTAAATTTACATTTCCTTTAATTTTCTTTCTATTGTATCTCTTTGTTGATGATGTCATTCCAGAAGCACACAACTACGAGATCAAAGCATATCGTACTTACGAGAGTATAGAGATTGATGGTGAGTTAAACGAAGCAGATTGGCAAAAAGCTGAAATCATTGATAAATTTATTCAGATTGAACCTTATGAAGGTGAACCAAACTCAGAACCGATGAAAGTTAGGATTTTATACGATGATGAAAACATATATTTCGGTTTTGTCTGTCATGATTCTCAAATAAATAAGATTGTTGCAAATGAAATGCGTAGGGATTCTCGCGATCTACATGAGAATGATAACGTTTTCGTTCTACTGGATACATACAACGATAAACGTAGCGGTTTTTTCTTTCGTGTCAATGCATTAGGGGCAATACAGGATAGAGCAATAACTAATAATGGTGATACACTGAACGGGGACTGGGATGCTGTTGTAGAGTGCCAGTCTAAAATTTACGAATCCTCATGGACATCAGAACTCAGTATACCTTTTAGTCAACTTCGTTTCAAAAAGAGTGAACCGATAATATGGGGAATTAATGTTGGTCGTGAATTGATGCGAACCCAGGAAGAAACGGTTTGGGCACCAGTTCCCATATCCTTTGGAGGATTAGCAAAATATCGAACTACGAATCTGGGGTCGCTCGTCGGCTTAGAAGGAATTTCGCCTTCAAGGAATTTGGAATTCCTACCTTATGTCCTTCCAGGAATCACACAAATTAATGACGATGACTCCACACTGCAAACAACTCGACAGTTTAAAGTTGGATTTGATGCAAAATATGGAATTACATCTAACCTAATTGCAGATTTAACATATAATACGGATTTCGCTCAAGTTGAAGCGGACGAAGAACAAGTCAATTTAACCCGTTTCAACTTATTCTTTCCTGAGAAACGTCCTTTCTTTTTAGAAGGAGCAGGTCTTTTCGATTTTGGTATTCCAAGACAAAGTTTCCGTAGACCTCCACCAATGCTTCTATTTTACAGTCGACAGATCGGAATAGATGAAGGAAGAGCTATTCCGATAATCCTTGGTGGAAAAGCGAGTGGTAAAGTTGGTGCTTATGGTGTTGGTTTCCTAAATGTCCTAACTGATGACTACTATGAAGAGACTGAAGATGATGGGCCTATTGACATTCCAAGGACAAATTATTCTGTTTTTCGTCTGACAAAGGACGCAATTGCAGGATCTCGTGTCGGATTAATTGCTGTAAATAAGGAGGCACCAGAAAGTTACAATCGCGCAGGTGGCGTTGATTTTGAATATCGACCTACAGATCGACTTGATATTAGGGCAATGTGGTCACGGACATTCTCTCCTGACATAATTGGAAATAACAATGCTTGGTATTTCGGATCCCAATGGCGTAATGATAGTTTTAGAGTAAGTGGAACTCTCACAGATATAGATGATGATTTTAATCCTGAGGTAGGATATGTACGACAGAAAGGGATTCGCCATTTTAGAGGTGAAGCACGTTGGGTTCCCAGACCACAAAAATATGGAATCAGAGAAATGTGGTCTGGGCCTGAAGTAAATTACATTCTCACACAAGATAATGAACTTGAACGTTGGAGTATTTCATATACCCATTGGACTTCATTTTCAACAGCAGACTCAATTATGTTATTTGCCAATCGGAAATTTGAGAGATTGAAAGAAGATTTTGAAATTCGAGACGGGATAATTATACCCATAGATGACTATCAATATGATGCTATTGGTGGAAGGTTATCTTCAAGTGATACACGTCCTATTAGTGCCACATCAGGTTTTGAATTAGGGAGTTTCTATAATGGGAATATTAACAAATATTTCGTAAATGCCACACTTAAACCTAATTCCCGATTAAGTATTGACGGTGAATATCAATTCAATCATATCACCTTACCCACAGGTGAGTTTCATGCCAATCTCTTCTCCGGTAGATTGACCTATTCTTTTTCTACAAACTTGTATGCAAAACTATACACACAATGGAGTACTGAAACCAGTCTTATAACTACGAATTTCCTGATTAATTTTATCTATCGTCCAGGTAGTGACTTCTATTTCGTATTTAACCAAACCTATGATACTGATACTACAACACCCGATATATTACGAAATTCTACAGTTGTTGCTAAAATGACATTCTGGTGGAATCCATAATAATTTGGTAAATTATAGTTTTTTTACCATAGACGTCAATTTAAGCATAAGGATCTTCTGTAGGAGTAGGTTATTTAGTTTTCGTGTTTTCTGTTATATTTTTTCACAATTCTCTATAAACTACCTGTAACACTGGGCATACAGTAAATGTTGGGTTTCACCTACGGTTTCAACCCAACCTACGAAACAAAATATTAGGAACTGAGAATACTTAAAACTAAATAACCTGCGAATAAGTAAATAAGTGAGAATTCCTTGACAAAATAGCAAACAATTGGTATAATATGCTGTTATAGTTTAGTATACTTAGCATTTAACAATTTATGTCGATTGATATCAGAATTATTTTAAGTTCGTTATATTATTAGCATAATTAATTATTTTAAATTTTCTATTATTTCACAACTATCTCATTAACTCTGGTAAGTGTGTGTTGTAAGCGCGCTATCCGCATCACGAGATAACTTAAGGAGAAAAGAGATGAGTAGAAGTTCCGATATTGTATCACAAATACATAATCGTAGGGCTCAACGAAAGAAACCTAAGATTAATGCCAAGTTAAGGAAATTTGCTATTGACGAAAATCAACAAGGTGGGATCGCAGCTGCAAGAGAGAATAAACCACCGCCAATTACTGTCCAAAAAACCGGTAGTCGTAATTCATTATCTCTGATTTTCTCTATCTGTCTCCACGTATCTATTGCTGTTATTTTAGGGACACTTTATATAAAGGACAGAATCCAAGCTCAAGAAGAAAGATTAGAAGCCGCCTTTATCCCTAATGATATTCCTGACAGAAAACGCGTAATCGTAAATAAACGTCCAAAAATTACTTTTGAAGCAAAAGAACAGCAAGTCGAAGCACCTGTAAAACGTACTGTTATCACAAAGCCTGACTTACCTACAGGTCAAAGGGATTTTATTCCACCTTCTTCTGAAACCACAGATGTGCTTGATGGTTCAGAATTAAATGCTGGTCCAAGAGTTAAATTACCGGAAAGAACATTTAAGGGACCAGTTCAACCAAAACAAGCTGCTCCAATCCCATCAACTGTTTTGAGACCCACCCAGAAGGAAACACCGTTTGCAGACATAGATAATACACCACCTTCAACAGGTGGTCCCAATTTACCTGAGCCAGAGATAGATCCCTCTTCTGGTATTACGGCACCCAAAACAAAGTTTGCTGTTAAACCTACATACCCTAAAAACGCAAAACGCGCAGAAAAGGAAGGAAAAGTAGTCCTTAAGGCAATCATTACTGTAGAAGGGGTTGCAAAAGATATTACCGCTGAGACAAATTTAGGATTTGGATTTGAGGAAGCAGCCATCGCTGCATTGAAGAAGTTTAAGTTTACACCTGCAATGGAAAATGGGAAAGCAATTGAACACGTTGTCAGGATTCCTTTTGAATTCAAATTGGAAGATGATTAAAATGACCAATGCATTATACAACTAATTTAGAGTTGGATATAATTAGTATTATCTTAGTTTCAGTATTCCTTTTCCAGCGAAATTCCGTAATAAATTTACAATAGATTGCTGTGCAGTCTCGCTTATTTGTTTCTGTTCAAAGGTCAATTGTTCTAACTCAGATTCCACATTCGTAACCTGTTCAGGCGACATATTTTCAAAGAATTTTTCTACTAATACCTCAGTTGCGTCGTGAAGAGCTATTGCCAAAGTGTTTGGTTCAACAACTTGTAATACTGTCAGGATAGCTTCCTTTGGAATGTCAACAATATCCTCAAAAGCAAATAAATGATCACCCACTATGTGTGCTAATTCAGGATTGTTATCTTGAAGGACTTCCATTAGTTTATTCTGTTTTTCAATGTCAACTTGTTCTAATAGTTTGGCAAGGTTTTTTGCTCCATTCCCAAAGAACAGTGTTTTTTCAAGCACTTTTTTTATATTATCAATAAAGTCATTCCAAATTCGTCCTGCTTGTTCAGACTCTACCATTTCAGTTGAGGCGATTTTCTCACTGACTCTTACCTGTTTTGCAAACGAAAGTTCCGCAAGAATTTGCTGAGCATAATCTGTTAAATTCCTATCTGTATCCTTTACGGTATTGTCATTTTCCGATTGAGTTAGTGTTTTGTGTATTACATCCGATTCATCTGTAGGAATTCCAGAACTTAACTTATCCATAAGTAGTAAGAATAATGCTATTTCATCATTATCTAACTGTTCAATTGCACCCATAATTACGGGTAACGGAGTATTTTCAAATATCTCAATCAATTCTTGGATTGATTCCTCACTTATAGACGACCCATACATATCTCAACTCCCTTTTCACCTGGAATTATTTCTCCCAACTCTATCGGGGTTTCATCAATATCCTTTAGATATTCCAAAGCAGAATTAAATGTGTCATCTGAAACAACTATTACCATTCCAATACCCATATTGAAAACTCTGAACATTTCGGATTCTTCAACATTACCTTCTCTTTGAAGAATATCGAAGATTGTCGGCACGTTCCAACTATCCATTTCTATCGATGCACGACATCCATCAGGAAGTATCCGATTTACATTCCCGGGTAATCCACCACCTGTAATATGAGCTATCCCTTTAATCTCACATTTTTTTCGAAGTAATTGAATACATTGGACATAACTTTTATGAGGTATGAGCAATTCCTCGCCAATGGTTGAATCCAATTCCCTGTGATAAGTATCTACATTATAATTACAACGATCAAATAAAATACGTCTGGCAAGTGAATATCCATTTGTATGAAGTCCAGAAGATTTTAAACCTATTAGTTTATCCCCAGGTTCAATATTGCTTCCAGTAATTAATTCCTCTTTTTCCACCACTCCTACGATTGTACCAACAAGGTCATATTCACCCGGTGTATATAATCCTGGAAGCTCTGCCGTCTCCCCACTAATCAAGGCACAACCGATTTCTTGGCAACCCTTTGTAAGCCCTATAATTATCTGTTCTATTACATCCGGGTCCATTTTTCCTATACCAATGTAATCCAAAAAGAAGAGTGGCTCTGCACCTTGAACAACAATATCGTTACCACAATGTGCAACTATATCTATGCCTACAGTGTCATGTTTCTCGGTATGAAAAGCAACCATTAGCTTTGTACCAACACTGTCTGTACTACTGACAAGTATGGGTTGTTTATACGATCCCATTGCAAATAATCCACCAAAACTACCTAAACCACTAATTACTTCATTTCTGTAGGTGGATTTAATATGACCTGAAATACGCTGCATCGCCTTAGATTCCGCATCAAAGGATACACCAGCATCTGCATATGTCAATGATTCTTTTTTTGACATTTCATTCCTCTAATTTTTGATATGATAAACTGTAGGTTGCAATACAAAATTGTATTGATTAATTTTGCTTTGATCTATAGCGAAGAATTAATCCCTTTAATAGACTTAATACTAAAAGGAAACCAGTAATCCCAATAGACCAGATCGTACCATAATAATTTGCATCATAGGGTTCAAAATCAGATCTTAACCAGAGTAATAAATCAGGTAGAAGCCAATTCAATAACATCCCAAGTATAGAATAAAATAGGATGATCTTAAGCGTAGATGTTCCTTGAGTAGTGCTAAGAGAATTGCGGACACCTTTACCCAAACCCGTTCCAGTAATTGGAATCTTTCGTCCTGGTGTCCTCATTGCATTTCTTCTGGGAGTTCGATTTAACAATTTCTCATCCTTCCAAAGTAATGAAAACTAAATTATATTCTGGGTGAATACAACAGTATCTAATATGAATTTTACAAAACTAATATGATGAGATTAGAGGTAATTGACGGGGAACACCTTCATGAATGGGTACAGGATAATTCCCATCAAAACATGCGGTACAGAAATTATCAGGAGACTTAACAGAATTCAACATTCCTTCAATGCTAACATATCCTAAACTATCAGCCCGAATATATTTTCGTATCTCTTCAATAGTGTGTTCACTAGCAATTAATTCTGAACGGGTAGGAGTATCAACACCATAGAAACAGGGAAATTTATTGGGAGGGGAGGCTATACGTAGGTGAACTGCTGTTGCACCACCTTCACGGACTATCTTGACTAATTTTCTGCTGTTTGTTCCACGCATAATTGAATCATCAACCATTATTATCCTCTTACCATCAAGAACTTCTCTAATGGGATTTAACTTCACCTTGACCATAAGTTCTCTGATATCTTGTGTAGGATTCATAAAAGTGCGTCCGACAAAAGGGTTTCTTGACAAGCCAAGATCAAAAGGTATACCTGACTCTTCAGCGTAACCAAGTGCAGCAATAGTAGCAGAATCTGGAACAGGTATAACAACATCCCCTTTAACAGGATGTTCTCTAGCAAGTTGTCTTCCAAATTCCCGACGTGTACTATTAACTCCTTGACCGAACATTCTTCCATCAGGACGCGCAAGATAGATATACTCAAAAATACACTGTGATAGATTCGGTTTTTTAGGTAAGAAACGAAATGATTCTAAACCTTGATGTATGGATCTAAAAGTCACCAATTCCCCTGGTTCTACTTCTCGAAGGGGTTCCGCCTCAACAACATCAAGGGCACATGTTTCAGAGGACAGGACAAATGCTTCACCAAGTTTACCTATCCATAAGGGACGAAATCCACTCGGATCTCGAGCACCCATCAACGTCTCTCTATCCATGACAACAAAAGAATACGCACCTTCAACCGCGCGAAACGCATCAAAAATACGATCCTCTAAACTTCTTTGTCTGGAATGAGCTATTAAATGAAATATTACCTCTGTATCTAAACTTGTGCTAAAAATTGACCCGGCTTTTTCAAGGTGATTACGGATTGGAATGGCATTTACTAAATTACCATTATGTCCAAGGGCAAGTTGTCCTTCCTTATAGTTCCTCACTAATGGTTGCGCATTTTCAAGTGTACTTGATCCAGCTGTAGAATACCGATTATGGCCAATAGCAATATGACCCGATAACTGAGATAGTATTTCCCTCGTGAATACTGCGTCTACAAGGCCCATACCATGATGAAACGATAATCTCTCACCATCTGAGGATACAATTCCACTACTCTCTTGGCCTCTATGCTGTAAAGCACGTAAACCCAAGTAGGTTAATTCTACTGCTTTAGGGTGTCCGAAGATACCGAATACACCACATTCGTCTTTAGCGGAATCATCAAAATGCATTCGTTACACATTACCTCTGAGGTACATGAAAACTACATAGCAAATTACGAGAAGGATCTTAAGTCCACTTACCCAACAATCAGGTAGAAAAGGATGAAGATATATTGGTTTTAAGACTCTACTACACTGACATCTACATCGTCAAGTTTAGATAATCTATATCCCAAAATTGCACCGATTGGTATAGCAACTATATACAATATTTCAACAGGAAGATTTAAGAGGAACCAAAATCGGATTGGTAATGATAATAAATACGCTATAACTTCTATAATAGGAAGAATAATGGTAAGGATGAGGTTATTAGTTAGAAGGTCATCCCAAGGCACATTGAGTAGTGAGATCAATCCCACAACGGCAGGTGCACCTAAAAAAGCACCAGAAAATACCGGTTTAAATGGTATATTTACACCAAATTTCAACGATACAAATCTTATACCTTCGCTCGTTCCAACGATGATTATTCCATAGGTAAGACCTATAGATAGGAACAACAGAATTCCAACTATAAACCCATGTGATACGCTGTCATTTATTATGACAGACCAAATTAAGAACTTAAAAAAATAGAAATAAATAATACATCCAACCAATGATGATAAGATTCCGACTCCCACCTGGCTGAACGTAAGAAGTATATTGTTCTTATTAGTCATCACATCTCCATTGTTATATTATCGCTACGGTTAAATATAACATAATACACATGAATCTGTCAAGATGGGTGTGTAAAGTTTTTGGACTAAACGTCACGCTGCTATTGTATTCGGAAAATGTTCTTCTGAAAGATTCCGTTCACGCACTTTCTTATGCAAGGTCGTATGGCTCACTTCTATCCCTGACGAGACAACTCCTCTGACGCATCCCTAAAGTCAAGAAGGGCAGCAAGACAGCACTTCATTTCTGCAACACGATGGGTGTATTTATCTCGCAACTTTTGTCTCATATCCCACGGTTTATGGTAATGTTTTGACGCACAACAATACACCCAACGACGAACACAGATGACACCACAGATCGTCGTAATCTGTAGTTCTCTTCTACGCCAACGATGAGAGCGGTGATCACACTCTGGACACGAAACAGGTTCCGACGCCTTCGCAGATGCCTCTTGATTCACAAACATCTCTAACAACTTTTGTGCGATGGATTGAACACCTTCATATACACGCTGCTACGCTTCCATCAAATCACAAGAACCCGGTCTAAGGTTTCCTACTAAATCGTTTATTTCTTTAGCCAGTGCTTTCGCAGCTTCTTCATTTTCTTTGACTTCACAACTTTCTAATGATAAACTAAACATCGGTATCCTCTCATTTTTAATATAGATGATATTTAGATCGGGTACCATTTTTTACACTTTTACAACCCCAAAGTTAAACTATTCAAGTGACAAAAACTTTACACACCCTACATAAGTACAAAAGTCTATTTCTTGCAAATCCTAAATAGAATCTGTATAATTATTGAATGTTTAAAAGAGTGGTATTTGGAATTCTTCTCTTAATTATTGTATGTTTTCTTACTGGTTGGTTTGGTGGATGGTCGCGCAATATAAGTTCTGGTCTTCAAGCATATTCGGATGGGGATTATGATGGGGCGTTCATGTCATTTCAGAATGCAGTATTACAAAGACCAAACAATTCATTATCACATAATAACCTCGGTACTGTCCTATATAAACAAGGCAAATACCGTATGGCAATTGGGGCATTTCAGACTGCACTTTTAAATGGTAATTCATCAAATGAAGCAGCGATTTTCTATAATTTAGGTAACGCACAGTTTCAATTAAATGATCTTGAAGGGGCAATTGGTTCTTATAGAGATTCCCTTAGATTAAACCCCAGTGATGCTGATGCTAAACATAATCTTGAAATTGCATTACAATTCTTAAAGGATCTGCAGAATCAATCCAACAAACAACAAAACCAGACTACAAAGAAAAAAGATACTGACCAAGCAGAATCAAAGAAAATCTCAAAGTCCGAAACACTCCAACTACTTGATCAACTGAATAAAAATGAGAATAAACGTCGACAAGAAATCCTGCAAGAAAAACTTAAGATTGGATATCGACGCGAGAAAGACTGGTAGTTTACCTAAATTTATGTGGCATCACCGTTATTGTGTTATTGCAATTCTACTATTTACTACAGTTGCAAGATGCCAAGATGTTACTGTTGCAGCTATTATTACCCCTAAACATATACAGATAAATGAAAGAGCACGTTTAGACCTTACAATGTCAGGAAAGACATTAATGGGTCATATTGGTCTACCGACTTTTAACTTCCTACCTAATTTTCTTGCCATTCCGCTGACAACAGAAACCATACCTCGATTGATTGACGATAAGGTTGCTGTTAAAATGGTTTGGTCTTATGAACTTATACCTCAAAAAATCGGCAAAATAGAATTATCCGATGTTAAATTTTCCTATCAGAATACAAACTTTTTTGCTAACCCTGGTACTATAATCGTCGGTGCAGTTGACACTTACAGAGATACAACGACAGGTGGAATCCATAAAATACATGCTGAAGTAAGTAATAAGAAACCTTATATATATGAACCTATCGAATATAAATTTCGGTATCTCTATACGACGGTCTTACCTACTCTTGAATCACCAAAAAAAACATTACCATCATTAAAAGATATTACCATTGATGAGTCTGTAGGGGAGTTAACATCGTCTGGAAAAGTAGATGGTTTTCACTATGAAGAATTTAAACGTAGGATATATCCTGAAAAAGCAGGAAAAATAATTATACCACCAGCGAAGCTAAAATTACCAATTAATGGTAATCCTAAGATATTAAACACAAAAATGATTGCAATATACGTTCAACATTTTCCAACGATAGGAAAACCTGCTAACTTTGATGGTACGGTAGGTGATTATAAAATTACCGCACAAATTGATCGTCTACGACTGGAAGTAAGAGATGCACTTACTATGACAATTAAATTCAAAGGGAAGGGCAATCATAATACAATCATGCCACCTATTATTCCAAATATTGATGGATTTAGAATTGATCCACCTGTCTTGGTCAAGAACAAACTTGAAAAAACTCCTATTTTTACTTATGTTTTTATTCCTTTGAAGTCTGGTATCCTTAAAATACCTCCTATAAAATATACATCATTTAATACACATACCAAAACATACCAAACCACCTCTACTACTCCATTTCCAATCACTGTTGTCCCCCGTCCATCAGACGTAGTAAATGATGAAGTAGGTAATTTCAATTGGATCTGGGTAGGTCTCATAATACTACTAATTGTATTTGTTGGTGGGTATATTGGCATAAGGTTGTATCGGAAACATAGTAAAAATGTTAACAATGGAAATGATACAAATCATTTGACGTCCCCAAGTGAAAAAGCAATTTCAGAACTTAAATCTATGGCTATAAATACAAGCGAGAATACGCGGGCAACCTTCAGTGATTCACTTGCTCGTATACTACATCAATATATATATGATCTTAAGGGTAATGAGTCTCAACAACATAATATTTCAGATTTAGAAGAAATTTGTGCTACATTAGGATTATCTGATGATATTATTAAAGATCTGATGGATATTCTTTCTAAATGTAAGTATCATAAGTACGCTCCTGTATCTATTTCGGTAGAAGAACAAATGGTATTATTAGAACGGACAGAAAACTTAATTAAGTTGATTGAAGAAAATAGATGAATACAATGACTATAACAGGACTTACGCATTATTATCACGGCATACAAATCCCACCATCAGTTCCACACACTCCCCGATGATGTTCCTCGATCAGAGTAAGCAGCGAAGTATGCAAACGCACTTAAAACCTACTTGCTCAGTTCAATCCTATACTCGCAGACACTTCCGGATTTCATAAAAGACCCACTTGTGCCACTACCGATACAGCAACAGCGCGCAGAAGCCGAATAAGATAAGGAGACTGAGACTGACGCTGAAAATGAAGTGCCGTTTGACATTGATGTTGACCCAGAACAAAACAAGCCAGAACTCATAAACTTCACATTAAATTAAGTCTTGATTGTCTTAAACATAAAACACAGAATAACAGTAAGACACATAAAGCATTGTTAGTCACACGTAATGCCTTGAGTCAGTTAAAAAACGGTTTAATTTAGACATCCTTCCACTACAATCTGTTATTTCTATATGGTGGGGTGAGGAGACATCACCTGCTTTTTCACTTATTGTTGAATTGTCTATACAAATAGGAATATGGTAATATATTCAATAAAGTTATGTTGAAGGGTACTCTATCATGTTTATCACATATAATAGATTAATAGTTATGGTTACAAGTTGTCTTATTCTGAGTCTATTAATTTTAAATGATCGAGTATTTGGAATGGAAAATATTGTTGACATCGAAAAAGGAAATTCAGACATTTCAATTGAAAGTGACATTCCAGAAAAAACATACATTATTTCTCGGATCAAATTTGATGGGAACAAACATTTCAGAAGAAATAAACTGCTTACTCTTTTTGGATGGACGAGAGATAAAGAGTATACGGTATCGGAAATATACAAAGGAATTAACGAAATTATAGAAGGATATAAGAAAGATGGTTATGTATTTGTAAATGTTGAACCTAAGATTATCCAAACTACAGAAGGTCCAAATTTTGTTATTCTTGCCATACATTTGAATGAAGGTAAGAAACTTCGTATTAGATATCTATCTTTATCAGGTAGTGAATTGTTTTCAGAATCTATAATCTTACGACATCTGAGGCTTAAACAAGGTGAATATTTCACACAGAAATTGCTTGAAAAAGGTATTGAAAGAGTTCAATTACTTTATAGTGAACATGGTTACCCTTTCATTGAAATTGAAATTGATAAGATTGATTTGTCAAAAGAAAATGGTTCAATTGACATATCGTTAAGGATTCGTGAAGGAAGTAAGGTTAGATTAGGGGAATTGAAAATAAGTGGTCTCAAGAAGACAAAACCTAATGTTGTGCTAAGAGAAATCCCTTTTAAAGAAAATGATATTTATAATCAGGGGAAAATAGATCAGACATACCACAATTTACGTAATATAGGTTTCTTCCATAGTATACAACCCAATATATTAGAAGCAGGAAAAGAGGAAAATAGCTTCATCATACATCCGAAGGTTGTTGAAGCACGAACAGGTCGTCTAATTGGTGTCCTTGGATATGCCCCTCCATTAGAAGGGTCTGATGATTTACCTCAATTAACTGGAATTGTCGAAATACAGGATACAAATCTATTGGGTACAGGTAGAGTAGCAAATTTCTTTTGGAAATCTGGTTTACTTAAATCCTTAAGTCTTGGATATAAAGAACCGTGGATATTTGGACGACCATTTACCTTGGGGTTGTCTTATAGTCAATTAGAACAATTTAATAGGAACAATGAGTTAGAATCTGAAGAGAAAGCAGCGAACATAAGTGCTAATACATCATTAGGTAGATTTTATGAGAGTGATATTATTCTCGGATATAAACGAATTAACTTTTCTGGGTACTCTTTACCATTGAGTAATTATCTCCCAGATACTATGAATAATACTTTAGCGAATAATACTTTAGGATCTACTTTATTTGAGAATAATACCAAAACGACAGAAAATGGGTCTAAATATAGTTTAACTCTCAGATTAACTCGCGATTCAAGAGATTATTTTCTAAATCCTACCCGTGGCAGAAGAGATAGTTTTGCATTTGAAATATCACACAGTGAATTTAAGCTTAGAAAAGTATGGTTAGATCTGCAGCAATATTTCCAAATATGGGAGAATCAGATTGTAGCAATTGAAATTCATCTTGCTGCTGCATGGGGGGGCAACATTCCACCTACGGAACTATTCTATTTAGGTGGTGCCTCAACATTACGAGGATATGATGAAGATTGGTTTTCTGGAACAAAAAGAATATATTCCAATGTTGAATATAGGTTTCTAATAGGCAGTAATTCTCAGGTATTTGCTTTCCTTGATTCAGGGACAGTTACCTCTATTGAACGACCAACTGTTTTTGATAGACTTAGAGTTGGATATGGGTTTGGAGTAAGATTAGAATCTAAAGGTGGAATTATACAAATTGACTATGGATTGGCTGCTGGAGAATCGGCACTTAGGGGTAAAATACATGTGAAGTTAGGTGCTGCATTTTAAAAGAATTTGATTCTTATGAAATTTCAACAAAAATAGTATAAATACGTCTTGTTTTAATGATTCATTTAATTACTAAACATTTCATGATATATGCTCTGATATGAACATAATAATTGTCAGAATCGAAATTGTATGGTAGTATATTCCTATAAAATAAAAGGAGAATTGGATGACAAACAATAGTAAATTGCTCAGTTGGGTAAAAGAAACAGCGGAGTTATGCCAACCCGAAGAAGTTTATTGGTGCAATGGCTCTCAGGAGGAAAATGATAGGTTATGCGAATTATTAGTTCAAAATGGAACTTTTGTTCGTTTAAATCCTGACAAACGACCTGGTAGTTATCTTGCACGTTCTAATCCTGCGGATGTAGCCCGTGTAGAAGGTAGAACGTTCATATGCGCTAAAAACCCAGCTGAGGCAGGTCCGACTAACAATTGGCAT
The DNA here is from genome assembly GCA_964652195.1 of uncultured bacterium. Classification (GTDB taxonomy): domain Bacteria; phylum Poribacteria; class WGA-4E; order WGA-4E; family WGA-3G; genus MSPOR6. Next base: position 17,242 of record CAZZBB010000089.1, on the reverse strand, counting down.
GATCCAGAAGAGATGAAGGTGACATTAAAAGGACTTTTCAAAGGATGTATGAAAGGTCGTACAATGTATGTCGTTCCCTTTAGTATGGGACCATTAGGTTCACCAATATCCCATATTGGTGTGGAGATTAGTGATTCACCCTATGTTGTTGTGAATATGCGTATTATGACGCGAATGGGTAAGGACGTATTGGATGTATTAGGTGAAGATGGAGATTTTGTGCCTTGTACACATTCAGTAGGTATGCCACTTGAAACTGGTCAAGATGATGTTTCATGGCCGTGTGATCCAGATAATAAATACATTGTACATTTTCCAGAAGAGCGTTCAATTTGGTCATTTGGTAGTGGCTATGGTGGTAATGCTCTACTTGGGAAAAAGTGTTATGCCCTTAGAATCGCATCCATTATGGCGAAGAACGATGGATGGATGGCAGAACATATGCTGATTTTAGGTTTAACCAGTCCTGAGGGAGAAAAGACTTATATAGCAGCTGCTTTTCCAAGCGCCTGTGGTAAAACGAATCTTGCTATGTTGACTCCAACTATCCCTGGTTGGAAAGCTGAGACGATTGGTGATGATATTGCTTGGATGAAATTCGGTGAGGATGGACGGCTTTATGCCATTAACCCTGAAGCAGGATTTTTTGGTGTTGCCCCCGGTACATCAATGGAAACGAATCCGAATGCAATGCATACCCTTGGCTCTAACTCAATTTTTACGAATGCTGCATTAACACCAGATTCTGATGTATGGTGGGAAGAGATGAGTGATGACCCTCCAGAATCAGCAATTAGTTGGCTTGGAGAAGAATGGCATCCTGGAGATGAAAAAACTGCTGCACATCCGAATGCACGATACACAACGCCTGCAGCTCAATGTCCTATTATTGATCCGAATTGGGAAAATCCAAATGGTGTACCTATATCTGCCATTCTATTTGGAGGACGACGTGCCTCAACTATACCATTGGTTTTTGAGGCATTTAACTGGCAGCATGGAACATTTATTGGTTCAATTGCATCATCAGAAAGAACTGCTGCTGCCGCAGATACTGTGGGAGAATTAAGAAGAGATCCAATGGCTATGTTACCTTTCTGTGGTTATAACATGGGGGACTATTTTGCACATTGGTTAGAAATGGGTGAAAAGACTGATTCTGAGAAATTACCTCGAATCTTCTATGTAAATTGGTTCCGAAAAGATTCTGATGGTGGATGGCTTTGGCCTGGATTTGGAGAAAACAGTCGAGTTCTGAAGTGGATCGTTGAAAGAATCACTGGTAAAGAAGATGCAGTTGAAACTCCAATTGGTTTTGTTCCTTGTGAAGGTGGGATTGATACTGATGGTCTTGATGTTACAGATGAACAGATGCAAGAACTGTTAAATGTCAATTCAGAAGAATGGCTTAATGAGATTGAATCAATACGTGAACACTATAAGCGTTTTGAGGAGAAATTACCAGAAGTATTGACAGACCAATTAGAAGCCTTGGAAAGTCGTTTGCGTGAAACAAATTAATAAAGGCGATTATAGGCAAGGGTGATTTTATTCTTGCCTATAAGTATATAGAGATAATTAGAACTACTCTCAACGTAGGGAATTATAAGGGTATGAACGATTCGTATTTATAAGATACACTTTCTTGGCACTAAATTTTCCAAATTATAGTAGAAATAACATGGGAAATCAACATTTAGTAATAGGATTATAATTTGAGTGAATATTGGGGGAGATATGTTAGAAAAGTTATTTAAACTAAAGACAAATCATACAACAATAAAACAAGAAATCGTTGCTGGATGTACAACATTCATGACCATGTCCTATATTATTTTTGTTCAGCCATTTTTTCTTGAACAAGTAGGAATGGATCCCGGTGCAGTAATGGTTGCCACGTGTATCTCAAGCGCAGTAGCGTGTTTCCTAATGGCGTTTCTGACAAATTATCCAGTTGCCTTAGCTCCTGGAATGGGGATTAATACCTACTTTGTCTATGAAATCTGTCTGGGTATCGGGTTACAATGGGAGTATGCATTAAGCATAGTTTTTTTGTCAGGAATGTTATTTGTCATACTGTCATTTGTAGGTTTACGCGCTGCAGTGATGAATGCTTTACCGTCCTCCCTACATAACGCGATTGCTGTTGGTATAGGTGCGTTTATAGCATTTATTGGTCTTCGAATGTCAGGAATAATCACCTCACAACCAGCAACATTTGTTACACTGGGTGATATCCAATCAACACCAGTATTAATTTCAATTTTTGGTTTACTCATTATTCTTACGTTAATGGCACATCGTGTTCGAGGTGCAATGTTAATTGGTATTTTGGCTACAACGATAGTTTCACTTATCTTTGGTATAGTTAAATTCGAAGGCATTTCCGAGGGCATTGTGGCTGTTCCACCATCAATTGAACCCACATTATTTAAGCTTCGGTTTCCAAATTTATTGAAACTCGTTGAATTGATTCCCTACATATTCTTTTTCTTTTCTGTGGACATGTTTGATAGTATTGGCACCCTCACAGCCACAGGTCATGAAGCCGATCTTCATGAAGATGGAAAATTATCAAAAGGCCGTCAAGCATTATTAACAGATGCAATAGGTTCTGTTGGGGGTGCTTGTCTTGGTACTTCAACAGTTACATGTTATATAGAAAGTGCATCAGGAATTGCTGAAGGAGGACGGACAGGTTTAACGACTATCGTAACTGGAATATTGATGTTGGGGGCGTTGTTTTTTAACCCACTAATCAGTATAGTCGGTGGAGGATATCAACCACCAGGTAGTCCGATTCCACTCTATCCTATTATTGGTCCCGCTTTAATTGTTGTTGGTGGATTAATGCTCAAGGATTTGGTGAATATCAATTGGGATGATTTTACTGAAGCAATTCCAGCGGCATTGACTGTAGTGATGATGCCGTTGGCTTTTAGTATTACAGAAGGTATTGCATTTGGTTTCATATCAATGTCATTCTTGAAGATAGTGACTGGTCGAAGTAAAGATGTAAATCCCATGGTACATTATTTTGCTATCTTCTTTATTGCTGTTTATATGCGTGATCTGATCTTATAGATTACCCTTCATGCGACTATAGAACAAGTTCAAAGTTCTGTATAGAATTTGACAAACAACCCTCTTGAGTGTAAAATTTAGTTAGTGAAAATAGTAATTTTACAAAATAATTAAATTACTTTTGTTTGTCAAATACTTTTCTCTATTTAGTAAGAGTTGTTTATATTACCTAATATTATAAGTATTAATCTTAAATCTATTCTACTCTGCATGATTTTTGTGGGATAGATTTTCTTAGGTCAATATACCAAGGAATCAACGCATTTGTTATCATTTTGGGTGTTAAAATACTTACGAGATATAATTAAGAAAAAAAATGCTGGTTATTTTGTTCTGATTGACCCAGAAAAATGTAAGATTGAGAATTGTAGTAAGATATCTCGTGAAATTGAAAATGCAGGTGCAGATGCAATATTAGTAGGTGGGAGTCTGCTGACCTGTGATCTTCATCCAATTGTAGAATCACTTAAAAGAGAAACATCTCTTCCTATCATCCTGTTTCCTGGGGATTCAACACATTTGACCCCCCATGCAGATGCAATACTCTATATAAGTTTGATTAGTGGTAGAAACCCTAACTACCTAATTGGTGAACAAGTAAAAGCCGCCCCTTTGATTCAACGTTATTCATTGGAACCAATTCCTACAGGATATATTTTGATAGATGGTGGTAACCGTACTGCTGTAGAATTTATGAGTGGTACTGTTCCAATACCGAGGGATAAACCTGATATTGTAGGACCACACGCATTAGCAGCTGAATATCTTGGTATGAAATTAGTCTATTTAGAAGCAGGGAGTGGGGCTGATCTACCTGTTCCGATGCAGATGATATCTCATGTAAAAAAGCAAATAAATATTCCAATAATTGTTGGTGGCGGTATACGAACTCCAGAAATGGCATATAAATTAGTCAATGCCGGGGCAGATTTTGTCGTCACAGGGAATATATTGGAAGAGTGTGGTTCATCTGAGATAATGAAACAATTTGCAAATGCAGTTCATGGTTGTTAGTGTTGTGTAGAAAGCACTTGAATCCATTTGAATTTACGCTGGTACAACATTGTAGTATTTTAGATAATAACATGATAATTTTTGAGGTAGTACATTATGTCTGAAAAAAATGATATTAATGTAGAAGAAGAAACAAACGAGAATGAAGAAACAGATGAGACATCTTCTCAAGAAGAAAATGATGATACAATCAATATAGAGGAGGTATTATCCGAACCAACAGTAGAATCATTATTAAATGAAATTGAAAGTATTCAAACACACCACAAACAACAATTGGAAGAAGTTGCTGAATCTGAGAGAACTCAATATGAGGAAGAAAGGGATAGATTATTACGTACTGTTGCTGAGGCAGAAAATTCAAAAAGAAGACTTGAAAGTGAATCAGAAAAACGGCTTAAATTCGCTAATGAGAACATAATCAAAGGTATTATTCCCGTTTTAGATAGTCTTAATGCAGCAATTAAAAGCATCAATGAAAAGGTTGATAAGGATGAATCTGAATCACAATTAGCAACTTTTTCTGAAGGAGTTGAGCTGGTATATAAACAACTAATTGATGTATTAAAAGTTAATGGATTGGTTCCAATTGAAGCATTAGGTGAAGTGTTTGATCCAAATATACATGAATCAGTCTTTGCAACTGAATCTGATGAAGTTTCAGAAGGCAACATAATTGAAGAACTTAGAACGGGATATAAATTGCATGATCGTATTATACGTGCCTCACAGGTAATAGTATCAAAAGGATTACCTGAAAACCAATCGTTAGATGAAAAGACAGATGGTAATAATGACGAATCCGAAGAATAGAAACTAACATTATAGAAGTTATATATTGGAAAATAGTATGCAAAAAAGGGATTATTATCAAGTATTAGATGTTAGCCAGGATGCAGACGAAGAAGAGATTAAGAAGGCATATAGGAAATTAGCGATTAAGTTTCATCCTGACAAGAATCCTGGGGATCAAGAAGCTGAGGAGAGATTCAAAGAAGCAACTGAAGCTTATGACGTATTACGTACTCCCGAAAAGAGACAAAGGTATGATCAATATGGACATGCTGGACTTGAAGGTGCATCATCTGGATTTGATTTTAGTTTCAATATAGATGACATTTTTAGTGATGTATTTGGCGATGTATTTGGAGGGTTTGGAAGGTCTCAAAGTCGGTCTAAACAGGGACGTAGTCTTCAGTATAATCTTGAAATATCTCTTGAGGATGCCTATAATGGTAAAGAAGTGACAATAGAGATCCCTCGAGTAGAATCCTGTCCAGAATGCGGTGGAAGCGGATCAGAAAAAGGGGCAAATATAGATACTTGTCCTCAATGCCATGGAAGAGGACAAATTTCTCAATCTCAAGGTTTCTTTACTATGTCCCGCACTTGTCCTCGTTGTCGAGGTGAAGGACAGATCATTACAAATCCGTGTAACAATTGTAATGGACAAGGAAAGATTAGAGCTAAAAGAGAGATTAAACTCAAGGTCGATAAGGGAGTTGATAATGGATTTGAATATAGGTTACGTGGTGAAGGTGAAGTAGGAACCCTTGGCGGTCCATCTGGAGACCTTCTGGTAGTAGTTCACATTTCACCACATGAGCATTATTCAAGAGATGGAAACGACTTGTTTACGTCTGCAAAAATCTCGTTCGTACAAGCTACCCTTGGTAGTACTATTGAAATCAACAGTTTTGATGGACCTGAAAAATTAACTATTCCTCCCGGTACTCAATATGGAGATCAGTTGAGAATACCCAACAAAGGTATGCCTAAAATTCGGGGTTCAAGCTATGGGGACCTAATTGTACAAATAGGAATAGTAACACCAAAGAATCTTAATGAAGAACAACGTAAATCATTACAACAATTTGCAGAATTATACGAGAAGGAACACGGATCCGATCAAGGTGGATTCTGGGATAAATTGTTTAGACATAATGATGATGAATGATATAATGATCTGCAACCATTGTAACTAAAACACTTTCCTAATACCCATTTACTACATAAATATATGAATTGGGTGCGTTTCATTGTTACCACCTCTGTATTAGCTTCTGAAGCAATTGCCAACTATTTTTTTGAGATAGACGCAATTGGTGTAGAACTGAAAGATTCCACATCTAAAACAACTACCATAACTGCTTATTTTCCATTAGATGATCGTGTAAATACCCGCGTAAAGAAACTACGAAATTTCATTTCGCTTCTACCTTCCTGGGGTATTGAATCACAAACAACCAAAATTGATTTAGAAAATGTAGCGTCTGAAGATTGGGAACAAGCATGGAAGTCCTCATATTCTCCTCAAAAAATTGGGGATCAATTACTCATCGTACCTTCTTGGCATGATGTATCTGATAATCAGAGTAAGATATTAATAAGAATTGATCCTGGAATGGCATTCGGAACAGGCTACCATCCTACCACACGCTTATCTCTTAGACTTATTGAAAAGACAATACAACCCAACCATATTGTAGCGGATATTGGTACAGGATCTGGTATACTCAGCATCGCATCTATAAAATTAGGGGCAAACCGTGTAGATGCTATTGAAATTGATCCATCTGTGATTTCTGTGGCTGAAGAGAACTTCTCAAATAACAATGTTTCATCACAAGTTCGTCTATACGAAGGTGATGGATTAGGTTTCATTGATGAAGTTTATGACCTGATAGTAGGAAATATACTTACTAAGTCAATCCTCCCACTGATTCCTCAATGTAAATCAAGGTGCAAACCTAATGGAAATCTCATCTTCTCAGGTATTTTAAATACGGAATTGGATCTAATCCAGGATACTTTGGAAGAGAATGGTTTTCAGTGTGAACAAGTAATAGAAGAAATGGAAGGAGATGTCGTTTGGTTAGGAATTTTAGCGGGGTTCTTTAGCTAATCCATGACATAACGTACACCTACCAAGATTTAGATGTGGCATCGTCGGGGATTCTTCATCACCCACAAGGTGGCATTTTAAGCAATCGGATGCCTCTGTTGATTTTAGGTGATCTTCAATATATGACCTTGCTGGTGCAGCATTAAAAAACAGTATTACCATAACAATAGAAAAAATAAGACCAATAACGCATACAATATACATTAAGGTTTTAGCACTTGCTTGTTCTGTTGGCATTAAGAATTAAAAACTCCTTGAAAGATTATCGTTTGAAATCAATACTATAATTCAACTATTGCTGAAGAATGGAAAGAGTGTAGAAATTTTCTCATATGTTAATGGAGAACCATATTCGCAAGACTCAAAAGCTTCTGCATATTGAATGGATTCCCCTAATTCATTCCCATAAAATTCAATCATTAAATGACGATATTTGTTTGCAATAGAACTAAAGTGTCTGAGTAGTCGGTTTGCCAGCCACTCTCTTCTCTCCTCGGTGCTATCTGGTACTGATTCAAGAGTTCCATTATTAAATGGAAGCCATTCATAAACTTGTGATGTATGAGAATGGATCATATCTATTTTCTTATTAACAACCGAGTCAATTCCTATTACAACATCTGGAGTAAATGGATAAGGTTTATTAAATCCATCACTTAAATAAAGAATTACTGGATTATTATCTAAATGTGGTGTTTGTGCACAAACGTTCGGTACAGTTACCATATATGCTGCGTCCTGTACTAACATAGATGTATATCGATGATCCGGATGGTAGTCGTTTGGTCGGTGTGTCATTATTATATCAGGTTTATATAGGCGTATATTTCTAATTATTTTATACCTATTTTCCAGGTTGGGTACCAATTCTCCATCGTGAATATCAAGTAAATCATATTCTATCCCGATGATATCTGCTGCGTCCTTGGCTTCCTGTCCTCTTCGTAATGCTAAAGGACCACCCCCCATTTCATGGTGTCCCGCATCCCCGTTTGTAACAGAAATAAACTTTACATTATGCCCTTCTTGCTTATAAAGTGCCGCTATTCCACCCGCTTTGAAATCACAGTCATCTGGATGTGCACCTATGACTAATATTCGTAATTGTTGATTGTTCATATAATGTCCACTATGTGTATATTTTAAATTTTATATTGAAGATATTAACTGTATAACTATATTCTTTACTGTATTCAGATTGATATGATATACTGGTACCTGTATTTTTAATTATGTTTCTCAAAATTGTGTTTAGAAATAGAGTTTGTAGGAAATGTTATGATACTTTGTATCAATATTTCGATAATTACCATATATCTTAAATGTGTCTTTTTATAATTACTTATGAATAATTGGAAAGTTGAAGTATTTTATAAACCTGATGTTCCTGATGCAGTCGGCTTGGGAATTCTACAGGACATTGTAGATCTTGGGATCAATGGTGTTGAATCCGTCCGAACAGCTGCTATATATTGGATTGAAGGTATGCTTGATGAGATTGCAATACATCGAATTGGAAATGAACTCTTAGCAGATCCGATTACACAACAATATTCAATTGAGCAGATTCAAACATTAGAAAATCAATGGACTATAGAAGTTCAATACAAACCAGGTGTTACCGATACAGTCGGCGACAGTACAATCACGGGTATCAATGATCTGGGTATCTCTAAAGTAAGTAGTGTCCGTACAGGGAAAAAATTCAGTATAGTTGGTGAATTGAATACAGATGAAATAGAGAATATATCCAAAAGATTACTAATGAACGATGTGATTCAATCCTGTTCTTATCAACCTCCTCACTAATAATCTCATATTTTAACCTGCATATAAACGAATAACAGTACCTAAATTAAATCTTACAAGTATAGCAGTTGTCAACAGTCTAATGTTGAACTTCAAATTATTTTCTATACCAACCCTACCTGGTCTACCAAAGTCAATATTTTTAAAGTCATTTTTCTTGAGTAATCTTGATAATGATTTTGTTGAGAAATAGTAAAGATGATCATGTGGGTGAATATAGGGCCAATCTGATTTTTGAATTCGACTATGTAAACTCCCACCATTTGGCACCTCTATCACCAATATTCCAGTTTTAGGTTTTAGAATCCTTCGCAATTCAGATAAGAATGGATTTAAATCTGATATATGTTCCAATACATGGTAGAGTGTAATTACATCAAAATGTGCATCTGGAAATTTAGCATCAAAAATATCTCCACATTGAACATTTAGTTGATGTATCTCTTGAGCATAATTACTTCCATTCTTTGATGGATCAATGCCATAAGTTTCCCAACCATTCTTGTTAGCTAAATGTAGAAACGTACCTATCCCACACCCTACATCAAGTAATCTTCCATTGGATGAACACTTTTTCTCCAATTCAGAAAGACGTTCGGACATCTGAAGCCACTCCATTTTATTTGAGTTGATTCGCTTCATCTTCTCGTCAGGATAATATGTCTCTACATATTCCTCTTCCAATGTCGTTTTCTTTATACGAGGGTTTACATACCACAAGCTACACTGATTACAGGTAACAACCGAGAGTGAATCAATATCGTATAGTAATTTTGTATCATCAACCTCACAAATGGGACAATCAATTTTCTCAAGTTTATCCATTAATTTAAATCAGATTGTGCTAATCTGTTAAAGACACTCGACCAGATACAGTCATTTAGAATAAAGGTAATCCTTGTGCCTCAACGTATACCGAATAAAGAGATTGGCTACCTGTCATGAATAAACGGTTTCTTTTTACACCACCGAAACATAGGTTTGCACAGATTTCAGGGAGATGTATTTTACCGATAAGTGTTCCGTCACTGGCAAAAATATGTACACCATCATATCCATCACCAACCCATCCTGCACTTGCCCATAAATTACCATCCGTATCGCATCGTATTCCGTCAGCAATTCCTGGTGACATATCACAGAAGACCTGTTGATTTATTAATGATTCACCATTAATTACATTATATACATAGATATTCCGTGGGGTGTCTTCTTTATGGGTGACACCGGTATCAACAATATATAATTTATCATAATCTGGTGAGAAGCATATACCATTTGGTTTTTCAAGATCATCCGTAACCATAGTCTTATCACCGGTTTCTGGATCAATACGATAGACACAGGTAGGAAGTTCAAATTCTGCAATATGACCTTCATAATTGAGCATAATACCGTATCCAGGATCAGTGAACCAGATCCCACCATCAGGATGAACGGCTACATCATTTGGTGCATTCAATTTCCTACCATTATAATTGTCTATCAGAATAGTAATTGTTCCATCATACTCAGTACGTGTCACACGCCGAGTACCGTGTTCACAACTAATTAGTCTTCCTTGTCGATCCCTTGTGTGTCCATTTGTATAATTAGAAGGTTGACGGTAGACACTTACCTCTTCCGTAGACTCTTGGTACTTTAGAATTCTGTTATTGGGTATATCACTCCAGAGCAAATACCCTCCATCACCAAACCATACTGGACCTTCTGACCAACGTGCACCTGTCCATAACCGTTCAACAACAGAATTTCCAATTTTATACTTTGCAAATCTTTGATCAATTACTTCTATTGCAGGATCAGGATAACGTGTTATAGTTTCATCCCAACATCTATCGGTTTCTTTCATTTAGTTTCCTCCGCAAATCTCATTCTTTGAATAGTATAGCACAAATATGTGAACAATGGAATACTTCTATGATACGATTCGATGTAAAGAATATGTGATAAGTATGTTTTGACAATTCATGATTGTGTATGTTATTATTGCACAATATTTTTTATTAATAATCCAAGGATGCCTGTAGGAAGTAATAATGCGACAGAAGAAACCGTCCCGTATGCTCTTTAAGAGAAAACAGATTAAATCTATGTTAGTCTTTTATATAATTCTACTTGTAGTCATCATAATTTTAGTATGGAAGATGCATGATATCGTATCATTTATTTAAGACTTAAATATGCGAATCATTATTTGAATTACCATCTTTCGTAGATAATAGAGGAGAATAACACCATATGTCCAATCTTCATCTTATACGGTATAGCATTAGAATCGTATTAGTTATTAGTTGGGGTTTATTGTTAGGTTACACTACGCTACCCTGTACTGTATATGCTCAGGATCAACTTATAATAATATCACCCCATCATGAAGGTATTGAGAACGAATTTGCCACGAATTTTGAGAAATGGTATGAAGAACAAACTGGACGTCCTGTGAAGACAAATTGGAGAGACCTTGGTGGAACTTCATCCAATTATCGGTATATAGACTCAGAATTTAAAAGATTACCTGAGGGGATTGGTGTTGATATCTTTTTTGGTGGAGGTACTGACAGTTATTTAAGATTTGCAGAAAATGATCTATTAACTTCTTACAAATTACCGGATACACAATTAGAACAGATCCCTCAATCGTACCATGGTATTCCTGTCTATGATGCTGAATACCGTTGGTATGGTGCTGCATTATCAAGTTTTGGGATCATGTATAATGAGAAATTACGTCAATTAAGACGATTACCTGAAACCAAAACGTGGGATGATTTAGGGAATATAGCACTAATAGGAAAAATCGGTGCAGCAGACCCTCGAGAAAGTGGAAGTGCACATATGATGTACGAGATTATCCTGCAGACCCGCGGATGGGATAATGGTTTTGCATTATTAACACGAATAGGAGGGAACGTAAAGAATTTCTCCGCAGGGGCAAATGTCATTCCAAGAGATGTTGCCGCTGGACAAGTTATATACGGATTAGCTATAGACTTCTATGCTTACAGTCAAATTGCATCTGTTGGATCAAATATTATAAAGTATGTTTTACCTTCTGATGGGGCAGTCGTAAATCCTGATTCCATAGCAATATTAAAAGGTGCTCCGAATATTGATGTAGCACAGAAGTTTATTGAATTCGTTCTATCTGAAAATGCACAGAAATTATGGATGTTAAGGGATTCTGACCCGGAAGGTCCACAATGGAAAGGTGGATTGAACCGAGCAAGTATTTTACCTGCCTTATATGATAAATTAGGGGACCGATGTGTTGTTACGAATCCTTTTACTCTGAAAATTACACCATTTCCCTATGATGCAACCAAGGGAAGCATACGTTGGGATATTGTAAATGACCTATTCGGCGTATTAATTATAGATTCTCATAAAGATCTTGTTGCTGCATGGAAAGCAATACAAAAATGTAAAGATAAAAGTAAACGAGAAGCCGCAATTGAAGCTTTAGTCGAAATGCCTCTCACCGAAAAGGAGGCTATGAAAATTGCCGAATCAGATTGGAAAAATCCTATTTTCCGGAATGATAAAATCAAAGAATGGGGACAATTCGCTAAACAGAAATTCAACAAAGCTGTCAGTCTAACACGATAATCTTCTTTTCTACAAGACACATGTCTATTCTAACTGTTAAATAGTCTTAAGCGTCAATTTAAGCATTAGGTTCCTATTATTGTATTCCTCACAACTTGACAGATAGGAGGGATCATTACAATGACGTATTTCAGTAATTACAGCTCAGATGGGTTATATGATGAGATGTTTAATTCTGATGGTTCACCGCGTCCTGCAGTACAATTATTAGTTGAGCGGATAAATAACTTCGAAGAAGGTGAATTTATTCGTAGGCAAATTACTGCTGAATATGCATTACTTCGTATGGGAATTACCTTCAATGTATATGCGGATGAACAAGGTGTAGAGAAGATCTTTCCTTTTGACCTTATACCTCGAATAATTGATGCAAAAGAATGGGAATGGATTGAACGCGGACTTAAGCAACGTATCCATGCATTGAATCTATTCATTGACGATGTATACCATGAACAAAAGATACTTAAGGATGGCATAATCCCTCAAGAAGTAGTTTACTCATCAGACCGTTTCCTTGAACAATGTATTGGATTAGATCCGCCTCGTGGAATCTGGTGCCACATCACTGGTACAGATCTTGTTAGAGATGGTGATGGACAGATTTATGTATTGGAAGATAATCTTGGATGTCCATCCGGTGTGTCGTATGTTGTAGAAAATAGACAATTGATGAAACGTACTTTTCCTCAATTATTTGGTATGTATCAGATACAACCAGTGGAGGATTATCCGAGTCATTTACTGGATATGCTACAATATATTGTCAGTGATCGTGTCATAACACCAGAAGTGGCATTGCTAACGCCTGGAATATATAACTCTGCATATTTTGAGCACTCTTTTTTGGCTCAACAGATGGGAGTCGAATTGGTTGAAGGAAGAGACCTTGTGGTTATGGATGGCTATCTCCATATGCGAACAACAAAAGGGTTTCAACGGGTGGATGTTCTATACCGAAGAATCAATGACGACTATCTTGATCCAGATGTGTTTAATCCAGAATCTCTCTTAGGAGTTCCTGGTCTAATGGATGTATATAAATCAGGACGACTTGCTTTAATCAATGCACCTGGTACATGTGTTGCTGATGACAAAGTAGTGTGTGCCTATGTCCCTCAAATCATTAAATACTATTTGAATGAAGATATTATAGTCCCAAATGTTCCTACATATATGTGCTGGGAAGATGACGATAGGAAGTATGTCTTAGAACATATTCATGAACTTGTTGTTAAAGAAGCAAACCAATCTGGTGGTTATGGAATGCTAATTGGTCCCCATTCAACAAAAGCTGAATGTGAAGATTTCGTTCAACGCATTAAGCAAAACCCACGGAACTACATTGCCCAACCAACACTTTCCCTTTCCCGTGTTCCTGTATTAATTGATGATCATTTTGAAGGACGACATGTTGACCTGCGTCCATTTATCCTATATGGTGAGGATATTTATGTGCTACCAGGCGGACTTACAAGGGTGGCACTTAAAAAGGGTTCACTGGTTGTAAACTCATCACAAGGTGGTGGTAGTAAGGATACTTGGGTGTTATCAAATACGATATAGAGGATGTTAATGCTAAGTAGAGTTGCAGAATCTATCTATTGGATGAGTAGGTATATTGAACGTACTGAAAATGTAGCACGTTTTGTTGATGTCAATCTACAATTGCTTCTTGATCAACCGGAAGGTATACAGGCACAATGGGATCCGTTAGTTGCAACCACAGGAGATGATGAATTATTTAAAAAAAAATATGGTGAACCTTCACATGAGACAGTGATTAAGTTTCTGACTTTCGATTCTGAAAACCCAAATTCAATCATCTCTTGTTTACAAGCAGCACGGGAAAATGCAAGATCAATACGTGAGAATATCTCCTCAGAGATGTGGGAACAAATAAATGATACCTACTTAATGGTAACAGAAACTCCCGATGAGTGGGTAATGACAGAACCACACCAATTCTTTACTGATATTAAGGTGGCATCACAACTATTTATCGGTCAAACAGATAACATCATGTCACATAGTGAAGGATGGCACTTCTGTCAATTAGGACGGCTAATTGAACGCGCAGATAAGACATCACGAATTGTTGATGTCAAATATTTCATCCTATTACCATCGGTAGTAGATCTGAATACTTCAATTGATGATATTCAGTGGGGAGCATTATTACATTCTGCAAGTGCCTTTGAGATGTACAGGAGAACTCACGGACTGATTTCACCAAATAATGTAGTTCATTTTCTACTCCTTGATCGAGACTTCCCAAGATCCATTCTTTATTGTCTAACAAATGCAGAAGAATCACTACATGCAATATCCGGCACACCTCTGGAGACCTTTTCAAATCCAGCAGAACAGGGTTTAGGACAACTCCAGTCAGAATTTGCCTATGCACAGGTGGATCAGATTCTAAATTCTGGACTCCACGAGTTTCTTGACACATTTCAAACCAAATTAAATTTGGTGGGTGAGGAAATCTATAAGACCTTTTTTGCGCTACGACCTGTTGATGGAGTGTCAACAGCATCACAATCACAAATGCAATAACTCTCATTGTGAATACCCTATAAAATAAATCGACAATCTAAGGAAGTGTCAATGTCTATTCGGGTTTCTATTAATCATAAATCAGTCTATCAATTTGATCGATCGGTTTTCTTATCACCCCATATTTTTCGATTAAAACCTGCCCCACATTGCAGAACAATAATTGAATCATACACATTAACCATCTCACCTGATACACATTATATAAATTGGCAGCAAGATCCATTCGGTAATTATCAAACCCGTGTTGTATTTACAGCACCTACCGACATTTTAACCGCAGAAGTGGACTTGATTGCTAACCTCACTGAATTTAATCCTTTCGATTTTTTTATTGAAGATTACGCAGAATTCTACCCATTCAATTACAACCCACAACTGAAAAAAGAACTAACACTCTTTCTTGAAATTACTGAATATGGACAATTATTAACAACATGGTTGAATGATGTAGATAGATCTAAACAGAATCTTATTGATTTTCTTGTTTACCTGAATATGCGATTATGGGAGGATATTTCGCACACTGTTAGGATGGAACCGGGGATACAATCTTGTGAAAATACGTTGAAAACAAGGTCAGGCTCCTGTCGTGATAGCAGTTGGTTATTTGTCCAAATCTTACGACACTTGGGTTTGGCAGCACGCTTTGTATCTGGATATTTGATACAACTTGTAGCTGATCAGAAATCAAATGAAATCACTGAACCACGAACTGAGGATTTTACAGATTTACACGCATGGTGCGAAGTATATGTTCCAGGTGTGGGATGGATAGGGTTAGATCCAACATCTGGATTATTTGCTGGCGCTGGACACATTCCGTTGGCTTGTGTTTCTGATCCTGTCAGTGCTGCTGTCGTAACAGGTTACACAGATCCATGTGAAACAAAATTTACATACACTAATAGTATAAGAAGATTATCAGAAGTTCAACAAACAGTGAAGACATAAAATGAATCACATTTCATGCCAAATATTGATATTACATCAAAGTTTCAAATTATTCCCTTATGTAAAACTCACCATCTCTATTTACTGTAACAAGTTGTTCTTTTTTATCCTCGGTTTGCCAGAATTCCATCTCCCATATATAACCTTCCACACCAGATATATGTCCCATACGTCCTAATGCTTTGATATTCCATAAAATGATTTGAGGATCTCTGCCACCACTTGCAAGTGTAGTACAATCACTTGAGATTGTTAAAGCCGAGACTGAATCAGAATGTCCTGTCCAAATTGATAGTAAATGTTTATCTTCCCATTCCCATAGTCGGACAGTAGCATCAGACCCACCACTTGCCAAGTATTTACCATCAGGAGAGAAAACAAGCGACAACACCAAGCCATCATGTCCAGCAAACGAGGATAACTCCCTACCTGTCTCCACTTCCCAAATTCTGATTTTTCCGTCGGTACCACCACTTACAAGCAAGCTGCCATCCGTTGAAAATGTTAATGTCCTTATCCGTGCAGGGTCAGAAGTCGTACTACCAAGCAGACGTGCAGTTTCTTCATTCCATCCTGTAAGAGGTACACCATCTGGAGATGATGCTAAGGCAGTTGTGAAACTTGACGGCTCCCCAGCAAGTGTGGCTATCTCGTTTGAGGAATCTGTATCCCATAATCTTAAACTGCTATCTTCACTTGAACTGGCAAGAATGCGATTATCTGGAGCAAAGGCTAATGAACGAATTTGATCAGAATGTCCTGATAAGACAGCAAACTGCGCTTCAGTGGATAAATCATATACCCAAATACGGCCATCCCCACCTGCTGCAAGACGGGTTTTATCTGATGCAAATGAAAGCACAGATACCTGTTTCTTACTAATTCTTTCTGTTAAACCTTGGGGAAGTTGTTTTTGTGTTCTATTATCAAACAATGTAATTCTTACCTTAGTGATATTCGGTATTAAATAATATAAAACCTATGTTGTACCATTTCTGATAATAATTGTTTCTATAAAATGTATCACAAACCGTCAGTTTGTGCTGTGTTACAACCTATACATAACAAATGTTGATGGTATAAACATTTTTAAAAATGGTATTATTTTCGGGTTAAAAATATTAGCATATTATACACGGTATGGTAGTGCGTCTATAAGTATAACAGATACTTAGGTGCGAAATCAATTGAATTGACACAGGATTCAGGGTTATTTAGTTTAAAGACTTCTCATTTTATGATGTTAACTGCGAGTTTAGGATTTGAAGCGTAATATTTCATCATATCAGCGATCCGTGTAGCTCCTGTGAA
>CAZZBB010000088.1:0-12169 GCA_964652195.1 uncultured bacterium | reverse complement strand
CATAGATAAAGTGTCCTTTGAGACGGACATAGGTAATATCATCCAGCCAGACGTGATCACATCGGGCGACATCAAGGTTTTCAAGATGATTGCTCCAGGGACGCACACCCTCAATAGAGTTGGTGGTTTGACAGACCTGTTTGACTGCGACCGACAGGTTTGTGGATTTCATCAATCGTGCAACACGTTTATATCCGATAGTGTATCCGCTACGCACCCAGCAACTGCGTGATACGCCTCTATCCATAAGTCGGATACCGCAAAGATAACCGTTCTATTTCCTCTCGGAGACCGGCTTCAGAAGGGTCGCTTTTCGGTTGATAATAAAGATTGCTTCGCGTGAAACCGAGCGTATCACATATCTGTCGCACAGAAAAGTCTGTCCGAAGTGCTTCAACCAGCTTTCGATGCTCCATTGGGGTTACTTCAACCATGTCAAGGCTTTTACAGATAGGTGTTTGCGATAAAACCAACGAAATCCCTATCTCAATAGAGATCTTAGACGCTTTTGATGTGTCAAATAAAGTCATCACAACAGACGCACTTTTGACACAAAAACCGTTCTGTCAGGCAATCCTAAACGCAGGTGGGGACTATGTACTTCCTGCTAAAATGAATCAGAAGTCTCTATTTTCTGCGATAGAAAAACTTTTTCAAGATACACCGGATACAGCAGATATGTATCTTAGAATACATCTTCACAGGAGCTACACGGATCGCTGATATGATGAAATATTATGCTTCATATCCTAAACTCGCAGTAAACATCATAAAATGAGAAGTCTTAAAACTAAATAACCCTGCCATGTGAAGTGTGTAAACTCTTTGTCAGTTGAGAATGCAATCTAAAGGTATAACGAAGTAGTGAATTCTCAATTAGAAATGTCTATGCTCAAAATGCATTCACACCTACTCAAGTTATATAACAGTTAACATGTGTGATTCACGGAGAATTGATGCATTTAAAATTATAAACCCTTATAGAATAAGGGTTCGTAGAATTGCTTCGTGAAGGTTTCCGTGAATGAAGGTGTGGCTTTCTCATTCAGATATTAACAGATACTTCAGTTTGGACAATTCTAATCCAAGTTGAGTTTCTTATGATAAGGCGTTTTTGTGAGTTTAACATATCTGTGGAATCCTACAATAATACCTCACTCCAGCGGAGTACTATATCTATAGAGAACCGATTTCTTATATTGAGTTCACACATGAAAGTATCCAAACTATAGTAATTAATAGCAAATAATTGTATTTTCAGTTAGACTATGGACTAAGCTAAAGATAAACTATCAAAAACTCAGAGAAGTGATTTAAATGAATGAAAATATTGACACCTCAGATGTTAATCTGAATCCAGAACAATATCCACAAACTTTTAAGGTAGGAGATATATTGGATTCAATGTTTACACTTTACCGTAATAACTATAAACTATATCTAAGTATAGCAACAATATACTTTCTTGCTGTATTAATTGAGTATTCACTTAAAGGTTTTATTACTGGAAGAATACAAGAAGTATTAATTCCTTTAATCATATCAATGCCAATCTCAATTTTCGCACTTAGTGCAGGAGTATATATAACAGGTTCACTCTACTTGGATCGAGAAATATCTGTAGACAATATTTTCAAGCAGGTATTTCATAGATTAGTACCGCTAATAGGAAGTCATCTGATAGTCAGATTAATTCTTGCTCTCTGTCTGATAAGTTTTAGCCTATCTATCGTACTGACGTATAGATCAGGTCCTGTAGGTATTTTACTTGGATTCATCGCCATACCGTTTTCAATATATCTTATTGTTAACTGGATATTCCATATTCCCGTAATCTTGTTTGAGAAAAAACAAATAGGAAACAGTTTCAGTAGGAGTTCTGCTCTTGTAAAAAATTCTTGGTGGCGTGTGTTAGGAATTTTAATTCTAATTCTTATTATCAGTTATGCAATTGATACAATTCTAACATTGTCAGTTGCATTTATAATGTTCATTCTGAATTTAGCTGGTAACACAGATTATCAAAACCTTCTACAATGGGCATTTTTAAACGCAGTACTTGATAGTGATAATCTATACTTCTATTCTATCATGACTTTTGTTGATTTACTTACGCAAGGATTGGTCTTTCCTTTATGGGTCATTGGATATTCATTACTATATACTGATAGAAGATTACAGGTAGATGGAATGTTTGAGATTACCGATTAATTCTTTGGTTAGAGTATAATCATCCTTCTTATCATCAAAATATTTTTTTAAAATGCTACAATTTGATATATCTATCCTTCTTTTTTTTGCTGCCCAATTTTGTTTTCTTGGATTTCTAATTTTTTTTGCTGTAAAGACAAAATCCATAGGTGTGATAATTATCATAATCAGTTGCATAATCCATAAATTCATATTCATTATTATGCAATATATTATCAATCCATTACTACCATTCGATTTTAATCAAAATAATATAATACTTGACATATATATTGTTATACAAGGAGTAAATGGCATCCTTTTGCTACTCTTTATTACATTCGGTCTATTCCTATGTTATTTAGAATGGAAAAATGGTAAGTTCCAATTCAAAAGGTAATTTTATATTCACTATTTTAACATAAGATGAACAAGTCTAATGTTAGAATGATACCTATAAATTAGATGAATACTTCCCTAATCCAATTAAAAATTATCAAATCAATGAATATTACAGGATATGTTGCAAAATTATGAGTATTCAATTCCTATATAATACATTTATGATACTAAACTTAGTAATCAAATTTATTACTTTGGTATTGTTAGTCTATATGACTTTAAAGGCTAAATCAAAGGGTCTTACACTTATCACAGTTACATATATTCTTGATACATTTTCTGAATTGATTTTTTTCGTCGGATACGGATTGGGACTAAAATCGTTTGAATCTGTTTATATGAATATATTTCAAATTCTGAATTTACTTCCGATGATTCTTCCATACATTCTATATTCTATTGGCGTATATCTATGTTATAGAGAGTGGAAACAAGGTAGACTGACACCAAACAAACTGAATTAGTTTCATTAATATTCATGCCTACTTCTATACTTATTACTAAATACATAAAATCTAAAACTTACATATATTCACTCAAGTATACTCTTATATAACCGATATGAAAGCAGAATTACTTCCATACTTTACCTTTGAGAGAATTCGTGGAAGAACATTAGTTTTCTGTGCAGTACTTACTCAGATTATAAGTTATGTAATTTACTCAGGAATCTACCCAATATTTTACAAGGATACAACTTATCAATTACCTGATGGAGTTTATGGGATATTATATTATTGTGTATTTCTGCTCTTTATCTCCTCACTTCTAATTCGTTCACGTTTATCATTTAAAAACACGTTTGGAAAATTTCCAAAATGGCCAACTCTTGCCCGGTATTCAACTTTAACTATACCTCTACTATTATTCTCATTATGTGTTCTGATTTTACAACTTAAATTGTTCTTGGCTTTATCTCCTGATTTTGCTGAATGGTTTTTTGAGGATAATCATGTTAGTATTGTTTATCCATCTAATGTAAAACTCATAATTGCCAATATACTCAGTATATTACGTGTTGTAATAATTGGACCAATTTTTGAGGAATTTTTCTTTAGAGGGATATTGTTAACCAGATGGAGCATAAAGTGGAGTACACCAAAGGCTATTATCTTTACTTCAATACTGTTTGGTATTCTTCATACTGATGTGTTTGGAGGTATCTTCTCCGGATATGTTTTGGCAATTGTATATATAAAAACTAAATCTCTTTATGTGCCAATATGTATCCACATATTAAATAACTTTGTTGTGATAAGTATTACAATATATAGTGTTATGACGAATCATACATCTTCAGAAACACTAAATACATCATCAATAGGAAATTCAATTTGGATCTGGATAATTGTATTATTACTTTTGGTTGCAGCCCTGCTTAACTTTCTGCGAAAGAATTTCCCTAATAAGGATTGGGTTATCCCATATCTATTCCATCATAGCAATGAAAATAATCTCAGTTGAAGTGTATATTAAATTCGATGTGTTTGACAATTAGCTCTCTATGTGATAATTTATCCTAACAACTCTTAATTTAGGTATGACAAATGTATACACCACAATTCCATGGACCAAACGATGATGTACTTGAAGCGCAAGCCAGAGTATGCACTGGACCACACCAAACACGTCCTTTAGGTAAGAAAGAATCAGATGGCCCACATCCTGAAAAGATATTTGAAATAATACTTGGCTCATTGGATGGAAAATTAACACCTAAACTCGCAGTATCCGATGCACAAATGGGGGCATTCTTTACTGCTATGACCATTCGAAAATATTTTCCAGAATCAACTCAATGGTCTAAAGCAGAAGAAGATGCATTCAAAAAATACTTTAGTTTACTGAACACACGACTCCCCAGTGAAGTAAAATATCTTATTGATCCCACATTAGAATATGTATCGCAGAATCCAACTGAGCAGATTGTTGTAACTGCCTTACAAAAGATTCTCTATGGACAGCACTTAGGATACACTGAAACACGACAGATGTGTGAAGCGATACTGACCAATGAAGTTAAACCCGCCTTAAAAGCTGCAGCATTGATAGGACAACGGATGAACCGAGAAACCTATGAAGAAGTTAAAGGATATCTTGACTCCTATTTTGCACCAAAAAAAGTCCAACCAATTGAAGTTGATAATCTCACGCACTTTGGGCAACCATACGATGGAGCAACACGGTATTTCAGACCGACACTTTTTATTGCTGCCGTACGTTCCGCACTGGGTCAACCATCTATCCTACATAGCGTTGATGTGATGCCACCCAAGAATGGGATTACAGAGGAAGCAATTCTCAACTCTCTTGGTGCCAAAACCGATCTAACTCTTGAACAGGTTTCAAAGTTAATCACAAATAAAGAGGTAGGATTTGGATATATAAGTCAACGTGAGTATTCCCCTGGTGCCTATGATATTCGCGAATTGCGAGTACACATAAAAAAACGTCCTCCGTGGGCAGCAACTGAAAAAGCACAGCAATTCTTTACAGCTCGAAAAAATAACTATATGGTACTTGGATACTATCATATCGGGTATGAAAAACCATTACTCCAAATGGCATTGGAACGGGGTTGCCAAGGTGCCGTTGCAATTAAAGGCGAAGAAGGTACAAGCAATTATGCACTCAGACTCGGAAAACCTTCTACACCTGAAAGAATGGCAGTGAATTATTCGCAAGGATTTTTATGTGTTAATGGAAAACGAGAGGATTTTGCTTTAGATATTGATCCAAAAATGTATGAGTTTAACTATCAGATTAATCCTCGTCCAGATGTTATATCTGCTGATGCTTATGCAGAGGACGGTGTGGCTGCATTATCCGGAAAAAAAGGACATATCTACGACAGAATTGTTCTAAATACTGCTATAGTTGACTATCTATTAGGTATTTATTCAGATCCGTATGATGCTATTGAATGTACAAAAGAAGTAATGGATAATGGTTCAGCCTTAGACCATTTAAATGCTTATATTTCAGTTAGTAATGACATATAAAGATACAACAGTGAATAATTAATGAGACATTTCAACGTTTACGAAGAACGTCCATCGTAGGGGCGAGGTCACCTCGCCCGTTGTAAAATGATCCATTAATTCAAAAGTTTACTATAGATAATGGTGATTGTTAAGTTGATGACTGTAATAAGGGTAAATCTATGATAGGAATTTCATATCATGCTGGTGGGATGAAAGATCGTACATTACTGGATGTGTTATCAATTCTTTCGGATGTTGGATATGATGCAGTTGAGATGATGTGTGGGCCTGAAGCACACATTCCATCTGAAGAAGTTTCGGATTCCTTGCTTAGTGAAGTTAAGACTATGATATCTGATCACGGATTAAAAACATCTGTCATAAACCCATTTACTGGTAAGGGGCTATATCATTTAGCGTTAGAAGATAAACAGAAGGCAATTGACCATTATACATTATTGCAAGATGTAGCGCTTGCCCTTGATGCCCATGGCGTCAATTTCTTAACAGGATATGGAGGGGAAAACGGTGATCCATTTGCTTGGAAGCTCCTCGTAGATGTACTTAAACCGATATGTCGACGGGCAGAAGAGGTTGGTGTTACTATGAATATTCATAATCATGAGGCAACAACTATAGACTCCTCTCCGAAGGTAACACTATTGATTGATCATGTAGGATCCGATGCATTAAAATCTCTAAACGATATAACCAATTTCTACCATCTTGGAGAAGATATTGGAACTGTAACAGAATATTTAGGACCAATAACTGCACACTGTCACGTAAAGGGTGTAAAGGGAATGTATCCGTATAGTACATTCCTAATTCCTGGTGAAGAAGATGATGAATTAGATTTTTGTAAATTCGCTGAAAGTTTGGGTAAAGTAGGATATGATAAATATATATCCGTGGAAACATTTCCTCAAATGCGTATGGAAAAGGCACAAATAGCCTATGATATGATGGCAAAGACCTTAGGTCGGTTAGGTCTTAGATAATTGATGGCATTTTGGGGAAAGGTTTAGATTAGATGTATAACACATTTTAGTTGTTTATATGTGCCAAAGGCGCGATTTAGATCGCGCCTTTCTTTTGATTATATCGTATATGAAAATGAGGCAAATGGTCAGTATAATTATCCTGTCTTTAAAGCTTTAATTCCAGGCCAGTCTCTCCACATATCTTCATTTGGTGGTTCTTCCTGTGTTTCAGGTAACTCAGTCTTTCGAAAGTCGTATAAGACTGCTTGTCTAAGTTGCCTTGAATAATTATGACCGGCTGCATGACCAATTCGGTGATGCCAGAAGACGATATCACCAGCATTTCCAAAGCAATCTACCCCAGGTTCTCTACTAAAACGTTCCCTATCAACATCATACTGTGGAGTTGGTTCATTCTTATACTGTGATCTATAATCATAATAAAAAGACTTATGACTACCAGGCCAAACCATGAATCCTCCACCTTCAGGTGGTACATCATCAATATATCCCACAACACCAAGATGAAAAGGATGGGCATCAACATGACATCCTATAGATTTCTTTGGGACATCTCCATAAGGCAACGTACAGTATATACCTCTTACCCGTTCAGGGAGTACTAAATTACCTTTCCCTAAGAATTGTTCTGCCATTCCCCAGACATTTGGATCGGTAGCAAGTAATTTTACCATCCAGTCTTCACCACCCGGTTCCCGATAATTCCACCGAAATCCTCCACGTCTATTTGAGTTATCTTCATTTACTTCTTCAGGTTTAAAAGGACCAATCCAAGTATCTGGATCATCACGTAATCTACCTTCAGGTGCACCTTCCCATAACTTGGCACGTGCCCGTTCCATGAGTTCAGGGTTCAGGACATTTCGTTTAATTAAATATCCATTTTCCTTGAAGAATAGTATATCTTCATTTGTTAGTTCAACCATATTAACCTCCATTGTTGCAGAATTTTAATGTGTTTTTAAGTTTAATGCAACAGAAAACAGTCATTATAGAAAGATCACTTTATCCTGTATACATAAGATGAGGATAGAGTCCACTTTTGCATAAACACTATAGATATGGTATAATATCCTTATGAAAGATTACCTCCTACTAACATTTAATGTGTTCTTAACTGTTATTGGACAAATCCTATTAAAGCAAGGCGTGACTAAGGTTGGAGAAATAAACAATCTTAAAGTATTCTTATCGAAATTCACACAAATAATTTGGAATCCATATGTAATTAGTGGAATATCAATTTATGGTTTTACCACATTTGTATGGTTAGTCATACTTTCACGGATTAAACTTAGTATTGCATATCCTATGTTGAGTTTAGGATATGTAATTGCAATACCTTTCTCTCGTATATTTTTTAAAGAATCCATTCCAGTTACTCGGATAATTGGAGCTATAATAATCTGTATTGGTGTATATCTTGTAGCACAAGGTGAGGGTTAATAAATGACAGATTCTGATAAAGTAATTACAACTAATACTAAAGAAAATATTGATAACAATTTAAAAATTACTTATATCCGATCTTTTGTTGCCATGATATTATCTGCAGTCTTACCTGGACTTGGACAAATGTACTTAGGGCAGTATTTTAAAGCGGGAATTATTCTTATTGGCTTTCTTTCAGCACTTGGTTTCATTTACCTGAATTCATATCCCGTAAATGAATGGAAGGATCTACTCGAGTTTGATACTATATCTCAAAATAGTAAGATTCTACACACAAAATCAAAAGGGCATCCACACGCAGAAGGTTCAATTAAACTATGGACATTAGATAGTGGAAAGATAATTATGTATCGTCCTTCTTGGAAGCTAAAATTAACCTCGATTATACAAGGACTGATATGTTGGATCTATGCAGTTTCTACTGCTTGGAGAGGCAAACCTAACATCATTTAATCATCTGTAATCTCATCTTGTATCTTTCCTACTGATTCTCATTATATTCACCAAATTTAGACATTATTATTTCAACCATGAAATTTTTGAATGGTTTGATATGATTAAAAAAAGTAATTTACCAATAAATCAGTCAACAAATATCACGATATTTTACCTGATATTTATTTTTATTGCATTTGGATGTAATTCTAATACTCTGAAACACTCTGAGAATCTTATTTCATCTGGAAAGTCATTTGAGGCAATAGAATTACTTATACCCTATATTGAAAAGTCGAATCACGATCCGAATGCATATATACTACTTGGAAAAGCATATAAGCAGTTAGGACAATATAATGAGGCTGTTCAACAATTTCAAAAAGCATCCCTTCATTCTTCAGGAAAACCTATACTTCGAATTGAAGCCAGATTAGAATTAGCACGAACATATCTCATCTATGGAGATAGAGATTCTGCTATTAAATTACTTAAATTGGTATTTGTTAGTACTACAGATCAAGAGATAATACAACAAATTATTGAGCTTATTGGGGACAGTTACCATACGAGACAGTTAACACATAATAATTCAGATAACTATTCACCCTCTTTCTCTCCTGAGGGTAATCATATCGCATTTGCCTCCTTTAGAGGGGACAATAGTGAAATTTATTTGATGGATTTAAATGGTAGAATTATACGCCGAGTGACATACTCTACAGATTTCAACGATAGTTCTCCTACTTTTCTAAAATCAACTGACTATCTATTTTATAGTAGTGAACCAAAATCCTCTCGCGAAGTTAAAATACTGATTCAGAGTAGCGGTTCAACCCCCATATATACAGGATTCAATATCACCCATATATATAATAAACATACTTTATGTGTTATACCTGTAAGTTTTGGTGCACGTGTTCCGCAAGCATTGTCTAATAGAGTTGTCTATGAAACAAATACAGATGGTAATTTAGAATTATATTTCCTTGATTTAGAGATAAAGGATCTTTCTAAGTTAGATCATAATAACATAGAACCCCAAAGGATTACTTATTCTGATCATGATGAAGGTAGTCCTGCCTTTTTTCCTAATGGTGAGAAAATCGTTTTCGTTTCATCTCGGAATGGGTCTGTAAATCAACTTTATACAATAACTATTAATGGGGAGAATGAGAAGCATTTCAACCCAAACCCTTATGATTGTTATAATCCATCTGTTTCACCTGATGGAAAGTCTATAGCATTTGTATCAGCAAGAGATGCAGATTGGGAAATATATATCATCAGTACAAACGGTAAAAATGAACGTAAAATAACCAATGGAATAGGCAGATCAATTCAACCTACGTTTTCCCCAGATGGGAAGTATTTAGCATTTGTATCTGATAGGACAGATACTTTTCAAATTTATCTAATGGATTTAAATCAACCTGTTACACGGAAGGACATTATTGCTCTTCTTCGATAAATAGTATGAAATAGAATAGATTATTTACTAAGAGGTAATCAAGTATGATACAAGTAACAAAACCAGAAGGATTTGGTAACATACAACTTGAAATTGTTCCTGATCCAGAGATTAAACAAGAACAAGTCCGTGTAAAGACAGATACAACCTTAATCAGTCGTGGATCAGAACTATTTAGACGATATATTCTTGAGGAAGCAGTTTCACCATCTATAATGGGTTATTCCCTCACTGGTACAGTAGATAAGGTAGGTAACGAGGTGAATGATCTTTCAATCAATGATAGAGTAATGGTAGTAGCACCTCATGCACAATATGCTGTAGGTGAACCAAATTCATCAGATGGAAGGATAGTAGAACTTCCCGATGATATTTCTTTTGAGGAGGGAACATTTCTACCACTTGCTACAAGTTCTGTTGCATGGGCTGACTCTTCAGGAATAGAAGCAGGTAACACGGTTGTTATTTTAGGTCAAGGGTTAGTAGGAAGTTTAATGATGCAAGTGATAAGGGATTATTCGCCAGAAAAAATAATCACTATAGATGCATTATCATACCGATGTGAACTCTCTGAAAAACTTGGGGCAGATGTTTCTATAAATGCTGAGGATGAAAATCCTGTTGATGCTGTGCGAAAAATTACAAATGGTCAAGGGGCAGACTTGGTAATAGATTGTGTTGGTGGACATGCAGGTGTGAAATCATTTGAACAAGCACAGGATATGGTTAGGCAATATGGTATAATACAACTCATTGCTCTATATCAGCAAAAGCCGTTACCCTTACATTCTTCAAAGATGATGAGCAAGAGACTTGTAGCCGGACTATTAACTAAAGAACCGCGGGCTCAAATTGTCCAACGCGCAATCACGAAAATACAGAATGGGGTTATTCGTGCATCTGAGATGATATCTCACCGTTTTGATTATAAAGATGCCAAAACAGCATTTGATCTCTTGTGGAATACACCAGGGGAAACACTTGGAGTCCTGATTAAGTGGCAGTAAGTAAGCCTATATAATAATATGAATGTTCCACCAGATATCTCATTTACATCACAAATCAGAGGTTCTGATCTCACCTTTACCACAACATGGGGACTTTTCTCACCAAAGAGTATTGACTCTGGAACAAGATTATTGATTGATAGTATTGATATCCACACAGATGACATCTGTTTAGATCTTGGATGTGGTTATGGCGCAGTTGGTATAGCAATGGCTAAATGTGCAGAACCTTCAGAAGTATATCTGATAGATAAAGATTTCGTGGCAGTAGACTATGCTCGAAAGAACATAGAAAATAACAAACTAGAAAACTGTCACGTTTTATTGAGTAATGGTTTTAAACATTTACCTGATATCAAATTTGATATTATCGCCTCGAATTTACCCGCCAATGTAGGAAATGAACTTATTAGAATTTTTTTCAACGATGCTAAACGTTTTTTAAAGGAAAATGGTAGAATTTACGTTGTTACTATTGCTGGTTTGAAAGAATTTATCAAACGTAATTTCATAGACACATTTGGTAATTATAAAAAGATTAAACAAAGAAAAACACATACTGTTTCTATGGCTATTTTATCTTAGATATTATGCTCATCTATTCTTTTACATATTCTAATTGAAAATATCTCTTTATTGTAGCATATACTACCAGACCAAATGCTGATGACATTCCTTTTTAATCAAATTGAAATAAATTGAAGAAAACAACTATATCTAACAACTAATATTACCAAAAGCTACTTTTTTCGATAAACATCCAGTTTATACATCTTCTTGACGCAAACTAAATGTGAAATCAAGAAATCAAGAAATCAAGGAATCAACGGTATGAATGACATTAAGTCATTCCCCCAAATCAACGCCGAATCCGCAAGTGGAATTCGGCGGGTATGAAAGCCTTATGAAGATTAAGTTATTAATTCAGTAATTTATTAACGGGTGATAAATCACCCTACTACGAACCAACCTGTTTGTAGTAGGGCAATTCATTGCCCGTCAATTACCCAAAGTATTATTTAAACTTCACATGGCATTCCCCGTGCTACAAATGTTGGATAATCGACATTTTTCAGTGAAACACATGGTCTGCTGGGTCTAAATCTTGTTAGGAGCAACTTGATTAACATACCTATATTACGAAGCACAAAATTGATTGAAGATATTTTGATGATATGAGTAAATCCTACTTAAAACCATAACTTTTATGGGAAGGATATAATT
>CAZZBB010000087.1:0-10691 GCA_964652195.1 uncultured bacterium | reverse complement strand
TTATATTTAAAATCACATACGTGAAAAAATATAGTTGCAAAACTCCATATATTATGTTAGAATAGGTTTGTGTATAATAGGATATATAAGCAATAAAGGTATATTATGTTATGAATAAGTATAATTTCAAATCTAAAATGATAAATATCCAGCAATACTATACAATCCCTTTACCATACTCCGTTTATAGCAGATGGACCCAAGAACACAGTTTTCAAGTTTTTCTAATTTTAAAAAATTCACCTGATTTAGTCATTCGCTATGAACACAGTTCCAGACTTACGACAAGGCACTTCAAAATCGGAGATTTTTAAAAACGACTTGAAAAACTTGAAAAACTAAAAATCGAGAATAACCGTGCATCCCCCGAATTTCAGAACACAGGACAGAGATTCATGAAGGTGGATATAAAATAAAAATAATGAAAGATATGCATCAAAAAAGTTACCATATCGTGACTTACTTAATTAAATCCAACACATTCTGCATCAGAAAAGGTATACATATGTCTGAAGTAAAGACCGTGATATATCCAGTAAATCAAAGTCCTGAAATCCCATTAACTGTTAATCAGTTATATATTAACACTTGTGAAAAATCATACAAAAAAAGAGATCAGAGAAATAACACAAAAATCAGATTATTTGAAATTTTACTTTTTTCAACATTTAAGAAGATAAACCCAGTCCAGTACTGGTAGGAAAGCCATAATTATACCGAAAATAAATGTCACACGATGTGACATAATGTGTAACATTTTCCCGTTTTTCGACACATTCTAAAATTATGAATCGAAACTCTTGAAAGGAGATTCACACACAAAATAAATTAACGTTATAGTAATTTAAAATGCATCACATAGTTGAATATTCAACGGACTAATATGTCTTGAATAAATAGAATCTGTCCATATTCTGAACAGTTTCTGTCAACATTTGTAATATCCTTAAATTCATTTAGTTTAACATTCCTTATGATGAATATTCCCAATAAACATTAAGATTACCCTAACGTCTATCCGTTATAGATAATATCTCATAACTCGGATATTTGAAATTGAAATAGAGTATAACAAATTTACGGTTTTACTTTATATTTATCATTATGTAGCTCATCTTAGGCACTCTTACTGTGCCAATAGATAAAAACAAATCATGGAGTAGTAAATGGTTGAATGTTGGGGACTATATGAAATTTCACTGAATGGTCCAGATACAGGGAATCCATTCGTTGAGGTAGAATTAACAGCAGAATTTAAGCACGAAAATGATACCTTTATTCCACATGGATTCTATGATGGAAACGGCATCTATAAAATCAGATTCATGCCTAATGAAATTGGAGAATGGTCATACACAACAAGAAGCAATATTACAGAATTAAATAATAAATCTGGACGGTTTACGTGTGTTGAACCTTCAAAGGAAAATCACGGACCGATACAAATTCATGAAGATTTCTATTTACAGTATGCGGATGGAACTCCATATCATCAATTTGGTACAACCTGTTATGCTTGGACACATCAAGATGAAGCAATGGAGCAACAGACGTTAAAGACCCTCCAAAATGCCCCATTTAATAAACTAAGGATGTGTATCTTTCCAAAAGACTATGTATACAATCAGAATGAACCTCTCTATTACCCTTACGAAGGCAAGCCATTAACAGATTGGGATTTCACCAGATTTAACCCACAATTTTGGCAGCATTTTGAAAAACGCGTTCAAGATCTGTTAAACCTTGGTATAGAAGCAGACATTATTCTCTTTCATACCTATGACAGATGGGATTTCGAAAACATGGATGCGGAAAGTGATGATCTGTATATCCGTTATACCGTTGCCCGTTTAGCAGCCTACCGTAATGTTTGGTGGTCACTTGCCAATGAATACGACATCATGCCATCAAAGGATGAAACCGATTGGGACCGTTTCTTCCAAATAATCCGAGATCACGACCCATACCAACGTTTACGAGGAATACATAACTGCAGAGGTTGGTACGACCATAGTAAACCTTGGGTGACGCATACGAGTATCCAAACATCCAATATGGCGCAAGGTATTCGTTATCGTAACCAATACGGAAAACCTGTAATCTATGATGAATGTAAATATGAAGGAAATATTCCACATGGATGGGGAAATATCAATGCGCAAGAAATGGTACAGCGGTTTTGGTCAGGAACACTTTCAGGATGTTATGTTGGTCATGGTGAGACTTATGAACATCCTGAAAATTTACTCTGGTGGGCAAAAGGAGGTATACTACGTGGGGAAAGTCCAGCAAGAATTGCATTTTTAAGAGAATTTATGGCAGATGCCCCACCCTTCGATACCCTTAAACCTGTCGGGGATGATGCAGGACGATATATTCTTGCTAAACAGGGGGAATACTATCTTGTCTACTCAACCGAAGCACAGAACATCACGGTAGAATTGTCTGGAGACCACCCTTACAAAATTGATGCTGTTGATACATGGAATATGAAAATACTTCCTATAGGAACAGCACAATCCGGCGAATATACATTTACTTCTCCACATGTCGATTTTGCTTATCGTTTTACCCCATATACTCAAGGTGAAAAAATCCGTCCAGAGGCAAAAGCGACATCAGATATTGTTCAAGGTAGTGCTCCTTTAACAGTAAACTTTTCTGCTGAAGGCAACTTAACGCAAAGCTGGGATTTTGGTGACGGCGCATTATCCAATGAATCAAATCCCACCCACACCTACCAAAATCTTGGACAATACACAGCGATACTCACAGTAACCGACGCGGAAAGTGTCTCATCAACAACAGCTCTTACTATTAATGTGTTACCCGTAGCACCCGCCGACATATTGAATCACATAGAATTTCCCGGTTCACGTGAGGGACTTATATTTTGCTGGCACAGCACAATTGAGGATAGCAATGAAATCGAACTCTTGAATGGTGCTTACATAACAGAAGATGGTCAGTTGGATGTATCAGATGGAATTATTCTTCCCAAGAATGTGAATGAAACCCTTCTGGATGAATGTCAAAAAAGCAACCAATTTACACTTGAATGTCTTATAACTACTGATAACTTGGGTCAGTCTGGTCCCGCCAGGATTATTACGTTTTCCAACGATATCACACATCGCAACTTCACCTTGGGACAGGATAACAACCGTCTTGCAGTACGTATTCGTACACCCCAAACTGGTGAAAATGGTTTGGGTGGTGAATTCTCTTTTGGGAAGATTGAATCAAGTATACCCTTACATATCATTGTAAGTTATTTTGAAGGTAATACATACTGTTATGTTGATGGAGAATTGGTCTATACTGCTAACAGCATTCAAGGCAACTTTAGCAATTGGGAATCGTATACCCTCCTTTTTGGTAATGAAATAGATGGCAGTAGAAGTTGGGTTGGCAAACTAAATAATATCGCAATCTATAGCCGATTTGTCGGATTAGAGGAGGCAAGAATAAAGTATAACATAATTCAAAATAAGTGATATAATCAGATTGTTTAGATTACACCATTGATGAAATCAACACGGTTGTAAAGGATGCCAATTCGAATGCATAAGCAGAGGATAATCATGCTGCCACGTATTGAGACTGTTAGAAATGTCTATGTCCTTATATTAATATGTAGCTACTATGTAATCCATGTCTTGATGTCTGGATGTGGACCGTTAGGTACGCATGATCCAGAATCCGAATCACCTTATGGTGAAACCAATCCAAATGCAAAACCAAAAAAGACATGGACAGTTAAACGGACACTAATCAGTAATGAAGTAAACTGTATCGCAGCGGATTCAGACAATGTATGGATTGCAACAGCAAGAGGTGTCTCCCGATGGATTCGAACTGAAGATAAATGGCTACACTATACAATGGAAGATGGATTGGCAAATGATATGGTCAACGCAGTTGCCATTGAGGGAAAATCGGTTTGGTTCGCAACAAATGAAGGTGTCAGTAGATTCAACACTGAAACCGACACTTTTTCTACATTTCGTACTATTGATGGTCTTGCAAGTGATAAGGTATCCTCCATTGCAGTAGATGGTAACTATGTCTGGTTTGGTACATCAAACGGTCTAAACAGATATGACAAGACGATTGATAGTTGGGCAGTCCGGACACGAAAAGACGGTTTAGTTAGCAGGATTATTACAACAATAGCCGTTGAACCTGAATATGTGTGGGTTGGAACTGATAGAGAGATAAATCCTGATCCCCATGGCTGGGATGAAGATCCAAGATTTAGTAGAGGTGGGGTAAGTCGTTATCACCGAGACACAGATTCTTGGAATAACTATACGAAATCAGATGGTTTAATAGACAACGAAATAGCCACAATCGCTGTCGACGATGACAGTGTTTGGTTTGGTACGCAACACAGAGGCGTTAGTCAATATAATCAGGTTGATCAAACATTTATCAAGACCTATACGAAGACAGACCTCCTAAAAAGCAATTTTATTACCTCTATCCGTACAGATGGTTTTCAGGTCTGGTTTGGAACTGCTAATTCTGGTGTTCATCGTTTCATCAAACCGGTTAACACATGGGTACATTATACAAAGGCAGATGGACTCACAAGTAATAATGTGAGTTGGATAACAACACAAGGTAATGATGTTTGGTTTGCCAGTAAAGAGGATGGTGTAAGTCGATTCGATAAGGTGAGCGGTGAATGGACTAACTATAAGCAAGCCGACTTTCTCGCAGACAATGATGTTAGAGATATAGCGCGGGATTCTGATGGTAACCTTTGGATTGCAACAGTTGCTGGACTCTCGATTTATTCACCCTCAACGAAAACGTGGGAGGTTATCTCTAAAGAGGACGGTCTCCCTACTCCCTACATTATGTCGGTCAATGTAACATCACAAACACCTAAAACCCAACAGAATGAATTATCTGAGATTTCGAACGTACTATCCAGTGAAGAACAAATCTGGATTGGAACTGCAAGAGGACTCGGTTCGTGTAAAAATCTCGGTCAAGAGTGGACATTTTATAGACCACCTGAAGGAGAAGCCTTTGTAACTGCTGTTACTTCACAAAGAATGTCTTCCGATACTTCTGTCAGTGTGAGTAAAATTTGGCTCGGTACGAATGTTGGTCCCGCAGTGTTTGATGTGGATTCAAAACAATGGAAACAACTTACTGTCCCAGATACACCAGAGAACCCTTTGATATTATCGGTCTATATTCAGAAAGGAAGTGTATGGTTTGCAGGTGTAGAAGGTGTATGGCGATATTCAATTGCCGATAGGCACATGTCTCGTCATACCGAGGGACTTGAAAAACCACATGTTAACGTGCTTATATCTGCAGAAAATACAATTTGGGCAGGAACTCAAACAGGGTTAGCAAAATATGATAATACATCCCAACATTGGAAACCGATACCGTTAAGAAATAACACGGATGGAAAAAGTGCAACACTAAATATAACTGCGCTTGATTATCATAATGGTGTCCTTTGGATTGGTACACCGCAAGGAATTGGGAGTTACACGATTGCCACAGATGAATGGATACCTAATGAGAAAATATACAATGTTCGTGATATCATTTGTGAAGCAGATAAACTTTGGATAGGTACCAATACCGGTCTCATTGAACACCAACTTCCAAATGATGAGCAAGTTATACATCAGTCTCGTCCAGTACGTGAACCTCTACTTGAAACTAAAATCACACAAATTAAGTTTGACGGTGATTATATTTGGTTTTCTAACTGGCGATCATCTCGGAACGGAGGTATTCTCCGTTTTCATCGTCCGACTAAAACATGGCAACGTTTCACACGTTTAGACATCTTTAAGTCTACCTTGAAAAAGACAATGACAGTTTTACGCTGGACTTATGTAGATAAAGATGCGGTATGGTTTACATCAGACTTTGGTGTTCTACGGTATGATAAAGTGAAAGATACATGGCAACATTTCACTATGAAAGATGGCTTAGCTTCAGACGATCTGGATAAAATCGATGTTAGCGATAAGGCTGTGTGGATAATTGCAATGACTGGTCAGGAGTTGAATCGTTATGATAAAAAAACAGGTACATGGAAAATTGTGAGACAACCTGATCGTAGAGATGAAAGAGAAAGACTGAGAGGAATTGCGGTTGATGGATCTGAAGTTTGGTTCGGTACCGGAGATGCTTTGATACGGTATAATGAAGATACAAAAGAATGGAAAGGTTATAGACCAAAGGACGGCTTGGCTGGCAGGGGTGCTGAATGGATTACAATCGACGAAGATTTTGTTTGGGTTGCTCGATCTGAATGGGATAGACATAGTAATCGTCCACTATCCAGATACAATAAAAAGACCAAAAAATGGGACACATTTTCCACAAATGATGTACTTGCACATAAGACTATAAAACGGATTATTTCTACAAAGAACGATGTATGGATTCAATACAGACCATGGGATAATGCAGTAACCCGTTATGATAAACTCAATCAAGAGTGGACAACAATCAAATCTGAACGTGGAACTCTTGAACTTGCCGCTGATGATGACTATCTCTGGTTGGCAGTCCCAAATAATGGACTCAGACGTTTTCATTTCGCTTCTGGAACATGGTCAGCATTCAAAGATATTGAAGGACTATTACATAATCACGTAGGTGAATATGGATTGGCAGTCGATGAGGATTATGTTTGGGTAGGTACAATACGTGGTCTATCCCGTTATGATAAACAAAATGAATCTTGGACACCTTTCATTCCTTTACCAACGCTCTCTGGTCGAACTGTACGGACTGTGGATTCCGACGAAAGGTTCGTGTGGATTGGTACAGACAGTGGTGTATCACGTTATGACAAAGGATATGGTACATGGAAAAATTATAGACAGACAGGTGGTTCCGAAGAAATTGCAACCCACGATGGGCATTGGCATCGGCACAGACCAAAATCGCGTGGGATGCTCTCAGATAACGCAGTGAGTTCTATTGTTGTTGATGAACAATATGTGTGGGTAGGTACAAGAGACGGTGCAAACAGGTTTGATAAGATCGCACTCCGATGGGATCAATATAAAACGGAACACGGATTACCTGCAAACAATGTGACATCTGTCAGTACTGACGGCAATAATATCTGGGTAGGAACAAATTCTGGGATTGGAAAATATCCTCGTACCGCTGATGATCTGAATGCTTGGATTGCGTATACTTCTGGTAGTGAAATTCAACCCTCTGCTGTATCTAAAGAGTTTGCAGAGTCACTTGTTACAGACGAAATATGGACTATAACAGCAAGCAAAAAGAACGTCTGGGTGGGAACTCGTCGAGGTGTGAGTAAATACGACATTGGACGCGATATCTGGAAGACTATCACTGTAGAGGATGGACTCGTTAGCAACGAAATTAGTTGTATTGCTATTGATGGAACTCGTGTATGGTTTGGTAGTGACCAAGGTGTAGCACTCTATAATGAAGATACAGAAGATTGGCGTATCTATAATACTGATAACGGACTTATAAGTAATAAAATAACGACTATCGGTGTGGATGGTAATGATGTGTGGATTGGCACATACAACGCTGGTGTCAGTCGTTTCGACCAGTTGGAAGATACTTGGAAAACATACACCAGAGATGAAGGTTTATCTCACAACGGCATACTATCAATGTCTATTGACAATACGTATGTCTGGTTCGGAACATATAGAGGTATGAGTCGTTATGATAAGCGATCGGGGATCTGGACAACATTCACCGAAGCCTACGGTCCTGAAGATATCTTAAGATAATTATCAGTTAGAATGTGTGCCACCATTAACACTACTACATAAGTCAGAAAGTCTACCACCAACAGTAATATAACATTGATATGCAAAATACCTTCCGAAGAGTTTTGATAACCCACCATTCTGTGTATAAACCTATTCTGTTATCTATTATTGTATTATGTTTCTGTGCTCCATTCTTTCCAGCCAATGGAGAAGATGTGTATAGTCTTTTCGGAAAACTATTTCTGTCGGGACGTGTAGAATATGATTTTACAAATAGACGTAACTTTCTTGCAGATACAGAGGATGAACGGGTCAGACAAGATAATTTTGATTTTGATCGTCTTTTCAGACGTGGTTTTCATAGTGTATTGGTTATTGAAGAAACAGCAGGTAAAGTAAATAATATATTAAGTCTCGGTGAAGTTCCAACAACATTCACGAAATTCACCTTTGATCAAATTGATATGAGCGGAGTCCGATGGGAGGTACGTTCAAATCGAACCGATTGGACTATCCTGATGGTACCGGGAACACTGAACCGGTTAAGTGGTCAAGGAAGACGAATAGAAGGATCTGGAATGGGGTTGCGCGAAGTTACCAAATTTGGTAAATCGCAGCTTGGACTTTCTTGGTATTTCCGTGAAACACCTGTTTGGGCAATAGATCTGGAAACGAACTTCGCAAACTATGGACTGAAAGCAGAGATAGCCGTTACTCCCAAAAGTGCTTTATATAAAGATCTGAATTCACGATTTGATGCAACGACAACCGTGTTCAAAGCTTTCCGAACCCTCGGTGATACACTTCTACAAGCAGAAGTTTATCGTGTCGGTTCACGTTTTGATGCATCACGTTCAGTTGGGGATAATGATGATCAGGATAGATATTCAGATAACACGTTTCCTGACCCACCTTCCCTAATTATTCCTGGTGACCTCGATAAAAACAATAACGGGACTTTTGATTATGAGGACGATATTCTACTGTTTGATGTCGATGAAGATTTTCTTGACGAAAGCGATCAAAATAATAACGGGATACGAGATGAAGAGGAAAACGATAAAGACCCAAATTACGAGTTTGATGTTGGATTGCAAGGGATACGATTCTTCATGAATCGGAAGATATACCATAAACAGAGCGTCATTGATTTAGATCTTGGTATGCAAATAGAAGAAAACCATAGATATCGCAATATACCCAGATCAAGTAAAGCATACGGCAACATGATTTACAAAAGACAGCTTGCCCGCGCTTCTACCTTTATACTTGAGAATGAACTCAAACTTGTAAAGGATGAAATACCTGACGAGACTTGGTATTATGCTGGTTTCTTGAACAGACAGGATGAAGATCTCTTCCGAAGACAACCCCATTTTCAAGATATGTTGGAAGAGAATGATCTACAGTTCTTTTATGTTGACGGAGGAGCAGAGGTCGAAAAACGTCGTAAAGATCCCCTACTGATGCAGAACGACCTGATTAACACAGCAAAACTTACATGGGAGTATCTTGGAATCAGACGTATGGTTACGACTGCCCGTGCAAAAATACAATACGATATTGATTTTGATAATAATAATGAACACTACGAAGTCGGTATCTTTAAGACGTTATACCGTCTTCGTCCATCAAAATCCCTTGAAATCAGTCCTATGTTTAAATACACCATTCGGAATGGCTTCCGTATGGCAGAGGATAGACTTGATTACCTAAAATTACGAGGGGAGATTGACGGTAGGGATATCACGCGTGATTTAAGACTGCGTGAAATTGAGCAAGCACATGTCCGGGACATGACCCCTGCCGTTATTCTTAAGATAGTCTATCAGTTTACGAAAACAATTAAACTTACTGGTGGTGGACAATTACTCTTGTATAATGATTTACTAAAAGATGATAATGACTTTGTTCGTCAAGCATTGTTAGCGGAAATGGAAAAAAGTTTTGTGGCTTATCGTAAACAGATGTTTCTCCATATAGGAGCACGTTATATTGACCAGCGCGCAATCGGAGATGTTAACGACCAAAATTATATGGAAATTTTTGTACGAGTGTTTGGAAAGTTTTAACTACTGCATACGGGTACCGCATTTGGAAGAGAACATATTGTGTATGAAGTGGTGGATGTATTCTATACCCTTTTCCTTTTAACTTGACAAATAGTTTATACTATATTAAAATACTATCACTACGTATTTATATGTAGTATTTTAATATAGTATAAACTGTATTTCATTGATTTTTGTTTGACTTTGTCTTTATAGATGAATATATATCATTGATAACGCAGCAAAATTCATGGAGTTTATGTCTAATCTATAAGCGTTTGTAAACTATTTGGAGGTAAGTAAAATGAAAATTAGAATTAGAATTAGCGTGGCTCTTATTCTCATATCCGTTACCGTACTTCTTGCTGGTATCGGTTTGTGGCGACATCGCTATCTCAAAATCCGGAATACGGAACCGAAAAAGGTGTTTATTTTACCTGAACAACCGAATACACTAACAATTGGTGCTAACACATCTAAAGTCACACCTGGAATAGGCGAAGATAACACGGATGTAAAGACTCAAAGTATTGATAAACGTATTACTCCCGATGAAATGGATAATACTGATAATTCCTCTGTTGACACACTATTCGAGGATATACTAGAAGAGAATCTAACTCCCGATGTAATAGCGGCAATAAAAAAGTACGAGGAGGCGCAATCAGCATCCGCTGATGTAAGGCACAAAAGAAGTCTCCTTTTAGACGTAGAACCTTTAGACTGGAATGCTATCGCTTTATTAACTAAACAATTGAGTCAGCTACAACAGCAACGGAAGGATGCCCTTGAAATACTCGCCCTATACTCTGACCAAGCATTCAAGGAACTCCAACGGATAAAAGCACGGGAAAAGGTCGCTGCTCAAAGAGTGAGTGAGTTT
>CAZZBB010000086.1:0-40171 GCA_964652195.1 uncultured bacterium | reverse complement strand
TTGCTATTGACTAAATCGGCAGCACCAGCGGTGCGGAATGTGTGTAGAAACCTAAATGCCCCAAGTAACCGAGCACCAGCGGTGCGAAAGGTGTATGTATACAGTTGTTAGAGAAATTACGAAAATTGTCCAAACTATAGTTGTATTTAATCAAGTTAGAAATTATATTGTTGATTTGATACAAGTAAGTTGATTAGATAGTATTTAGTATAAATGGCAAGTGAATTATTTTCTATTATGTGGATTTTTCTGTTTATTTCTTGTTTAACCCCATAGACTCTTTTATTTTATCCCAATCCCATAATAAAACTACCCCATCAGAACCACTACTTGCAAGTATCTTACCATCATGAGAAAACGCCAAGGTTTGTATATAGTTGACATGTCCTGTGATAGCACCCATTTCAGTTTTCCTGTCAATATCCCATATTCGAATAGTGTAACCATCACTATTCGAATGTGATTCCAGAAGTATCTTGTCATCTAAAGAAAATAATAATATTCTACCTGATCCACTCTTATCTTTAGGCGTAAGCGAAGTACGGTATGTTATCTCATTTGGTGCAACATCAAAAAGTACAATCCCATTGGAATCCCCTGCAGCAAGCAGCTTACTATCAT
Organism: uncultured bacterium; assembly: GCA_964652195.1. Taxonomy (GTDB): domain Bacteria; phylum Poribacteria; class WGA-4E; order WGA-4E; family WGA-3G; genus MSPOR6. The sequence goes on along the minus strand of CAZZBB010000086.1, from coordinate 39,550 downwards.
GAGAAAATGCTACTGCGTATAAATCATTATTGTCGGATACTGGAATCCCTTCCTGTCTGATAAGATTCCAGGCTTCAATTGGTTCACGACTACCATACAGCACAAGCAATATACCATTTGGAGAAAACAGAGGTATTCTAAATCTCCCTCTCTCAGGATGAAACTCAATGGATTTTTCACCCGTATTAACATCCCAGAGAACTGTTCCATCCGGAAATGATGATGTGGCTATGAATCGATTGTCCGGTGAATAAGTAAGGGATAAGGGTGTACTCGGTATGGTTAGTTTTTCTTTCCAGGCAGGAATATACCATAACCTTATCCCTTTCCCAGTAAGATGAAGGCTATATCCACCATTTGATTTTGAGGGGACTTTTCTTCCACTTTGATAGGCGAGGTAATTCATGTCATGAGAAAACATGACAGAAATAAAACAGTCTTCTTCACTATAGAATGGAGTGCCTATTTCTTTACCTGTTTTTGCATGCCAAATTTTCACAAGTCCACTTTCGGTGGCAGTATAAAGAGAGTTATTATCCCTCGTAAAAGCAATGGCTTTAATTTTATCAGAATACCCAGTTGCAATTACACCTTGTTCAACACCAGTTATAGAATTCCATAATCGGATTGTCCCATCACTACTTCCACTTGCAATCAGGCCATATTCATTCGGTGAAAAGGCAAGCGCCTGAATACTCTTTTGATGTCCCTTGAGTATAGTATGTGAACGTCCATTGACTAAATCCCATATCAATATTGTCTTATCAATTTTCGTAATTGCAAGGAATTTATTATCAAAGGAAAACGTCAATATATTCAATTGACCAGATTGTCTTCTAAACAGTATTCTTTCTTTATTTGAATGAGTATCCCATAAACGAACGATGTTATCCATATGAATACTGGCAATCTGTTTCTTATCGGGTGAAATCGCAATTCTACTTATTCCATTCTTATTTTTAGTATTCTTATCATCTGATTTAAACAATCTCCTGAATGATTTTTGAATTATATCATCTTGTTTGACTGTGAGTTCACTTGCCAATTTATCTTGTGAAAAACTCCAGATCCTTATCCTCCCTTGAATTGGGTCACCACTGACGTAAAAACTTCCATCATCGGAAATTACCTTTTCTGATTTTCTGTTATTAAATTGTCTATGTGAAATCTCTTCTTCACTGCGAATGTTCCACTTTCTAATATGACCATCACTTGAGAGGAATATAAGAGTTTTATCATCAACAAAGGTCATGTCAGCTATTTCTGAGAACTCATGGGTTATTGTTAGATGATTCAGTAATTTTGTATTCTTCCACTCCCAGAATTTTATAACATTCTCACCTCTCCCCGTACAAGCGAGGATTTTCCCATCTGGGGTAAATGCAAGGATCTGATTTTTCATCTTCTCTCCAACCGAGAGAATTGTTTCAGTACCAGTTTTTATATCATAAGCCAAAAGAGAAATATCTGTGCCTACAACTAAGTGTGTTCCACTTGGCGTAAAACGCATCACAATGATATTCCCCTTACCTAATCGTGCATAGGCACCATCGGGTAATCCAGTCTGGGCATACTCTTCTGCTTGGTTATCTGACAAGTATGTGACAAATAATAGAAAAGTGATACCAATGAGGTATATTGTCTTAATAGTTTTCACTTGTGATTTACTTCTGTTATTATTTTCTCCCAATCCCAAAGTAAGATAGTTCCATCCTCACTCCCACTTGCAAGTATCTTATACCAATTCTAATTATTCTGCCATTCTTCGTAGGTCGGGTAGAGGAACGAAACCCGACAAATGCCATACGCGCATTTGGCGTTGATTTGGACACGTGTTGATTGTGTCTATCCTATTGGGTTTCGTTCCTCTACTGGAACTACCGAATAATGTTATATTATCAATTAGAAATGGTATAAACTATAATTGGGTATTTATCCTACGAATCAATAATCGAATACAGTTCAAATAAGACAAATATATTGATGTAAAACAGTGTATGTGAGATACTAATAGTATATACCATCATTCAATTAATTTACCATAAATCTTGTTTCATAAAAATCCTTAAACCTTTAAGGTAGGTAATTCGGATTGTAAATAATTTATCCGTCTTTTCATTTTCACCTTACTTCATTCCATTATGAAACAAGAAAATTAAATAAGATCGGAGCATTGAAATGGTTGAACATATCGTTCTACTTAAATTGAAGTCAGATGTTAATGAAACACAATTAGATACTATGTCTGATGCATTAATGTCTATGTCAGATGAAATTCCTGGAATAGAGTCTATTACTTTCGGAACAAACCACAGCCCTGAAGGTAAGAGTCAGGGATATGAATTTGGCTTTATTGTGCGTTTTACAGATGAAGCAGCAAGAGATACATACTTACCACATCCATATCATAAAAAGATCGCTGGTGAACACATACGTCCACTTGTTGACGATGTATTGGTATTTGATTATACCGCGTAAAATACACAGAATTATATCAACGAAAACCTTACATCACCTATCATAATTAATATTATCTTGGAGGATATACATGAGTTGGAACATTGTAGTTGTAGTTTCAGATACACTCCGTACAGCCTATTTAAGTCCGTATGGTAATGACTGGGTACATACACCAAATTTAGCACGTTTTGCAGAACAAGGAGTTCGGTTTACCAATGCACATCCAGAAGTTCTACCCACCATACCTACGCGACGCACCCTACATACTGGTAGGCGAATTTATCCATTTAAAACATATAATCCTGTGCCTTGGGATAATGTCTATACCCCCGGATGGCAACCCATGTCATCAGACGAACCCGCCATTGCTGAATCATTGGTACAAAACGGATATCAAACAGGATTCTTTGCAGATGTTCCACACTATTTTGTTCCAGGAATGAACTTCACACGTGGATTCCGCCAATGGCAATTTGTACGCGGACAAGCTGAAGATAGATACCGAGGTGGCGCAAATGTAGATCCTAAGCAAGTTGCCAAATATCGGGGTAATGAACCACGGATACGATCACATATTATGAATGTTCAACCTGAACGTCCCGAGGAAACTTGGCCAACAGCGAGATTGTTCCGGTCAGCAATAGAATTTGTGGAACACAACAATAAGAATACGCCATTTTACCTATATGTAGATGGTTTCACACCCCATGAAACATGGGAAGCACCTCTCCATTACTATGATCTATATGGCAGTAGAGAGGACCGCGAACCAATCTGTCTAAACCTACCATACGGTTCGTTAAAGAATGAAGAACTTGAAAACCGACTCCCAAGTGTAAAAGCAAACTATGCAGGCTTGGTTACACTCGTTGACACATGGTTTGGAAGACTTGTCGATACTATTGACAGACTTGGATTACGGGACAATACGCTAATTATGTTCTTAAGTGATCACGGTACCAATTTCGCAGAAAATCCGGATAAAGCAACTGGAAAACCTGCAAATTTCATGTATCCAGGGACAATGGATATACCCTTGTTAGTCCGACATCCAGATGGGATAAATGCCGGCACTACATGCGACGAATTTGTTTATACTGTAGATGTTCCTGCCACCGTCATGGCAGCAAGCGAAATCGAACCTGCTGGGGAACTGCATGGTCAGAGTCTCCTTCCACTTGTTGAAGGGAAGAGTGGCTTCAATTCCAGGGAATATCTTACATGCCGTTATGTCAACTCAGTATGGTATAAAGATGCTAAGAGTTGGTATTTCTCAAGTGTGGATCTCAATAGTCAGACACGTCTCTTTGATCTTGAAGCTGATCCAACCTGTCAAAACGACATTACTGATCAGGGAGCAGACCGAATCGCACTCGCACATGAACGCATCTTAGCAGATGCAGATGGTCATCTTCCACATTATAAACGACAAGGTAGGACGGATGCCCTTGGCAGACCTCAATTTGCAGAAGAATAGATTAACTATAACCAAGTTTCCACCATGTAGCATAATCTGTTAGATTGTGCTACATGGTGGAAACTTAAGAAAACTATGCTACTGTTGTGTCAACGCCTAACTAGGTCGAGTAGAGGCACGAAACCCGACATTTCCTATAATATAGTAAACATTGAAATTACTGAGACATTTTCTGTTCGCTTGTAGCACATTCTTCCTCTTCTCTTCTGTGGGAGGGGATTCCGATCCCCGATCTTATCAACCCAAACCATAGTTCAGACAACTAATACCCTTACTGATAATTAAAGTCCCAATAAAAAATCTCTTTTACTGTAGCACAAACTTTCAGTTTGTGTAGTATCTCAAGACATAAAAACCACCTAATAAAAGTATCCATTTAGTAAATAACACTGTTTCAGGTATCTTTAGCACCAGCGGTGCGAAAGGTGTGTAGAAAACGGAACAAACCAAAAACCGAGCACCAGCGGTGCGAAAGGTGTGTAGAAAACGGAACAAACCCAAACCCGAAGCACCAGAGGTGCGAAAGGTGTATTACACAGAACACTAATTATACCTATTGTCCCTCTGGTTGGAAACTCACGTGCTAACTAATGAAATTACAGTTCCATGTTGAATTAGATCGGAAATAGGGTTGTCCTTGTAGATAATGGGTATCTTTCAAGGATTGGTGGAACTTCTGATATATGCTCTGAGTTAAACCTTTCACTGGAGTCGTTCAAAGTAGAAAGATTCTTCAGTCGATTAGAGGATTTTCACCGTTTAGTTGTGCATTTGGAATATTATGTGAAAAATTATTTAGGTTTTGTACTTCTTGCTTGCATACGCATGTCATTAAAATACTTATGAGATACGCTCTACCTTTTTAAATTACGTATGATGGTGCATGTGTGATTTATACACGTTATATAAGAAACCTAATCTGACACTTATTAACCGGTCGGTAAAATTATTCAGAATCCTGTTGACTTTGAGATAACCAATTTTTGAATCTCTTGACCGGCTCTTTATGAATCGAGAATAACTTTTCTTTTACAATTCTAACAGGACTGGTCATAAGAAAAACAATCAAATAAAATAACCAAATAAATACAAAACCTTGTATCCAAACAATTGGTTTAATCACACTATCAGTTCTGAGCATGAGATACGTTGGAAACACAATGGAGATAATCCATATTACTAATTTGAAAAGTTTCTTCCAATTCTTACCAAAGACAGCGTCCTTTCTCTCTTGAATCCCTATTCTTTCTGCTTCTGCCATTTTTCTCCATGCACCTTCATCATGAACGGGTTCATAACCACAACGTGGACAGAACTTGGCATGCTCACTAATACGTTTTCCGCATTCTAAACAAGGAATTAGTGCCATATAAAAATCTCGTTTTATCGTCCAGGTATATACTATTTATTTCGATCTTTGATTATTAGACAATTTTCTAATTATGTTGCTTTTTCTATAGCAAGATTAAACGGTGTCTTCTATGGTTTCCTGATCTTTGGGTTTTTGGTGTGCGGTAACAGAGATAAACAATTTTACCCAATTGTAGATTTCTGGTATAAATGTTTTGCTTCATAAGGAAATAATCACATATTTCTATGAATTACTATAATCGTTTTTCCCTTTTAACCCTCAATGTCTCATAAGACCGGTTAGGAACTTAAACGCATCACTGCCCCATTCTAATTTTGATAAAGGTATGTTACCAGTAATGTCTTATGATTATACCATACTCTTGTAGTTTTTGCGAAATTGACGCACCTAAAGATTGATGTTATAATTTCTTCGTAGTTTTTTGTGAAATAGCATATAATTATCAAAAGTTCCGTATAATGTAAAACTACTTCCAAGAACTAAATAATTGTCACATAAAGAATAAATTGAAGAATTTTAAATTACAAACATCACATATACGAAAAGTGATTGACACATGAGTAAATATACGTTACAATAACATATAGAGAATAATTATGATACTCATGTTAATGTCTAATTTAAGAAAATTATTACGAATTAAAAAATACTAAACACAGTAATACAAATGATGAATATCCATAAAAACGATCCTAAATACAAAAAAATATTTATGTCAAAAAATCAACTATATTTTACTGGTTGGAATTGTCAAAATTCGCAAAGACAACAAAAACACAAAATCACACTTTTTGGAAATTCTTATAAAGTCAATTCAAAGTGGAGTAAAGTCAGTCTATGACAGAGGTTAGAGGGGTAATTTACACCAATTTCAATGTCACAGAATGTGTCAAAAAGTGTAACTTTTTTCAGTTTTTCGACACTTTTCGTCACCTGGAAAAAATCAACATTAACACGATTTTTTATCAGGGAATTTAGGATTAAAGGCTCTGTTTTGCACCTTATTGTTTGTCTGTATATTAGGATTAAAAATCTCAGATCAGTCCGTTTAATTATCATCTAAATCTATAAGGAGTGAGGAAAATGAACAGTCTATTTCATAAACAATCCTACATATCAATGTTCATTGTAATTCTAATCCTAACATTCTCTGTCTGTTGGCATTCTCAGGCTAAGGATAATACATCAAGCCTTTCTGGTCATGTGGTGAATTCGGATGGTGATCCGGTTGCAGGTATTGACCTTGCCATCAGACCTATTATTCTTAAGAGAGGATACGAAAAAGGATTACGTGAACCGTTTTCTTCTTGGTCTAAAACAACGACAGATAAGGATGGGGCATTTAAACTAACTAAAATTAGTCCTGGTACATCAAGGATAGTGATACTACCAGAACTCGGTTCACCCTATGAAATTATATCTATCAATATTGGTGATATTACTATTCACTCCACTGCCTTTCGTGCTAATCACCCTACTTGGTTTGGCAAACCAACATTTGCAATTGATCCAGGACAGATAATTGAAAATGTTGTTGTAAATGTCCGAGATGCAGGAATGCGAATCAGTGGTCGCGTACTCATTGATGATGGAACACCTCTAAGAAATACAAGAATTAATCTGACTGTATACCACAGAGACCGTGATACATTCTTGTTCTTCTTTAGTTCTGGTGGAAGTGGAGGCTCATCAGGTAGAATGGTCACAACTGATGCACAGGGATATTTCGTTTCTTATGCTCCTGATGATGAAGAAGAATATTGTGTATCGGTTATATATAAAGGTGTTTTTGCTAAGTCAACATGGTTTAAACTTAAAAAGGGACAACGTAAGGATAATCTCAAAATACAACTCAGAGGAATAAAGGAAAAAATAAAACAACAAGAAGAACGACAGAAATCTCAACAGGATATGTGGTCTATCAATCCTAATAACAAACACGCATATAAGAAAATCGAATGCAATAGTTGGGAAGATGCAAGAATGAAAGCTAAAGCCGAAAATGCATATCTTCTAATTATTGATAATCAAGAAGAACAAGAATGGATTCAAGCAAGATTCACTGAAAAAGTCTTTTTCTGGATAGGTTTAAAAGCACCTGAAAATGGGCAGCCTTGGATGTGGAATGATGGAAGTGTAGTTGAGTATACCAATTGGCACCAAAATGATATACCGATAAATGTATTCAAGAGCGATTTAGATATTCCCTTTGCACTTCTATACGCTAATAAAAAATGGTTTCCCATTAAAGAAAAAAGTCCTTTCGAACCATTTGTAAAATATGCCATAATTGAAAAAGATGAATATAAGTGAATCGTATTGATAGGAGAATTCTCATCATGAAAATTATATCTTTCAACGCAAGAAGACACATAATACTTGTATCTATTCTCTCAATTTTTATGACGACACTCGTTAATGCTCAGTATTTTGCTAAAGAATTGTCGGGTCGAGTCATCACATCGAATGGTGAACCAATTTCTGATCTTGATATTAGAATTGGCAACATAAGATCAACTACCAATTCTAATGGACAGTTCACTATCAAAAATGTACCTTCAAGAACCGAATTTTACCTATATGAGAAGATTAGAATACGTACTATCAAGTTTGGGAATATTGCATTCTATTTTCATGGAAAGAATCCAAGTAATACTCTCAATTTTACATTTAGACCTGGATCAATTATTGATAACATTGAACTCATCACATCACCTCAACTTAAAATTAATGGACAGATTCTCTTCAAAGACGGTAAGCCACTTGCAGATGCTCTTATACAGACTCACGTTGATACATTAACTATTGGGAGGGATTATGTATACAGGTATAATCTGAACTTAAAGACTGATGCACAAGGCAATTTCGAAAATATTGTTTTCACCCAAGGAGTTAATGTAATATCCATTAAATATCGCGGATTAATCGCTGAATCTACACCTTTCCTTGTTAAGGAAAATATACAGCAAGAATCCATAGTTTTAACCTTAGATGGGAACCCAGACGATCTGAATGAACCTGAAACTGAAGTAGAAAATGCCAATAGTTCCAAAGACTATTACGGAGTTCCAGATATACCCGGTGTATGGATTGTAAATCCTCAAAATGGTCACGCATATAAATGGGTTAAATGTAAAGATTGGATTGATGCAAAAGTCATTGCCGCTAAAGAAAACGCTCATCTCGTTTCGATTACAAGTGAAGAAGAACAGATATGGCTTGAATCGGTTTTTAAAGGGAGAGCATATTGGATTGGACTGACAGATTCTATTCAAGAGGGTAAATGGGAATGGGTAACTGGCGAACCGGTAACATATACAAATTGGTCTAATTACGAAAGTGTATCGCTTAATTTGGCACAACCATTTCCATCTGTTTTTGGTTTAATAGAAGGGGATATTAAAATGAACAATCATGAAGATGATATGATAGATTATGCAATATTGTTTAATGCTAAGGATAATTGGGGGTATGTTAGTGGAAAATGGGGGAAAGCTCATAATACCGGCAGAAGTGTTGGACATGTGTCAATGGCGATCTTGGAGAAGGAGTTAGATTAAGAATTTACCACACACAATCAAAGTATTTTTTCTTTCATTCTAATACGCTCCCATATTATAATGCTACTATTCTGAATCATTCATGAAAAAGGAATTACGAATGTCTTATTCCCAATTGAGCCATCATCTAATTGTTAATCACGACCATGTGAATACTGGCATTATTCGAGATGGAACACGTGCACTATTAATTGACCCCAGTGGTAATACTTTACAAAACACACTTGATGAATTGGGTATCACCCAAATTGACCAGATTATCTACACACACCACCATAGAGATAATACATCTGGATTCTCTATACCAGAGAATGTACCTATAGGAGTACCAGCAGCTGAGGAACAGTGGTTCTCAAATGTAGAGTCATTTTGGAACGATGCTAAATACCGTTGGCACTTATACAGCTGCCATCCCCATAATCTCATGCTTCCCCATTCTATTCCTGTTACTGACACCTATGTTAATGACACACAGTTTACATGGGGATCTGCTGTAATTACTGTGATGGATACACCTGGACATACTGATGGAAGTATAACGTATATGGTTAATATTGATGACCAACTTATAGCATTTACTGGGGACCTGATTTATGATGAAGGGAGAATTTGGGATCTCTATAGTCTACAAAAAGGACAACAGACCACAGATTACCACGGTTTTCTGGGAGCAAGAGATGAATTGAAAGATAGTTTGGAAAAGGTCAAACAAGTATCCCCTACAATGCTTATACCGACACACGGTACAATAATAGAAAATCCTGATGATGCAATAAGTAAGTTAAATAATCAAATTGACATCTGCTACGATAAGTATGTATCAATTTCTGCACTTAGACACTATTTCCCTGATATGTTTGCAGAATTCAGTGATCAAGATGATCACATGCAAATTCGAGAAGGGAAACCACCCCCAGATTTCCTACGACATATCGGCACGACTTGGATAATTATTTCCGACACAAAGGAAGCTTTTGTCATGGATTGTGGTTCACCTAATATCGTAACACAGATACAACAGATGCAAGACGATGGTGATATTTCTCACGTGACACAGTTCTGGGTTACACATTACCACGATGACCATGTCAATGGAATACCGGAATTTCAAAAAACCTTTCCTTGTGAAACAATAACTGATTCAGTTGTCGCTGATGTAATTACAAAACCCAAGGCTTACCGTCTCCCATGTATATCTCCTGCAGAAACACGAGTGGACATTGTCACTCATGATGGTGATTCATGGCAATGGAATGAGTTCACTATGACAGCCTACCATTTCCCTGGGCAGACATACTACCATGGCGGGTTGCTCGTAGAGGGGAAGGACGTTAAAATGTTCTTTAGTGGGGATTCATTTACAATGGCGGGTATAGACGATTACTGTGCAGGAAATAGAAATCTACTCGGGAATGGAGTGGGTTATGATAGATGTCTAAAACTAATCCAAAAATTAAAACCTACCCATATTTTCAACTGTCATGTTAATCCTGCATTTGACTTTACAAATACTGAAATCGACTTTATGCTAAATACACTTTCTGAACGTGAAAAATGTTTTACCGACTTATTTCCTTGGGAGCATGCCAACTACGGTATGGATGACCAGTGGGTGAGATGTTATCCTTATGAACAAGAAATTGTAGCAGGAAATACTGTTTCCATTCAGGTTGAGGTAACCAATCATTCAGAGGAATCGCGCGCATTAATTGCTCAACCTATATTACCTGATGAATGGAAAATCGAGATTTCCAAGGAAGAAACATTCGTAAAGCCAAAATCCGATGGCTCTATTGACTTCACCATCCCAATACCTAAAGTGGCGTCTCATAATAATAGTGAACCTACTCGAATTGTGATACCATTTGATATTACATACAATAATAGACCTTTAGGACAATTCCGAGAAGCGATCTTTGTAATGAACGGAGGATAGTTTGTGTTAAATCTATCACATCCTATTATTGATATAGCGATTACTTGTAGTAATTTCGATGCATCCTTAGATTTCTATCATAACAAGCTGGGATTAGAAATCGTAATGGACTTAGAGATTCCATCCGATCTTGCAACTGATGTAGGACTTGCCCCAACTGGATTTCGTCAAGTCCGACTGCAAGCGGGAAACACACTCATCAAACTGATGGACATACAGAACCCTCCACCTACGCCATCGGATGAATTCTCTGCAGGTGTACGCTGGTTGACCTTTATAGTTGAAGATATACAGAATGTTATTGACAGTTTAGAACAAAAAGGAGTGGAATTCCTATCAGAACCAATTAGTGCACCTGATGCAGTGGGGGTGGCTTGTACAAAAGATCCCGATGGAATACTAATAGAACTGGTTCAGATTTGAAGGTATTATGAAGACTTTATCTAATTCTCAAATACATGATTTCAAAGAAAATGGTTATTTACTCGTTGAAGATGCACTTTCCTCTGATGATCTCAACCCACTCATTGAGGAATTTGAACAGATTATTGACATAGGTGCCAAACAACTTTTCACAGATGGGGAGATTGACTCAGAATTCAAAGAGGAAGGTTTTGATACCCGTTTAGCAAAAATAACTGAACAATCACCATCAGTGTTCCAAAAAGTGTTTAGTGGTGCACATACGGGACCAGCTCTCTTCAATCTACTTATCAATCCGAAACTACTTGATATTGCTGAATCACTTGTTGGTCCAGAGATAATGTGTCATCCAGCATATCGTGTTCGACCAAAACTCCCTGAACATGCTCGAACATTAGTCCCATGGCATCAAGATGCTGGTTATATGGAACCGAGATGTGATTCAGTTCTACAGCTCACAATCTGGATACCACTAATAGATGCAAATGTTGAAAATGGTTGTCTTGAAGTTATGCCACATGCACATCGTGATGGTGTGTTTTTACACCGACAGAATCCAGAGAACTTCTATCTTGAAATACCAGATGAGGAGTTCCCGGATGTGGAACCAGTGGTTATCCCAGTTAAGTTTGGAAGTGTATTATTATTCACAAACCTAACACCCCATCGGTCAATTCCAAATGTGAGTCATCAAGTACGCTGGAGTGTTGATTCACGTTATCAGGATGCAGCGGAACCCACAGGATACCAACCCGAAGCAGGTTTCCTCGCACGAAGTACATTGAAACCGAATGATGTTGTTACCACACCCGATGAATTCAAGAAAATTCGTGAAGAACATAAACCCGGTCCTGGACCCAACAGATGGGCAAAAAATAATAACAATGATTAACTTAAAATATCTATCACCGATTTTTATTATACTACTTATTTTTATCAGTGGAGCAAAACTGGTAGAGAATGAGTTGAAACCAGAGGATGTTAAACTCAATGGTAAAATAGTATGTTTATCAGAGGAGATGCATCAACAATACAAGTTGGAGTTAACTGATGATCACCAACATCTTTACGGTATAAAATCTGAAAACGGAAAATACTACACATTATTACGTACACCATTATCTGAGGCGTTGTTCCTTGATAAGCGACTCCATAAAAAAGATTTGGTTGTTAAAGGACGAGTATTTCCAATGAGTCAGTTGCTTGAAGTAATGAGTTTTATGTCTATTAAGGATGGAGCGTTGTATGAAATTTACTACTATTGCGATACCTGTTATATACGGACAGTAGCCCCAGGGAATTGCGATTGTTGTCAAGCACCCGTTGTATTGATAGAGAAATCAGTAAATTCAGATACTTTAATACCCTCACCATAAGGAATTAATCTATGGAAAAACGTCCAAAAATTGCGGCAATTGCAACAATTTACCATAAATATGCACATACACAACACATTGTTGATCGATTCTTAGAAGGATATGGTTGGAATAGCAGACATCATTATCCACCAATGGATCTTGTCTCACTCTATGTTGAACAGGTGAAAGATAATGACATCAGCAAAGATCGGTTAGAACGATTCCCAACAATGAAAGGATATCCTACAATTGCAGAAACACTCACCCTTGGTGGTGAAGAACTGGCAGTTGATGGTGTTCTACTTATTGGGGAACATGGGGAATATCCATCTAACGATAAAGGTCAACGCCTATATCCCCGATATGAACATTTCATGGAAATGGTTAAGGTCTTTGAGAATAGTGGTCGAAGCGTCCCAGTTTTTCTTGATAAACATCTATCCTGGAATTGGGATTGGGCACAAGAGATGTACGATATTTCGCAGTCAATGGGATTCGCATTTATGGCTGGATCTTCACTTCCTGTTACATGGCGTACTCCATCAATTGACATGCCACTGGGAACATCGGTGTCCGAAGGAGTTTGTGTAGGATATGGCGGTGTAGATAGCTATGATTTTCATGCATTAGAGACATTACAATGTATGGTAGAACGTCGTGAAGGTGGTGAGAGCGGAGTCAAATGGTTGCAAGCATATCGGGGTGAGTCGTTTTGGAATGCATATCATGAAAAACTCTGGTCTCGCGAATTGTTTGAATCTGCCCTTTCTCGTAGTCATACGCTTACGCCATCCCGTCAAGGATTTAACAACCCCTTTCCAACTTTGGATGAAATGAAGGAAATTGTCAAAGATCCAATTGCATATCAATATGAACATAACGATGGACTCAAATCCACAATGATCTTGATGAACGGATTGGTCCAAGATTTTAACTTTGCCGCTTATATAGGATCTAATCAAGACATTCTTTCAACACATATGTACCTTCCCATGCCACCTGCTCGTACAACATTGGCGAATTTTTTCTCACCATTGGTAAACAACATTGAGAAGATGTTCCTTTCTGGTGAAGCTACATATCCAGTTGAACGAACTTTATTAACAACAGGACTTGTTGCTGCGGGTGTTGATAGCCTATTTGATGATGAAGCAAAGATAGACACACCACACCTTGACATATCCTATCAAGCAACTGAAGATTCAACCTTCTGGAGGACCTAATACTATGAAACGAATTGCAGTTATTACCACTATTTACAGATATTTATCACATGCACAACATTTCGCAGATCGTTTTCTTGTAGGGTATCCAAGAGAAGGTAAATGGCATCGTCCTGATATGAAGGTCGTATCCCTGTATGTTGACCAAAAGCCTGAAGGAGAACAGAGCGAAGATCGTGCAAGAGAATTTGGGTTTACTGTGTATCCTACTATTGCGGAGGCACTTAGGTGTGGTGGTGATAAGATCGCGGTGGATGCTGTTCTCTCTATCGGTGAACATGGTGATTATCCTCAGAATGAGTTGAGTCAAGTATTATATCCGAGGTATGAATTTTTTAAGGAGTGTGTTAAGGTATTTGAGGAAGATGGACGTGCAGTTCCAATATTCAACGATAAACACCTATCCTATAACTTTGAGAAAGCTAAAGAGATGGTAGACGATGGGCATCGTCTTGGTTTTGGTGTTCTATCCGGTTCATCCCTACCTGTCACATGGCGTTTACCTGATGTTGATATACCTTATGATCATAAATTAGAAGGAGCGGTTATGGTTGGGGTTGGCGGGTCTGATCCAATGGACTACCACGCATTGGAAGCTATGCAATGTATGGTTGAGCGTAGAAAGGGTGGTGAAACTGGTGTCACGGCTGTTCAACTCATTGATGGTGATGAAGTATGGAAAGCAGGTGAAGATGGACGTTGGTCATTGGAATTGTTAGAGGCTGCCCTATCTCGTAGTGACACACCTTGCGGATTGACTGATGAGGATGGACGAACACAGAATTTGATTGGTACAGGTGAACTCTATAAATTGGTTGACAATCCCGCAGCATATTTTATTGAATATAATGATGGGTTTAAGGCAACACTACTCATGCTAAATGGTGCAGTGAGAGATTACTGTTTTGCTGCCAAACTCAAAAATGAACCTGTCCCTATGTCAACACAGTTTTTCTTAACCCCAACACCGAATGTCACCTATTCTGCTTGTCTTATAGCAAAAATTGAGGAACTCTACGAAACAGGTGTAGCACCATATCCAGCAGAAAGGACGTTATTGGTAAGTGGTACATTGGAGAGTTGTCTTAAGTCTCGTCATCAAGGACATGTCAGGTTAGAAACTCCCCATCTAAATGTTGAATACCGTGCCCCTAAAGAATCTCAACATGCACGACGTTGACATCTCTCGGATTTTAAGTTATTGTCTATGCTGAAAAAAGAAAGGAAATCGTATAGTGAAATTCAAACGTGAAGATATTTTAGAAAAACTACGCACGAACATTGATAGTGGGAAACCTATCATAGGGGCAGGTGCTGGAACAGGTATATCCGCTAAATGTGAGGAAGCAGGTGGTATAGACCTGATAATTATCTACAATTCAGGTAGATTCCGTATGGCTGGTAGAGGGTCACTGGCAGGTATGATGCCTTACGGTGATGCTAATCAGATTGTAGTTGAAATGGCGAGTGAAGTACTGCCTGTTGTGAAGAATACACCTGTGCTGGCAGGTGTGTGCGGAACTGATCCATTCCGATTGATGGACGGGTTTCTTCAACAGATTGATGCAGTCGGTTTCTCTGGTGTACAGAATTTTCCAACTGTGGGTTTAATTGATGGGACATTCCGTCAATTACTCGAAGAAACAGATATGGGATATGGTCCAGAGGTAGAGATGATACGAAAAGCACATGAAATGAATTTGCTCACAACACCTTATGCTTTCAATGAAACAGAAGCAGAGCAGATGGCGGATGCGGGGGCAGATATTCTCGTCGCACACATGGGATTAACAACAAAAGGATCCATTGGTGCAAAAACGTCATTCACACTTGAAGACGCTGCAAAACGGGTACAAGCCATTCACGATGCTGCTAAGGGGGTTAATCCTGATATTCTCGTAATTTGTCATGGCGGTCCGATTGCTGAACCGGATGATGCCACCTATGTGCTTGAGAACACAGCAGGAGTTGTAGGTTTTTATGGGGCATCAAGTGCTGAACGTCTGCCAACCGAACGCGCCATAACAGCACAAATTGAAGCTTTTAAAGATATAAGGTTATAAGCATTTCAGTTATGAGTGAAATGTTGTAGTTAAACACAGTAGAAAATTAGAGGAGTTAGAACTATGACCGATGAAGAAAAATTTCGATTTGACTTAACCGGTTTCCTTGTTCGACCAGCAATTATCACCAGGGATGAAGTAGGAGAGATAGTCGATCAACTTGATAGGATTAAACATAATCCTGAATCGCTACCACCAGAACACAGGGCTGTTCCAGGGGGTGCTTCAAGTCTGTTAATTGACCATCCAAAAGTGATTGATGTTCTTCATCAAATTATCGGTCCGGACATTAGAATGGAGAGTACATTCTTTGTTTGGCGTGAGAAGGGACAAGAGCATGGTGGATTGCACGGTGGTGGTCCTGGACAAGCTGATCCAATATTCGGGTATCGTGTCAAAAATGGTAGGATACACGCTGGTATGGTTCGAGTTGTGTTTGAACTTACGGATGTTTCTAAGGATGATGGTGGTACACATTTCATCGTTGGTAGTCATAAAGCAAACTTTCCTATGCATCCAGAACACATGTCATTAGAAGAAGGAAAACGGAGTCCATACCTCATGACCTATGAATGTCCAGCAGGGAGTGCTATCTTCTTTACCGAAAATCTATGTCATGCCGGTCCCGTATGGCAGCGGGAAACACCACGTATTGCGATACTAAATGCGTATGCACATTTAGCGACACACTGGCATCGTCTTAGGATACCACCTGAAGTACTGAATGGTTTATCTCGACAGAAACAGGCATATTTCCGTGAACCTTGGATTGCAGATTTTCGGACAAGTCCAGCAACACATAATACCATTGATCGTTTCTTAGAGAAAGATGAACCTCCTATTAACACTGACCATCAACCATGATGGTATTAGATGTGAATTAATTCTAACTCAAAGTAGAATCACATGACACAACCTAATTCACTGGTGTGATTTATTAGAAATGTAAATTGTAATAAATGGCAGAGATTAGATTAGTAAATATATTAAAACGTTTTGGAGATGTGGTTGCTGTTAGAGACTTCAACCTTGTCGTCGAAGACAAAGAGTTTGTTGTATTCTTAGGTCCATCGGGATGTGGAAAAACAACAACACTACGTATAATTGCAGGACTTGAACATCCAGAAGAAGGCGATATCCTTATTGATGGGCAGCGTGTGAATGATTTATCACCTGCAGATCGGGATATCGCATTTGTATTTCAGTTCTATGCATTATACCCTCATCTGAGTGTGTATGATAATATCGCCTTTCCACTAAAAGCAGTGAAGGTAGAGAAGACAGAAATTGATTCTCAAGTTAAGAGAGTTGCTGAGATACTCCAAATCACTGAAATTCTACCAAGGAAACCCGGTGTTCTAAGTGGTGGGGAAATGCAACGGGTAGCTTTAGGACGCGCAATGGTACGTCAACCGAAAGTCTATTTATTAGACGAACCCATGGCAAATTTAGATGCAAAACTACGTATCGATACACGTGCTGAAATAAAACGGCTACAGCATGAAATAGGGGCAACGACGATATTTGTGACACATGATCAGGTTGAAGCTATGTCTCTTGCTGATAGAATAGCAGTAATCCATCAAGGAGTTTTACAACAAATTGGAACACCCAATGAAGTTTACAACAAACCAAGAAGTCTCTTTGTGGCAGGATTTATGGGTAGTCCAACGATGAATTTGCTGGATATAGCATGCACAACTAACAATGGTGTTCTTGTTTTACAGTTGAACCATACAGATATTCAGATAGATCTATCACAACAACAACAGTCTATATTAAAGGAAGGAGATTCTGCTTCTGATTTTGTCTTAGGAATTAGACCTGAACACATTACGGCATCACATGAGCAAGTGGGAAGAAAGATACCTGCTCAGGTACATCTGATTGAACCGCTTGGAGCAGTTAATATACTTGACTTAAGGTTAGGTAATCATCAAGATTCAAATGAACCCATTCTATTCCGAGTTAGGACACATCCAACATTTTCTGTGGATATAGGTGATAGAATCTGGTTGGATTTCGATGAAAAACAGCTACACTTATTCAATAAAAATACTGAACAGGCATTATGGTAGGAATATAAAACTAAATGGATATAATATGTAAATTGGCAGCTTTTGATTTAGATGGAACTCTTTTGAATAGTGATAACCAACTATCCCAAGAAAACTGTACCGCACTTCAAGAACTTGAAGAAAACGATATAATTGTTGTGTTAATCTCTGGTAGGATGCACCGTTCAATTTTACCCATTAGTGATCAGATAGGATTACAGAATCCAATTATTTCTTATAATGGGGGAATGGTCAAACATGCTTTAACCGGTGAAATATTTCATCATACTCCTGTTGCTGCAGACCATGCAATGGAAATCGTTTCTGACTGTATTGAAAGGGGTTTACACCTGAATTTCTGTTTGAATGATGAACTATATGTGGCAGAAAAAAATAAATGGAGTGAACTTTACGAAACCAGAACTGGTGTACCTGCCAACCAAGTTGGGTGTCTCTCTAAATTTAATGATGAGACTCCAACGAAATTACTCATTATACTTCCGCCTGAGCAGTTACCTACCCTATTGAATGAATATAAAACTACATATAGTGAAAAACTGTATGTCACCCAAACTCAACCAGAATATATTGAGTTTATGAACCCGGATGTTACGAAAGGCCGAGCGTTGGAAGCTCTTGCTGATAGGTATGGTATTTCGTTAGATAGTATTGTAGCATTTGGTGATAGTTATAATGATGAAAGTCTTCTACAAACTGCTGGATTTGGTATAGCGATGGGGAACGCTGTAGAGCCAGTAAAAGAGAACGCCGATTTCATCACTTCTACAAATGATGAAAACGGCGTTGCTAAGGCGATATATGATGTAATCCTCAAATAGTATATCAAAAGATATAATCTATAAAATAAATAAAGATTGCTTATTGATCAGGATTTAACCTCCCGCACGGAATATCCGCCATGAGTACATAAGAATTTCCATCCTGTTTAAGTGACATACTAACTGAATTCATAGTAAACTGAAAATATTTCGCCAAGACCTGAGTTAATTCAAACTGAAGTTTCTTCATTTTTTCTTCGTTTATATCGAATCTATCTTGTGTCAGAACAAGTTTTAATCGCTGGGTTGCGATATCACTTGTCTTTGATTTCCGAGTAAATAAACTTCTGAAATCCATTTTTTCCTCTTAATTCTTTCTTGAGAACCAGTTGAGTATCTGAGAGAAGAAAGTCTCTTCATCCATTTCAGGAATTGGTATATTTTGACCAGTCATCCGTCGTGCTATTCGCATATATGCATCTGCTCCTGGTGAGCCGTCATTATGTACAAGGGGCACACCTTTGTTTGTAGATGCAATGACGCCAATATCTTCTGGTACTATACCGAGTAGGTTAATGTTAAGAATATCTAATACATCATTCTTGCTAATCATGTTCCCTTTTCTAACGAGTTTAGGAGATAATCTATTCAGTATAAGATTAATTAAATCAATTCCTTGGTTTTGTAAGAGTCCGATGATTCTATCGGCATCTCTTATTGCAGATACATCAGGTGTTGTAATTATGATGGCTTCGTCAGCACCCGCTGCTGCATTGTGGAAACCTTGTTCAATACCTGCAGGTGAATCCACGAGGACATACTCATAGTCTTCTTTTAAACGTTTACATATATCCTTCATCTGTTCAGGTTTGATATCGTCTTTTCTGTTCCGTTGTGATGCAGCGAGAAGCATTAAATCTTCAACACGTCGATCTTTTACAAGGGCTTTTTCAAGTTCACATCGTTTATCTATTACATCCATTGATGTAAAAACAACTCTGCTCTCTAACCCCATCACTACATCAAGGTTTCGTAAACCAACATCTGCATCAATAATTGCTACTGTTTTACCTATCAAGGCTAAAGCCGTTCCAATATTAGCTGTAGATGTTGTTTTACCGACTCCCCCTTTACCAGAAGTAATAACGATAACCTTTCCCATAATCGCACCTTCCTTCTTTAGAACTTAATAAACTCTTCAACAATGATTATATCTTCAGCACCCACTCTTGCGATTTCCGGATATCCTCTTGGTTTTTGTCCAACTGGTGGACGGTTAACATACGTACCAATTTGCAATTGTAAAGGCACCAACTCCATCGCCATGATAACTGATGAGAGTCCTCCATTTGCTCCCGCATGCGCTGTGCCTCGTAATGCGCCGAGTACAACAATGTCACCAGCTGAGATGACTTCGCCACCAGGGTTAACATCCCCATAAATGATAACACTACCACTTAAACAACGGGTTGTTTGTCCAGATCGAATTGTCTGTCGAACAACTTGTGCGTTATCTAAATCTATATTTTGTCCTTGTGATAAATCGGTTGCGATACTATGTGTGGCAGGTGCAGCAAGAATAGGAGATTCTCCTGATTCCTCATAGATATTTACACCGTTGACTACGAGATTGTAGGTTTCAGTCAAGTGTGTTTCTAAATGCTTAAAATCTTCTGGATTTAGGACGGGTGGTCGCAGATCAATTTGGATTGATGTTCCCGTTACCGGTTGATTCATCTTAGCAAATAGTTCTTGTATTGCTGATTCAATCTCAGATAACGAAATCTTTGGATTGATTATTAGATGTAACCCATCCTTATATCCTCTGAGTTTAACGATTGAATTATCCATTATTACACGCTCTTTTGGTTTATTTCCAAGGTTTACCCGACTAATTGATTATACAACTTGAAAAATTCTTCAATAAGCAGCCTATGCTATTTTGGCAAGCACATACGGTCCTTCCGGAATAGCTGCGATCTGAATATCTTCACCGTATTGGTGAAAAATCTGTTCAATTCCTTCTTGTGGGTTTTTCAATGCATGAACAAATAACTTCGTTCTCTGATGAAAAGGTATTCCATCTGAATAGAAATAGATATCCGCTTTGCGCGCGACTTTAGCTAATTCTTCCAATTGCCACTGATCTATAACAAAATTTGCGGGGTTATATAATCCTTCAACAAATGCAGTTAGATCATCAGTCTTGAATAATAAATTTGTAAATGGTTTACTACCAATGCCTTCACTACAAGCAGCTAAGAGGAGGATACTACCTCCTTCTTTTACAATTTCAACGGCAGTCAATAAACCTTTTATTGCCTGATAGAATGTAGAATCCAAAGGGTAGCCAGCACTTGAAACAACTACTGCATCAGCAGGTGATGGAATTGTAGCAGTTGCATTTTCTTCTACAAATCTGGCACCAGCGATATGAGATTGAACCAAATCACCAGCAAATACACCGGTAATCTGTCGATCCTTATCTATAGCAACATTTAGGTTGAAATCCACACCTGCCATCAAGGCAATCTCAGTTGCTTCTATATGGAATGGGTTTCCATCCAATATACCGACAGAACAATTTGGATGTTCCATAATCTCAGGACCATGCATCACCTTCATTGTTTCAATTGAAGCAATACCCGGACAAATTGCTTTTCTACCTCCAGAATAACCCGCCATCAGATGAGGTTCAATTAAACCAGTGGCAATTTTTAAATCGGATTGAAGATAAGTATTGTCAATGTAAACAGGTGTACCGTTTTTAGTATTACCAAGATTTGAATGCGTCTCAAGATCTTGTGAAAAATGGTTGACGATCCGATAGGAGTTCATTATATCTCGTCCTACCATTTCCTCAAGTTCCTCACCTTCATTTGGTCGGTGAATACCAGTTGCAATGAGTATGGTTAGTTGATTGCGCGATATACCCTCTCGCTCAAGTGTTTCCAAAATAGGGGGAAGTATCACTTTATTCGGTACAGGTCGGGTGATATCTGAAATGACTATACATGCAGAGTCCCGTCCCTTAGCAAGTTTTGCTAAGGGTAATGATGCAATTGGTTCTGAAATAGACTGGCGTATAACTTTATCGGCATCAAGTAAAACCTCCGCTTCAGAAGGTTCCAAGATACTGACAACATTCTTATCAGGGATATTAATAGGAATTGTACCGTGTCCATATTTCATGTGAATTTGCATTTCAAATACCATCAACCTGTTCTATAAAATGATGAAAAATATATGAAAACACTTGTTATATAGGAGAGTTTGCGCGTGAATACCCACTTGAGAGTGTACATAAAATAAGATTTTATGTCAACTATATTATGGATGTATTCTAATACTATAATTCCATAGTTCAATCAGAAATAACTCAACCTACTTTTCGATAGAATATATTAATTTCATCAATTATAGATTACGATTTTTGTTTAGTTTAGTTTAAGTTCAGTATGTTTCAGTTTTTTCAAGGTGGTATTTATGAACGTATCTTTCCCGGATGATATTATATGTCTAATTGAATCAATAATAAGACATGTCTTGAAATAAGATACAATACATGATAAACTTACCGTATTCCTACTATCAATATAGGCTATATGTCACAGTTTAATCAAATACCGGAGAGTAATTAGCATGCATCGTATAGAAGTTACCACTAAACCTAATGGTGCTGGTCGTAATTGGTTAGAGGTTGGACTTTTCGAAATTGATGCTCTTGGACGCAAACAATGGATTAAGAAAAACGTCCCTTACCAAGATTCCAAACTAACAGTAGATAGAAGTTACTCTGAACGAGGTGAAACAATTGATTGGATCGTACTTATTCCAGATGATTACTCTTTATCAATTGTTAAAGTGAACTATGACCGTTTGAATCCTAAAGACCTTGAAATCCTATGGGAACCAATAACAAATACCGAAGACGAAAATACTATAGAAAGAAAAAAGAATCGGGCATTTGAACTTGCAGCTGGTAACGAAGAACTCACAACACTCCTTAAAGAACTACTCTCAGATTAATGACTGTTCTCGAATATGTTGTGTTGCTTACCAGCCATATTTCTCAGGTCCCCAAGGTTTGGTAATCAATTCTTGTTTTGCCATGACCATCGTCTTACTTGGAACGTCATCGTATAAAATAACTCCAGGACCTACCACACTATAAGAACCAATTCGCCTTCCTGGCATGATGATAGCATTGACTCCAGTTCTACAATAATCCCCCATGTATGTTTCATTAGCACCGTAATTAGGTGTTTCATACCGTCCTTCAACTTGAATAGGTGTATCTCTATCATCGAAGCGAAGGGTACCACATACAGTGGCTGCTCCTATATCTGTTGCTGAACCAAAAACACCGGACATTTCACAATAATGATATAGGTATACTTTATCAAATAATACACCTGCCATTTCAGCCCCATGTCCTACAATACATCTATTTCCAATAGAACTACTGGAAACATCACAATAATCACTGATTCGGCATTGATTACCAATGAAAATATCTCCGTGTAAGATGGCTCCGTTGGTAATATTGTTATTTGCTCCTGCTATTAGATTTCCATTTACAACAACGCGAGGTCCTATAACAGTGTTTTCTCCTAAGACAACATTCCCGTTAATTTCTGCTGCATCAGAGATCTTTGCGCCTTTTGATAATTGATTTGTGTCAATCTGTTGCGTAAGATGTTTTACAAATCTATTATTAGCTTCAAGTACATGCCACGGTTTATCAACATCCACTAAAAAGTCTGTTGATTCAACAGCTAATACCTCTTTCCCATCCTCAATCATTTGTTGAATGGATTGGGCAATTTCAGATTCTGGTGGGGGCATACCACCAACTGGAACTTGGGTCACAATCCCAGTATTTCTTACAAAATAGTGCATCGCAGAATCTTTAAAAGCGTATATTCCGCCAAGACGAAATGAACCACCCCGCGGATGTCCTTCAATACCAGATAAAGATCCATCGTCGGTTTTAGCACAAATCCAATCGCTGGGATCTTCACTACCAAGCGATTGTATTAACGCTGCCGCTTCTGCATTATTATTTTTGAACTCTGTTATAATGCAACGATAGTTTTCTGAAGTGGTTACAACATCTCCGTATATAACCAAAAAATCTTCACCATTAAGTTGTTTGAGTGCTGTGAGTACTGCATCCGCAGTTCCCTCCTGTGATGGTTGTGTTACAAATTCAACATTAGATATATCGGCAACAGCACCACGGACTTGTTGAGCGAAATGTCCTACAA
Source organism: uncultured bacterium (assembly GCA_964652195.1). Taxonomy (GTDB): domain Bacteria; phylum Poribacteria; class WGA-4E; order WGA-4E; family WGA-3G; genus MSPOR6. Next base: position 15,572 of record CAZZBB010000086.1, on the reverse strand, counting down.
CCACTATAATCCTGACACATCCTACCTCAATTAAATCTTCAACAATTCGACGAATTATAGGTTTGTTAGCAACAGGAATTGTACATTTTTGTCGAAATTCACCGTAAGGCCATACCTTGCGACCTAATCCAGCTGCTAAAACAATAGCATTCTTCATTCTCTAATCCTTATTCCATATAATTTCATTAAATTTCTGAATATCAATGTTGTTCTTGATGAATCCAGACATAAGACTAAGATCTGGATTTTGTAAATCTATTTCTTTCTGATATGGTAGTATTCCAATAACGGGAATCTTTGTTGTTCTTTCTATTTCATCTGGATTGGTTTGTTCTGCAAGTCCAGGAGTATAATTGTGGGTTGAATTTAGGATGATTCCTAATATCTGTAGATTTGCTTGTTTTGCGAAAGCAACACTCAACATTGTATGGCTAATTGTACCTAAACCTAAGTGTCCAACTATAATGATTGGAAGATTGAGTTGTCTGATTAAGTGTGTAACAAGATTATCCTTAAATAGTGGAACAGCAATACCTCCAACACCTTCAACAACAAGAAGATCATATTTATTCTTTAATTGATTGTATACCTTTTCTATTGAAGATAGGTCTATTTCTATTCCTTCTAATTCAGCGGCAACAGATGGAGCTAATGGGTTCTTCAGCGCGATTGGATTTATGAGAGAGAGGGGATCATCAAGATTCGCTATCTGCTTCAGAAATTCCGCATCTTCTGTACCACCTGAACTAATAGGTTTCATGACACCGATATTAACACCACTTTCTTTCAGATAAGCTACAATCCCTCCAGCTACTATTGTTTTTCCAATTCCTGTGTCTGTACCAGTTATAAAGATACCATTTAGATGGTTATTAAATCTATCCACAATAAATACACCAAGAATAAAAAAGTGAACAATCTCAAACATTCCGTTATTGGTCTGAGAACTCCATTCAGCGTTATACTCTTTGATATAAAAACGAATAGAAAGTTTAACCAATTCTGAATATAGTGAAAATTATCTTACAGAATCATCTTCAATTCTATTTGGATTGATAGGTTGTTTTACACATATAAAAAAGCGATTTCACACAGTGAGAAATAAACATTTGACTAATCTAATATGGTTGCATTTTTTACATGAATATGTGAAAATAGGATTTCAGAATATGTAAAGGGGAAAAGATATGAATACCACAAAATTACGTTCAGCAGTTTCTAAATCTAAAGACTTAACCTTGGGTTTTCTTGGTAGGATTCTCACCAATACACGTGTTGAACCTATCCATGATGATACAGGTGTTCGGGGTTTGAAAGCAAGTTGGGTTGGAGAACAAGGTGATATAAGTTATACAGTTGATACAGACGATTTGAAGGCAAATATAGAAATAGATTCTGACGATTCTCCAACCGTAGAATACCTACACTCTAGCGAAATCAGAAGCGTTGCGATTAGAAACATAAATACTATTTCATGTAAAGTAGATAATGAGACATTAGACAAGTTCACCACTCCTAAAGGTGCAGCAATTGCTGTTTGTGCTGGAGCAGCAGCGGGATTAGTAAGTTGGTTTGCCATCTCAGTCATTCGATCATTGGCTGAAGCAACAAGTGAACAAATGGAACAGTCAATCACAACAATTCCCTCTGAAGAAACAGGTTCATCAGAGGAAAATATATCTGTAGAAGAATGAAAATCGTTTCTGTAGATCCATTCTATTTACGGATGCCAGAGATCATATCAGCTGCAGATGGTACACAGGATACTCTCTTAGTCAGAATCCAAACTGATGAAGGTATCGAAGGTTGGGGAGAATGTGATGCTTCACCTTTGGTAAGTATTGCGGTCTATTGTTGTCCAATGTCTCATGGAAATATTATCAATATCCGCACTTCGTTGATTGGTGAAACAATTAATTTTCCTGAAGATATTCTCCGATTGAGTGATAAAGTCCTGAGAAATGGATTAGACATACAGCAGATACATCATGCCTATAGTGGAGCAGAAATTGCTCTCTGGGATATTATCGGTAAGAAATTAGAGAAACCGATTTATAGTTTACTTGCTGAGATGACGGATACACCTAAAACAAGCCATCCAAAATTACCGTATGCTTCAGTTCTTTTTGGAGACACACCTGAAGACACATACCAAATAGCGAAAGGTTTACAGGAAAAGGGTTATCAAGCAGCCAAATTTGGCTGGGGACCAATGGGAAAGCACGGTGAAGCTAACGATATTGCTTTGGTTCGGGCTGCCCGTGAAGGGATGGGAAATGATAACCAAATAATGATTGATGCAGGAGTAGTATGGGGAACTGATTATGAAACAGCATTTGATCGGACAGCAGTATTCTCTGAATTTTCTCCAACATGGTTGGAGGAACCTCTTGCTCCTGATGCGGTTGATGCATATCGGTCATTGAATTCTAAGAATCCTACCATATCAATTGCAGCTGGCGAAGGTTCAAGCACCTATCGCATGGCAGAGGATATTATCGTAAATGGTGGTATCGATTATGTCCAAATAGATGCGGGACGGATTGGTGGGATTTACCCCTCTTTTCAGGTTAGACTACTTGCCGAACAAAACGGTATTCAGTATGTAAATCATACATTTAAGAGTCATCTGAGTCTTGCAGCATCACTTCATGTTTTTGCCACGAATCCAGATTTTACTCTATTGGAATATCCCGCAGCAGGTTCTGAGTTATCAGAATGTATTGTGAAGAATCCATTTCAAATTGATGCTGATGGTTTCGTTCGTGTAAGAGAGAAACCTGGTCTTGGTGTGGAGGTGGATATACAGAGAATTAAACCCTATTATAAACCTGTTAGCATTCAAGTTGAATCTGAAACTATTCTTGATCTACTATCTCTTTAGTTATCATTTAAAGCTTCTTCAACAAGCTTTTTCAGTTTTGCACCTCTTGCTTGATACGAAATCACAATTCCCTCCCTATCAATAAGCCATGGTGATGGTATCCCGCGAACCTGGTATAATTTTTTAAGTATACTGTCGTTTCCTTCATTTATCAGTCGCCATGGTAGTTTACACTTAGATAGGTATTTATTGAGTTCCTCTTCATCATAGTTCACCATAATTCCGATTACATCAAAACCAAGATGATTATATGCATTATAGACCTTCAGTATATTTGGCATTTCGGCAATACAGGGACCGCAAGGCATTCCCCAGAAGTCGATAAGTATAACTTTTCCGTGATAATCTTTGAGTGAAATTGGGTTACCCTCAATATCTATCTTAGAAAAATCAGGAGCAGGTTTTCCAATCATCTCCCGTTTTGAATCATACTTACCAAAATACGTATCTGCAAGTTCAATATTACCCAGTTCTTCGTGAGTCACTGCCAATTCTCGATAAAGACTCTTTAGCCATAGGTTTTTCTGTTCTGTTCTTTCAAGATTCTCACACAGTTGAAGTGCCTCTTGATGTTTGTTGCATGCTCGTAACATTTCCAGAAGCGTAAAATAATCTCGGAACCGCATGATGTCTTCACCATGTGGTTTCATAATTGATTTGAAACTATCAATAAGGTTTTCCGCATCTTTCTCTCGTTCGGCGTTAACATAGAGGCGAATAAGCTCAGAATATAGGTTGAAGAAATTTGGATCTTCAGGCACAAGTTGAAGCGCTCTTTCATATCCAGCGATTGCTGCTTCAAGAGTTCCGTACATCCTTATCGGATCTTTTCTCCAATCTCCTTCAGATATGTAAATAGAATTTGAAAAGCTCAGATTTATATGGAGATTGGTGAGTAAGGAAGAATCTGACTCTATATTGCTGTGATGGGTACATCTAACGATTGGATTTGCATCACTATAAACATGTCGTTCCTGTTTCATCCATCTTTCATAATACTCTGGATCACAGTCATAGGAATAACTTACAGGTAGGTTTGGATCAACATCATAAGGTAAGGGTTGTATTCCTTTATCTTCGTCAGCTGGACAGATGAGATATGTAATATCTTCTAAATATGTAGGATGAAGATCCGAAAGCCATTCTGGAAATGTATTTTTATCTGTTTCATAGGCTTGGAGTGCATTACCAATTCTTTTTAGGTTTTCTATACATAATTTCAATTCTTCATTATCCTCAATGGAAAGAGAGGATATATCAATTGTATCCGTAATTTTACTCTTCATAGTTGTATTGTATTTACATGGTGATAGGTAAATTCTTATTTGAACTACCTAAAGAAATCTTCTCCTTTTGTATTGTGTAATTATCCGTTGTTTCATCATACTTTCATATCTGATCACTTTCTATCATTACACAAAAATGGATGCACTTACCAATTATTGTGAAATGAATTTGTATGATCAAGCATTATGCGTCGAAGTCACTGATTAGAATCCTTCCTATTAAGAGCCTAATACCATTTCTAAATAATTATGTAACATTATTTGTCAATTAGAAATGGAATAATATTGCTTATACCGATCTCACGTTAGGTTAAAATAAAAAAGGAAGGACGTAACGTCCTTCCTTTTTGTTTTCATGTTGTCATCTTACTTCCGTATAAACATCTTCCGTGTGGATGTGAAATCTCCTGCAGCGAGTGTATAAAAATAGACACCACTTGCTACAGCTTCACCATAGTCATTATCTCCATTCCAATAGGCTGCATCTGAAGGATTTTGGTATATCCCCGCAGGTTTATTGCCTATGAGTAATGTACGGATCAATTTACCATCCGATGAATGAATTGTAATCGACACATCTGCTGGAGCTGCCAACTGATACGGTATCCAAGTTTCCGGATTGAAGGGGTTTGGATAATTAGCTAACAATTGTGTTTGTTTAGGCAACAATGTTTGTAGAAGTTGTTCCAAAACATCTATACCGGTATGATAGGTTATTTGTTCTTGATGAGTGACATTGCCAAGTTGGTATAATTCTTGCTTTGCCAGTGTCAACCATTCTTCAATCTGTTCTGCAGTGAGATTTTCTCCAGAATAAACTTGGATTGCTGGCGCGGATTCTATATTGGCTATTGCATTTCCAACCAGATAGAGATCCAATAGGTCTACAGCACCATCACCATTAATATCCGCAGGACTAACTCCTGATTGTCCGAAACTTGAGGCAACCAGAACAATATCAAGGACATTGACAACACCATCGTTATTCACATCTGCAAAAATAGTAAGTAATTGTGTCGTCGTCAATGGTAGTGGGAACGCCCATAGAATCACAGTTCCATCAAAACTACCACTTGCTATAGTACTACCATCTGGACTAACGGCTACACTTGTGATTGAATATGTATGTCCATCCAATGTTGACAGTTGTTCACCTGTAGTTGTATCCCATAGACGTATTGTAGCATCATAACTTCCACTCACAAGTACTTCCCCATCTGGAGAAAAAACGATACTTGTTGCTGTTGCTGGTAGGTCTGTTGGCGTATCACCCTCTAAATCTTCTGGTGTACCAACAGTTGTATCAACGTTAAGGGGTCTACGAAATGTTTGGAGGAGTTCACCTGTCTGAACATCCCATAAAGAAACCGTGTCCCTACCACCACTTGCGAGTTTCTTACCATCTGGACTGAATGCAACGGTCCAGACATCGTCTTCATGTTCACTAATAGTACGTATTACATCCCTTGTTTCGAGATCCCAGATTATAATCTTGTCATCTCGACTTCCACTTGCCAGTATACTACCATCAGGACTAAAAGAAAGGGTTTCAACACCGGCTTCATGTTCCCATAAACCACCGATATATCTACCTTGAGCAACATTCCATAACCGGATGCTGTCGTCCTCACTTCCGCTTGCCAGTATGCTACCATCCGGACTGAATGCTAAACTAATAAGATAGGAATAGTGTCCTCTGAGCGTCTTAATATGTTCACCAGTAATTGCATCCCATAGACGAACGGTATTGTCTTGACTGCCACTGGCGAGAGTTCTACCATCTGGACTAAACACAACAATATCTACATCATCTTGGTGACCTATGAGAGTGTGGCGAAGTTGACCTGTATAAGCATCCCACAAGCGAATGGTTTTATCCCAACTACGAGTGGCGAGAATACTACCATCTTCACTGAAAGTAACACTAACGACTACATCTGTATGTCCTGTAATTGTCTTAAGATGGTTACCTGATTGAGGATCCCATGAACGAATAGATGCGTCCCATGCCCCACTTGTAAGTACTGATCCGTCAGGTGTGAAAGCAAGACCAAATATATCTGCTGTATGCTCACTAATACTATTTAGTTGTTCGCCTGTATCCGCATTCCACAATCGTATCGTATCATCTTCACCTGCACTTGCCAGGATACTTCCATCTGGACTATAGACCATGTGATATATTTGAGATGTATGACCTTTGAGTGTTTGCTTTACTGTCCATGTTGAAGTATCCCATAAATGTATAATGGAGTTTAAATCCCCACTGGCGAGTGTATTACCATCTGGACTTGCTACAACATGTGCTACATTATCACGATGTACTTCAAGTGAATGTATAAGTTCTCCTGTGTCAACATCCCAAACCTTGATCGTATCATCACGACTACCACTAATAATTAAACTACCGTCACCGTTGAATGTAACACTGTTGACTCCATCTGTATGTCCTCTTAATGTATGAATAAGTTCACTTGTCTGTGGGTTCCATAAACGTATAGTTCTATCTCTACTCCCACTGGCGAGAATTGACCCATCATGGTTGAATGCAAGACTTCTAATGCTTCTCCAATGTGCGTCAATTTTATGTTGTATCTCACCTGTCATGGAATTCCATATACGAATGATACCATCTGCACTTCCTGCAGTGAGCATCGAACCGTCGGGTGAATAGGTAAGTGATGAAATACCCCATCCTTCACCAGGGTAGAGAGCAATTTCTTCATCAGTTTTTGTGTCGTAGATCCAAACCCCTAATGAACCTGCAGCGGCAAGTTGAGTACCATCAGGTGAGTATTGAATTTCATAAAGCCAACCTTTACCAAGACGCTTTGTAGCACCAACAGGTAGGTGCCATTGTGGGGAATCTTGTGCAAAACAATTGTATGAGAATGGAATAATAATTATATATAAGATAAGTAATATTGAATAGGAAACAGTTTTCATAATTTTATGATACCTTTCTTTATGATAATAATTTTATAAATATGTATGATATGATTAATTATACAGTAACGTTAGATCGGTATATATAGTGAACAATAAAATCAATACAACATTTCTATTGGCTCAACTTACGTTCGCGTCCCACACCTCTTCTGTATGATCGACCTCCTGGTCGCTCATAAAGTAAAGTGTCTAATTAAATCTAAAGTTTACTATAACATATATAGATAGTTGAATTCCTCTTGCATCAAGTTCATGTAAGAGTATGTTAAGTATACGAGATAATTTTTGTATAGTTTCTGCTCTTTCTATTATGTATTCGATGGAAACTGATTGTACTCACACATTCATCAATCTGGTGCATTTCCCCAATCAGGTATTGGTAGAACTTCACCATCACGTAGTGCAGAATCATGTGCGACAAGACCCGGGGCGGCATACCTTACTGCTTCCCATACATTTATACGTGGTAATCTTTGATTATTAACTGAATCCACAAATTCATGGACAAGGTAGGCATGTGAACCTCCGTGACCACCTAAATTCTGTGTGAGTGCTTCTGGTAAAGGTTCATGGAATCTGTCAGGTTGTATTTGTTGACTACCCCTTTTATCTGCCCATACCATACCCCCGAGATTCTGTTCGTAACTTCCTTCTGTCCCATATATGCCACTTGGCCGTTCAGACCCTGGATGACCTATTCGTCTAAATTCGCATATTTGCATGGTTGCACCATTGCTCATTGTGAATAAACCGACTTCATTTGAGAATGGGTTTTCATAGATAGTATCCGTACGGAACCAATCATCGTTAGGATACACATAACCTTGTGCAGACACAGAAGTTGCATGAGCATTCATAACAGATATTGGGAAACAGGTTGAGTGTGTAGGATAGTACATAGGAATACCACCACTTTTATCGAGACTCCACTGTTCACCCCATCGATTTTTTACTACATCATAGAGTCCATGACTCATATCGTGGAAATATTCAGCTCGACAGTGAACGAATTCACCAAAAGCACCTTCTTCTGCTTTTTGACGGCAGAACGCGGTCTCCGGACGGAAATAGCTTGTCTCACCATTCATATATATCATACCTGTCCGTTCAACTGTTCGGACTAATTGATCACATTCCTCTAACGAAACAGCTGCTGGAACGGCTGTATATACATGCTTTCCTGCTTCCATTGCCTGTATGGCTTGCGGAGCATGTATCCAATGTTGTGTGATAATTACCAAAGCATCTATATCTGATTTACAGATTTCGTCAAGACTTGAGTATGTTTCAGTTATTTCATACTGTTTTGCCCATTTTGATAATCTATCTTCTTTTAGATCACACAATGCAAGTCGATCCACATCTGGATGCACCTTATATGATTCAATGAATGAAGGTCCAAACATACCTAACCCAACCATTCCAACACTGATACCCATAGTTTTCTCCCTTTTAAATCTTTACGATAAGTTAGTCTACATTCCATTCATTTTGTGTATTATTCAACCAATTGTCTTCGTTTTAAATGCATATATTACTTATGGATATTATATCTTTAATTAATACAATAATGTACTACCTTTGAAAATAACACTGATTGCCAACAATGTCAAGTATGTTGGGTAATTATGTAATTCCATTAACTTGACATGCTTTTTTTCCCTTGATAGAATGATTAGGGAATTCAATTTTCTTGCATTTAACAGTTAATAATGCTATAATTTTTGAAATTGATATTTTCCTTTGAATGGAGAAATTTACATCCAAAGGACATAAAATGGCCAGATAACTAAGATAAATCGTATCTACTACTATTGATATGAGTCTTGGTATGGTTCGGTGATAAAATATTCTTTATCACGTTTAATATAAATTTGAATTTCGGTATAAGCTAGCAAACCGAAAAATTACAATAAGTTATACACCTTATCTTGGGGGTTTGTTAAGAGCGCTTTTATACAAAACTCTATTGGTGTAGATAATATAGGAGTATTCATAGCTATGAAAAGAATGGCGATTTTTTATTTTATTGCTTGTATTGCCATCACACCAGCGGCCTTTGCTCAGGACTGGCAGCCAGCCGGAGACCAATGGATAGAAAAATGGTGGGGGCTTGACCTGATTCTTAATACGGGTGATTTTAATGTTACTGGGCAAATTGATTATCTTGCACAAGGAACAAGTGATGTAATTACAGATGCGTCTGTTTCCACACGTCATGGTGCGGGTCTAACTGGAAGACTTAGAGTAAGTTTACCTGATAATGGTGGAGAACTTGGATGGGGTATTGTTGATATTAATACCAGTGATGGGAATAATATGTCATCCAGCCATGGTTTTCCAAGTGAACGAAATAACGTCACTTGGCAAGGGATTATCTTAATCCAATCACCAGATAATCGTCGTACAAAAATGCATCCTGCTCACGACGATTATGCTCAAATCTGGATTAACGGAGAAAAGGTATATAATAACCCCGCATGGACTGGTGGTGTACATGCAGTAACTCAACCTACTGAAGTTGATCTTATAAAAGGTGAGAATTTCTTACACTTCCGTTGTGGAGAAGGTGGCGGTTCAGATTATATCAATCTTCGTTTTGAAGAAGCGGATGATGATCTCAGAATTGCGCCAACTCTTGATAATAAATTCTTGGATATTTTAACACCCGTTGAACCCAGGAATAAGATTGCAACTACTTGGGCAGATATCAAGAGAAAATGACCTATATGTTTTGATATTTATAAAAAAACCCGTATCTTTTGATACGGGTTTTTTGTTTTAATGTTCTATTGGTATGGTATGTTAATCATGTATTACCCCAAGTTTGGTTTGGATTGGGGCATAGAGAGAAGAGTTAGAAACCGTTCCTTCCATTGGGTGGTTGGGGTTCTTTTATTTCTAAGGTTTGATTAATATTGACATCGGTTAAAACTTGTATGATTCCACTTTGCCATTCAACAATTATACTATCCACTATAGTTGCTTTGCCTAAACCGAATGATAGCCGTATGTCACTTCCTGAAGCATAGCCGGATCCGCTTTTTACCTCGGAAATTTGTTCAACACCTGCTGTATTAACCTTGACTCTGGAACCGATTCCATCTCGATTACTCTTGATACCGATTAGTTTTATTCTCAACCAATTATTCTTGCTTACACCTTCATTCTGAAGGAGTATTGCTCGTTGATTTGAATTCATAATTACTATATCTATATCACCATCGTTATCGTAATCAGAAAATGCAGAAGCTCTACCGACAAGTTCTTCTTTACTATAATCTCCCAATTGGTCTGAAACATCGGTATAAGTCTGATCTCCATTATTATGAAATAACTGGTCTCTTTGTCCGTATGTCTCATGGTCTGTAAGGATTTCTATGACATCCTGTGGATGTCCGTTGGCAGAGAAAACATCCAGGTAACTATCGTTATCATAATCCATGAATAACGGACTGAATCCAACATAAGGTAGGGTTGGTTGTAGTAATCCACTGGCTACTGTAGCATCTGTGAAAAAGAAGCTATCCTTTCCTGTTCTCTCCAATTTGTAAAGTGTTGCCTTTTCAGAATTTGCCACTATCAAATCCATCAATCCGTCCCTATCATAATCTCCAGAATCCACACCCATAGATCCTTCTGGTGTTCCATTTCCATCGTATCCAACACCGAGAAATAGACTCTCATCTTTAAAAGTTCCATCTCCGTTATTAAGATACAAAAAATTACGGTTTGTGTCGTTTGTAACATAGATGTCTGGGTATTTGTCCAGATTATAGTCAAATGCAACTGCCCCCATTCCGCGACCTTCAGATGGATTTACCAGCCCCGCTGATTCTGTGACATTTGTGAATGTTCCGTCTCCATTGTTCCTATATAATACATCGGCAGTACCTTCATAGCTTCTTGGATGACCGTATCCGATCACTCCTTTATATTTTGTAACTGGCATGGATAAATTATAAACAAGGTAATTCACGACGAAAATATCCAGATCACTATCTAAATCGTAATCCAGATATATTGCTGCGATGCTCCATTGCGTATTATCTATTCCTGCATTTTTTGTAATATCTGTGAATGTACCATCACCATTATTTAGGAATAGTATATCCTGACCATAGTTGGCAACATATAAATCCGAATCCCCATCATTATCAATGTCCGCTGCGGATGCTGCCATTCCATAGGCGGTATCACCAATTCCAGATTCTTTTGTTACATTGGTAAAATGACCATTCCCTTCGTTCCGGTAGAGTTCGTTTCCTAAAGAGTTCTTTATATCCTTATTAGTTTTATCATTGTCTGGAATCGTCCCACTGTTTACGAAATATAGGTCTGCATCATCATCCCCATCGTAATCAAAGAAGACAACACCAGAACCCATTGTTTCAATGATATGTTTATGTTCTGATTTTCCGTTGTCGTGTTTGAAAGTAATGCCTGCTTCTATTGTGACGTCGGTGAAATATGGTGTTTGTTGTGCAGGACAGCAAATTGTATATAGAATTATTAGGGATAATGTAGGTAGGAATTTTGGCATTTTAACTATAGTAGGAAGGATTATTTTTTTCTTTTTTTCAGCTATTTTTTTTCAGCTGTTTTTGCTACTCGGAATCCGATAAATGAGGTTTTAAGATTTGGATATTGATGAAATCTGAATGTTGTACTACAACGGGAAATGGCATCTATCCATGAACCCCCACGAATAACACGCCAACTTCCGTTTTTGGGTCCGGTAGGATTCTGCATCGGACTATTGTGATAATAAACATCACTATACCAATCCGAAGTCCATTCCCAAACGTTCCCTGCCATATCCATCGCACCATAATAACTTTTTCCTTGTTTGAAACTACCGACAGGTGCGATTCGATTCGGATACCCATCTTCAATAGAGACAGTATTCGCATATTCTTTTAAAGCATTTCCCCAGGGCCATGTTCTATCTGTATACCCGCGTGCAGCTTTTTCCCATTCTGCCTCAGTGGGTAGTCTCATCCCTTTCCATTTTGCATAAGCATTTGCATCATGCCAAGAGACACCTACCACTGGATGGTTTGGATATTCTTTTGCTCTATCTTGCCATTTGCCAATATGTGAAATATGGATAAAATCTTCAGGCGTATGATGTTGGGTGTTTTCAGTAGTATTCGTCTTATCAGTTTGTATGCTATTCCAGAATTCGAAATATTCTGCATTGGTGACTTCGTACTTTCCAATATAGTATGCCTCAAGGAATACCTTATGAATCGGTCTTTCGTCAGCGGCACGGTTATCACTTCCCATTGTAAATGTACCAGCAGACACCAGGATTAGGTTTTCTTCCTCCAATTCTCCATACATCTCTATAGGTGTTGTGATAAGACAGAAAAGAACAAGTATGACTAAAACATGAGAACGGTTTTGTATAATGCTTGTAATTCTATTGAAATGTGATTCCACGGATGTATTATTTTTTTTGCTTTTCCAAATGATACTCATAGGTTTTGTAATGTTCTTGAGCAAGTTTTTGCTGTCCAATACTTTGATATAACTTAGAGATATTTAGATGAAATAAGGGTTGTTCGGAATCCAACTCAATAGCTTTACGAAATGCTCCTATAGCATTTGGTACATTGCCTTGCATAGCAAATGTACTGCCAAGGGTGTTGTAGTAAACAGGAATATTCGGTTGAAGTTTAATCGCTTTTTGTACATATTCTTGTGCGGGTCTTGGATAATTTAATTGTATGAATGCTTGGCTGATACCGTGGTGATACCCTGATACTGCCTTTGCAGATTTTTGCTGTTGAGTTGCCAGTTGAATACATCTTTGTAGTACAGGTATCACCTCATTATATTGTCTCTGAGACATTAATACTTGTGCTAATCCCGTCCACCCATCAAGTTTTTCCGGTTCATTTCGCGTTAAACGTGTGTATCGTTCATATTCAGCATATTGCTTTTGCAGTTTCTGAAAAATCTGCAATTCTTTACGACTTTTTTCTCTATCCCCTAATCGAAGATATGCAGTTCCAAGACCGTGATGTGGATCAGCATAGTTTGTTGGACCGTATTGAATAGCATTTTTGAAACTATCAATTGCTTTTTGGTAATCTTTTATGTTTAGATATGCTGTCCCAAGTTCATTATATATCCCTGCTGAGAGGGGTTTTAGTTTAATTGCTTTCGTCAGTGTGGGAACTGCTTCCTTATATTTGTGTAGTTTGACGTAAACTTTTCCAAGCAGTTCAAAACTGCGACCGTGAACAGGATCAAGGGTTATGGCTTTTTGCAATGGTTCTGTAGAATTGTCCCATTGGTTCAGTTTAAAATATGCTACCGCTAATGAATATAATGCTTCAATGTTTTCTGGATTTAAGATTAATGAACGTTTGTATGTTTCTATTGCCTTGTTTAGAGACTCCTGATTTGCATACCCCATTCCTAAGTAGTGTAGAATTTCAAAGTGATCTGGTTCAATATTTAGTGCCTTTTCAAATTCCGTAATTGCTCCTTGGTTGTTCCCTTGAAATAGCAATTGGAATGCTTGTTCAACATGTTGCACATACCGATTATGTTCATTATTTTCAGCAAGGCATATATTTTTTTGGATGTAGATGAATATAAGGAAAACTACTATAGTGTATTTCATAAATATTTTATTAACATACAAACAAATGCGAAATCCAAAAAATAAATATTGAGAACTCAACATTCGTAAAATTAGACCTTGGTGCGGTTTGAAACCACACCTACATTGGTTGTGCGAAAGTCATGAATGTGTCAATAGTTGAAAAATGATGGAATTATTCTCCTATGATATTAGCTGTAATTTGGAAATAAATCAACGTTTTCTGTCAAATTCATGGATGAGTTATTAGTTATCAGTTTACAGTTAATATGTCTGAATCGCGGATTACACTGATAAGAGAGTATACAATGTAAGCAAGTTTCAATTTTAGATATTCATATTGTACGTCAATAACGAGAAAACCCCGCCCCAACGATAATTTACCGACTGAAATACCGAAATATTTACTCAATCTTCATTAGGAAATTTCCGGGACTCAAGATACAAGACAACACGCTTTCAATAAACATTCCGTCCTTTGGGATATATACTTTTGCTATTAACATTCCTCCATACAAAATCAAGAAATCAAGGAATCAAGAAATCAACGGTATGAATGACATTTAGTCATTCCCCAGGGTTAGTTTCGAAGGTTGGGTTGAACCGTAGGTGAAACCCAACATTTCCTGAAATTCTCAATGTTCCATGTTCGTTTTCGTTCCTCAACCCAACCTACAGGTTAATCTTCATAAGTCAGTTCCGTAAACCGAACCTACCAAGGGGTGGGAAAGATCGAGGATCGGAATCCTCTCCCACAGAATGTAAGAGAATGTAAGATCGGGGATCGGAATCCCCATCCAAAGAATGAGAGAAATATAAGAGAATATAAGATTGTGTATTGGAATCCCCACCCAAAGAATATAAGAGAATATAAGTGATATAAAAGAACGAAATAAGTCGTTTTGGACTTGAGATATTTTCAATTTACTCGGACTGCACACTCTCTATGAGAAACTTAGCAAAGATATTCGTTTCCCTGTAGTTGTATTTGTAGCACGCCTCTGCGAGATACAGTGGCGTGTAACCTGTTGAATAATGATGATGTGAGCCATACCATGTGCGTTTAACCAAAGACCAGAACTCTTCCATCGTATTGGTGTGTATCCCATCAGCTTCCCATTGTTCACTCCGATTGATTGTTTCATGTTCCAACGATATAGGTTTCATCTGCTTCAACGATATCTTGTAGCAACACGTTATCTTTTCCCATTTCAGCGCGTATACACATCATCAAGCGCAAAGTAGTTTTCTGGTTCAATCCTAAATCGCGTGATAGTTGACAACTTGAAAGACTTTTCTTAGCGTTTGCCATCAATGCGATCGCCAGAAACCATTTCTGAAGTGCTATCTTTGTTCCAGTAAACATTGTCCCAGATGTGACCTTGAAGGTGATATGCCAATCGTGGCAATTCCAGCGTCCGATTCGCCCTATAGCGTTTTCATTCCGTCTACCAACACTGTTAGACCCACACTGTGGACATTCTGGTAATCCTTACCACCTTAGACGTTCTAAATACATTATACAATCCTTTTGGGTTAGAAACATCTCTATAATCCTAATCAAACCCATCAGATACTCCGTAATAAGTTGATTTTTCTGATGGATTCTTATACAATGTAGATAAGTGGGAACATCAGAAAACAACTCGTTTTTTGTGTTCAATTAGGGGGTTATAGTTCCCTAATTCTTTATCTTTTATACCATATAAACCCAATCAATACAAGGGATTATCGCACTTTTCAAATCTTTACCAAGTCCAAAACGACTAATTCCGTTTCTTTTGTACTGCTTTTAGGTGTAAATTTCATTCTAATTGATTGACATCTGACACAATCT
>CAZZBB010000085.1:0-66274 GCA_964652195.1 uncultured bacterium | reverse complement strand
CGCTTGAGCAATAAGTTTAGTGGTTTTACACTTGGTGTTTTCTTGAATAAGTGTTTAGGACGAAAGTTAATGGCACTCAAAGATGTTGTTTACGCATAATAGTATTAGACATTTTACATAAAGTTAATTAGCACAAGTCGTGAGATTCGTATATTTTTAGGTTTGTTTTGAGTTGTCTGAACCACAGATTACACGGATTACACGGAGAAGAAAGCTTATAGTCTGCAAGATTTTCTTTCAATGCTGGCACTTCAAATCAAGGAATCAACGGTATGAATGACATTTAGTCATTCCCCGGGCATTCCCCGCAGTTAGAAACCAAGCCTACCAAAGGGTGAACAGGATCTTGAAGAATCGGGGATCGGAATCCCCTCCTACAGAAGAGTCTAATGCTTAAATTGACACCTATGGTGATGAATTATTCATCACAGACCATTTTGTCTTGTATAATTCTCTATTTTTATAACGGTAGATTTATGAGTTTACCTGTTTGTGAAGATAAATAAGTCGCTTCTGCTAATTCGATTCCATCTGTGCCTATCTGTCCATGGGTAGTTGGTTCTTCTACTCCGACAATACATTTCAACCAATGATCAATGCTTGCGCCTTTTGCAGCAACACCCCAATACCGTTGATTTCGTTGTTCTTCACTCATATTTCGATATGTATTATCCTCTGGAACAGGTTCGGTAAATTCTTCTGCTTTTGGCATATTGTGTGTCTTCCAACGCAACCCGTGTCTTAGCAGTGTTGCTGAACCATTACTTGTAACAAGTCCATTTGCACTGTTGGTAATTTCGGCTGCCCAACTTTTAATCATCATCCCAACACCACCATTCTTAAAATTGACAGTAAGGACAGCATTGTTCTCAACAGCCTTATCTGCTGAAGGATATGTTCCTCCAAGTGGTACATGGCTTGTATAACCGTATACTGAAGAAGCAGGTCCAAATAACCACAGCCAAATATCAAGATTATGGATTGCCTGTTCTACAAGCATTCCACCAGATTCTTCTTTTACAAACAACCATGGGTGTTTTTCAGGTGAAAACCATCCAACTTGATTTGAATATGCCATTTGTAAGGTGCCAAGTGTTCCATCTTCGAGCAGTGATTTTAGTTTCATATAACCTGGGTCGAACCGCATCATATAGGCTACCATAAGTATTACATCACCCTTATCTGTAACCTCAACCATTTGTCGTCCTTCTTTGACATTACAACACATCGGTTTTTCCATGAGGATATGCTTTCCCGCATCAGCTGCAGCACAAGTTATCTCAAGATGTGGTCTTGGATGAACACATACATCAACGGCATCAATATCGTCTCGGTCCAAGAGTTCTCGGTAATCTGTATAGGCTTTTGCACCGAACTTATCTGCTTGTTCATTCGCAGAAGTTTTATTTATGTCTGCAATAGCAACAATATCTGCCCTTCGTGTCGGTTCTTGGTAATATGGTGAATGAAGATTGCGGAAGATACCACCACAACCTATGATTCCAACTCTTAATTTATCCATTTTGCCTCCTTACTTTCATAGAATGTAATTAATGATATATATGATTCAGTGAATTCGGAACTGATTCGCGTGCGATTGATGTATCTATTATACCAATTTTACTTAATCAATACCTTGGCCAATTATCCTGGATTTATTTCTAGCTGTGTGTGAATAGCACCGATAGAACCGAGGTGCTGTGTGATTTAGTCAATAACAATAGGTTCAGGTTTTTGCGGAAGAATTTTTATTGTTTCCTCTAAATACTTCATAGCTCAATTGTGTGCTTTCAAATCTTATACGCTACACACCGTGTTATTAGACCGAAATTTGTTTGCCATTTTCGTACTCACATTTACCATAAACAAGGATAAGTTCGCTGCATTGTTTGAAGTTGTTTCAAAGTATCGCTGAGCGTAACATCCTTTTTGTTTCGGTTCAGACTACCTATGGGACGATCCTGTCCTCGTTTGTTATGGCTTTCTGTGTATTATCCTGATGTTCGGTTGCAGATACATCTGTATTGGCTTATGCGTTGACACGCACGATTTGTTGCATCATCATCGGGTAAGAACGCCTTTGTTCGACACTCACTAAGGACATAGCTAAAAACGACAATCCGGGAATCGCTTTTCAATGCGATGAAGAAAAGAAGCGATCTATACCATAAGTCTTTTGCCCTGATTTTGACACGATGACTTCGTCTGCTGCAAGGAGGCACTCACTTTCAGGATCAAACAGATAGTTTTCGAAAAACAGCTAACACATCATAGACCAGGGCAGAACCTTCTTATAGAAGCGTTGTATTGTTCGGTCGCTCCCTCCTTTTGATGTCAAACGGGAGATATTTAGCATGGTGGTTCGACCTGTCATCGCAAGCAGGGCAAATACAACTTCACATAACTGACGGATTGAAGTCGTGGATAAACATGGATTAAGTACAGTAAATAATGCTATATTTTCTGGCATGGGTGTTTGTCCTTTCAAAGTTATGTGGATATTTTATAACTTTAGGGCAGATACCCTTTTTATTCAAGTATTTTTGGCGAAGGTATTGGTTAGATAGGATACCATTTTTATACAGTTTTTCAACCCCAAAATTAAACTCTTCAAGTGACAAAAACTTTACACACCCTTAATTGTAATTTTAACTTGACAGTCACAGTAAGGGTTTGTATAATAGATATACGCATTTTGGAAAGCCTTTTAATCGTACCAATTTGGAATAGAAACTCCACCAATGCCCCTTTTGTACCAGGGTTATTTTGTGTGATTGTAATCCCTAACTCATGGGAAACAACAGGGAGTAAGTGGCTTGTTATCACCCCCACTTTTTTGAGCAGCACGCATTGTTTTGCCATCTATAGCAACTGTGTCAAGACATCCTCTCTACTGCTGTTATCTAATATTTTCAATACATTGTGAATGGTTCCAACACAATGTGTTTTCTCCTGTGTAAAACCGAGTGCTTTTGCGAGTTCTATTTGTGATCGTGCCCAAGTTGCTTCCTTTATGCCCACACATAGTTGTAAATTCTTGAAGTTATATATTAGATTTGTTAGAATACATCAGTTAATATAGGTTCAACATAGATTGATTGATGAATCACGATAAAATATATAAATTACATTCTTGTAGTATTACAAATCATCCCATTACGGAGGAAACTAATGGCTGATACCGTATTTCTTGGAGATCACGAATTAACATTTCCCGGACCTGACCTTGGTGTATTACGAGACTGCAATGATGTTCTTGATTCTGCTGAAGGATTACATAATCAGATAGCAGAAGATGGTTATCTACTCGTCCGCGGTCTAATTGATAAGGACAAAATTCTCGCTGGAAGACGTGCTATTCTTGAATATGCCGAAGGAAACGGTAAGGATGAAGTTTTTAAACCTGATACAGAACTCATGGATGCGGTTGCAGGTACCGGAAGTCCAGGGCGGACAATGGGAGCCCCTGCTGTCACACACCATGATAATGTATTGTCTGTATTAGAAGGTGATCAACTTTTTACTTTCTTCCGTAGATTTTTCGATGGTGATACCCGTACTTTTGATTATAAATGGTTACGTTTTGTAAGACCCGATGGCTGGTCAGGTCCCCATTTTGATTTTGTCTATATGGGAAGAGGTTCCAAGCAACTACATACATGCTGGGTACCATTTGGAGATAATCCAGCAACTATGGGAACACTCACAGTTCTTGTCGGATCACATAACCTACCCAGTTTCTCCCCTGTTCGAGACACATACGGACAGACAGATGTAGATAAAGATGGAACACCTGGACACTTTGGAAGAGATCCGATGGAGATTAGTGAGAAATATGGTGGTGAATGGAAAACTACAGACTTCGAAATGGGAGATGTCATCATATTCACAATGCATACGATGCATACATCTACTAAGAATTTATCAGACAAATGGCGGGTAAGTTGTGATATTCGTTTTCAACCAGCAGAACACCCTATTGATGAACGCTGGATAGGGAAGAATCCTATATCACATACCGGCAGTCAAAGATTATCATTTGAAGAAGCCAAGAAAGAGTGGGGATTAGAATAACTGGTAGGAACTTAGGCGCGGACTATACCGCGCCTTGCAGAATATTATACCATTTCTAAAATATAATGTCTCATTGATTGTGGAGATTCTGCAGGGTCAATCTCCAAGTAGCGACCGGGTGGTCGCTCCTACAGAAGATAGTTTCCAATAAAATTCAATCTCATAAAATTTATGTGATGACATATTATTTATTAGAATTTGTATTACTTAAACAACGCTCGTTTTATCTGACGAACAGCCTGACGAATTCTGTCTTCATTTTCTACAAGGGCAATTCGTATATACCCTTCACCGTTGTGTCCAAATCCAGCACCAGGTGAAACACAAACCTCAGCTTCATTTAGCAGTTTCATTGAGAATTCTAAGGAATCAAGGTGTTTCCATTGTTCAGGAATTGGTGCCCAGACGAACATTGATGCCTGCGGTTTTGTCACCTTCCATCCAATACGATTTAACCCCTCAACCAATACATCTCTACGATTCCAATATACTTCTGTATTTTCCATCACCTCATCAATAGGTGTTCGAAGAGCCATAATGGCGGCAATTTGTATCGGTGGGAATATTCCATAATCGTAATAGCCTTTAATCCGACCTAATGCCTCAATAATGTCTTGATTTCCTGCAGCAAATCCACAACGCCAACCAGCCATGTTATAGGATTTTGAGAGTGATATGAATTCAACACCAACATCTTTTGCCCCTTTTGCTTGTAAAAAACTTGGTGCTTTATATCCATCAAAAACAATATCAGCATAAGCTAAATCGTGGATTACAATCATATCTTCGTGTTTGGCAAACCCAACTACTTCTTCAAAAAAGCTTAAGTCAATAACCGCACCTGTAGGATTATGTGGAAAACTAAGGATCAATACTTTTGGTCTTGGCCATATATCACGAGTAATCTCTTCAAGTGAAGGAACAAAGTCATTCTCCTCTTCAAGAGGAATACTAACAACACTTCCACCTGCTAACACAACACTATACATGTGAATTGGAAACGTAGGATTTGGTACCATAGCCAAATCACCTTCATCAATCAAAGCTAAGGCAAGATGACCTAAACCTTCCTTCGTTCCAATAACAGCAATTGCTTCTTCGTCTGGATCAATATCTACACCGAAACGACGTTGATAATGCCAACTGACTTCTCTTCGAAGATTGTATATACCACGGGAAGCAGAATATCTATGATGCCGTAACTCTTGAGCAGCCTCAGTGAGTTTATCAATAATTGGTTGTGGGGTTCTTTGATTTGGGTTACCCATCCCTAAATCAATTATGTCGATTCCTTGTTGTCTGCGTTCATGTGTTAATTGCTTTAGTTTTCCAAACATGTACGGAGGTAATCGATTAAGACGTTTTGAAAAAATATTCATCTGTTCTATTATCCTATAGACTTTTAGTCAACCATTTTCAAATTTTTATTTTCCATATTCCCAATATTCGCGTAACCGTTTTCCCCAATTCGAAATTAGCCTTTGAGGATTTGCGTGCGAAATATGACGTCTATTTAGTTGACCTTCCTGTTCAATTATCTTTTTTCTATATTTATTGACGATATTTTTATATTTTGGATTAAATGTAAGATTCTTTTTTTCAAACGGATCAACATTTCTATCGAATAATTGTGCATGTCCAAGTTGTTCAATATCCGGTCCAGGAGGAATAAAATCTTCTATCTCTTTTGGTTTATATTCGGTTATGAATTTATATTGGTTATCAACAATAGCACGTCCCCAATAATTGCTTTCAATATATGCACAGTCCCTCCAGTTTTTTATATTATTTCCTTCAACAAGTGGTCTGAGACTCATCCCTTGTATTCCATTAGGATGATCAATATTTGCATAATCACAAATAGTTGGAAATAGATCTACACCAGAAACAAAATGTAAATCGTCTAATCTATCTTTCTTAACAGATACACCCTCTCCAATACATGAAATGATTAATGGAACACGCACACTCTCTTCATAGAGGGCAAATTTCTGAAACATTTGATGACTCCCACATGCTTCTCCATGGTCTGCACTAAAAATTATCAACGTGTCATCCCAATGTGTGGTTTCTTTAAGAATTGATAAAACTCTACCAATCTCGGCATCAACTTTTTCCACGAATCTAAAGTAGTTCCATCTCAGGTAACGCCACTGCATTTCATCCCATTCCTTTACTGCTCTAAGGATTGGGGCATGAATCAATGCATCATTGCCTCTTCGACAAACTCGGTGTAAAACTGTTTCTCGTTCATCATAATTAAAGTTTTCTGGAAGTGGGGGAAGATCATCATCGGTTAGAATGCCTTGATCAATAGGATTTGGTATCTTTTTTTCTTCATGATTATGTAGATACTCACAAACATCATGTGGATCCACATATCCAATCTGAAGATAAAATGGATCGGTGCTATTATAATTTGTTAGAAAATCTGCTACTGCATGAGTTGAAGCAGAATCATAAAAGGCAGCACCACCTGCACCGATATCTCGTTTACCAAAATATAGAGTTTCGAAACTGTCACGTATATTTCGACCAGGAACATGCCATTTGCCACAGTGGAATGCTCTATAACCCCCAGATTGAAGTACTTGTCCTATATCGGGAATGTCATCGTGTAGTCTTCCACCATTAAAAGGAACTCCTGTTTCAGATGTGTATAATCCGGTTGCCCAACTTGAACGAGATGCTGCACAAACAGGATCGGTACAATATGAATTTTTAAATGAAGTTCCATTACGATGAAGTAGGTCTATGTTAGGAGTGTGAAGATACGGATTTCCATATGCAGAGATGGCATTCCAAGAGTGTTGATCCGTGTTAATGAAGAGGATATTAGGTCTTTTACGCATCAATTGTCTCCAATTATCTCCTTCAATATATAAGTTTCAAAGAAATTGGAGACAATGACAGTAGTCTTCTTTTTGTCAATCCACCAATAGGAAGGTAGCAAACCTGAACCATAAAGGTAAAATCCATCAAGCGATAATGGGGATTGTATTGAATTGAGGAAACCTATCTTGTTATTGGGTCTAAGTTGTTCAAGATCTTCAAGCAGAATAATTTCTACACAATCTTCATTTTCTTTAATCTGATCAGATAATATTGGAATAACATCAAAAAGAGTCCAATTGCATGTCAAAGGTAAAGTCTTGTCAGGGATTACAAGAGAAATATCAATATCGTTTATACAGATTCTTACCTTATCTTTAGAAATAATCTTGCCTATGAAATTTAATTCTGAATATGCATCTTGACTACTATTTCGAACTTTTCCATGCCATTCGTTTAGAAGAGTACGACACCAAGTATTCTCGCTGTAGAATTGGAGGAGTATATCTTCTCCGCTCGTGTCGTTTATGTAATTAACTTCATAATTCCAAATATCATTTTCCTTTTCTCTTTCAATGGTTACTGTACCAATACATAATTTAGTTTCTGGGTTACTTCTACCTGCATAACCACGCCAATAATTTGGTAATATCTGGTATACATATTTTGTATAACTTGTCTCTTCAGCACTTATATTGACAATAGACGATGGAATTTCATATCCGTGTATAAGTTCAATCAATTCATTTGTATAATCAGGTTTATTAGATCCAGTATTATAATCAAATGACCAGTGTAGTGGAGACATATTATTCATTTTATTTCAAATTATGAAATACTATAGAGATATCCGATCCCGACCTTCTCTTCTGTAAGCGGGATTCCCATCCCCGATCCTTCAAGTTCCTATTCCTACCCTTTGATTGAACTCAATTTATAAGAGGCTATCAGTATTCATTCGTATGAAGTTTGTTAATGTAGGTAACACCTGTAGGAATATCACCAGCAGCAGCTTTATGTGCATATCTTGTGGTTTCGGGTAGACGGAATCTTGGACAGCAATCCAATATGATTCTTATTGCTGAATCTAATGAAATCTTATGTCCAATTGATACATAAACTGGACTAACTTTTGATCGAGTGCGAAGAACAGCTCCAATAATTTCAGTGTCATCCATTAGATAGGTGTATGATCCTTTTTCTATTTCAGGTTCAGAATGTGTACCACATAAGCGGGATTTCGCACATCCAATTGTAGGTATGTCTAATATCAGCCCTAAATGAGAAGCAAGACCGAAACGTCTTGGATGAGCAATACCTTGACCATCAACAATTATAAGATCAGGTACCGTATTTAAATACGCGAAAGCCACCAGGAGTGGTGGAATTTCGCGATATGATAAAATTCCAGGGATATATGGGAAAGAGACTTGGTATTGAGTTACAATACCGTCAACAACGTGTAAATCAGGATAACTAAGAACTATAGCGGATGCTTGGGCAATGTTGTCCCTGATGCCAATATCTACACCTGCTAATGTATTGATTACCCCAAATTCATCTGTCTTTATGACTTGAGTACGAAGTTTGTCTTGGAGACTACGTGCTTCTTGTGGAGTTACATTCCATGAATGTAGATCATAATAATGCATAATTCTGCGATTTTGCTAACTATGCACTTTCCTCAAGTATAAGCAGATCAGATAGCTAATACTATTCTTAAGAATTCATGTTACGAATTCAAAGTACTTCAATAAGAGTTCAATATAACTATTATCTCAGTTAACTACTGAAATCAATCCAAATGTGTTAACTGTCAAGTATTTTTGAAGCGGCTTCTCTTATTTCAACGATTCGGGGTTTTGCGATGAGTTGGACACCAGCAAAAAACGCATTCAGAATCAAATACCCAGCACCAATTCCCATCAACGAACATAAACCACCAATTATAATCCCGTTAAACATTAATAATGCCTCCTGCAAACCTAATTTCTAATTAAGCCATTGGATATGACAAACATCTAAAACTTCTTGAATAGACTTTTAAATCAACTTGCTTCATATTACACTTTACACATTAACACACTCGTCTTTTTAAGCTTTGTGTATAAATATTTTGTGTATAAATATAAAGTGTTGCATTACTATACGAAAGTTCAATAATACAGTTACAATTATTAAGACTTAATTAAGCAAGATCTATGCCATTTATAAAATCGGTTATTTTATCTATATGTTTCTATGTGTTAGAATTTACATATTTGTAGAAAACCTGTAATAACAAGCATCAGATTATTAATAATAATCACTATTGATAAAAAGTACTATAATTACGAAAGTCATACATAACTGTATATATGTGACAATGTTGACACAGATGTGGTAAAATTGAAACACATCCACATATATTTATTACAAATCTATTGACAAATAGTATTTTGTTGTTTTTTGAATTGGTGATGTATTGTAGAAAGGGATTGAAAAGTTATTCCAAAAAATTTGCAATGGTGGTAGGAACGAGATGTGTGATCTTTTCCCCAGCATGAATTCTATTCCTTATATCTGTGGAGGATAGATTAGCATAGTAATCTGGTAGGGATAGATATTCTATAAATTGCTGATATGACTTAAGATGAGGTTGATCTAAAAATCGTTTAATGTCGTGAATAGAAACACCTTTTCGATTGGCAACGATAAATTTACATTGTGTAAATAGCGTATTTAATTGCTCTTGAATATCAGTGTAATATTTTGGATCAAATATCCTTACTAATGTATCATAGCCAACGATAAAATAGAATTCTGTTTGTGAAGGATAGATCTGTTTTAATGCAGTAATTTTGTCTATATAACGACCATGACTTGAGATACCGATTGAAATGTTGGATTGATTTTTAGTATGAAGTTTTAGTGTAAGTAATCGTGCTTCTATAGGCCACCCAAAAACATCCTTATCAACATTTGCTTTAGCTATTAATAATAACATTTCTTCAAATTCAAAATACTGATGTGACATTTCAATCATCTTTGAATGTGCTAAAGTTATAGGATTAAAAGAACCAGAAAAAATCCCCAGTTTTTTACATGATGAACTAATTGAATTAGATGCACGATGTGTTATCACTATATGTGGAGAATTGTTTGGGTCTACTTGATTAACAAGATCTGAATATCTTTCATATTCTGGATAGGAGTTGAATTTCTCAAGATATTTCATCTTTTTTTATTTTATCCCAAATTCTATCAAGTTCTTCAAGAGATTGATCCGATATATTCTTCCCTTGGGTATTCAGTTCAGTTTCCATATGTTTAAATCTTTTTACAAACTTTCGATTTGCTTTCCTTAGAGATTCCTCAGCCTGTAAATCAACGAACCTACATAGATTCACAACTGCAAATAGAAGATCACCTATCTCCATTTCTATTTCATCCTGATTATTATTTTTCAAACTATCATTTACTTCCTTTAATTCCTCTTCAATTTTATTAATCACATCTGAGATATTATCCCAATCAAAACCGACCCGTGCAGCACGTTTTTGTATTTTCTGAGCACGTAATAAAGCAGGTAATGCGACAGGAATACCATCAAGAACTGATTCTCTATCTTCATATCCTTCTTCTTGGCTTTTTATTACTTCCCAGTTTTTTACTACTTCATCTGCACTTTCCACATCAACATTCCCAAACACATGTGGGTGTCGTCTAATAAGTTTTTCAGTTAATGACTCAATCACATCATAGATATCGAAATTCTCACTTTCATCCGCAATTTGAGCCTGTAGCATAATATTCAGAAGCAGATCACCGAGTTCTTCTTTTAGATGATTTGAATCACCGGAATCAATCGCTTCAACGGTCTCATAAGTTTCTTCAATTAATGTAGATTTTAAAGAGGAATGCGTCTGTTCACGATCCCATGGACACCCGTTTTCTCCTCTCAATGTGGCAATCACATCAACCAATGATTCAAACAGCTCTTTCTGCATGTTACACATCCTTTCATGTTAATTAACTTCTATATTATCTCAAGTATGATATTACCTATTATAACGTGAATCAAAGAAAAAGTATTCAAAATATAGATATAAAAGAATTCTAATCCGATAACAGTGGTGAGAAAGTAGGAGATGTATTTTCAAGAAGATTGGTATATCAATTCGAAGAGAATTAGGTTTTGATAAAATTAGAATATAAAGGGAGTTAAACTATATATTGGATGGTATGTATTAAATAGACAGAATATGTTAGTTGATTCAGCAATAAATAGGTCATTCTGATTCATTGTCTCTTTGATTCTCTAATAATACGATTAATTGTCCAAGTTGGAAACGGAGCAGCATTGTATAAATCTGCATTAATAATGTAACTTGTGCTTCAGTTGTCAAATCACTTACATGAATAAACTCAACGAATTTTTCCGCCCTATCCCTAACTTTTGCTGCTTGTTCCAAGTCCATCTGTTCTGTATCTTGAGTGGTCTCCTTGATAAACTGCCATATCCTATCTTGTATCTCAAGCATATAGTTTTTTGCCATAACAGTACGTGCTTTCTTAGCTGAATCCACCCAAATAGTGTTTGCTTTCCAATTTAACATAAAAGCAATACTATTAATTATCACATCTCTAAGACTATCCTCACCCGAAATTAATTCCTCAAGATTAGTTATCCCTTCAGCCTCTGCAGAAAAGGTTCGTACCCGCGTAAAATCTTTTAAGTTGGTTAATAGCATTTCATTATCAGATAATAGTTGCCAAAAGCTCGCACTTGTTGATAATAGGGTTTCTAATTGTTTGCTTATAGCTACAGGGGATTCGGCCCGAACGCAGAAGTAGTGCATACTATGTAAATGACTCCTGAATTGTTGCAGTTCTGTCGGTGTTTGAAAATTGGTTAAACTGGCAACATAGGGAAGTAGATGACGTTGAATCTGGGTAAGTAATTCATCAATAGTGGTAGGTTCGGCGTTCATTTACATATACCTTCCAAGATGGTTATATACTATATGATAACAGAATTTACCCTTTATATCAAAGGCAATATGGGATAATGATTGAAGGCAATTAAATGCTTCTGCTAAATACCTATGGGTGTGTAAAGTATTTGTCACTAAACATTATGCTGCTATTGCATCTGGATACCAATGATTATTCCAAGTATCATTCTTTAGCATACATCTCAACTCCAGTATGGAATTGAGACCCTCGTCTGTCCATATAATATTTAGATAGGATACCATTTTTCTACACTTTTACAACCCCAAAGTTAAACTCTTCAAGTGACAAAAACTTTACACACCCCTCATGATTTAGCAGTTGACAAGTAGAATACGATAAGATAGACTACATAAAAATAACTTCCGTGAAATGTCCAATTAGATGGAAGACCGAAAATCCCTATTACCAAGTTCTCCCGAAATTCCCACCCACGGCGTAACCCTTAAATCTATTCTAATTTCTATAATCCTTATTCCAATCAATTGCTATTGGGTGATTGAAATGGAAGTAATTCGTTATTCTGGTCATCCAGTTACCATCTCTCTGTTTTTTAATGTTATCTTTAGTCTATTCTTGATTGTTGGTTTCAATCAGTTGTTGCGTCGGTATATACCAAAAATGGCATTAGTACAAAGCGAGCTTGTAATTGTCTATCTTATGCTGTCAATTGCCTCAGGAATAACTGGGCATGATATGCTTGAAATATTAGTTCCAATGTTAGGGCATGCGTACCGTTTTGCATCTCCAGAGAATGAATGGAATCAGTTATTTGTTCCATTTCTTCCAGACTGGCTTACCATTGATAGTCCTCGTTTATTACAAGGGTATTATGAAGGTGATCAACCGTTCTATACATTTGAATCACTACTCGGTTGGGCAACTCCTGTTTTATGGTGGACTACCTTTATCAGTATGCTGATTTTAGGCATGCTCTGCATTAATATAATTATTCGGAAACAGTGGATCGAATATGAGAAATTAAGTTATCCGATCATCCACCTTCCACTTCATCTAACAGAAACCAAAAACAACCATTTCTTTCAAAATAAGATAATGTGGTTAGGATTTGGGATTGCAGGTGGGTTAGCTTTGTGGAATGGAGTAAATTTTCTATATCCAGTCTTACCTGAATTACGGACTCGTATCCGTAGTTATCCGCTCTTTACCGAAAGTCCGTGGAATGCTATGGGAAATATACCAATTTCTCTATATCCGTTTGCTATTGGATTAGGTTTCTTCATTCCACTTGATCTTTCATTTTCATGTTGGTTTTTCTTTTGGTTTTGGCGTTTTATGCGTGTGGTTGGTGCGATGTTTGGTTTTCGAAGCATGCCGCGTTTCCCATATATGAACGAGCAAGCATCTGGAGGATATTTAGCGTTATGTGTATTGGCTATATGGGCAAGTCGTCGACATTTACTGAATGTAGGAAAGCTACTATTTAGTACATCTAGATCCGATGAAGATTCTGAAGAATCGATTACTTATAGGACAGCTGTTATAGGATTTATTATTGTACTGACATTTTTAGTTCTTTTCTGTTATTACGGTGGTGCAAATATAGGGGTAATGTTAGCGTTTTTCATTATCTATTACATGATCTCAATAGCGATTACCCGGATGCGTGCTGAATTAGGAACACCTGTTCATGATTTACACTATTCTGGACCTGATGAGATATTAACCCGTGTAGTCGGAACACGTCGCTTAGGTCGAGATAATCTTATTATGTTCTCAATGTTCTGGTTTATCAACCGGGCATATCGAAGTCATCCGATGCCTCATCAATTAGAAGGGTTTAAGATAATGGAGCGAACTAACATGAGTATGCGTCGGATAATATTAGCGGTGGTGTTAGCAAGTGTTTTAGGGTCGTTAGCAGGATTTTGGGCACTCATTGATAGAGGTCACAGTTTGGGCATGGAAGTTCGAGCATATTGGCCTTCTTTGAGTGCATTTGGAATTGAACCCTATCGACGTTTAGCAGGTTGGCTTCAATCCCCATCAGATCCAGAGATTCCCGAAAGTATATTTATGTGTATAGGCTTTATATTAACAACAATATTAATGATGTTTCGTATGCGATTTGTGTGGTGGCCGTTTCATCCGGCAGGATTCGCAATTTCGACAAGTTGGGGGATGCATGTAACTTGGAGTTGTCTATTCATGAGTTGGTTAATTAAATGGATCATATTAAAATACGGAGGATCGGTAAGATATCGTAAAATTGCACCGTTCTTTTTAGGTCTTATTCTTGGTGAATTTACGATAGGAAGTTTATGGACTATTCTTGGTATAATCGTTGGTATACCCACTTACGGTTTCTGGGTATAGAATCTATCTTTACGAGGATTTATTGCTAAATTCAAAGGTAACAACAACAAGATTAGACTACATAATACTGTCACTATCCATTCGTTCTGAAGTGGAGTAAACTGGAACAAAATATCATTAACCGGTTCAAGATAAATTGCTACAACCTGAATAACAATTATAATGATTGATAATATAAAGAAACGAACATTTGAGAACATTCTTTTAAACAGAGATTCCCATGGGTAACGTGTGCATTGAAAATACACTATAATCTGAGTAAGAATTAGTGTCGTACAGGCAGCAGTACGTGCTTCTTCAAGAGTAGATTCAAAAACAGATGTTGGCGATACTAAGAAATGAATTATTGTCATTAGGCTGATGACAAGACTTCTACATACGATATCCAGCACCGACATATTTGGAAATAGTTGTGTTGCTCTACCTGGATGATGTTGTTTTTCATTCATGGTAAATTTCTCATAGCCTAATCCAATAACAGGAATCATAGTTGTTAAAAACTGAACCCACACAATTTGTGAAAGTGTAAAAGGCAAGTCAATCTTAAATCCTGCATATAGAATTAAACCA
Organism: uncultured bacterium; assembly: GCA_964652195.1. GTDB lineage: Bacteria > Poribacteria > WGA-4E > WGA-4E > WGA-3G > MSPOR6. The sequence goes on along the minus strand of CAZZBB010000085.1, from coordinate 51,466 downwards.
AAGATAGCGGTGAAAAACTGTGCGAAGGTACATGAAAAACACCATCGGAGTGAACCTGAGAGATTGTGATACGCTTCACGCGCCAATAATAATGAATCCTTAATCGCCTTAAAACCTTTCTCTATTATTAAGCAGTCGGCATGATCTTGAGCAAAATGTGTTGCATTTCTTGCATCAGCAAAAGCAAGATCCGCAGAAATCATTGCACGTTGATCATTTGCATTTTGTCCTAAATAACCTACTGTATGATTATGTCGTTTTAAACTTAAAACAACATTTCTCCGTTGTTCGTCTGTAGGTTGAGAATATGCATTCCAATTTGGTACATTTTTATCAAATTCTTGGGTGGTGAGTTGCATAAGCTCTTGTCTTGTCGCAACAGCGTTTCGAGTATGGACGAGACCGAGTTCTTTTGCTATGTCTGTGGTAGATTGTTCATCACTATCACTAATTAAGATAATTTTTAGTCCTGTATCAAGGAATGATTTAACCACATCTTTTGTTTCAACACTATCAGTAACAGAAAAACTGATGAAACCTAAAAAAGTAGATAATCCCTGTACTTCTTGTGGTGATAGACTTGTTTCAGAATGTAAAGATGCTACACCGTAAACAGTATCTCTTGAATTTTGCAGGTAATTAAGTATTTCACTGCACATTTCGTATTGATCATAATTGAACTGACTCAATTCCCCATTTACAAGTATTGAATCACATGCTTCAAGGACATTTCTGGCATCACCAAAGATAATGTTAAGATATTCATTATCTCCTGATTCAAATACATGTAGTTCATACCCAAAGTTAGGAGTCCAAGGGTATTCAGCGACAAGTTTCATATTTGTCTTAAGGTTATTCAACTGGAATCCAAGTTTATCCATAGTTTCTTGAATAACCTGTTGGTGTGCATGATCTAAATCAGATCTATCATAGAAACGTTCCCCGCTGGTTCCGAGACCAGCAGTCAAAACTAAGCCAGGAGCTCCTTTAGGTATTTGGTATCCTGGTGGTATAGAGTCAATCTTTTCACTTTTCTCCTCTTGAGAATGATTTTCAAGTGAAGAAACCCAATTGTCCCATTGTGTTCGGTTAACAATTTGTTCATCAACGAAGATATTGGAAATTGTTAGGGATCGTGTACTTGTAATACCTCTTTCATCTGTACATAATGCCGTCAGGCGGTTCAATTTTTCAAGGAAATGATGATTTCGTAAAACTATACCAAAATTAACCAATTTTGAAGTCTTCTGATTGAGATAGGAATGCAAGAGCACAACTAAATTGAATGGGGTAGCAGCGATTGCAAATAATAAACCGAATTGCACTAATTCAACCCAATCCGGTGTATTTTGTTGAGATTTTCCCCACCAAAGTATGGCAACAGCAATGCCACCAACAACTAAACCAGCAATCTTTAAGAAATCCACAAAAAATTTGAGCTGATTTTCTGCGACTGTTATCTCATTAGGCAGTGATCGTGCTTTACCTTGATTTTGAAACATCTCCAATTGGTTACCAATTCGTACTACAATCGCTTGACCAATTCCTGTATCTACATAAGTCCCTCCAAACACCATATTAATTTGTTTTTCTGGAGATAGCCCGGGTTCAGTTAATTCTATACTTGTTTTTGCTGCAGAACCGCTACTTCCAAATAATGCTGACTCATTAACTGTCAATCCATCTGCTTCAACAATACGTGCATCAGCTGGGATATAGTCACCAGGTTTTAATATAATTAGGTCGCCTGGTACAATATCAGACGGGTCACATTTCTCCTGTTTACCTTCGCGAATTACAGAGACACTTACCTTAAATTTATTGTCTCTACGCTGTTGTGTATATCGGAAGCCAATTACAAGTAAGATTCCTCCAATCAGTGTTAAAAGAAAAATGCTACCTATTAATGATGTGTTAAGTATTTCATCTGTATAGGCAAACACAGCAGTTGCGAGTGCTAATAGGAGTAATCTCCAGTGTAATATTTGATGGATAAAAGAAGTAAATTGTGCTGTCCCAGTCTTAGTATTTACTCTATTTGCTCCATAACGTTCTTGAAGTTCTCTTACCGCGGTTTGGCTTAAACCGTATTCAAGATCGGTATCGTATTGGTTTATCAGAAAAGATATACTCTCTTCATAAATATTCATAAAAAACAATCCTAAATATCACCATTTACAATTTCCGATAAATGAAATTTAGTCATCTTTAGTAGATACTAAAGCTCCATCTAAATCAGGTGTGAGTGTTTTTATCTCACAATTGATATTATGATGTTTAAATGCTTCTTGCATTTGAATTCCAATGTGTTCTATGTTTTCCAGACAGTATGCTGCAATGGTTGGACCGGCACCGCTTAATGCTACACTTAATGCCCCAGCAGAAATTGCAGCATCAACAACATCATCAAAGCCAGGTATTAATGAACTTCGGTAAGGTTGGTGGAGTCTATCTGACATTGCAAGAGACAAATTCTCCAATTTTCCAGTTGCTATACTTGCAATCAGCAAGGAACTTCTACTGATGTTATAAATCGTGTCAGTGAAATCTACAGTTTTTGGTAGAATATCTCTTGCTTTTTTTGTAGATAATGTAAAGTCTGGTATGGCAAGGACTATATTGAGTGATGGGTCACAATGCAATTTGATGGTGTGTATGTGTTCATGTTCTCGCACTGATATGACTAAACCACCGTATAGTGAGGCAGCCACATTATCAGGATGACCTTCAATAGCCGATGCAAAATCAAGAATATCACTATTCGTGAATGGGTGTCCACACAATACATTTGCCGTCAACATTCCACCAAGAATAGCAGTCCCACTACCCCCTAAACCTCGTATTGCGGGTATTCCATTGGAAATGCATAATTTGAGTCCGTTTGGTATAGGTGTTCCACTATGTGTATAAATGGATTTTATTGCTTGATATGCAACATGCTCAGTAGAATTAGGAATTTTTTCCGCGTCTACACCTGTTACAATTACTTCAGAGTCATTCTCTGTGATTTCTATTGTAATAGTACTATATAGTTTTAATGCAAGACCTAATACATCAAAACCTGGACCCAAATTTGTAGTACTCGCAGGGATCCGTGCAGTTATTTTTCGAGACATTCAAAATATACCTACTAATCTATAACTTTGAAATAGCAGATTCCATTCTTCCCAATGCATCATTAATATTATCCAAAGAATTCGCATACGAAAGACGTAGATATCCATCCCCATACTTACCAAATGCTGTCCCGGGTAATAGTGCTACTCCAACTTCCTCCAGTAAATAATCTGCCAGTTCTTCACAGGAAAGGGGGAGATCAGTAACATTTGGAAATACATAGAATGAACCAAAAGGTTTTACGCAACTCATGCCTTTAATGGCATTTAACCCATCAACAATTACATCACGTCGTACTTGAAATTCTGCTACCATTTCTGTAACGAAAGTTTGTGGTCCTGTAAGTGCTTCTATTCCGGCGATTTGTGTGAATGTTGCAGTGCATGAGTTTGAATTTATTGTCAATTGAGTGATTTTATCTGCGATTTCTTTTGGTGTTACTCCGTATCCAAGACGCCATCCTGTCATAGCATAAGTTTTTGAATGACCTTCAATTAGAATCGTATGTTCTTTCATTCCGGGTATGCTGAGTATACTATGGTGAGTTCCTTCGTAGAGGAGTCGTGAATAAACTTCATCAGTTAGAACATAAAACTTATGTTTTTCTACCAGCTCTGCTATTGCTGCAAGGTCTGATTCAGTTAGTGTTCCTCCAGTAGGATTTTGGGGGGAGTTAAGTATAAGCAGTTTTGTATTTTCAGTAATGGAATCAACTAAATCATCAATTTTAAAACGGAAGTCGACTTCTTCCCGTAAAGGAAGTGGTACTGGTTTACCTCCAATAAAATCAATAACAGATTCATATACAGGGAAGCCTGGTTCTGGGTAAATAACTTCATCTCCCTCATCAATCAATGCTAAGATTGTAAAAAAGATGATGGGTTTTGCCCCGGGTGTTACGGTAACTTCATCTGGATGAATTTCAACACCGCGCGTTTCAGATATGTGTTGTGCAGCAACTTCTCGGAATTCAGGTAGTCCTGCAGATGGACAATAACCCGTATGACCTTCTTTCATAGCCTTGAATGCTGCCTCACATACATTAATTGGTGTCGAAAAATCTGGCTGACCTATTTCTAAATGAATAATGTCCTTTCCCTGTGCTTCTAAACCTTTGGCTTTGGCGAGCACCTCAAACGCAGATTCAGTTCCCAAGCGACTCATTCGCTTGGCGAAAGTAGGACTACCCAAAATATTCCTCCTTACATAATTCTGTTATCGTAGGTTTTGAAGATCTACACATTCTTAGGAGTGTGGTCCAAAAATTGGAATTCTACCTATCCGGAATTCTTCTATTTCGATTTTAAAATAAGACCATTCGCTCCAGCTAACCAAGCATTCTTTTTATCTAAGACATGGACTTTAACCATTTTTTCTTTTAGTGTTTCTACTGTCCATGATTCTCCACCATCAGTAGTACTTAGTATTACACCAACACCGAAGTCTCCTCCTACAGCCCATCCGACCTTACTATCTGCAAATGCTACACTACGGATTGTCTCCTCAGTTCCACTCATCTGATCGGACCAGGTTTTACCACTGTTATTTGTGTGAAGAATTATGCCATTTTCTCCGACAGCCCAACCAGTTGATTCATTAATGAAAAAGATGTCTTCAATTATATCTTCTTTTCCGGTTTCTTGAAGAGTCCAAGTCTGCCCTCCATCAGTAGTCTTTTGTATAATAGTCTTTTGTTGCTTTTTAGCAGGGAAAACTCTTATACCAGCAATCCAACCGGTTGATTCATCAAGAAATTGAATTGCATTGAACATACTTGTTTCGTCATCACCGACGTTTCCAACAATTCCACCGTCAAGAACTTTCCATGTTCGTCCACCATTTTTTGATGATAAAATTGTCTGATTTTCTCCAACAGCATATCCTACATCTTTATTGACGAAATAGATACTTCTCAAAGTTGTGTCGACTTTGCTAATTTGTATATCCCAATCTTTTCCGTTTGTTGTATTGGTTATAAGACCTTTTTGACCGATTGCCCAACCGTAGTCTGCATCCAGAAAGTAGATACCTGTTAGTTCTGCCGGGATTTTAATTTCGGATTTATGCCAAGACTTACCACCATTAAAGGAATAACCGATAAATCCAGGGTTTTCAAAATCAAGAATATCAGCACCAGCAACCCATCCGGTCTTACTATCTATAAATGTTATAGCCATATAATCGCGAATATCTGGATCCCTTTCTTGGACTACAGTCCATTCTGCTGTTACAGGAAAGGCAATAATAGCCGTAGAAATTATCGCAATTAGGTAATAAAATAATTTATTTTGGGATGTTTTTATTCTCTTCATAATAACTCCTTTAAAAATGGGTTGATTATAGTATATATATGATTATATCATAAGTCAAATGTTTCTAATGTCAATTGAATACATTAAATGATGTGCGTTTTTTCAACATTAAATGGATGTCAATGAGAGTTTATTTTCTATTTATTCATCTTTCCATAAGAGAGTAAGAATATAGATTTATCGTGTTTGTTATCTTAAGGAATAACTTTATTTTGCAAGTATGATGGTTCCAGTTTTAAAGCTATCACCAACCTGTAATTGGTATAAGTAGATACCGCTTTCCACTATTTCTCCATATTCATTTTTTCCATCCCATTTTAATTCTGTTTCACCAATTAGCGCATTTAATGTTCTAATAAGTACACCATTCAAATTAAAAAGAAGAACAGAAAACTCTCCCTCAGCATCCTCCACCACTCTTGCGGGAAAGATTACTGTGTTAAAATCTGGATCATTTGACAAAGGAGTAAATGGATTTGGATAAGGTTTATCAAAAACACGATATCTCTTCTTTATCGGAGAAGATTCATTACCTGCCTCGTCAATGGCGACAATTGCATAAGTGAAACTACCAATTTCCAATAGACGGGTGTCAATATATCTATATTCAGGAGATTCGTTGGCACGTTTTTCTGCAGATATTTCACCATCGGGGAAAGTTTGTAGATTCTCAAATTCTGTTGAACCAAACAATACTTTATAAGTGGAAACGTCACGGCTGACACTTCCCATCCAAAATACCTCTACTCCTTCATTTGAGGTGACTACCCGAAGTGCTGTTGGGGGTTCTGGTGCAGCTGTATCTTCTAATACATCAACAGTCTGAATTGGAGAACGTATGGATTGAAGGAAGATCGTCTTATACGCAGAAATCTGATATGTGTGGTTACCAGGCGAGACATTTACATCGCGATAGGTGGTTGATGCACGTTTTTCGACTTTAATCGTAAATTCTTTATTTCTATAGATTATATACCCATTAACATCAGGGTCTAAGGATTTTTGCCATCTGAGAGTTACGTCATTTTCTCCAGTTGTATCAGCTTCAGCTATGAAACCAGTTACCGGGGCAGGTGGTACATTAGGAATAACTTGTAATTTAAGCTTATCATTATTTAGTTTTCCATCTGCTTGTCCCTCCCTGATAAATTCTCCTATTGGAGCGTCTTCTCTATTTCGTAATAAAACTTTAAAGACAGCTACAAAGACATTGTTTGGTGTTTGAGAGTCAAATGCGATTTCAAACAGAGAATTTTGGAAATCTACAATAGGATTGGTAAGTTCGACTCTTAGTACATTACCTCCAGATACTACTGCCCTTGCAATTAGTTCTACACCATCACGATTTATGTATTTAAAATCTCCTAATCGGGTGATAAAACCGTTAGGCATTGTGATTTCAATTGTCTTTATTTCTTCACCTGGTTCTGCTAATGACCTGTCAATAGAAAGTGATACGATAAGGGGAATAGTAGAGCTTGCAGGAACAATACCTTTTGTTTCACCTTCAACATTTATCTCTCCAACTGAGGTTACCGCACTGTATCCACTCAATGTAGTCAATGAAAATGGAAATATGATTAGTAATAGAAATTGTATGATGTTTCTCATTTGATGATATCCAAATATTAAAATAATAGGTTGATTGAAAATCGTTGTGTAATGTTGTCGTTAAAATCTCCAGTTAATAGTTGAAAACCGTAATCAATTTGCGGTATTGTTTCACCTATAGGTATTCTTACACTTCCACCAAAGTTAAATGTAGAGGCGGTATTTCCTTCGTTTTTCATACCGTAGCCACCCCGAATCCCAATAGTCTTGTTTAACATGATTTCCACACCGATATGTGTATTAATCTCACCATTTCGAGTAGTGACTTCAAATGTACCTAAAGTGCCTTTTAACAAGTTTGTAATTGCTTCTCCTTGTGCACTCATCTCTGCAATTGATTCAAGGTTGTAGGCTAAACCAACCCTAATATTCTGTGGAACCGTATCTGTTTGTGTATCTGAAATACTAATATCTGCTGGGAGTAAATTCTCAATAGACACACCGATATTCAAGCTTTTAAATGGTTTTGTCAGTAGACCAACATCAAATGAAAAAGCTGAACTTGATGTATGAACAAAATACGGGTTTTCAACAACAAATTCGTTTTCCTCATCATAGGAAATACCCAACATCTTTAGGTTAAGACCTAATGCTAATTGTTTGAAAATTGTGTTTGCATAAGAGAAACGTACTACCTGTTCAGAATATAGGTCTGACTCTTCTCCCAGTATACCAAGATTTGCCCCTATTGAGCCAATTCTACCAAGAGGTAAAATTCCACTAATTGTATTATATGTTATGAGTCCATTAAAACGTTGTGCATGGGTAGCACTTATCTGGATTCCATCTATATAAGCCAAACCAGCAGCGTTATAATTCGCAGCATTGCTATCATTAGCTATGGCAACAAACGCTCCACCTAATCCAAGTGGACGAGCCCCAACACCGATATCATCATATACGCCTAAACTGGTTCCTGTGAATAATATGACGAACAAAATACAACAATATATACTTCTGATCTTCACGATTAATTCTCCAATGATATTACCCGAAAAAAATCTTAATTGCCCTAATGAAGATTAATTTTTAAATTCGGTAATTTTGAAAAAATCCAAATCAACGGTATGAATGCTATATAACATTCCCCGTCTACTGGGTTTGGGGAAATTAGAATTGCCGAAATATTTTCTTAATCTTCATATGGGAATCTCAATTGTATTCAATCAGTGATAATGTTATCTTGAGTAAATTAGATTTTCACCTGTATCTCTTCTTAGAACTAATTTCTGATTTAGGTGTTCCTGTCATAGGTACAAAACTAACACTCGTAATCCTTGATGATTGAATTTTCCCAGAGAGTTTCTTAATTAGAACTAATTCTTGATTAACTGAACCGACTGGAATCACCATTCGCCCCCCATCTACGAGTTGTTGTGTAAGTCTATGTGGTATAATCTTAGGGGCTGCGGTTACAATAACAGCATCATACGGAGAATGTTCTATCCAACCGTAATAACCGTTTCCATTTTTTAAATGAATGTTCTTGTAGTTAAATGATTGTAATAGGATTTTTGCTTTATCTGCAAGTCTCTCCAATATTTCAATAGAATAGACTTCTTTAGCAATTTCAGCTAATACTGCTGTCTGATATCCACATCCAGTTCCAATTTCAAGGACTTTGGCATTACTATCTAATTCCAATAAATCAGTCATTAATGCCACCATATACGGTTGAGAAATAGTCTGCCCTTCCTCAATTGGAAGAGGTTTATCCATATATGCAAATTTCCGTAAATCTGGATCAACAAATAGATGCCTTGGTATTTTCCCCATCACTGATAATATCTCTGGGTTACGTATATTCCTTTTCCTAATTTGGTTCTGAACCATTTTCTGTCTAACGATAGTTTGTTTATCGACAATTGACATAGAACAGTTCCTAAATACATTTTATAATGTGAGTTTGATAAGTCACATTGTAACCTGAACTTTTAGCTAACACCAGAGGGCACAAACTGGAAAGTTTGTGCTACAAAGACTATCTTCAGGACAAAATTCTGTTTATCGAACTGACATTTTTTATTATCAAACTGGCGTTTTTATAGATTGATATTAATTCGTAAGGATGAAATCATACGGCATCAACAGAAAAGTCCGTTGCTTTTTAATTAAGTTTAGTATACTTAGACTTTTATTTTCTTCAATAAATTGATATCCTGGGGCTCTGAATGCCTTCTTAATAATCGAAATTCTATGTATTATGAGACGGATGTTTCCAAATAGTTGTGATATCAAATTAAGCTTAGGTAGACGGATAATCTCGACTTGCCTATGTTCTAAACCTGCGCGTTGTCGCGCGATTGATAGCGCTAAATCCAGACCTCCGATTTGATCAACAAGTCCATTATCTTTAGCTTGTCTTCCTGTCCAGACACGTCCACGTCCAACCTCATCAACATCTTGCTTTGATAACTGTTTCCTACCATTGGCAACTTTGGTGATAAAATCATCATAGATTTCATTAATCTGATTTTTTACGATTTCTTTTTCTTCAGGAGGATAATCACTATAATCGCTGTAAAAATCTGCATGTGCACCGCGAGTGATAATCTCTTTAGTTATACCAAGTTTGTTATACAATCCTTTGAGACTATACTTTCCCCCAATTACCCCAATAGATCCTGTTATAGTTCCAGGTTCGGCTACGATGGTATCTGCAGGTGCTGCAATATAGTATCCTCCTGAAGCTGCAACATCTGCCATTGATACGACAAGTGGCTTTTCTTTTGTCAGTCGTATGAGTTCATGCCAGATAATATCGGCTGCCATAACCAAACCACCCCCACTGTTAATTCGTAATACAACAGCACTTATTGAGTCATCCTTTCTTGTGCGTTGAATTGCTCGAGCGATTGTGTCAGCCCCCATTACGTTCGTTGCGGTAAATGGATCGGTAAAACTCTCTCCTGTAAGCATCATGCCTTCTGCTTCAATAATAGCGATTTTAGGTTTTGGGATTTCCCAATCCTCAGGTTTAATCCCCTGCTTAATATATTTATTAATTGGAACTAATTTCACATCTTTCCCTGAAATCTCCTTAGCTATATTGAGTATTTTGTTCTCATATATAAGTTCATCAACGATTTTGTATTTATATGCCTTTTTAGCCGTGAATGGTCCCTTGTCAATAAGACTTTTAACATGCTCCGATGTCCAACCTTTTGCAGTCGCTATATCTGCGGTTAATTGTTCATATAAATCATCGAGTATGGAGATTTTATTTTCTCTGTTTGTGTCTGACATTTTATTCCGTGTAAAAGATTCAGCGGCAGCTTTATATTCTCCTACATGCTCAAGATTAGCTTGTATTCCAAGTTTGTCTAATGTCCCTTTGTAAAAAGTGCTTTCCATTCGTAAACCGATTAGACGAATTTCCGCACTGGGATGCATCAAGATTGCATCACATACGGATGCGATTAGGTAATCACCTGTACCACAATTAGTAATGTAACAAATAACATATCTACCAGACTCCTTAAACTCAATGATAGCATCACGAATTTCTTGAAGTTTGCCCATCCCAAAATTAGATCCGTTGATACGAATCAGAACTCCTGCCACATCTTTATCCCACTTAGCAATTCGAAGGACTGGTTCAAGTCTCTTCATTTCTATGTCGATAAATTTTTGTTTACGTAGGATTGGTTTTGTAAGTGATGCTGCAGAATAGTGAAAATATGCCACCCCATCATTTGTATTTCTTTTCTCATCAAAATTATTCGCTGTTCCAATTCCGATATTTCCCAAATTGATACCGAATCGTATATCGAAAGTATTATTACTATTGTATGTACTGCGTAGCATGAGTTCACGAATAGGACGGATTTCAACACCGTAAGTAAGGTCTAATCCACTTATACCTTGTGTCTTCTGCATATCAATTGAGAAAGTGGCTCGCCATGTTCCTGGTCGAATTGCCATACCAAAATCGTAAGTTCTTCCAAATTTGTAATTATATAATTTTGGTCTATTTAGATCACGTCCAATTGCACCTATAGAAAAATATCGCCGACGATACATCAAACCTACAGATAATGATTTAAATTTGTCATAGTTTCTATCGTCTGAATTTATCCAACTATAATTAGTCCCAAAATAGAAACCACTTCCAAAATGATAGCCACCTGATGCACTATACCGAGTAAAATCAATCTCATTTGGTGTAGTTACAAATTCCATACCGAATCCACCACCGGGTGTTGATATAAAGAGGGCATCATCTCCCGATATATCGCTCTGATATGTCCGTAAATAGTATAGATTCAAAGCGCGATTATTACCTAAACCTGCAGGATTGAAATAGGTGGCTAAGGAATCGTCTGTCATAGCAACAGAATTTGAAGGTAGGTAGGTATTTACCTTTGGTGGGGATGCTACTGCAAATATTGGAAGTAAAAGACAGAAATATATGAAACCTATAAACTTTTTTGGCATTCGAAGGAATTACCTGATTGTGCGTGGTTATTCTCCTTTACAATAACACATAATGAAAGAATTGACAAGAGAAACATTGTTAAAGAATGGGTTTAATAAAGGCTGAATCCAAAGAGGAGAACACAATGAAGATTCGTCAAACCGAAATACAATTACTCAGTACGTCTTGCATATTGAGGGAATAATACGTCGTGTATTTCACTACATTGTTTAAGGTGTATATTGCGAGAATCGTCTGCTGAATCTACCATAGTTGGAAAGAACATGCCTGCCCCAGTATCAATATTGTAACCTCCTGCTGAATGTACACTTAGGTATTGATTGAGTGTTTCTAAATCGAGTTCTGTTGTACAGTGTTGTGTACAATTCATCGTAAACATTCTCCGACGTGTTCCACCGCCAAATGATGCGTGGTATGTATCATGATTGAAAATCACAACATCCCCAGGATTGCTCTCCAATGCTATACTTGTTGGAAAATCGCGTGGAGGAATACCAAATAATGCTTCAGATTGATTTGGATCAATCTGTTGTGCACGAACAAAGTGTGTAGGGTTTTGACTCCCCGGTATAATCCGTAAACAACCCGTATCTCGTGTTAATGGATCGAGATAGAAGGCTACCTTAGTAGCAAAAAGTCTACCCCAACTACCATCAGGATGCCAACCTGTATCACCTGTATAATAGTTGCCGTCTCCCCCAGCATAGTTGAAATCCTCTCCGATCACCCCACCGATTAATCCTTTAATTCGTTCATCATCAAGCAGTGTGCAAAGACGAGGACGATGTTCTATCGGACCCCCAAACATAGTCCGATGTGTACCATCGTGGTCTTTTCCACCACCAAATTCTTGAATAGTGGCTTCAAATTCATCAGTAATCCACTCAATCTCACTTGACGCAAACATTTCAGGTATGGAAAGATAGCCGAATGTGTTAAAGAAATTTACTTGGTGTTCTGTGAGTTTCATGGTGCAACCTCAATATATTTTTGATTCGGTTAATTAGACAGTCTACAATTTAAGTTAGTACACTAACAAATACATTGGTGATTGTCAACATGAAATTGGGTAAATTATATTGCAAATCTCATTCACAACAGTAATATCACTAATATTTAAATGTTTAGAAAAGTTACACTTTTTGTCACATGGTGTGACATTGGTAAAACCTCTATCCCGTCAGTACTACACTGTGTTTACAGCTACTTTTTTAAGGTCACAAGAATTTGGCACAATTATAAAAGTGGGGACGAATTTTGTTTCATTTCTATTCTTATCCATTGATTTGGGAGCGTTACAATGTGAAATATCATACGGGTAAGTAAAGTAGTTAAGTTCGGGGATCGGAATCCCCTCCCACAGAATAAGTAATAACGATTCATATTTATGGGATACACCATAGTTTTATTTTTACAACACAATTTTTTAATTTGCATGCTTTAAACTTCTCTAAAGTCAGTCCCAGAAAGGGTTTCTTAGATTAACATAAAAAATGTAAGAAATTTTATTTTTTTTTAGATAATTCATACTCTGTTCTTGTTTGAAGTGTTCTAAACCCTTTTCTGGTATGGGTTTGTAGGGGAACGAAATTTCGATTTTCTTTTCACAACTGTTGTGAAAGCCATATAACGACATTTTCATGATATGCTTTTGCTGTAATATATATAGTAACATAATGAAAATGCCTATGTCAAGTAAAATATTATTTTGTGTGATATTATTCTGTAGTATATTTGCTTTTGTGATATATGTATCAGTATAATTTGAATTATTTTATGTCTTTAGTTGTGTTATGGATTTGTTTTCTTCAATATTTTTTGCAGTTAATATGTCCGAATCGTGAATTACGCGGTTTCCATGGATAAGAGTGGTTTTGGGAGGGTGTAGTGTGAGACTACATATAAACAGTTTGTGGTATAAAGATCGGGGATCGGAATCCCCTCCTACAGAATGTAAGATTGGGGATCGAAATCCCTTCCTACAGATAAGCATGAAGCTTAAATTGACGTTTATGGTGACAAATTATTTACATACCTGCTATATTGTCATTCAATGAAATTTACGGTATAATTTGGATAAAGTGAATTACTTCTATTAATATAAATGCTAAACAGTTCATATCATAACGATAAAACTTAAAGGTTATAAATGAATCCTACCTCAACATACGATGAATTACAAAACCATATCCGTGAACTTAAGACACCATCTATTGAAACATGGGTAAATCAGTATAGCGATAAAGATTATACTATTGAAATAACGAATCTTGAATTTTCAGCAATTTGTCCGAAAACTGGCTTACCGGATTATGCCACGATATGTATAAAATATGTTCCAGATAAGGATTGTGTTGAGCTAAAATCATTGAAAGAATATTTCGTGTCTTATCGGTATGTAGGTATTTTCCATGAACATGTAGTCAATAAGGTGCTTGAGGATTTTGTTGCAGCATGTAAACCACGGAAGGCAGAAGTTATCGGGGATTTCAATATCCGCGGAGGTATGAAAACAATTGTTCATGCAAGTTATGTGAAGGAGTGATATGGGACAGATTATGAAGAATTATTTTTAAATTCGGTAATTTCGGAGAAAGATGAAATCAACGGTATGAATGCTATTTAGCATTCCCCGTGGTTAGGAAACCGCCAAATCAACGGTATGAATGCCTTAGGGCATTCCCCGCCTACCGGGTTTGGGAAAATTAGAATTACCGAAATATTTACTTAATTCTCATCAATCTGTCCGAATAAGCAAGTTTCAATATGAAATATTCACATTGTGCGTCAATAACGGGCGGGGAAACCCCGCCCCTACGGGTTTGACACCTATCGAAAATCGTAAGATTATTATTTAATATTGCTTAGTTTTGGTTATAGAATAGGAACAGATCGTCCAATTCTTGCGGATTCATACAAGGCATCGAAAATCTTAGCTACATTCAATACCTCTTCAGCAGGTACAGGTGATGGAAGATCTTCACGTATAGCTTTGTGAAAGGACTCAAATTCACTTGGTAATCCAGTAAGAAGTTCGGGTTCGTAGTTTACCATTTCATCTTTTTTATCGAGATATATTTGAAGTGGTTCGTAAGTTGCTCCTGCTAAATCCCCCATGAAGAACGTGCCACCGATATTTTGTATGTGGGATGCCCACGCTGTTTCAAGAGTTACAGTCAATTCACCCTCAAACTTTATAGTTCCCATTGCAAAGTCTTCTACCTCAAAATCCTCCGGATCCCATTTTCCCCATGGATTAATGACATTCTCTTTATCCCCAAATTTTTTCGCAGTCATTCCAAAGGCTTCCACAGGTTTTGGACATCCAATCATCCAGAGTAAAACATCAAGGATATGAACCCCTATATCAATGAGCGGTCCACCACCCGCAATCTCTTTACTAAGAAATGAAGGTGAAGCGGGAACTCCGCGACGTCGCATAGCCATCGCACGTGCATAATAGACATCACCGAAAAAACCTTCATCATGGAGTTTACGGAGTGTCCTTGCTCCTGCTCCGAATCTGGATTGTAATCCGATTTGCAATATCTTTCCACTTGCTTTTTGTGCATCTACCATCGCTTGTCCATCTATAGCGTTAGCTGCAATCGGTTTTTCACAAATCACATGTTTGCCAGCGTTTAATGCTGCGATAGTTGGTCCAGCGTGAAAGTTGTTTGGTGTGCAGACACTTACAGCATCAATTTCATCCATCTCAACTAACTTATTGTAATCATCAAACACATTTGGAATTTCGTGATTTTTAGCAAAGTCTTTTGCTCGTTTTTTATCTATATCACATGCAGCGATTATTTGGACATTCTTTACACTGTTATGTCCTGGGAGATGCTTGCCACCTGCTATACCACCACAGCCAACAATACCTACTTTGATTTTCTTCATATTAATTCCTTATAAATTGGTAATCTAATGACTTGTTAGTCAAAGATCGGACGTTGATTTCTTGGTTATAACATATTATAACACCAGATTGATCATAAATGACATCAGCTCAATTACATGTCCTTCTTGGAGGGTTAACCTTACTGTTCTTGTACCACAAACTTTCCAGTTTGTGGCTATGTGCGCAAACTGGAAAGTTTACGCTACAATGGACTTTTATCAATCTCACGTTATTATACACCAATTTTAGACTTAACTCTCCACTATTCCATTATAACTATATTGACTTGTGTTAGTTAACTTTTTGTTCTTTTTGTTTTCACGAACAAATATTATATTATAAACATTCCGTCCCTACGGGGTTCAAGAGTTTCACAAACAACAAGAGAATATATTGACAATATTCTCTTTTTGTTTGTGAAATAGTGTATTACAAATAGTCATTTAGCACAAGTCGTAACTATAAACTAAAACGACAAACACGGATATCCGTGCGTGAGTTATGAATGGACAAATGCTGTTCAAAATGGCATGATATAATGAAAAAGTGAATTGACACATATAATATATGGAATGGTTCCAAAGGAAATCGTATGATAAGTAATGGTAGATTACGTTTTATTGTCTGTAAGATAGGATTGTTATTTGTTCTTGGAGTTATTTACATTACAGGACAGCAAGTCAATGCCAAAGAGGATTTAGATATGGAAAAAGATAGAATCCAGATTTATAAAGAAAACCCACGTTACTGGCAGTATAAAGGTGAACCGATCCTCCTAATAGGTGGTTCAGTCGAGGATAATTTATTCCAAATTCAGAACTTAAGAGAACATCTTGAACTCATGAAGTCCGTCGGTGGGAACTATGTGCGATCAACGATGGGTTGGAATGATGAAGGTAATATACCTCCTTTCAAGAAAGTTGGTGAGAAATATGACCTAAATCAATGGGACGAAGAATTCTGGAACCGTTTTCAAAACTTCATTAAATGGACAAACGAAATGGATATTATTGTCCAAATTGAAGTATGGGGGACCTTTACCTATTATCGTGAGTCCTGGTTAGCCAATCCATTCAATCCAAAGAACAACACGAATTACACTGAAGAAGAATCCGGCTTACCGACTGTTGTTAATAGTCATCCTGTAGCAACAAAGAACAACTTTTTCTGGTCTGTGCCAAAAGAACGCAACCAGAAGACAGTCCTGAAATATCAAGAGAAATTTGTCGATAAACTCCTCTCCGAAACACTCCCCTATGGACATATACTCTACTGTATGGACAATGAAACTGCGGTTACTGCTTCGTGGGGAGAATACTGGGCAACTTATATTCAAAAGAAGGCAGCAGAGGCTGGACGAGATGTAGAAACAACTGAGATGTGGGATCCATGGGATCTGTCGGATGAAAAACACAAGGCAACATTTGACCATCCTGAAACCTATTCATTCTGTGATATTTCCCAAAATAACCATCAGAAAAGACAACGGCACTGGGACAATGCACAGAAAATTCGAGCACAACTTGATCCTATCCGTCCCATCAATAATATAAAAATCTACGGGGCAAATGGTGGACGTTTCGGGAGTACAAGAGACGGATTAGAACGGTTTTGGCGAAATGTCTTCGGAGGATTTGCCTCAGCCCGTTTCCATCGTCCGGATAGTGGTGTTGGTTTAACTGAAATAGCACAAGCACACCTTAAGAGTATGCGAATGATTACAGACGAAATGGTTCTATTCAATTGTGAACCCAACAATAAAATGCTGTCCAACCGAGAAGATAATGAAGCGTATGTAATTGCAAATCCCGGTCAAGAATATGCTATCTACTTTCCTAAAGGCGGATCAGTTGATCTGAATCTGAGTGTCGGCAAAAAACCAGATGCAAAAACAGTAAAAATCAGATGGCTAAATATAGGCAAGAGTGAATGGAAGCGTGAGAAAGAAATTCCATTCAAGGATAGCATCACATTAACCCAACCCACAGATTCACATTGGGCAGTATTGGTTCAAGTCAAATAAAGTTCTTTAGGTATCATATAGGCGTATAAATTTAGTTAACCTATAAGCGTTAATCTAAGCATAATGCTCTTCTGTGGGAGGGGATTCCGATCCCCACTCTTATATTCTCTTCTGTGGGAGGGGATTCCGCTCCCCGATCTTTCACACCCCTTGTTAGGTTTGGTGTTATTATTTTCAATGTTCACTATAAATACTGAATAACTCTGGATTCCTATGTTTAGAAGTTGCTTTTTCCTGATGGATTCTGATACAATTATTGAGTTAGCAAACCTTAGAAAAAGAAACTCGATTTTATGGTTTTATTAAGGGGTACAGCCCCTTTTTTAACTATTATCTATTCCTAATAGATAAGGTATCATTGTGCTTTTGTAGGTTTTTCCTTAATCTCTGAATGTTATAAGCGTCTTGAATTGCGCGACTACGACGCATTTTCTCTTAATCTTAGACGATCAATTTGAAATGGTATAATCTTCTTATTATGGATATGAAAACAGACACCATCCCAATTTATACAATAGGCTACGGAAATCGTTCTATGACGGAGTTTATTGACATTCTTCACCAATACAAGATTACATATGTAATTGATGTTCGATCAGTGCCATATTCTGGTTATAAGAAGGAATACTCCAAAGAACCGCTCGCGAAGGAACTCGAACAACACGGCATTCGGTATGTGTATATGGGAGACGTACTCGGTGGGAAACCTGATGATGCGTCTTGTTATGTCAACGGAATTGTTGATTACGAAAAGGTAAAGGAGACAGAATTCTTTCAGCGAGGTATTGAACGGCTTCGTTCTGCTTTTTCGCAACAGCAATGTGTTGCACTTATGTGTGCTGAGGAGAAACCGGAGCATTGCCATCGCACTAAACTCATCAGTACTACCCTCACTGATGAAAACTTACCTGTTGTGCATATTGATGAAAACAGTAAGGAAATGACGCAGGAGCAGATCATTGATCGGATTACGCGTGGACAGATGAATTTGTTTGGTGAGGAGGCTTTCTACTCGCGTAAGAAACGCACCTAATATACTATGAAGATTCAAATCATTATAACTATTTGAGAACGAACTGGAATGCCAGGATATTCGCTTTGTGTACTATATACCACTGCATAATTACTAATTGCTATTGACTGTAGTGGTGAATTGTTATATAATATTCACAATATAGCAATTATTTAATTTACTAAAAGTTAATTAACGGAAATCCCTCATTAAATTGAATGTTAGTCTTCAGACAAAGATTAACCGAACGCTTGTAAACTACTTATGCGCAACATTGAAAGGCATTGCTTATGAAATTAGACCATTCCTCAAGTGCTTTAGTTATTGTCGGTGGTTGGAACGCACATATTTTTAATCCGAATTGGATTAGGAGATATTTGTTTGATGGAGAAAAAGAAAAATTAAAGGTTGACATCTTAGCCGAACTACCCAACGGTTTTAATCCACAGTTTGCCTCACAACGAGTATCGTCTAAAGAAGTTAGAATTCAATTGCAAGGTAACAAGCTAAGTCTTAGTCCTATAGAAGACAATGACAAATACTATAAAAAAACAGAAGAAATTGCATTGCTACTTGCTGATTATTTACCACATACGCCGGTTTCTGGATTTGGCATGAACTTTGTCTTCACTGATAATGAAGTTAGTAAAGAATTAAAGAAAATCATACGTCCAAAAGATCTCGGAAAAATCGAAGGGTTTGGTGCTTCATTAATTAGTCAACAATATGCTCTAAGTTTAGAATTGGATGAGATGATTCTTAATTTAACCATTGAACTGAAGGATAAAAAAGTTACCTTTAAGCTAAATTTCCATACCGATATACGCGATTTAACTGAATTCAAGACAAAAATATCTGAAACTTCTGTCCTAAAAATGAAAGAAAAAGCAATAGAATTCATTGTTTCAGTCTATAATTTGGAGTTAAAAGGAGTAATGAATGAGCAAATGGAATGATACAATTATAGTTCCTGAAGATACATTTCCAGATGATGACTCCTATAATAAGAAACCAATAAAAACCCATACTCCAAACTACGATCTGGACACAGAATTTCAAGAATTAGAAGATGAAATTTGGGAACAGATTCAAGTTCAAGAGGTTGAGTCAAGACCGGAAATTCGTGTTTTTGATGTTGCTGCTTACATTTTGAAGAAAAAGGGCGCATTGAGTACAATGAAACTCCAAAAATTGGTATACTACAGTCAAGCGTGGTCATTGGTGTGGGATGAAAAACCTCTCTTCATTGAAGATATTGAGGCTTGGTCAAATGGTCCAGTTGTTAGAGATCTGTTCTATTATCATCGCGGGAGATACGAAATAGGTGCCGTGGAAATTGGCAACCCGCGTTTATTAAATCAGGAACAACAAGAGACTGTTGATGCAGTGCTCAATTACTACGGGGATAAATCCGCTCAATGGCTTATTGAACTTACACATCTGGAAGACCCTTGGATCCAAGCAAGGGAAGGTTTGCATCCACTGGAAAGGGGAGATAAGGTTATACCATTGGACGCGATGGCAGTTTATTATAGCTCTTTACCTATTGAGGATGAAGTTGTAGATGCAATATTAAGGGAATTAAAGTCAAAATCATAGATGTTAATTAGGGAAGGAGAAATAATCAGATACTCCGCTCATATTCATCATGTTTTCCAATCCAAAACCAAATAATTGTACCATTTTCTACATAACCTAAAGATCTGTAATCATTAGTAATGCGCAAGGACCAAAGATCAGAGACTTTTTTCAAATGAAGTGATGGATACAGAGGGTTTTCTTGTAGAATTTGAAATTGTTTAGCAGCACGTCTTTGCATATTTGTCGGAAGTTTTTGCACCAACGCTATAAACTTCTGATTTCTAATATGCTCGAACTGCGAGTTTTCCATACCTAACGTTACACAATCTTAGTACATCTACCCGCTTTATAGTCTTCAATAGCTTCCTGAATAAGGGGGGCAAGTTTTCCCGCTTCCATATCTTCTTTGATTTGTTGATCCCATGCTGCTTCTTTTGCAACTAAAATATCATGAAGCATATCCGGCAATTTTTCTTGTACAACTTCCGCTGTTTCGGCGACACATTCTATTTCGGGTAGTTCAACGATTGATCCTTCCCAATCTTTTCCATTCTTTTGGATATGTGCGGTATAAGTTTCATCAAACATTTCGTTGTAAATGAAATAGGTTATTATACCGTCCCAATTAATAACCATATCAAACATCTCCTTGATTGTTAACCAATCCTTTGGCTATAAGGATTACTTAGTTAATACCTCATCAAGTTCGGTCTATATACTATGGTGTGTTATGCTTATAGGTTTGCATTAGCATAGTTCCCGACACGACTCGGTTAGGAAGTAACCACTGCAGACAAAGCGGGTCATATTCCCTACCAACAATGTTTAAAATTAGGATACACGAAAAAGGTAAGATTTGCAAGAAAAACCTCTTAATATCGTATCCGCGAGATGCTCTGTGGTGAACCGAGTATTCACGGTGGGAAGCAGTCGAAGTGCGATCTTGAAACCAAGTTGGCGATGCTTAAGAAGAAGGGATTGCTTTCCCGATCAGGTATGGTGAATAAACTTGTGTAGGACAACCTATAGTAATAGAGCGACTGAAATGGAACTTATGAAACCAGAAGAAAACACTAAACAATATGCAGCATTGGAATTATTTAGCCAGCTGTTTGGTCCTGCTGCAGGAATTGTTGTTGGTAATCCTACTGGAATATTCGCGGCAGCTGTTGCAATAATTACGAAATGGGGTTTAGATAGGTTTGTTCCACTGCTCATAAGTAAAAGACAATCGGTAAGACTATTTCAATGGGGTAAATTAGCATCAGAGGGTATTGCACAAATCGGACTTCCCGATGGCATCCCTTGCAATACAGGAATAACATAACTCCGAATCTGCAACCCCTCTACTGTTTCTGTTTCTACACGCGGTTCTGCATTTTCCCGATGATCAAAGACAATGTAGTATCCCTCTTTCACACCTTCTGTGTTGAGATATGCAGCAAGCTGCTTCTTACCTGCCTGATAACGATTGTCCCCTCTCCAAATCTTTGTTTCAATGATATATTTTTGCTGGTTGTGGGTTATAATGATGTCCATCCTGCCTCTGCCAGTTTGAACCTCAAGGTGCAAAAAACCACCAATGACTTTGACAAATTGGTCAAGATAAGCAAGTAGGAGATGTCTGCCAACCGATTCTTGAGGTGTATCAGGAACTTGTAGAATTTTAAAGCCTGCGCGGCCAATGAAATCTCGGAAGTTATCAAGTAATGGCTTCATATCGATGTTCCCTGCAGGAGTGAGATAATCAAGAAAACCTGTGCTATTTCCCTCAGATAGGTACTCTTCTTCCAATCCATTTACAATTGCCTTGAAGGTTTGAAGAATGCAATATAAATAAATTGGATTGATTATTTCGCACATACCATCTTCCCCTCTTGCAATGACACCATACATTGCAAGCTCACTAATTACTTCACTACGTAAATTGTAAGCAACACCACCACCCATCCAACGAAACTTATCAGCACAGTTGTGAAAACTCACCTGCTTCTCATTCATCTCGTCTTGGTAAACAAAACCATTGTCAAGCGTGATTTCAGGAAACCCTAAAGAAAATGACACCTAACGACCCCCAAACAAAGGACGAAAACATTTCGGTTTCGGCAACTCACCCAACTCTTCACTATCAAATGTCGCAACCCACTTACCATCAACCGCCTTATAACGACGACGGTTGTAACTGTTTTTCCGAGATACGACCGTCGAAGAATAACGATCCGATAAACCATCCTCCCAATCCGTTATCTGAGCATCCGTCAACGCACCATGCTCGCGCACCAAATCACTCAGGCTGCCCTGCACATCCGCTTGGAGCTTCTCACCCTCCGCAAGCTTCGCATGACCCTCACTGCTATGCAGATCGTTAAGCTCACGCTCTATTTGCGACTTCTCTGAACGAACACTACGAATCAACATCTTTCTTACCAAAAAAATCAGAATCGCGAAGCTTCGGTATATCCGACATCGCTTGTCTAATCTCCTCTTCGTCTACACCTAACATGTTTTTGAAGATAACCTCTATCAACTGGAAAATCTTAACAATATGACCCACATTACAAACATAACGCTGACCCTCCTCAAGAACTCGCTCCGGTACAAGCTCATGTATCAAATCGTTCAGATATTTTAAACGATAAATCGGATCAACAATCGGAATCAACTCCTTCGCCGCAGCTCGCAAATCCTCTAACTTACGGCTCTTATGATTACGCAATCTATCCGTTATGTTCTCATCAAACTCATCAATACGAGATAAATAAGGTTCAACAAAATCAGGAAACTCCCTCTTAAACGCTTCAAGAATAACAGGATACGGCGTCTCCTTCACAAGATGAGACTCAATAAAATCAAGCTGCAACGCATTCAGACGAGGAATATGACGAGGAATATCTAACTTCTCAGATTCAGCCAACATAAAAGAAAATATAGAAAAATATAAAAAGAAATGATATACATTTCGTTAACTCAAAATTAGCAACAATTGACACATCAAACGGAATAGTAGTATAATAAATAGATTAAACCAAAACAAATATCACGCGCAATACCCTGAAAAAGAATTATGGACAAAAAAAGTCCCGTTCAGACCCAACACGTCCATAATTCTGAATACACATCTTTTAAACATAACAAAAATAAAATATAATGGTAGTATGTCAAAATCCGTAAAAATATCATTGCCAGATACAACCTACAATAAAACTCTACAATTCGCTGAACACATCGACTGCGTCTCACAATCAGAGAACCCACAGCCATCCTATGCCGTCAGAAAAGTTTTTCGTACAATACTCGGATATTACAACGATGAGAAATTTCAGAAATGTTTGGAAGAAGAAGGGTTAGATACACTCGCATACATACAAAGATGTATCAATAAAGGGATGAAAGAAAGTCTAAAAGAGAAAGAATAGGTGGGAAAAAAGAAAAAGGCAGATAGCCAAAGCTACCTGCCTGTAAAAACTAATGTTCTGTCAAGTAGACAACGTTAATCTTCTGCTGCCCAACAGCTTCTATTCTGCTTTTTACGCTTAGGATCTCTACATTTCGGAGCTGAAGTTACACACTTCTGCCACGTTTGACTGCAGAATTTACACGTGCGCGTCTTGTGCTTGCTTACCTGCTTCGCCTTGGAGGGATCATAAACATGTCCCGCTGCACAGGTCACAGGGCAGCTTGAACAACCATTGGTACAAGCAGAACAATTCGGCGTGTTGTCTACAACAGTAGGAAACACGCATGTATGCGATGCACACGCATAGAAACCCGACACTGTGCAAGATTGCCCATGACTATCCGTCTTGCTACAACTCGCTTGCAACGAATGATCACCAGCCACAGTCGTCTCATGAACACCACACGCATGGTAAGTTGGGGTTGGAGTCGGCGTTGATGGTGTGGAAGGCGGTGACGGCGTTGATGCTGTCTCGTCACCATCAGCGTGAGCCTTACTATAATAGCAAGTACTACTCGTTTGTCCATTGCAATTATAATAGCGTCCTGGACAGTCAACCAGTTTATTGCTCTTCCCAAATAATTTTACATAGGACTCAGGGATTCGCTCATTACAGTCGGTTCTATGTGAATAGTCCGCAGCCCATGGGCTTCCTACTTCCCTTGCAAAGTGCGTTCCACATCCTCCCCGACACGGCTCTTTATGATATATGATTTTGGGACATTCACCAGGATCATTAGGGCAATCCCAATAGGGATCTGGTGCGCGCAATTCCTTTTGATTACTTACATTCGAAAAATCACCCATCCAGATAGCATGTCCATATTGACACGACACCAAATGATGTCCTTCTGATAAGCCTATAACATTATCAAGGGTTATCTTTTTCACAGAATTGGCTGGATGAACATTGCCGACTGTATACACCGTATTACACTTTGGATTACTACACTTCACCGATAGATTAGTATCAACGCCAATTTCATCCTTTACTATTTTACCTTTCTTTGTCGGTGTCATGTCATCTGATTTCGTTGTCGGTGAGTTCCATTTAGATTTATTATACGCATCCACATGAGCAATATAATGATCATAGGTATCATCAACCAACTCCAATTGTGCAGCAATATCAACTTTTTTCTTCTGAATTTCAATCGTCTTTTTTACCAATGCCTTTTTCAAATCCAGATCGTCGGAAGCAGTAATTACTATTATCGATGCGTTCGTAGCTGTCTCTTTAATGTTCCCCCATATAGCAAAACTCGTGGGAATCGCGTCACTTGCTAACTTGGCCGCCTCTTTTCTCATTGTAGACTTATTTGAGTTGTACGAAACAGTTAATGCAGCACGTTCTGCTTCTAACACAATTAGATCGGCATAATAGATTATATAGTCATCTTTTTCAGTATCAAATTTACCATAAGCATCATTCGCCCAATACACCGTATCATTTACGCCTTTCTCAATATCATGGGAAAAGGATATTATAGGACATACGAAAGAAATAAATCCGAAAATAAAAAAAGTTGCGAAAAACCTGATAAACAATTTATTTTTCATTATTCAAACCCCTTTTAGCGAGACATCTCATGAAATTCTGCTATTAATGCCAGTGCTTCCGCACGTGTCAACGAACCATCTATAATCCCTGGAACAATATGGTCTAACGCGCCTGCTGCTTTTCTTTTCTGACGCACCAAGATGATAGCCGACATTTTGATCCCCGCAGGAGGTGAGCTTTTATACATAGGATCAGCTTTCAATGTATAATACATCTCGCGTTCTTCAGAGGTGAGCGGGCGATTGTAGTGAAACTTCTTTCCATTGTCGCCTGCACTATAAAAAGGTGGAATATCATCAGGGTCAATATCTGCTGGCAGTTGTGGTAGTTGTGTAATCTCCACCTCCCCTGCGACAGATAAATCCGGTGTGACAGGTTTAGACTGCGTGGTATCATCAGACATCTCAACAACAGGCTCAGGCGTTCCCTCTTGCCACACATCAGGTGCGTCAATCGGCACTTCATGCCAATGGTCGCCATGCGGCACCATCTTGAAGCCTTCTCTCGCGATTGGCGGTTGTTCGGTTTTATCCTTATTCTGCTCTTCCAATAGTTTATTCGATTCAGCTAACTCTTCTTTGAGTTGCTGAAATTCAGCGCGTTCTTTCATAAACAAGAACACACCGGTAATACCGAGTAATAGAATGAGGGTAGCGATCCCCCAATACTTCTTATTTCTCATGAGGTTTACTCCTTATTATTCCGTAAATGTTTTCCCTTGTTATTTCGCTGCGTCCAGCGTGCAAGGGGGTCTTCGGTTTGGACAATTCGTTTTCGGTATATCCTTAATACACCCTTGATCTGTTGATCGTTCACAAGGCGGCGCGTATTCTGCTGCGTTCAACATTTTACTAATATTAAACGACAGAATTCCCGCAAATGCAACGATTATGATAAGCGTGATAAAGACTTTGTAGCCGTGTCTCATGCTATGCTCCTTTGAAGAATGAAGCAGGTTAATTATTTAGACAGACTACAGAGGTTTGAAAGGAAAGAGTATATTTATGCAATCTCTGTAGAGGTCGCTGGTCTCTATTCAATAAGTGCATGACGGGAATACCCGCGTTTGCTAAAATAGACACCAGCGCTGTCATACTTGGGTTATATATCTATGGCAGTGCTGCGCATCGACGGTGTTAATAAGCTGTGACACTGTCGGTGCATTTTTTAAAGCCACCTCCGACGTAATCCACGCAACTCGCGAATTAACGTCTAAATAGCATTATAGAAAAAATGTTAGAAATTGTCAAGAAATAATTTAGTTCTATTTGAAGTATAAATAACACTTATTTTATTTCAGTTAATGCCATCAACTTTCGTCCTAAACATTTGTTCAAGAAAACTCCGAGTGTAAAACCTCCAAACTTATTGCTGGATCGTGTCAGCATGCCCCAATGCGAACGGGCGCGTATCAGTGAAATCTGAAACTGCTGCGTGAGTTGACTAATCGTTGTCTCTACACGTCTCCTCATTTTATTGTGGAGTTTACGAAAATCTGATGGATATTGTTTTGCCTGGTTCTTACGCCGTGTCGGTAATAAACAGACATCTCAAATCGGACTCTCCGACGGCATCTCCTGCATAACAGGAATAACGTAACTCCGAATCTGCAACCCCACTACTGTTTCTGTTTCTACACGCGGTTCTGCATTTTCCCGATGATCAAAGACAATGTAGAATCCCTCTTTCACACCTTCTGTGTTGAGATAAGCAGCAAGCTGCTTCTTACCTGTCTGATAACGACTGTCCCCTGTCCAAATTTTCGTTTCAATGATATATTTTTGTTGGTTGTGGGTTATAATGATGTCCATCCTGCCTCTGCCAGTTTGAACCTCAAGGTGCATAAAACCACCAATGACTTTGACAAATTGGTCAAGATAAGCAAGTAGGAGATGTCTGCCAACCGATTCTTGAGGTGTATCAGGAACTTGTAGAATTTTAAAACCTGCGCGTCCAATGAAATCTCGCATGCTTGAAAGAAGGTAGTTTTACCTGTTTGTCGTGGAGCAAAAAGGACAATATATTTACCATCTTCTACACGTTTGATGTAGTCGACAATTTCATCGGAACGTGAAACGAAGTAGTGTTCTTGAGAATTGACGGGACCTTGTGTACCAAAACGTCTCATTTTCCTTGCCTTTTCGCTATTGTGTCATGTTTTAATTGTATCAAAACCAATTGACCGAGTCAAGGTATGGTAAATGGGTTTGATGAAGATTGAATTATTCATAAGGTAATAAACGTGTGGGAAAACCCCACCACTACCATAATTATATGGACGGGATTACTAAATTTGGAGAAGATACCTCACCTGTTCGATGCACTTCTATTCCACAAGTCATGGATACATTGCGTAATATGGCATTATCGGATATACGATTTGCAGGGTATAAGATTATTCTGATACAATCAAATATCTCGCTTGGGATGATAGATTCAGAATCTCTGGATGATAGGTAGGGAGCAGAAGCGTTATCTTATTCGGTACGACGTTTCTGGAAATCCGCGTACTACGCTATTCAGGCAACTTCATCCATGAAATCCGAGTAATCCGCGATTCAGATTCCCAAAAACCCTCCCTTAAACGCAATTATTTCCAATTAATATAAATAACAATGAAGAAAAACCTATATACTTACATCTAAAGTAACATATGTGAAAAATAAGTTTGCAACCATCTTCTATATATGTTATAATTATTTTATATATAATGATAAATATAAGGCAATTGTATACAACCCTTTTACCCTACTCGGTTTATAACAATACTCGGTTTATAACAAAATGACTCAAAAACAAAATTGAGGATAACAATGAATCCTATACAAATTTCAGAACTACTGACAAAGATTATTGATGGGGTATATAAACCATTAAACCCTTGTTTAGAAATCACATTAACTGACAACCAACTAACAATTGAAAGCAATAAACTAACAACTAATAATTTCCAACAATATATTAACTATTGTGAAAATATAACACAGAAACAGAAATCTGAGAAATAACACAAAAATGAGAAAATTCATAATTTTGCTTTCTTCTAAATTAATGACTATAAACCCAGTCCAGTACTGGTCTTATAGCCATAATTTCACCGTATATTAATGTCACAGAATGTGTCAAAAAGTGTAACTTTTTCCGTTTTTTGGCTATCTTCTAAACCTATGAATCGAAACTCTTGCAAGGAGATTGACACTCAAAATAAATTAACATATAAGTAATTAACAATACATCTCTCAAAGTCGGAAGAAGTATAAAATTACTTCAATTTTTATTCATAAATTTTAAAATAATGATTACCCATTACGTATTGAAAAAACCTAAATCCATCTAATCAAGGAATTATTAAGAATACTCATAATCTCAACAATGTAAATAGAATTGGTATTTGAACATCAGATTTTTACCATATTATTAAGGAGCAGATATAAAACTGATTAAAAACTTTAGGTAGAAACCTATATGATGGTAGAAACCTTATCTATTATCCTAAAAAATGTACAAAATAGAAAAAATCTGCAATTTGCTATTAACTTTTTCTGTTTAAGGTTGATATAAGGTTATAAGATGTCTAAAGGGACAGACACCTGAATTGGTACCTGATAGTATTGTTTGTTTTAACACAGGCTATTTTCTGTATGAGCAATCTCCGTATCACGACCCATTGTAAACGGATTTCGGAATTCCCTCCTACATTTAAAACTGACAAGCGCTTGAAAACTAACGTAAATCAAACACAAAAGGACAAATATGTAAAATATAGTCATACTAAAATTTAACTTATACAGGTTGTAATTATAAGTTCTCATTAAAAAAAGCTAAAGAATTCTGGGTCTCAAGTGATATATATTAATATAACATTTTAATTAGGGAGTGAAACTCATGATAAAGAAAATGTATTGGGGGATCCTAACCCTCATAATTCTAATCATCGGTACCGGTGTATTCTTGCTGATGCGGGATACAGACACCGAACCGACAGTTATCTATAATTACACCGAACCTGCAAGGGCAACAGAAACGCCGATTGCAGAGAAATTGTCAAAGACGGAGAAATTTAAAGGCTGGTTTGAAAAAAACAAAGCAACATTGGTGTCTGATGAAAGCGAACAGGCGAAAGACAATATTCCCGATGGGCAGGAAACCGACAAATTCCCTGATTGGCATTCGCTGACCCCGGAACAACAGAAGCACATCGCGGATCGATTTTATACACAATTTGGGTTGAAAGTGCCGCCAGTTGGATACGATTATGTGTGGAAGGATGCCTGGGTGCCGGAATTAGATGAAAACGGTAACCCTATTTTACATAGATTGGACGAACCAGTTATCAAAATTAGAATGGGCATTGGGTTTGCACCGACAAAAGAGCAGTATGAAAAATACAATAAGCTCAATTTGGATCGGTGGCGGGCGAAAAAACGCGACGATGCTGCTGAAGTTACTCGACTTACTGCGGAGATTGAGGCACTTGAAGCATCTGCTCAACGCATGCGTCCTCTCTCCGTGTCGTCAGCCTCTATCGGTGCTGAACAAGCATCAAAGGCTGATCGTATGGCGGAAGAAAAGTTCAATGCTGCACTCCGTGAACACGGATTAGAACATTTAATAAGGAAGTAGGAGGTTTATGATGTTAGTTTTTAAACGCGTATTATTTTTGGTTCTTATTTTTAGTTTTCTGTTTGCAATTGGGGTGTATGTATATCCCCACCTTATCCATGATCCGAAAATACCACTTTTGAGTTTTACAAGTGATCCCGATATTTCATGCAATATAAATGGGGCTACCTTTACCCGTTGTCGTGAAATTGACGCAGACGGTAACGTCAGAGTAGACTTTTGGTTGTATCAGGAGGGTAAGGAACCGCCTAATCCTATCGTGAAAATAGAAGCCGAAGCACATGGTTTAGGGTGGGCACACATCATTTTATACGGCAATATTGATGGAGTAAAATTTGGGGATGATACGAACTCACATTCAACTAAAATTGGAGCAACTTTGGGTTTCGCCCCGTTGTTTTTGGCTCCAGATTCCGAGAAGATTAAATATAAAGATCATGGTTCTTTTAACACCAATCCGAATGAATATTCATGGGACGGGAGTGGTTCTATCAAATTAGTGCCTACATATTGGAAATGGACTCTATCTGGAATATTTCCGGGCGGTTCATGGGAAGAAGCGGAATCGGATTTCCACACAACAAAAAGTGCTTCAAATAATGGAGAATGGATAGTAGAACTCGATGAGTATGTAATTCCAAGTATAGCTTATAATGATACAGTTTTCGACGTATATGAATCACTTGAGGTGACGGTTAGTAAATCCGATCTGTATTACGTAATGATGTTAATAGACGGTATTCTTGTAGACTCCAAGTACGCGAGTGGCGGTGAAGCAGTATTGCGTAAAACATGGAACACAGGCGATATAGGTGTCCGTACTGTAGAAATCATAACGTATTTTGGGGATGAAGGTGAGCACTCTACATCAGATTCCTCATCTGTTACTGTAGAGTAATCCGCATTCCGTTTTTATTTTTAGGCAGGTATCCGTTATTGGTTATCTGCCTTATTATTTTCATCTACATATTTTTTTCAATGTTTCCTGCTTACCTTACCTGATTTATTATTAAATCTTCATCTATGATTTATTTTCAAAATTCACCATAAAGGTAAGACAAAAACCTTGATATATCAAGAAAATGGTGGTAAACTAAACCGAAGAATTGAAATGTAGACTTAGGAGTTAGGAATGGTTGTAGAATATACTAAAACAATTGCTGAAGTCATAAATAAATTAGAAATAGGGAATCCAGTGCCAAATCTTGTTCCAGAGAATGCTTGGAATGATGATCTTACTGATGCATTGGATGGTCTATCCCTTGCGGATCTTTTTCAAGGTCAAGAAGTAAAAGATGATACATACGGGAAGGCGATCAAGAGTGGCTTACTCCTTTGGAATGATGCCTTGGACGAATCTCACGAAATATCACAAACACTTGGAAATGAAACGGGTAGTTATTGGCACGGACTGATGCACCGTCGTGAACCCGACTATAGTAATTCAAAGTATTGGTTTGGAAGGGTTGGAGATCATCCCATTTTCCCTTCACTTCGTGATCGTGTCCTTTCTTTATCTAAAGAAATAGAAAACCCATCGGACCCTTTATCACAGGTAATCCATACAATTGAATCTGAAGATAATTGGGATAGTTTCCAGTTTGTTGATTGGTGTGAATCTGCAGAAAATGATCCTACATCTGACAGTACAGAGTTCCTAAAACAGGTACAAGCTGAAGAGATTAAGTTATTATTGGCATATTCATTCCAAAATGCTATCTGATTTATAGTGAAAATTGAAAACTATAACACAAAATCCCTGTAGGAGCGATCTCCGAATCGCGATTTAACTCAGTGATAGTCGGGAATCGGAGTTCCCTCATACATCACAAAATGTTCCATTAATTCAACAGTTTACTATAAACTATCTATATTAGGTTTTTATTAGGTTTTTTCAAGGAGATTAAGGTGGTTTCAAATAGTAGAATAGTTATTTTACAAAGATGGTATTCTTTATCAACAATCATAGTATTAACATTGTTTGCTGTTTCATGTGTCCCTTCAAGCATAGATACTGCAAGTACTACACTTGTAAGGGCAAGTGAAGGATATTCGGAGATATTAGAACTTTCAAAACAACTCAATACTACGAGCGATACAGCAACCGCTGAGATGATAATTGATAAATCTGAATCTTTTATCAAGGCACATCCTAAATACGATAAAGTGGATCAAATTTATTATATCTTAGGATCTGTTTTAGTCGAGTTTGATCGTCCTGAAGAAGGAATAAAAGTATTAGAAGAATTAATTAGATATTATCCACTTGCTCCTTCTATTGAACCCGGGCTGCTAAATTTGGGTATTGCTTATGATAAGTTAAGTATGCATGATAAAGCAGATGAAGCCTATTACAAATTGATCAATAACTCCAAATACAATAATGGTCAATTTGCAAAGACAGCCAAGACACTTCTTGAAACAGATATCTCTGACAGAAAAGGATCTCTTGAAGGATTATCAGATGCATCGACATCAACTAATTTTATTGGTAAGAAAGCCATAGATTTTCAGGTTGAGGATTTAAATGGGGAAGCAGTGTCGTTAGGAAAGTATCACGGACAGATAGTCCTCCTTGATTTTTGGGCAACATGGTGTGGTCCATGCCTTACAGAAATGCCCTTTGTAAAGAGTACATATCAGAAATATAAGAACCAGAACTTTGAAATAATCGGTATTAGTTTAGATCATGATTTGAACGAACTTACGACATATTTAGAAACAAAAGGAATTACATGGCCACAATTCTATGATAATGCTGGTCAGATATCAAATTTATATCAAGTACAAGCAATACCTACAACTTACTTGATTGATAATAAGGGGATTATACGTTACGCAAACTTACGAGGGAATGCACTTGAGAATGCTGTAAGGCAGCTTGTATTAGAAATCAATAGTCCTTATCTTGAAAAATAAAATAGCACAGAAATATATTACGTATGTTTAGAGTATATGATTTAAAATAGTCGTTTTTCTTTCGGATTTAGGAGGTTTAGATGCAATTCAAGAATCAGAAAATACAGAATCGCAGAATTAAGAAGAGATATACTTACTTTAGTTTTTGTGTCATTATTATGATGTTATTACTTGGTTATAACGCCAACATCACCAGTGCTGAATCGGATGAAAAGGCGATAGAAATTAGTCCAGCGAAAATAGGATATAAATATCAAGAGATAAAGAGTATCGCTAAAAAGAACATAAATAAGAATGACGCTGATGCATTGGAGGATATAGTTACCAAATCACAGGATTTTATTGATAGTCATCCAAAATACAAACGTATTGATGAAGTGTATTATTACCTTGGAAATGCTTTAGTCCGGTTAGAACGGGTTGAAGAAGGGATTTCAGTATTTGAAACACTCTTTAAAGATGATTCAGATGCGCGATATGTTCCATCTATACTATTAGAATTAGGTTTAGCGTATGATAAACTTGGAAATCACACCAAAGCAGATGAAGCATATAACAGTTTGATTGAACATCCAAAATATAACAAACGTTCACAAGTGAAGAAAGCAAAAGAAATCCTTGAAATGGATATAGAATCACGTACAGGTGAATTACCAAAACCTAAACCAATAGGGGGGCAACCGAGTGAATGGATTGGAAAACCAGCACCTGAGTTTAAGGTAATGGATTTAAATGGTGAAGAAATCACCTTGGATAAATATCATGGTCAGGTTGTTCTAATTGATTTTTGGGCTACATGGTGCGGTCCCTGTATTGGAGAACTTCCAAATGTTAAAGCTACCTATGATAAATACAAAGACAAAAAGTTTCAGATTATTGGCATCAGTTGGGATCAGTCAAAACCCACGCTTGAAGCATTTGTAAAGGAACAAAACCTTGAATGGGTTCACCATTTTGATCCAGCTGGGATCATAGCTGAACAATACGGTGTCACAGGAATCCCATCAACCTTCCTACTTGATGGAGAAGGTATAATCCGTATGACGAATTTACGTGGACACGAACTGGAAATTGCAGTGGGTGAAATGGTTGAAGAAAACTTAAAAATTCCTCACCACACCCACCCACCTAAGTCCATACCTGCGACAAAGTTAATCAAACCAAGTAATCCTACACCTAATAATCCATCTATTCCATTAAGTAAACCTACTGATTGGATAGGTAAACCTGCACCAGATATAACGATAACCAATTTGAAAGGTGAAGAACTTACTTGGGAAGATTTCAGAGGACAGGTAGTGTTGCTGGATTTTTGGGCAACATCGTGTGGCCCATGCCTTACAGAAATGCCGAAAGTCAAAAAGACTTATGCAAAGTATAAGGATCAGAAGTTTGAGATTATCGGCATTAGTCTTGATAGCACATTGGCTCCAGCAGAAAAATACATTAAGGATGAAGAACTGAGTTGGCATCACTATTGGGATGAGGATCGAAAGATAAGAACTCTTTTTGGGGTCTGGGCGATTCCAACAGCATTTATGATTGACGGTGAAGGAATTATTCAGAAGGCGTATCTCGGTGGTTTCGACGTTGAAACTGCTGTAGCAGAAATGGTTGATAAGAATCTTAAGGGTGTTCAGACCCCAACTAATACTGAGCAAAATAGAGATAATACCGATAATTAGATTTCCTTCATTCTATAGCAACCTAAACAGATTAGGTTTTGTAAGTTGGATCTTTTCAAAAGTCACGCTAAGAACTATACAATGATACGAATCAATCTTATTCTAATATTTGTCGTCAGCTTGTGTTTTTCTCTAAGTATACCTATTGCATTAGGACAAGATACTGTTGTAATGAATAGGGGTGCAACACTGCGAGGACATATTATAGATATATCTCCACAACAGAATCCTATAGAGGGTGTCCGTGTTGAAATAGAATCACACAATGGTGAGATCTTCACTGTTTATACCGATAAAAATGGATTATACGAGAAGACAGGTTTACCAGCTGGTCGGTATACAATAAGCACACATAAGAAAGGATACGGTAGTAGATTAGGGAAATCGAAAGTAGTAGCCTCAGGAGGAGAGGGATATGACCGTATTAAGATGAGAAAGATGGAAACTATCTTCTCGTTCTTCTATAGAGGAACATTCATCAAAGCATTATTTACTTGGCAACTCTTCGTCGGATTTGCTATCGGTTTTCTTGTCGCCATGTTATTAAATTCCCTGCATACACGTTCAGAGGTAAGATAATGGCAGAGGTATCTCTGAAAGATGTTACAAAAGTATATGAAGGAGATGTCCTCGCCGTTCAAGGTGCTAATTTTCACATCCCAGATGAGTCATTTACTGTTCTTGTTGGACCTTCAGGGTGTGGAAAATCAACTCTGTTAAGGATGATTGCGGGTCTGGAACCGATTACGGAAGGTGATATTTATATTGACGATGAAATTGTGAACAATGTCCCACCAAAGGATAGGGATATCGCAATGGTATTCCAAAACTATGCTCTCTACCCACACATGACAGTGTATAAGAACATGGCTTTTGGATTGAAACTTCGAAAGCATTCAAAGACTGAAATTGACCAACGGGTTACCGAAGCTGCAGATATACTCAATATCTCTCATCTCTTGAATCGTAAACCCAAACATCTATCTGGTGGAGAACGGCAACGCGTTGCTGTTGGGAGAGCAATTGTCCGTCAACCGAAAGTTTTTCTATTTGATGAACCGTTAAGCAACCTTGACGCAAAACTGCGTGTTCAGATGAGAATGGAAATCAGCCGTCTACACGAACGGTTGAATGCTACTATGATCTATGTCACCCATGACCAAGTGGAAGCCATGACAATGGGGGATCAAATCGTAGTATTAAATGAAGGGAAAATACAGCAAATTGCTGATCCTGGGACGTTATACCAGAACCCCGAAAATCAATTTGTTGGTGGATTCATTGGCTCCCCACCGATGAACTTTATTCAGACGAAGATAACAGGAAATGATGGGACTCAGAAACTAAGTTTTGAAAATTTTTCGCTTGAATTAAATCCCAAATTACAGACTGCATTGAATAGTCATTCTCCAGAAACTGTCACGTTAGGAATTCGTCCAGAGGATATCCAGATAGATGGGAATGGAAAAAACCGTGTAATAACACAAGTAGAACTGGTTGAACCACTTGGAAACCATGCTCTTCTATATCTAAAAACCGATAAACACAATTTTGTTGCACAATCTAATATTGGAGACTTACCCCAACACAACACTCCCTTAACAGTTAGTTTTGATATTGACAAAGCACATCTTTTTCATCCGGTAACAGGCGAATCTTTAACTGTTGAATAGTTTAACCTATCTGTTTATAATTTAGTCTCTACACTAATTCTTGAATTTGTTTCCAAGTCTCTTCGTCAATGGGAATTCCATCCCGTTCTCTTTTCTGTTTTTCATTCCAACCCCGTTCTCCTGGCATCTGTATTATATCTACTCCTTCAGAAGTCTTTGCAGATTTTAGATAATCAACAAAACGTTCAATTTCCGCGCTAAACCCTGAAAACTTCCTAAAACTCGCTATATTAATAACATGGACAAACAACCCATTACCGACGCGCGCATTATTACTTCTGCTACATCCTGCATCTGAAAGTGCCCCTGCCAGAATATCTACAATCACACTGAGACCGAATCCTTTATGGGCAGCAATTCCACCAAACGATAAAATCGATGCTGGTGGTTCTCTATAAAAATTTTCTACATTTGTGGTAGATTTTCCATCCGAATTAATTAGCCATCCTTCTGGTGCAGGTTCATTACGGTGCTGTTTCACGCGTATCTTACCGGATGCTACTACACTCGTTGACATATCTAAAACAATGGGATTTTTTGACGCAATTGGAATAGCACAAGCTATTGGATTGGTAGAAAGTCTTCCTTCTGTTCCACCGTATGGAGCGACACACGTTCCTCCTCCATGATCGTTGACCATAAGCAACCCTATCATCTCTGCTTCAGCTGCAAGGCAGACATAACCACCTAACCTTCCTATCTCATTGCATTGAGATACGGTAACAATGCTAACATCTGTTTGTCTTGCTTTCTGAATTGCTAATTCAACAGCATGTGTTGCTATGACAGGACCAAAACCCCAATTTCCATCCAAAACAGAGATTGATGCAGACTCCTGTAATGTATCAATTGAGGCTCCATGAACAATCAGGCCTTCTTTTATTTCTTTTACATACTTAGGCAGATGGATGACTCCGTGTGAATCATGTCCAACGAGATTCGCGTTTACCATAGAACGCGTAACGATTTCTGCCTCAGTTACAGGGATACTGAGTTTTTCGAATACGTTTAGACAAATTGATGTGAGTGTGTCTGAGGGGACATTTGGCATAATGAAGAATTAAGGTGGGATTGAGTTGCTATTTCTGTTTTAGAATCTCTGCTATCCGTCCAGCAAAACGATAAGCACTATTGTCTTCAGGTTCATAACCAATTACTTTCCTGGCATTGGTTATACTCCAAAACTTATGTGAATTATCACTAATTCCGTAGAATATCTGGAAGGGAACGCCGTTTTCATCTTCTATATTTTCTGTCTCAATACTCTTTACAAAAAGTTGCACCTGATCACGTACACTTAAATATGCACCAAGGGCACGATGCATCTTCTTATAATTTTCCGCTGTTATATCATTAAGATCTGTTTCTCGTGGAGCACCGATCCGTATCTGCACATTCTGTAGTATTCTTCCTCTGGTATCTCCATTCGCAAATACAAAACCGAGGTGTTCATAAGCCTCCTTTGCCCATCCATAGAGGTTATCAGATAAAGGACGCATTTCTGGTGTGACAAAATCCCATTTTCCTTCCCAGATAAGGTTTTCATAGTAATCTGCAGCATGATTTGAACTACATACTACGACACGACGAACACCCATTTCAACGGATGTACGATAGATATTATATGCCATCTGAACATTGTTAAGTTCATCTTCAAACCCACCGCCTCTGAAAGCACAATGTACTACAGCATCAACACCTTCGAAATAGTGTTTATACACATTTCGGTCGGGATCGCTTACATCAACGATGTGAATATCTGCAACCTCTTCACCTTGTCGATTGGTATTCCTTACATCAAGAAGAACAAGATCATATCTTTCGCGAAATGCTGGCAGCATCCGCCCGGCGATATATCCGCCTGCACCAGTGATAAGGACTTTTTTGTGGTTCTGCATCTATCTATTTTTAATCGCTCCTAATTCAAGATTGATTAGGTAGTGTTTACATTTTCTTAAGTTTCATGTTTATTGATACGAAATACACAAAACCGAGATAATGAGTTGCCAATTTATAATAACGCCTCGCAATGCGACAATACTGTTTTATACGATGGAAATACCGTTCTATTATGTTTCGAAGTTTATAGAACTCTGCGTCATGTTCTCGTGGGTGTTTGCGATTGTTTCGAGACGGTATGACAGCAGTCATACCACGGGATGTTATTTCCGATATGAACGCATAACAGTCGTATGCTTTATCTGCGATTACATATTCACAAGAATAGCCTTGTAGCAACTCAGTTGCTTGGGTAATATCATGACGCTGACCTGCTATAAGAGTAAAACACAACGGTTCACATTGATCACTGAGAGATAGATTTATTTTTCTCGTAAATCCACCTCGACCTCTTCCGAGTGCTTGTGCTTGTTGTCCTCCGATTTTTTGGGAGCACCCGCAGCACAGGAGTGAGCGCGTACCATTGTGCTATCAATCAGAATAGTTGTGACTTCGGCAGCATCGTGAAAATGTTCATGGATGGCTTGAAAAACACCCGCATCACACCATCTGCCGAACCGACGATAAATAGTGTTCCAATATCCGTATACTTCAGGAATAGCACGCCAAGAGGAACCTTCTTTTGCTATCCATACAAGTGCTGAGAGAAAAAGTCTACATTCTTCAGGTTTACCGACATAAATGTTTGGAAACGCTTCAAGGAATGGCAACAAGCTATTCCAAGCGTTATCACTGATTGAATGGGGTAAATGTTGAGATTCATCTGTTTTTTTAGATTGCATGGTTATACAATACTAAATGTATCATATTATGTCAATCCTGTCTAAATGTAAACACAACCTAATATCCTCAACAATCATCATTACAATACTTCACGTAGGAATCGTGCAGTGTGTGATTCTTTTACTTCAGCAATCTCTTCTGGTGTACCCATTGCTACAAGATATCCACCTTCATCACTACCTTCTGGTCCTAAATCTATAACCCAATCAGCAGATTTTATGACATCAATATTGTGTTCAATAGCAACGATTGTGTTCCCTGTATCAACGAGTTTATTAAGGACATTGAGTAGTTTATGAACATCATCAAAGTGTAGTCCAGTAGTTGGCTCATCCATTATATAAAGAGTTGACCCAGTTTGATGTCGTGCTAATTCTTTTGCAAGTTTGACCCGTTGTGCTTCTCCACCTGATAAGGTTGTTGCCGCTTGTCCTAATTGTATATAATCCAATCCTACATCTGCTAACATCTGTAAAGGTCGTTTAAT
The DNA here is from genome assembly GCA_964652195.1 of uncultured bacterium. Taxonomy (GTDB): domain Bacteria; phylum Poribacteria; class WGA-4E; order WGA-4E; family WGA-3G; genus MSPOR6. Next base: position 12,321 of record CAZZBB010000085.1, on the reverse strand, counting down.
ACGAGCAATATTACTGAAGAGTTCTAATGCCTCAAAAACAGTCATTTGTAAGATTTCTGCGATGTTTTTACCCTTGTATTTTACTTCAAGTGTTTCAGAATTATATCCAGTACTATTGCATGTTTCGCAAGGAATCCATACGTCAGGAAGGAAGTGCATTTCTACACGATTAAACCGTTGTCCATCACATACTTCACACTGTCCGTATGATAGATTAAAACTAAATCTCCCCCTATTGAAACCCCGTAGTTTAGCATCTGGAAGTTCAGCAAACATTTCACGAATTTTTGTAAATAGGTCTGTATAGGTAGCCGGATTAGAGCGAGGGCTTTCTCCTATAGGTTTTTGATCGATATGTATTAATCTCTCAATAGGAGTTATTCCTTGAACTTTATCATATTTTGCTGCACCGAATGTAGTATCAGAATGATCCCTTCCTTTTCTAATTGATTTTCGTTCTTCTAATGCAGGTCTTAGAGTACCCTCAATTAGAGAGCTTTTCCCACACCCAGAAACACCGGTAACACATGTAAGAGTTCCGTAAGGAATTTTTATATCAATATTTTTAAGGTTGTTTGTTTCTGCCCCGAGTAACCTTAACCATTTCCCTGAACCTTGCCGTCGAACAGCAGGAACCGGAATTTGCATATCATCCGATAAATAAGCTTGTGTAAGCCCTTTGGTGTCAGGAATTCCATTGGACTTACTATTTTCCTCATCTGTCGTTTGAGATGGTTTGGTTATAACCGATTCATCGGTGAAATCACTTGGTGCCCCTGTTGCAATTATCTCACCCCCCTGTTTTCCTGCTTTAGGTCCGAAGTCAATTATATGGTCTGCAGCAAGTATAGTATCTTTATCGTGTTCCACTACAAGTACACTATTACCGATATCGCGTAAATCCTTCATTGCATGAATCAACCGTTCCTGATCACGTGGATGAAGACCAATACTCGGTTCATCAAGAATATATGTTACACCAGTGAGTCCAGTTCCGAGTTGACTTGCAAGCCGAATTCTACGTATTTCACCACCTGATAATGTTGGAGCAGGTCTGTCTAAACCGAGATAACCCAGTCCGATTTCCTTCAGAAATTTGAGTCGAAACTGTATTTGTCGTAAGAGTTGTGCTTCAAATTCGGGGGATGTATGTGACTGAAGTGTTGTGTGTGTAGCTCTTGATGTAGAAACATCACTTACTTTAGATTTTGCTTCTTTTGCCTCTTCTGCCCCGGTAGTGGTTGCAAGATGCGTTTCTATTGACTTCACACGCGTTGAAAAGAAATCGTTGATATCTGAAATAGACATTGCCATTAACTCTGCAATTGTTTTTTTTGAGAAATGTACATTTCGTGGAAATTCATCAAGCCGTGTTCCATTACAGGTTGGGCAGATTTCATGTTCATTTTCTAATGATCTACCAATACCATCACATGTACTACATGCTCCCAATCTATTATTAAAAGAAAAATGTCGTGGTGTTAATTGTGGAAAATTACGTCCACAACTTGAACACATCGCATGTTCACTAAAGAAAGTCCGTTCTGTTTTTTTCTCATTGCTTTTAACCTCAATTATCACAAAACCTTCACTCTCTTGTAATGCTAATTCAATGGCTTCAGTAAATCGACTTTTCTCATCCTCTACTAACTTCAGACGGTCAATTACAAGGAAAACTTCATGCTGTCGACGTTTTTTGATATCAGGTGCTTCATCAAGTCGATATATTTCACCATCAATTTGTACACGGGCATATCCAACCCTTTGTAATCTTTTGAAAGCATCTACATAGTCCTCGTTACCTTTCAAACCAGGTGTACGTATTTCACCAATTGCCACTTCATGTTCATGTACATCAACCCTGAAGTTTGTTAACGGGGAAAGTATATCAACTCTCTTGTCTTTTTGTTGGGTGAAGACACTATCTACAATCTGTTGTGCAGCTTGTGGACGAACTTCAACATTACATTTAGGACAGTGGGGTTGTCCCCATCTTGCATAAAGGGTACGTAATCCATCGTGGATTTCAGTAATTGTTGCGACTGTTGATCGAGGGTTTTGACTCGGACTGGAATGTGTGATTGCAATAGCAGGAGATAATCCATCAATTTTCGATACTTTAGGCTTTTCCATAGTTCCGATAAATTGTCTGGCATAAGCACTAAGAGTTTCTATGTATCTTCTCTGTCCTTCAGCATAGATTGTATCAAGAGCTAATGATGTTTTTCCAGAACCACTGACACCTGTGAATGCAGTTAATCTTTGATGTGGTATCTCAATATCAATCTTTTTAAGATTATTTTCCTCAGCTCCCCGAACATAGATAGATTTGTTGAAATCTGGATCGGATTCTTCTAATACAGATTGTATGTTATCACCGTTTTCACTCATAACTGGAACTTTTTCAATTGATTTCCAAAGATCAAATTCACCATTGAGGGCACGACCTGTATATGAATCAGGATTGTTTGCAACTTCTTCTGGAGTTCCAACAGCAACTATATTCCCACCATCTACTCCGCCTTCTGGTCCTAAATCAATGAGATAGTCTGATGAGTTAATGACTTCCAGATTATGTTCAACAACCACTACTGTATTCCCTTCTTCAACTAACCGATGAAGAATTGTCAGCAACTTATTTACATCATCAAAGTGTAAACCAGTGGTAGGTTCATCAAGTATATACAGAGTTTTACCAGTACTTTTTTTTGAAAGTTCCTTTGACAATTTAATACGTTGTGCTTCTCCCCCAGAAAGTGTTGGAGCTGGTTGCCCAAGTTTTATGTAATACAGACCAACATCATGGAGTAGTTGTAGGCCCCTTGCGATTTTTGGTATATCAGCGAAATGGTTAAGTGCTGTATCAATATCCATTTCTAATACATCTGATATATTCTTTTCTTTGTACTTAATTGCAAGTGTTTCGCTGTTATACCGTTTACCATTACAAACATCGCACTCAATCCACACATCAGCGAGTAGTCCCATATCAACTTTCTTTGCACCATTCCCAACACAGGCTTCACATCTTCCCCCAGGGACATTAAAACTAAATCGTCCAGGTTTATATCCTCGAAGTTTAGCATCTGGCAGGTCTTTATAGAATGAACGAATATTATCAAAAATCTTGGTATAGGTAGCGGGGTTTGATCGAGGGGTTCTTCCAATTGGTGCCATATCAATGTTAATGATTTTATCAACAACATCTGAAACTGGTACAGTTTCCTCCCCGATTATTCCATGTATCTGATCGTAATCACCTGGAACAGTTTTTGCTTTCATCAAATCCCGGGCAAGTGAATTATAGAGAATATCATGAATTAAAGAACTTTTACCGGAACCACTCACACCAGTTACACAACAGAGTGTGCCAACTGGTATTTTCGGACTAATTTCTTTCAGATTGTTTTGACGTGCATTACATATTTGTACCCATTTTTCACCTGTCGGTCTTCGTGTATCAGGTTGTACGATTTTTTTCTCGCCGCGTAAATATTGTATAGTCAGTGAATCGTTATCCTCAATCAATTCGTCAGGAGTTCCCATACCTGTAATCTGGCCACCCTTAATTCCTGCTCCTGGTCCGAAATCAACCAACCAATCAGCAACTAACATTGTGGCTTCATCGTGTTCAACGACAATTACTGTGTTACCTTGATTGCGAAGATTCAATAGTGTTTTTAGTAACCCTGCATGATCCCGCGGATGTAAACCAATACTTGGTTCATCAAGAACGTAAGTAACATCTCTTAAACCTGCACCAACTTGACTCGCAAGCCGAATTCGTTGTGCTTCACCTCCCGATAAAGTTGGTGCGGAACGGGATAAGGTTAGATACCCTAACCCTACATCTAATAGAAATCCCAGTCGTCCTCTAATTTCCTTCAAAAGTTCAATAGCAATAAAAGCTTCACGTTCAGGTAGTTCAAGGGTTTCAAAGAATTCTGATGCTTTTTGGATGGACATATCAAGCACTTCAGTGATATTCATTCCGGCAATTGTAATAGCTTTTACACCATCTTTTAGTCGTGTCCCATTGCATTCGCGGCATGGCATTTTTACAAAATAGTCTGGACCGGCGTCACTATTTTCTTCAACATCCAATTGTTGACATCTTCTCTCCTCTGTAGGAATTATCCCTTGAAAACGTCCATGGAATTTCCGTACCATTTTATTTTTTAAAGGCTTATGGAAAGTAAGTATGGTGTCCCCGGTACCGTAGAGAATTGCATGCTTTTGTTCAGAGGAAAGGTCTTTCCATGGAGTTTTAAGTTTGAAATCGAAGTGTTCAGCGAGTGTTTTCGCAATCATTTTCTCATTTTCATTTGGTTTTTCCCAAGAAGCTATCGCGCCTTTTAAGATTGCAAGTGCCTCATCACGTATGATTAGTTTGGGGGAAATAGCCATTTGCATCCCTAAGCCGCGGCACTGCTCACACATACCATAAGGACTGTTGTAAGAGAAATGACGAGGTTCAGGAATATCATAACTGATTTGACAATTAGTGCATGCATATTGCCTGCTGAAAAGAAGATCTTCACCTTCAGAGGCTGCCTTCTTATCGTTTTTATCTGATGAAACTACATTAACAATTATACTATCATCACCCATGGAAAGTGCAGTTTCAACGGCTTCTGCCACACGACTGTGTACGTCGTCTTTGATTATGATCCTATCAACAACAAGGTCAATGTTATGAGTTTGATTTGGATTGAGGGCAATATCAGAATTGATTTCATGTACTTCACCATCAATACGAGCACGGACAAAACCAAGTTTACGTGCATTTGATAGTTCTCTTCGATATTCTCCACGTCTACCTTTAACAAGAGGTGCTAAAATCATAAGTCGGGAGCGCGGTGGGAAGGTGAGAATATGTTCTACGATATCCGCGATAGTTTGCGAACCTACTGCTTGTCCGCATTCAAGACAGTTAAATTGTCCAGCACGTGCAAAAAGAACACGAAGATAATCATAGATTTCAGTAACAGTGGCAACAGTTGAACGGGGATTATGTCCCGTTGAACCTTGATCAATTGCGATGGAGGGTGATAAACCAACAATTTTATCTACTTCTGCTTTCCCAAGTTGACCTAAGAATTGACGGGCATATGCAGAAAGTGATTCAATATATCTACGTTGTCCTTCAGCATAAACTGTATCAATTGCAAGGGAAGATTTTCCAGAACCACTCACACCCGTGAATACAATTAACTTATTTTTTGGTAATTGTATATCTATATTCTTGAGATTATGCTCTCGTGCCCCATGTATGTCAATTGAGGATTCTGTCATTCCATAATCCTTATATTATTCTAAGATATTAACAGTTTTAAATCGAATTTAAAGGATGGTAATTATTAGGTAAAATTCTTACTTTAGATTTAGAGGGTATAATGTGATATAGTGTATTACAAGTCCAAGAAACCCCCTAACTCCCTAATTTGAACAACGTCCCTTCGCCAATCTGCCTTCACAGTAACATATAACTCTAAGAAAACGTGTGAGTCCAAGAATTTCTCTATATCAAGACGTGCTAATTCTCCTATTCGTTTAATTAACTTTCCACCTTTACCTATTATAATCTGTTTTTGGGTTTGTTTTTCTGTATAAACAATTGCTCTTATATATATTATTTCGTCCGTGTTTCGTCGTGTTCTCTTTTCGAATTCTTCTACAACAACAGCAGTCGCATACGGAACTTCTCTTTGCGTAATTAGCATAATTTTCTCTCTGACTGTTTCTGAAATGAAAAAACGTTCTGGTAGATCACTGAGTTGGTCTTCAGGAAAATAAAGTGGGCCAGGAGGTAAATATGGGGTAATCTGTTCTAGGAGTTCTGGTACACCATCTTTAGTTAGTGCGGAAATTGGAATCATGACGTCAAAATCATACTTCGTACTATACTTATCAAAATAGGGTAATAGAGTTGGTTTTTCAACAAGATCTACCTTATTAAGTACAAGAATAGTCTTGGTTAGTCTTCTTCCACTAAGTTGTTCAATAACCTTTTCTTCAATTTCAGAATTAGGACGTGCTACATCAATTACAAATAGTACGACATCAGCATCACGTAATGCCCCGTATGCAGTTCGTACCATTTCTGATTGCAAACGATATTTTGGATCCATTAAACCGGGGGTATCTACAAAAATCATCTGATGTGTATCAGTGGTAACAATACCTCTAATTTGATTTCGTGTTGTTTGTGGTTTTGGGGTGACAATAGCTAATTTTTGCCCTAAGATTGAGTTTAGGAGCGTGGATTTCCCAACGTTTGGAGCCCCAATAATACTTACATAACCGGACCTGAATTGTATTTCCTCAGATCCGGTATCTGATTCCTGAAGTTTGTCGTCGGATGGGTTATTATTCAATGTAAAATATTCCTATTCACCGTTTAGGTCTTGCGGGTGTTTTGGTTTCTGCAGATTCATAAATTAGGTCCATTAGTTCTGATTGAATGATACCGTTCATTGGACTGGTGCGTGGTTCCGCTCTACCTAAAATTGCATTGATGAAGTTGTCATCAGGACTTCCTGCAGACATTTCAGGTGAAATCGGTGGAGGATCTAATGCTTCTCCACCTTTCCATACACGAATCCATCCGCCACCCCATCCATCGACTTCAATTCTGCCGTCATCAAAAATCAAAGCCATGTGTGTGCCACCTGGACTGGGACAATTTCCACTAACGACCATTGAAGCGAGGACACCGTTTTCAAATTTTACATTAATAGAAGAATTAATGTCAACTTCAGTGTCCATATTGTCAGTATATGCGTAAACTTCTTCTACTTTTGCTTCAACTGTCCAGCACAGACTATTGAGTAGATGGGCACCACTATCATAAGCCTGTCCCCCGCCAGAGAGTTTCGGATCTTGTCGCCATGCCCCAGTAGTTGCCCGTTTCCAATTTTGTGTAATGTAACCTATTACTAACTCCAATTTTCCAAATTCTCCACTTCGTACAATTTCTCGAATATAGTGAAAATTTGCCGAACATGGTGTATTGTAGCCAATTGTAAGAATTAAACCGGTTTCGTCAACCTTTTCTGCAAGTTTATAGGCATCTTCAGACGAGGTGACCATAGGTTTTTCCATAAGAACGTGGCAACCAGCTTCCAATGCTTGCATCCCCTGTTCAAAGTGTAATGTATGTGGGGTTGAAATAACCACTGCATCAGGTTTTTCTTCATTGAATAGTTGAGGAATATCGTCATAAGCCTGCGGACGTGGTTTTAGATCTGACAGGTTTCTATCAATATAACCATTTGCAATATCGGTATTGACATCACATGTAGCGATGATTTGCACATCTAGATTTCCATTCATCCGTCTCGCGTGGCCGGAGGAGTTACCACCACATCCTATCATGGCGAGTCGAATTTTTGACATATTATGCTCCTTAACGTAAAAAATTTCTTTGTAATGAGAGTAAAATAGGTGAATACGCCGCTTTTATCAGTCTAAGCAGTTTTAGCCAAGTCCTCTACAGTGATTGCTCCTTCACCAAATACGCGTCTAAATGTACCACCCCCACGAGATTTTGTATCCCCGTGCATGTAGCATACACTAAAAGCACGGCGGGGTATATCAGTCTGGTTGGTTCCTGAACTGTGAAGCATCCAATTATGAAGTAAAACGACTTCACCTGCCTTTAATTCCAACGGTATGGGTTCTGCATTCTCAACTATATCGTCAATTTGCTCCTGGGAAAGAAATCCAGATCCATGCGATGGATTTATTAGACTACTATGTGATCCCGGTATAATATGGACGCAACCATTCTCTATTGTTGCTGGATCCAAAGCGGTATATATGGTAATCTGCGGGTCAAGAGTCAGGTCAGTCCACCTGTCTTGGTGCCAAACAAGATATGTTCCTTCATGTGCTGGTTTATTCATAAACATGGCACGAAAGCACAATATTGGGACACCTTTACCATAGATCTTTGTACAGACTTCTTCAAAGGTAGGATTCTGTAAATATGACAAAAAAAATGGATCAAATTCAAGATTCTGAATTTTTCGATATAATAGAGTTACCCCTTTATGTCCTGCGGATTGAGGACCGGGTCTGTCTGTTCCAGGGGCACGGTCAAGTTGCATCATTATCTTATCATAGTCAAGAGGCGCTTTCCCGAGCATGATGTCATCCATACGTTGTTGTAACTGTGTTAATTCATCATCAGTTGCTACCTGCCCAATACGGACGTATCCATGTATATCAAAATGGTCCCATTGTTCATCTGTTATCTGTTTTACCATTCATTACCTCCACCTAAATGAAGTATAGCGTCATGAATTATACATTGCAGTGTTCGTTTATAAGAGTATATCATTAAAGTATACTATAAAATGCATCAAAATTGAAATTGTTGTTCAATTGGGGGTGCGTATTTTTTTTACACTTTATTTGCGAAAAGTTACGAAATCGTAACTTTTTTCTTAAATTATCCATTTTACTAATTTTGACTACGAGTTTAGTGTTTATCTCACTTCGCAGGTGTTGTGTTAGTAGAACATTTAGGAAAAAACCATAAAATTTGGTCAAATTTGTCCGTTTTTTGCTCAAAAAAGTTACAAAATCGTAACTTTTTGCGGTTTTTCATATTCATGTAAATTGGCGATAACCCTTGTCTTAGACTGTATCCTCGGACGAATTTGAAATAGGACACTTTTCTGTGAAAAAAGTAATTTAACATTTTTTCTGTTGATTTTTTTGTTCTGATATTGCTTGAGATTTTCATATTTTGCCGATAGCATTTGTTCTTGATTTGATTGTAAATTGTTGTATGATCTATTGGTTGAATTCATAGATATATTTATAATTTGGTAAATAGTGTATGTAAATCTCTCATTGGTCTATCTTCCATATTTAATTTATTGAAATTACATTTATAACATTTATATATTTACATGTCAAGTATAACATATACTTTTACTAACCGTAATTGGTTGACTGACTTTAAGATATGATGTATGATGTTCCGTTTTTCTTCATTATTTTTTTAAATAATGTGAGTTTTATCAATACTTTCGCCAAAATACTTGAATTATAAAAGGGTGTCTGTCCTAAGCTTTTTTAATGAAAACTTATAATTACATAAATTGTGTTAGTTAAAATTTAGTATGACTATATTTTACATATTATCCTTTTGTGTTTGATTTCCGATAATGTAAGATCGGGGATCGGAATCCCCTCCTACAGAAAAGAATAACTCCTACGTTCCTTTATCGTGCAGGACGTGCACCATATAGGGTGCGCGCTTTTTCTTCTCGTTCTAAGACTTTCCTCCACTCTACCGCTAAATCCGGATTCCTTAAAAATAATTCAGCATACCTTGCAAATCCAATAAGTTTTCGTTCTGATGGGAGCAAGTTCAATGTGTCTACATTCAGTTGATGAATTTCACTGTTTGTCAGTTTGGAAAACACTTTTATCCGTAAGGCATGTATGGCTTCAAGGTCAATATCACGCGGATCAGAACCTTCAGGAATCGGTAATTTCCATTCAGCCAGTTGAGATTGGGTTGATTCAGGCTTGAATACCTGCACAGGTTCATTCTGCTCAGATTGTTCTACCTGCTCATTCGGTGCGATTGGCACTTCATGCCAGCGTTCATCGTACCATTCCCATGTAAAGCCATCTTTTGCCTCTCGTGGCGGTTGTTTTGTTTCTCTTACTGGTTCAAGGTCAACCTCTGATGGCACTATATACTTCTTTTCTGGTTCCGGATCGGGTTGCAACATAAAGTATACACACACAACACCGATGATAAGAATCAGAGACGTTATCCCCCTATACATTTTCTTTCTCATGAGTTTCACTCCTTATATAAAGAGCCACCCTTTGATATTACTACGTACAGCAATATATCCATATTCCTAATATTATACAACTTTTTCATCTTTTATCCGCTTATTTGACAGGGTTCGCCTCAATTACCATCTAATCCTATTATAACGCATATCACTTGTTTTGGGTATTATTGCTAACTCAAAAATAGGCAGATATCCAAACGGATACCTGCCTGTAAAAACTAATGTTCTGTCAAGTAGACAACGTTAATCTTCTGCTGCCCAACAGTGTCTATTCTGCTTTTTACGCTTAGGTTCTCTACATTTCGGAGCGGTTGAAGGTAGACACTTATGCCACGTTTGACTGCAGAATCGACACGTGCGCGTCTTGTGCTCGCTTACCTGATTCGCCTTGGAGGGATCATAAACATGTCCCAATGCACACGTCGCTTGGCAGCTTGAACACCCATCCGTACAACTTGAACAATTCGGCGTGTTGTCTACCGAAGGATACGCATGTGTATGAGGACTACACGCATAATAACTACCGTAGTCGCAATCCTGACCATTCGAATCGGTCGGACAAGTCACCGCGTTCTTATGATTGGAACCGATTTGACACGCATAAGTCGCATGGGAACTCACACCACAAGGCGGCGTCGTCGAAGAATGATTACCAGATACAGTCGTCTCATGAACACTACACGCATGGTAAGACGGCGTGGAGGGTGGATCTGGGTTGGAAGCCCCCTCAGAGTCGGCGTCATCATCGTCATTACTACCCTTATGGTTTAAGAACGGAATAAACGACCATTTGCAATTCCGATTTGTACAATTACGGAAATCCTCATCGCAAAAATCCCTTGTACAACTCTGCTTCTTGTGGCGATCATTCTGTTTCTGAATACAGGTAAAGTATACGAAGCCACATCCAGCAACATCGGTTCCATCATCACCACAAATCTTCCTGTTGGGTGAGACAGGAGTTTTAAACGACTCATTACAATCCCCCGCACAGAGGAAAGACGGGAAATCAGTACGATATTTCCAGTCAGATACGAAGCCTGGAGTAGAATGATCTGTTTCGGATGGCGAGTTGTGACCATAGTTATGTGTCCAAACAGCATTAGATAACGCAGACCAAGCCCCATCGTAAAGATCAACGGCACAATCCGTATATAATAACTGTGTCGACACTATATCAATTGCCTCTTGCATATACGAGTTGAGACTATTGCCATAATCTATCTGCCGCGTGGTCTGGTATGTTCCACATCCTCACTATGGTATTGACCACATCCAATTGAGCCGTATTGTTTAACTCCTCTATTCCCAGTTCCCTGAGTTCACGTTGACACGAATCCCACGAACTTTTCAGACGCCACATCTCGTTTTGAAGATCGCGCAACACACCCATTTCTATAGTCACTTGGGTAGTTTCGTCTCTTAATGCATCCCGTAGTGGTTGTGTTGTTTCATTGGGTTCAGTTCCCGCAAGACTCATGATGGCTAAGAAAACGACTGAACAGATAAGGGTAAATACAGCGATAGTCCAACAATAATTTCTTTTCATGACGTTTTCCTTTATTTGTCAAATGTTGATGTCCATATAAAAGCTCTGTAAATGGGTTGATTTCGCCTTGCCCATATCAATTTCAATAAATCACATGTTCTGGGGTCTGCCCTCTGAGCGGGATCAAACGTCTCCCAGAATTTTTTATCAAAATCGGACGTCACCTGTATTGCGTGTGCGATTTCCGGGGGTCTGGGGTCCTTGTCGGAGTTCCCCTTGATAATATAGTAGTCTACCCAGATATACACCGCTTTGGCAATTTCAGCAGCTTCCGTGTCATCAGGTGGAAATGGGGGTATCCATTTCGCACTCCAATGTCCACGTTCTTCTGCCTGCTTACGAAGTGCTTCAACAGGATGCGTCTTTAAAAGTTCCTTGTGGTATGTCAATGGACCGGTATACGGTTTGACAGAATCGGATTGTGTGGTAGGTTCATCTTGCATTATCTCCGGTTCATCAATCGGCACTTCATGCCAATGATCCCCATGTTGCACCATTTCGAATCCTTCTCTTGCGGTCGGTTTCTCTGCAATCGGTGTTTCTGTTTTCCTTGCAGGTTCTACATCTGTTTTGTAGATAACTTCAGGCTCGGTGTCTGTATCCCGCAGTAATAAAACAGCAGTGACACCAAGTATTAGTATAATAAGGGTTACGATTCCCCAATACATTTTCTTTCTCATGAGTTTCACTCCTTATATAATGAGCCATCCTTTGATATTATTGCGTCCAACGAACAGGATGGTTTCAGTTTTCGGTTTGGACAAATCGGAAATGGTTGAACTTTAGGAAACTGTCCAGATTCACACTCACCAAAAAGTACCGGTGGGGTCGGACACCGCTTAAAATTTGGAGGGCATTCACGAGGTAAACATTCCCAACCTATCCATCGTTCACCATTCGGAATACAACGTTGCGTGGTGTTTGCATCAACACCAAACAAAAATA
>CAZZBB010000084.1:0-17431 GCA_964652195.1 uncultured bacterium | reverse complement strand
ATGTCCTAAGAAGTATTCAACAAGTTCAGGTTCATCCTTTACGGGTTTACGCGGTCCTTCTTTTCATTCGTGGTCTTGTAGTTTGAGTAACCTTCTTAAGTATAGACGGTATACCCACAGCATGAATTGCAATTTCAATACTCTTCTTTAAGTTGTCCCCACTGCGTTGTCAGTTTATCCATCGGGGACACAGAAGAGTAACCTTCTATCCAATGTGGATGATAGTCGTTATTTGGAGCATTTGTTATGTTTTTGAGGTTACCACTTTCCAAATTGTATTTATAGATTTCATAGTTAGATGTAGGGTCGTCAATTTTTTTCATAGAAAGTAATACATTACGATCATCATTTATCCAACATCCTGATGCGATCCCCAAGGTTTTTGGAAAATCATGGATATGACGAAATCCTGTAAAGACATTATGAATTATCAACTGAGATGCAGTAGGATGTAATTTCCGATTTGCATCTACTCTAAATAAATGATCATCATACATAATGTATCTCCCAGATGATGACCAAACGGGAGCTCCTCTAATAAGGTATATGTCTTTACCCGGGTTGCGAGTAAGTCTTTTCTTATTCTTCCCATCTGCATCCATTATCCATATATTCCAAGTTGTATCATGTTCCCCATCGTGTTGATACGCAATCTGTTTGCCATCTGGGGACCAATCCATTCTATAAGACCATTCAAAATGCAAGTTTTCTGTGAGTTGTTTCATATTTCCAGTTTCTAAGTTCAAAGTATAGATATCCCAATTCCCTGATCGGTTACTATTAAATGCAATTTGTTTTCCATTCGGTGATATGACTGGTCTTCTATCAGTAGGGTGACTTATCATAAACCTGTGTTCATTTAATCCTGTCTCATCAATTATTAAGAATTCATTACTGTCTATACATCCCGTTCCAGGATTATGGTCTCTTACAAATAGTATACGTTTCCCGTCTGGAAACCATCTTGGTGTTCGATCCCAAGATTCTGCAGATGTTATTCTTCTGAGATTACTACCATTATCATCCATCACATAGATATGAAATGCCGTTTCACCTTCTCGTTTGGTTGTGAAGGCAATCTTGGCATGACTACATAAAGTAAATTCTATAAACAACAGAAATATCAGTAGGTATCCACAATTAAGCCTGCTTTGACTTGAAAATTTATTTTTCATCTGTATTCCTTCTCTGTCGTATTATTACTACCATCTGTCCGTTCTATAATATCACCGTTAATATACCAATAGATATCATAAAACGCAACATCGGTCTTTAGATAAGACGTATGATAGAGGCTTCCATCGTAGGTGTAGTATCCACTATTATACTGCGGATACATACTTATTATTTCATTTGCAGAACTATTACTTATAATTACCAGTAAACTCAGAAAAATTGCAGATGCAATGATGATATTCTTGAACTTTAACATTAATAAATCTCCTTTTGTTATTTGAAAATACAGAAAAACTTCAAACTCAAATTACAAACAGTGATATTGTCACTGTCTCTATAATTAAAGACATAATATTTAGGTATGAAATGGTGCAAAAAATGAAAATATAAGTTCATCAAAATTAAAAGCATTACAAATTGTTTGATATTGTGAATCGTTTTTTGTAAGTATTGTCGTATAAGTGGAATAATGAGTATTAGGTTTTCTAAAATCAGAAATCCGTAATGTAGTGTCCAACCGAAGTTGTTATAAGACTCGGTTGTTGTTTCTATGAGATATTTTTAGAACGTCCTTGTATCTAATCTTAGAATGTGTGCATTAAGATTATAGCACAGAAATCTATGCATTCATTTTTTGCACCTTATTACCTTTAAATTATATGTCTTTAATTATAGAAGATGTCTGATGTTTTTAAGTTTAAACAACATTAGATATTTTACTACTATAACGAGACAGTTATTTAAACGAGGTAAATATGATTCAAGAACTTATTGTAAACAAATGGATACTTGGCGGAATTTGTTTTCTTGTTCTTTTTTCTGGTGTGTGTTACCTCTTTTATGAACATACAATAGCATCATTCAGTCGGCAGCTTGCTGATACTGATGTTAGGTCGGAATTTGTTTTGTCGAAAAATGATCGGATAAATAGCCAGCCTCAGGTGTCAACACCTGAGGTGTCTAAATCTGAGGAAAATCTGACAGCATCTACTGAAAACCGAACAGAAAATACGGACTTGTTCGTGAAAGAGGTGACATATGATGATATAGACCTATCAATAGAGAAAAGATTCCCTGAACCTACAAAGAGACCGGTTTCATTCAACGGTTTTGGTCCTTTTCCTGAGATTCCAGTTGATTATCCTGCACAGAATATTTGGGATTATCCAGAATCTCTTACTGTAGCACATGAATTACTATTGCGTGTCCAAATCAAATTGTGGAAGCAAGGTATACATGCCCTCGGTGGGGCAATGGTAGACGGGAAGATATATGTGAATATTCCCGGTACTGTTTATGTTGAATGGAAAGATCGAGTGAGATACGACGGCACCGTGGAAAAATATGCAATTGGTGTGTCAGGTGATAGAGAAGCCGGGAAAGCTCTCAGAGATATCATTGAAACAAAGGGTGTACTTAAAGAAAGTGATGTGCCTCAAGGAATTAAGATAATTGATTCTACTGATGGAGGTATTGACCCATATCAATTTTTAGATTTAAAATAAGGAAGGAATTTTTATTATGAGAAGATTTGTTTATAGTTTACTAATTGTAGTAATAATCAGCGGAGTGATAATTACTGGTATAGTTCAGGCAACTGATCCTGATTTCTATGACTACGGTACTTTTGATGATTTCCCGAATATGGATGGGAACTGGGAACGTTGTGCGGATGGGGACGGTCCTTTAGAAGTTGATACATCAAGAAAAGTTTACATAGATATAGATGCTGGTGAGGATGTGTATAGTTGCAGTGCAGATTTCTATTCCTATGCTAATAATCCTAATTATAAAGGACAGTATTGCCTATCGACATCAATAAATGTAGATGGAGCAAAACCAGATTTTTCTCCCTATTTAAGTTATAACGGTCCTTGGTGGGTATATAAGACCAATGAGTTTAGAAAACCGCAAACAGGTGATATTCCTCAGGACATAGGTTTAACGTCAGCATCAAGTTGGGCTAACGGTTCCTTTCCTTTGGAACCAATAAATCCCGATTCTAACTCGCAATCCTCAATGGATCAAGATCTCCAACTAAAAGTTGATATAGATGATGCTTCCGCGCAAGTTCCGAATTAATCTATACTTATGTAGAAGTGGCAGGTAACTCATATGTTACCTGTCTTTCTCTTTCTTATATACATTTCTATCTGTTTCTTGGAAACTCATTACACTTTAGGTGATGTCAATCTAAATAATTGGCTCCATCTGTAAATAAAATAAATGATTTTTTACCATGTTTAATGTTATCAAGTTGTGGATGTAACTTTAAGTGTCTGTCGGTTCAAAGAAGACCGTATTGTAATTGTTGAATTTCGAAATTCGCCAAGTGCTACCAGGTCCTTTGGAGATGTTTTCTGCAAGACCATTTTCCTTTAGGTATCTCAATGCTGTGCGAATTGGGTTTGTTTTAGCAGTTGATGGAAAGCCACCTGCCGATTCATGGAATTGAATTACCCCTATGTCAATTTCGCTTCTGGTAACAGTTTTTCCTGAGTATAGCTTTAAAATAAGCTTCTCGGCAATTTGAGGCTTGAGATGTACACCTTCATATCTATAATTTTTGTCCATATTTATTACCTATATGTGAAGATTCAATGTTGAACAAGACTTATTACTTAATGGACGCATAGCGTATGCCTTGCTGTTCAGTAACGATATAGAGTTTATCGTTAGTACAAGTTAAAGAAATAACCTTATCTTGTATGTTTGGATAGATTTGTTCCCAATTACCTTGCTGATCTAAATAATAAGCTCCAGTATCACTTGCCCCATATATGTTTGACTTGTGAGTAGTGAATTTATCTATGATAATATGTTTCCCATCAGTATTTGTTAATCTCCACCAGTGGTCTCCGTTTTGTGAAGCCAAAACACCTTTGTCTGTAGAAACATAAACGGTATTTCCAACAATTGTAATATCTCTGAAATTTGAGACAGTGAATGGAAGATTTGATGTAATGTCTTGCCAATTGTCCCCACGATCATCCCCGTTTACCAACATAAACAGTATCTGATGAAGCTGCGATCTTTAATCCTCCATTACCATTGACCTTAGAGTATTTAGTCGTATCAATTACTCCTGTATTTTTTATTTTTGTATCTCCATCTTCCCATTTGAATAGTCTGCGATTGAATTCTATATAGAATATATTATCACTTACAGTAAAAGAGCCAAAGGTAGGAGGTCTATCAGAATTCGTTGTAATCTCACTAAAAGGTATTGCTTTAATCATTGAAAAATGAGTATCGTATGCCGTTAATTTGTAAATATACAGTTTATTTCCTTGCTGGATAATCCCATATAGTACATTATTGACTATTGCAAACTTTGATTCAGTAAGATGGTTGATGTGTTGGTGCGTAATTGGAATTGCTTTCCCTGTGGATTTCCAAGATTGAACAGGCATTGATTCCCATCCTCTTTCATTGGTCGTCTGTACAAGAATGATATTACCAGTATTCGCATATAATCTATTATTAAATGCTATCATATCGAAGACTCTTGTTCCCAAAATGCCATCCATGAACGGATGCCATGTGATACCATTATCAGTTGAACGGTGAAGACCGGACATATTGATATTGTAATAAGTTTCTTTGGTCAGTGAGAATACAGACGGATATCTTGGTATAATTGCAGTCACATCGGATTCAAGCGCATCCCATGATTTCCCCTGATCCATTGAGTGCATTGTATAACTTCCATATACATACAGTGATTTTCCGTTTGCTGAAATTTTTGTATGTTTACCAATTGAAAGTCTACTTGATAAGAGGTTGTTTTTAGGTGTGCTCTCTCTCCAAGAGTCACCCAGACTTTCTGAGTGGAAAATACGACGCGATTTATCATGTTTCGCTTCGGATCTTAAAAGTTGTGAGTTAGTCTTAGAAACCTTTTGAGACTCTGTACCTGTAATAATATAAAGATTATGTTTATATACTGCCAAAGATTCGATTTTTCTATATGGATCAACTGGCAATTTTTCCCATATACCTGAATTCAACCGATAAAGTCCTTGATTTGTGCCAATGAATAGTGCGTTATCTATTTTATCTATGACCATAATTTTCTTATCCTCCAAGCCTTTATTCATAGGTGTCCATTGTTTACCTAAATCAATTGATTTAAATACTCCCCTTTTTCTTAAAGCGAGATACATAACAATACCCTCTTCTGAATTACCTACTGAGGTATTATCTTGCACTATTAATCCCATGTCAAATCCATGTGGTATTGAACACATTACCTCCCAAGTTTTACCTTTATTAGTTGAAGTATGTATTTTGGAACCATTAATAGCATAAATCGCTCCTTTATAATGTGCTATTGGGTTAAGCGCGACTGAATAGGAATATCTGCGGTGACATTTGACCAAGTATTTGTACTTTTAACTAATTTATAAATACCTGTTCCTGCACTTGCATAGAGATCATCTTCTGAAGTAGCGAAAATATTGTAAATAGGGGTTGCAATCGGTTTTCCGATGTCTGTCCAATCAGCAGTAGAAAA
This sequence comes from uncultured bacterium, assembly GCA_964652195.1. GTDB lineage: Bacteria > Poribacteria > WGA-4E > WGA-4E > WGA-3G > MSPOR6. Next base: position 11,739 of record CAZZBB010000084.1, on the reverse strand, counting down.
TTTGAGTGAGTTATTCTGATTATTGGAATCTATAACAGTTTCAGATATCTGTGAACTTCTTCCATTGCTATTATTACTGCTTATATTTCCAACTAAACGTTTCCGCCCAACTGTATTTGTAACAACATCAACAGTTATAGGGGATTCAACGATTTCAATTGTAGGTTCTGATAATGCCTCAAAATTATAAGGTTGCTGAAAGTGAATGATATACTGGTTCATCGCGCCCAACAGTAAAAGTACAAACCGATAGTTCACAGACCTTCTAAATATCGTTTGTGTCCGTAAGACAAACTTGCTAACAAATCAGCAATCCTACATCTTATTGTTTAGTTCTGATTTAGCATGAGATGCTGAAAAAATGATGGACTATTATTCCCTTCGTTTTCAAATCGAGTTCAACTTCCGGGATGCGAAACAATATTGGGGATTACAAGATTCTATGAATGTCAACAAAACACCTGTGAATAATGCTGCAAACCTATCAATGTTTATGGTATCGGTCAGTGCGAAACTCAAAAACAGATTGGGTGGTGAGAATACACCCTATAGTGTTTTAGATCTGAAATCACACTATAGGGGTCTGAAATATATAGAGGAAACATTAAAAATACTTCCGCAAAAACCTGAACCATTTGTTATTGATGAGATCACACAACATCTAAGTTCAATCGGTGCTATTCATCACATACAGACATAATTAAATCCATGACAATTGGTAATGATATTATATGGCAATATATGACTTAAAATATAATTTAAATTTAAAAAACCACAATTGACTTATTGTTACTAAATATGGTATAATATTTCTTGTTGCAATATTTATGTCAAGCGTTGCTAAGTATTTATATTGTTTTGTAAGACAATGTAAGGAGCAAGTTGTACGATTCATAGGGTTATGAAAAGTCTGTTCAAATCATTAGTCGTGTAAAACCCTCCTTTCATTTTGCAAAGTTTTCTATGTTAACCCTTAGACAGAAAGATTGCTACGAATGTGAAGCAATTTAGTTATACTTCAAAAGCAATATATAGCAATATATAGAAATATATATTGACGCTTATAATTTAATAAGGAGTTTATTGTGAATAAACATTACTGTTTTAGGAAATATATTGCAGTGTTTATCATCCTCGCTTTAGGCGCTACTCTAATGGGTCCCCTCGTAGCCGAAGCATGCTTAGCTGGAGATATTGCGTGTGCAGCGTTGAGAGCAGGTGCAGCAGCACTTTGTAAAGACGCTCCATGGTGGAAATGTGTCGCTTATAAGGCCGCGGCAGAAGTAGCGTGTTTCGGAGCAAAAGCTATCTTATGTGGTGGATCGTCATAACAATGCGTGTGTGGCAGGGAAGTTGTGATATTCCCTGCCGCGCGTTGACTTGTAAGGAGTACTCACAATGAAAAGAAATTCTATTTACCTTTGCGGTAGTATTGTCCTTTTATGCTGTTCATCTGTTTTTTTCTTTGTATCCCGTTCCCCAACTGAAAAACTCATGAACAATAACAAGACATACACGGAACTGAACAAAAAGGGATCACCTACCGCCAGAGACTCAACTGGAAACAGCACAGATTCAGCACCCTCCCTTGTTATTCAGGAAAGTGCGGATTCATTATCATCAACAAGTAAAGTAAGAGAAAAGGAGGTTGCTCGTTTATTGGATATATCCGATTCTTCAGAATACAAGGCATTTGCCGAAACCTATACAAAAGAAATCCGAGATACATACAATGAGACGGGTGTTTTCGATGTTTCTTTTCAAGATTTTTTTGATTTTTTTGAGACACAAGGTATGCCACGCGTTGATGTTGCCGAAGAAGCTCTTGAATACTTTCGCGAGTATTTTCCAAGTGGTGTCCCTGAAGACTATGATTTTGAGATGGCTGCTCGGTTCGTTGAGGCTTTCTCAACAGCAACCGGTACTCGGAATGAAGCGAGTGCTGCAGCGTTCTTTTCGTTGTCCGAAGAACCAGATTTCACAGCTTGGATGTTAGGGCGCTTTAAGGGCGATCTCGGTAGGCAGCTGCAATGGATTGATGAGCAATCTGCGATAGCGACGGCTTTACAAGACTCACAGTTTGAACTCAGTATAGATGGTCAGTTACCAGTTCCAGTCGAAACCAGTATCAATCGCGTGAAGGGATCATCAGAACTGAAGACTGAGTTTGTTTCCCCGTTGAATACCGAAAGTATGTCAGAGGGAGAAAATACCCGTCCTACCCCTTTATCTCAAGAACAAATTCCTGATCTTAGGCTTCCTTTGAAACCAGAAGTAACTGATAACTGGATAATCCGGCTATTGGAAAATGAACCGGATTTATTTCGCCGTTTTTTTGATCCCCTTGATTCCTTAGATAGGAGAGACGCATGGAGAACTATCCCAGTGGAAGAACGCTTACGGTGGATACAACAAAAACGTTTACCCTCGTTAAATAACAGGAGACCACCTCATGAAGCGTCCACCCCGAATAAACCATAATCCTCCACAAATTTCGAAACAATACAATTTTCATTTTTGTTTGCTCATCTGTATTTTTGGAATGTTTTTGAATCTACTCGTACCTACCGCTGCAGTTTCTGAAGAAGAACGCGTTTTCATGAAAAAACTTGATGTATATGAAAAGAAACAGAAACAGGCACTCCAAAAGAGCACTGCAAGGACTTTAGACAAGACAGAACAAGATCTTTTGAGACAACTTGTCACCAGAGAAGGTACGCTAAACACTGTGTTATCAAGCAAGCCATATTTAGCATTTCTAAAATCACAAGTTAAGAAACCCTACAATGATTTTAAGATGTATCTCACTGCAATGCCAACCTCAGAACTCGGATCAAAATATCTATTAACATTCAAGGACTTTCTGCCGCAAAACCTGACGGTTAAAGAACAGCAGGTGTGGTTAAATTTCTATTTCAAGATGCGCAAATTGTATGCATACCCCAACTACTTTGACACCGAAGAAAAGCATGTGCTTTCCCTTCAGAAATTCTTAGGTGAGTTGGCGATGGCACTTGTACAAGAGCCAAAAACAGAAGCGGACAAATCGGAAGCACTTGCCAAAGTAGATACTATCTTCCTGATCGCGCGTGTTCCCAATTACATAGCGAGGATGGAAACACACGTGTACCATGATGCTTGGCAGAAGAATTTAGAAACATACGGTGCACGTGAGGGTTTGCTGCGGTGTGCGATTACTACACCCGCTAATTTCGCTCTGATGTACTCGTTTTTTAATAGCACCGAGGCGTTGGAGAAATGGATTTTAAAACCTCTTAAATCTTCTCAATCCAAAAAGAAGAGAAACGCTTCAAAATAATATTAGGGAGCTCACAATCATGGTAAAGATAAAAGAAAATAGAAAGACTTCCCTTAGGTTAAACTACATCTGCTGCTTTTTTGGTTTGATGACAATTTTATCTGGATGTGCCGGAACAACGACACAAGAATATATGATGACTGAGTTTTCTCTTGATCTTGATGAGTTCAGGCATGGTTATGAAGATGGAAACGCTTTCGCAAAGACAGAAAGCGTTTGGCGAGGTTTATCGAAAAATGTACCATCTTTTATGGAAAAAATCATTGCAAACGAGCATGAAGATTATCAAAAAGGCTTTGCAGCAGGCTATCGTGATCAGATGGATCGAAAGAGCAAAAAGGTGTCCGCGCTTTATTGGGGTACACTACTATCCTCTATTGTGATTCTCTCCATTCTCGAATCGGTCATAGACTAATAAGGAGACTTACACAGATGAAAAAAGTTTGTTATGTGCTCTGTTCCATGCTTTTCGTGCTTACTATTTATGTTATTGAAAAAAATGTTATTGAACCTAATTTTCATTTAACAGGAACAAAAGTCCGGCAGAATATAGAAAAGAATGTAGACAGAAAAATCGAAAAAACAACACAGAAGAAGAACTGTTCGTGTTGTAATAAGAAGTTAATACCCGCCCAAAAAATAGCAAAGCAGCGACAACGAGAGAAGGAAGCATGGGCTCGACAGATCATTGCCGAGAACGGCTATGAAGAAGGTATGAAACGCATCACAGCAAAGTCACCTTGGCTGGCAAAACAGATGCAACGAATCCTTGACAGAGAAAAACGACTCACAGAGCCATCTATGCTCTCTCAGTCAGTGCCATAATGAGATTCCTTCCGCTACCTTTTGTGTTATGTTTCTTTGTTCTCGTGGGAATATTAAGACTCTTTTCTTTAGATGCTCATTGGTCTGCCGATGAAACGCTCTGGTTAAACCGAAGTTCAGACTTTATGTCCGCAGTGAAGCGAGGACAATTCTCACAAACTGATATTGCCTATCATCCCGGCGTCACAACGATGTGGATCGCAGGAACCCGCACCTTTTTTATTGACCCCCGCGTGGATATAAAAAATCTTGTGCACGCCCGATTTACTATTGGTATTGTCGTCTGGTTGGGTATTGGCATTGCTTGTATTTTACTTTACTTTATTTTTGGAAAATGGGTTGCTTTCGTGGGTGGTGTCTCTCTCACCTACTCCCCGTTCTTTTTAGCTGAAACACGCCGTGTCCACACGGACGCACTCGCAGTAACTTTTATTTTACTCACCGTGTTACTGTTCTTGTTATACTGCCAAAACCGACAACATCGCCACGCTCTTGTCTTTTCAGGTATTGCATTCGCACTTGCACTTCTGAGCAAAAGTTATGCCCTTATTCTATTGCCTTGGGTACCTTTCTGTCTTTTTTTATTCCGGGACAGACACAGTTCCTTGTTGCTGATCTCCATTGCAGAGGGACTTTGTTTCCTCAGTTGCACCGTCCTGACCGTCCTCGCACTCTGGCCTGTTTTCTGGACACCGATTTTCAGGGTCATGGCACTCTGTCTCCTCGTTTTTATTTGTGTGCTGCTTCACGGAATGAAAAAAGAGCGTTGTTCCCCTTTGTTTATCATCGCAGCAAGCTTAGGACTCGGATTTGTCACCGTCAGCACGACTTTAACCGTTTGGCATATCTTTGGCGGTGTCCATTGGGCTGTCACCACACCACATGAAGTCAAACATTTTTTTTTAGGAAAAGTAGTCAATGATCCTGGCTGGCTTTTCTACCCATTGATGCTCACCATCAAAAGCACACCGTTAATGTTACCTCTTGTCCTAATCGGATGCTACCTGCATTGGAAACGGCAAGGACAAACAGAGCAAACAACATGTCTTTTCCACAAAGTAATAGCGATCGTTGTCTGTGTGGTGCTTTTCATTTTTTTCCTATCAATAACAAGCAAAAAGTTAGGCCGCTACTTGTTACCTATATTTCCACTATTAGATATATTAGCTGCCATCGCTTTCGTGACATTAATACAGTGGGGCAATACCAAGTTAAAACAACATTCTTATACACACCAAATGATAATCAATCACGTAATATGTACCGTTACATGTATCGTTTTCTTTTTCATTCAAATTTTCCCCATTATTGCATGTCACCCCTACTATGGGACCTACTACAATTTCTGCTGGAAAGTAACAGACATCACGAAAATTATTACGGTCGGGGATGCGAGTGGTATAGATATTGCCGCAAAATATCTACATCAAAACGGTAATGCACGTCATTTGCGGGTAGCCGTGTCACCCTTAAGCGTAGGGTTTTTTCAAAAATACTTTGTCGGATTCTCGTATGACGCGCGGAAAAAATACCTCCCTGCCGATTACGAGGTTGTCTATATCCGGGATGCCCAGATCGGCCAAGTGCCACAGACAGGCACGCGGAACGGGGAACTTGAACACGTTATCTCCCTCAACGGTATTGACCATGTTTGGATTTACAAGGTGAACTAAATGAAAGTTAGTATACTCACACACGGCTATCCTCGGTTTATTTCTGATACTACGGCACCCTTTATTGAATCCATTGCGGAGACACTTCAAAAACAAGGTATAGTTGTCACAGTACTTACCCCGGATACGCCGAAGTTTTCACGGGTTGCCGCCGATCACACTGTTAACCTGCAAACCTATCGTTACTTTTTTCCACGGAGGTTGCAGCAGCTCGGTTATTCTAATACACTGATTAATGATTGCAAGTTGAAAAAGTATGTTTATCTCCTTGCACCGTTTATGTTTATATCGGCCATCTTTCATCTGCTACGCTTACACCGTAAGCATCAGTTTGATGTTATTCATGCCCATTGGCTTTTGCCGAACGGATTTATAGGGGCGATTATTTCTAAATTGTGTAAAATCCCACTGGTTATTACACTTCACGGCTCTGACATTTTCGTTTCAAAACTCAATCCTATATTCAAGTCAATGGCAAAATGGACACTCAAACATGCTGCAATGGTAACGAGCGTGACACCCACATTTTTGCCCGAGTTAGCAGCGTTAGGTGTGCCGGAAGAAAAGCGATGTATGATACCGAACGGCGTAACGCCAAGTGTATTCTCTATACCGTCTCAGAAAAGGATCACTAACCTGCGAGAAACACTCTCAATCCCTGAGAATGATCTCGTTGTTTTCGCTTTAGGACGGATTGTGCTAAAAAGGGATTCGACGTTCTGATTCATGCACTGCCTCATGTTCAAAAAAAGGTACGGGATGTAACAGTCATTATTGGTGGAGATGGGACTGACTTGCCACGTCTGAAGAAACTTGCAGAGGAACAAAAGGTCTCAAATATCATTCGATTCCCCGGCACGATAAACCGTGAAGACGTTCCCACCTACTTTCATTTATGTGATCTCTTTGTCCTCCCCGCAGTCTTTGATCCCAAAGGCAACGTGGATGGATGTCCAATTGTAATCTTAGAAGCGATGGCGTGCGGAAAACCTGTGGTTTCCTCAAATATTTCATGTATACCTATTGTCGTAAAAGATGGCGAAACAGGTCTCTTGGTAGGTGAGAAAAACGTGGACGCCTTAGCGGCTGCTATTATAACGCTATTAAAAGACCCCGCGAAACGAAAACAGTTTGGCAGAGCAGCACAACAACGTATCCAACAAGAATTAACTTGGACAAATACAATAGAAAAATTTATCAGCATCTATCAGCAAAATGTCAACAGAAACGCATAAGATTCCTCAACTTTCCATAATAATTCCCGCCTATAACGAAGAAGAATCACTCCCTATTTTGCTACAACAGCTTGATATTGTCCTGAAGACGTATGCCTATAGTGCTGAGATTATTTTTATTAATGATGGAAGCACCGATGCAACTGCGGAAGTCTTAGATGCACTATCAAAACAATCACATCGGTTTACGGTACATGTCATTCATTTCAGGCATAACCACGGAAAAGCAGAAGCACTGATGGCTGGATTCGCTATAACAACAGGGGACATTATTATTACAATGGATGCCGATCTCCAAGACGACCCCGAAGAGATTCCAAAACTCCTAAATGCTCTTAACAGTGAGAACTGTGATGTTATCTCTGGTTGGAAATTCCCGCGTAAAGATCCGTTTGAGAAACGCTTGTTCTCTTTCGTTTTCAATCGAATTACTGCATGGTTCACAGGTGTCAAACTCCATGACATGAATTGTGGATTCAAGGCATACCGTGCCGAAGTCATTAAAGAATTACATCTCTATGGGGACCTACATCGATATATCCCAATATTAGCACATCAAGCAGGATATAAAGTGGGTGAGGTAAAAGTCCGGCATCACCCACGGCGATTTGGGATCTCAAAATACGGATTCAAACGAATACCGAAAGGGTTCTTGGACCTCTTCACCGTCCTATTTTTAACCAAATACCTCAAACGTCCACTTCATGTATTTGGCACTATTGGAACAACAGTCACTTTTATCGGTGTGTTGATAGGACTTTACCTCGCTGTTTTATGGATCATGGAAGGTGGTGTCGGTTTTCGTCCGCTCTTGATGCTGTCAGTCCTAATGATAATTTTAGGTGTCCAGTTTTTCTCTATCGGATTATTGGGTGAACTCTTGATTGCAATGATTTCTCGTCTTGAAAGACGTATGATAGAAGAAAAAACGCCTCGTGAGAATACTCCTCAAGCGAACGAAGTAGAACCATAAACATTATACAATTTCTATTTATTTTTCTTCCATTCTTTCGTAGGTCGGGTAGAGGAACGAAACCCGGGGAATGTCATTAAGACATTCATACCGTTGATTTGGACAAATGCTATGCGGGGATTCATACCGTTGATTTGAACTCCGATTCCCGACCTTCTTTACAACGGTTAATGGAAAAACTATTATTAGAGATGGTATTATCTTGTTCGTGGAAACAGTGAACGTTGAATTTTATAGTGAACAATGAAAATAATACCAATTCGAATAAATATAGTTCCATTTGATGAGAAATACTTGTAGGAGCGATCTCCGAATCGCGATTTAACTCAGTGATAGCATGGATTCGGAGGTCCCTCCTACATATCAAAATGCACCATTAATTCAAAAGTTTACTATAATCGTAAGGGAAAACAAAAATCGTATTTTTTGGAGATCATTGATGGCAGAAAGGACAGACCCTACCCAAAAAATGAATCATCCCTTTTATTGTCAATATATGGCAGTTTATGAATATGCAACACAATACATACAAGCAAACCATGTATTAGATATTGGCTGCGGTGAAGGATATGGAGCAAATTTGCTGGCACAACACGCCAAAGAGGTCTATGCTATTGATAGGCATAAGAAAACTATCCAGAAAGCACAACAAAAATATACTCTACCAAACCTTAGTTTTATCGTTCAGGATGTTAAAAAACTATCAGAACATACCCATCACACGTTTGATGTCGTCTGTTGTTTTCACGTCATTGAACATCTAAAAGAGCCTTCCTCTTTATTAGTGGACATAAGAAGACTTCTATCAAAATCAGGTATACTTTTGATTTCAACACCAAACCGTTATTCACATTTTCGTAGAACCACTGGGATGGAGTGGCCCTTTCATGAACGTGAGTATTCCGTTAACGAATTTCGCGAACTCCTTTCGGTCCATTTTAAAAATGTAGAACTTTACACCCTTCATACAACCGAAAACGTTCAAGAATTTCAAGATATTCGAGCACGTTATGTGAAGCAGATTTTCAGATGGGATATCCTGAAACTACGGCAATGGCTTCCAAAAAGGATTCTACAATTTAGCTTTAACATTGGAGGGAAAATTCTAAAATCAATATTGAACGCTAATCACAGTACTTTGATACACAATATTGCTGTAGAAGATTATCATGTATCAGATACGCAAATTCACCATGGACAAGATATTATTGCAGTTTGTCGAACCTTCTGAACTTTATATAATTCCCTGTGTTGATAACTTCAACTTTATACCCATTATAAGATATAATATTACATATAATACCATTTCTGGTATGTTTTATTATAAACTTATAGTTGATAGGAATAACATTAATTTTGTTAAAACCCTCACAGATTACAGAAAGTGTTTCCGATTTGAAAAAAATGATGAAAATACATCAATCAGTTACCGAAAGAAAAGACTGAAAGCCCTATACCTATTTTGTAGTGAGAAAAGGCTAAATCGTAAGGAAATCGCTGCGAAAATAGGTGTTGATCGGAAAACCGTTGGTCATTGGCTCCAAACATACGCCTCTGGTGGACTTGAAGCACTTTTAGCACGGAATTATTCCCCCGGATGCCCAGCTCAACTTACCGAAGAACAACAACAAGTCTTGCTTGCTGAACTCAAAAACAAGGTGTATCCTAACAAATAGAGGTGTCTGATGTATCGCAATATTCTTAGGAATAGATGGTTTCTCGGTAGTATAGGCTACCTGATAGTGCTGGCTGTTGCGTGTTTGTTGTGGTATCAGTACGATACAGCAGCTGAGAGAAAAGTTGTATCTGGGGGAGAGGAAACATTACGCCAATCGGAAATATTCGAAAAGGTATCTGATATGGATAGTGATGTAGAACCAGCAGCGGATGTATCTATAGAAATTAATACGTTAACTGGGAAGAAACCTAAAACTAAAATAAAGGATGAATTCGAGAAAGATGCTACCACCGAAAAAAACTCTGTGAACCCGATACAACAAACAGAGGGCTTTGATAAAGAGGTGCGTGTTTCTTCTTATGGTTTTGGACCGTATCCCGATCTACCACCAGGATTTCCAGATACATATTGGAATAATATAAGCAAGGAACATGAATTAATTGCGCGTGTTTGGTTTAAACTTAGGAAAGAAGGGGTAGATGTGGTAGGAGGTGCCATGCAAAACGGATTGGTTTATCCCAGTATTCCTGAAACAATCTATGTGGAGTGGGATTATGTTGGGGTAGAAAAATACGTTCTACATATAGCGGGGGAACCTAAAACGGTAGCGTATATAAGGAATTTACAAAACCCAGAGGATCCTCTGCGACAACGACTCAAAGAGAAAGATATACCTCCATGGGTCACTGTAAAAACGTTTCCAGATGGGGGGATTGATCCCTATCATTACCTAAATTTAGAAAAGGAATAAAACTATGAAAAAGTTTACATGTATTTCAATATTTCTGATGTTCGTTATTATCTCAGTTAGTGTTTTAGCAGTGAATGACGATGTTGAAAGAGAAGTAGCATTCGATCCAAACAACCCTCACGCAGGCAAATACCGAGTCGCTGCAGAATATGATCCTTTCAAAACTGCTCACTGTTATACACATGCTAAAGCCGTCCGTGTAGACCCTCCCATCTATCCAAGTGTCCGAATATCATATTACGCTACTGGATGGGTTACTTCTCACTCTTTTTTTAATAGAGGAGAATACGAAACCTATGCAGAAATTCCTACCAGAAGTCATAAAATTTTTCCTGTAAGGTATGCGGGAGAATTCTCAGCCGGTTCTACAGTTGACAGGGAGCGTGATTACTGGAGGGGCGTTCCAGATGTAGACGATTGCAACGCCCATGCTAAAATAAGCGATAGTGGGTTCGCCGTCGAAGCTAAAATACCCTTTCCATAACATTTACTATAGTTTGGACAGTTTTCTCCTGTCAGGACTAGTGGACAGTCCATCCAAAAATTGGGGAACCCTGTTTGTAGTAGGGCAATGAATTGCCCTACTACAAACTAATCTATCTGCAATTTATAGATGGACTGTCCACTAGACGGAGATGTGGTTGATTCTCAGGGACGGCACAAACTATTTCGGGTTGTGATGTGCTATCGGATGTCTCTTGCAACGTCGTTAGCGTATAATACAGGACTACGTACAACAGTTCGTCAATAATACATCCAAATACAACCAGGAAAGTATATCTTTGTATTCAAGAGATCTCATGTGAATCTCCTAACAAGAACGGAAACTGCTGCTTCTCCCATCAAATTTATATGTTATCTGCAATCTCCTCTACTTCCGTTAACATCACAAGTATACCACACTATGTAAAAAACACCGAATGACATACCATAGACAGTATTTAGAAATGGTTTCATCTTGTAAAGATATTCAAAGACTTGTACATAGTGTATACTCTACAAGACTGCTGATTTCATACATTTTTATAGAAAATTGAAAATAAAATGAAGAAAATTGCAGTATCTTTCAACTAACATTACCAAGTGATACCCTTTATCACAATCATTAGCTTGTTAGTTTGTTTATCTTTAAAAAGTAAACTGGTAGTTTACGTTACAGAATTATGTTGACATACATATATTACAAAGTACAAAATTGTATAAAAATATTTAGATGATATGAGAAAATCCTACTACAAAATCATAACCTTAATGAGAAAGAAATAATAAGAGAATAAATCATGAC
>CAZZBB010000083.1:0-22545 GCA_964652195.1 uncultured bacterium | reverse complement strand
TTTGGATTCCGATCCCCGATCTTACATTTCTTCAATATAATACTGGGGTCAATATATACTACTATAGTTTGGACAGTTCTAAACGAAACACATTTCGCACCGCGAATCAATAGAAAAACAGAAAATTTACAGATCCTCGATTCTTACAGTCTCTTTTCTTCTGTGGGCGGGGAATGCCAATAAGGCATTCATACCGTTGATTCCTTGATTTGGATTCCGATCCCCGATCTTATATTTCATATTCCATTTATAGAAATGATATAACTTTACCCACACGGATTTTGTTAAAGTTTGTATTTTCGTACGAGTAGTGATATAATGTATTTATATGAAATCTGTCAAGGTATTTAAGGAGAGAAACATGAAAGATTTCGCATTTACAGGGGGAAGACCCGACCCCTATACATTCCCAACAGAAGAACTCATCAAAGCAAGTGAGAAGGCTTTACGAAAATTGGGTGGAGACTTAGTCAACTATCCGGGTGAATCCGGTTATAAAGGTTTACGTGAACTCGCATCAATGCGATTTGAACGTAGAGAAGGGGTGCCACTACCTGTAGATAATACCTCAATTACATCAGGTTCAATGCAGGCTTTGGAATTGGTATTAGGGACATTCATTAAACCGGGGGATACCGTATTAACTGAGGAATTTACCTATAGCGGTACACTCGGTATTATGCGTCACCTACAAGCCGATATTGTCGGTGTTCCAATGGATTATATAGATGGTATGGATATGGATGCGTTGGAGGAGCAACTCAAAGATCTTAAGCGACAAAATGTCACACCTTCCATGATTTATACCACTTCAAACCACCAAAACCCTACAGGAGCAATTCTATCACTCGAACGAAGACAACGGATGTTGGAATTAGCGGAAGAATACGACACGATTATTGTTGAAGATGATTGTTATGGTGATATAGATTTTGTACCAAATCCAACACCAGATTCACTGTTTAAATTGGACACATCAAATAGGGTGATTTTCATTGCCACATTTTCAAAGATATTGGGAGCAGGTGTTAGACAAGGATATTTCGTTGCCCAACAACCTTATTATGGGATGATCCACCATAACCGTTGGGATGGTGGTACAAGTGCATTAGCAAGTGCTATTGTCGCTGAATTTTTCATGGAACATCTTGATAAACATCTTGAAATAACAAATGCTGCTGTTGGTGCCAAGTGTCAAGCGGTTGTTGATACCCTTGAAGAACATGTAAGCGACCTCTGTACGTGGACAAGACCTCGTGGTGGTCTTTTCTTATGGATAGATCTACCTGAGACGACAGATATGAGTAAGTTGAATGCGTTAGCATCCGAGAAGGGTGTAGGATATAGTAGTGGCAGTGCATTTCACTATGCAGGTGATCCTGTCAAAGCAATTAGATTGGCGTATGCCTATTGCCATGTAGACGACGTTCCAGAAGGCATCACCTATCTTGCTGAAGCAATTCAAGCATCTCAAAGCGAAGCAGTCGGTGAGGTGGCTGCCGATTAATGCCAGAGTTATATAATAAATTTACGGTAGTAATGGAGGCTATCATTGCGTAATATCATCCTTTTTTCATTAGATACGTTGCGTGCGTCAAGTATGAGTTGTTATGGAAACAAAAACTTAACAACACCGCATCTTGATGTCTTAGCATCAAATGGTACACTGTTTGAAAGTTGTATCAGTCCACATATACCAACACATCCTGCCCATACGACGATGTTTACCGGTAAGGATGTGCTAACACATCAGATTATTACGCAAGGTGGACAATTGAATCTTTCCGATAATATCAAGACCGTTCCTGAATTACTGGAGGAAGCGGGTTATTTTACAGTAGCAGCAGATAATTTGGGTAGATGGTTTCAACGCGGTTTCCCAGAAGAACAATACCGAGGTTCGCAGTGGGAGACCCGTTACCAAGGTGCACGAAAAGCTGAAGCTGTGAATAAAACCGCAATAGATCTATTAGATCTGGCACAATCCCAGGATAAACCGTGGTTTGCATTTCTACATTATTGGGATCCACATACACCTTATCTCCCACCAGCACCTTTTGAACGGATGTTCTATAGAGGTGATGAATGTAACCCAAACAATCGAAGTATGGATGCAGTTTACGCATGCGAACCGTTCACAGATTATTTTCGGCAGTGGATGTGTAAACCAGATCCAGATGATCCTGACAATTTAGCGAAAAAACAACTTTGGACCGACCGTGAATATGTCAATGCACAATACGACGCTTCCATCGCTTATATGGATACCTCATTAGCTCAACTATTCCACTACTTGCAGGATAGTGGACTGATGGAAGACACCCTTCTGATAATTACTGCAGACCACGGTGAGGAGCTTGATGAACACGAACTATGGTATGACCATCATGGGTTGTATCAAACAAATTGTCATATACCGTTGATTTTACATTGTCCTGCAGTCATTCGGAAAGGACAACGTCTTGGCGGGTTAGTCACACTAAAGGATATTGCCCCTACTATTTTAGATTATGCTGGACAGACTTCTTTGGGGAAACGCGAAAAAATGGAGGGTATAAGTCTACGTACGTTAATTGACAATGGAATTGATGATGGTTCATGTGATACAGTATATCTGACAGAATGTGGATGGATGAAAAAGCGGGGATGGCAAACACGAAAATGGAAGATGATTTTAGAAACCGGTGGTACACCTTCCGTTTACAATACTCCGGATATTGAACTTTATGATCTGGAGGAAGACCCTGATGAGATTTACAATTTAGCTGAGGAAGCAGAGGACATTGTAGCACGACTGAAAAGCGAATTGAATGCTTTCTTGAATCGTAGATTGTCTGAAACTGGACAACCAGACCCAACAGATGAACAAGAAATTACAATGCAAAAAATTGGAGATAAGACAAAGGCTGTTCCGTTACCCTAAATATATAGGCTCGGTTAGAAACCAAGCCTACCAAGGAGTGTGAACAGGATCTTGAAGGATCGGGAAATGTGAATTCTATACCCATGTATCATCTTTAAAATTACCACACAATTGAATATGAGAAACAAAACACAATTGGCAAATATGCATAGATTACCGATAAAGACTATTATCACTCTTCTATTCGTAGCGTTAATATTGAACGGTTGTACTGCCCTACAAGAAGCACAACAACGGAAAGAAAAACGGCTTCTTGAGAAACGGAATGTTAACAGTCTCATGTTATCACCGTCAGATGCTGCGATTGATGTTGATCCAAATCCATCTGATGGAAAGCCTCATGGAATAAGTGACCACTATACATTGACATTCATGGAAGATCTATTGGCTACCGATGCGTTTAATGAAGCCCTTGAACGTGAAACCTTTGCATTGAGTGCACTCGGGTACATGGAGAGTCTTTATGATGCTTTATATGATATTTTTGGGTTCAAACCAGAACATAAGATACATGTAAAACTACATGATATATACCAAGGCACAAGATTAGCTGCCACAACAACGACGATGACCGGTAGGAGATTCTATCGTGGAGGGTATATAAAAACCATTAGAGGTATAGAAATGGACTTTCCAAAAAATATGTACGATTCACCGGGAACACGGGTTCATGAGTTAACACATGCTTTTACGAATATCTATTACTTACCCACATGGTTTTCTGAAGGCATCGCAGTATTGATGCAGTCAGAGTATACAAGGGGTGGCGCGCATCCAAAATTTGATAACCTTGAACGTAATCTAAAACTTGACCTTGATGGAATCAATCTGTTAGAGAGTTGGGGTGGACATGTTAATTTGCAGGCAACTCCTTTATCATCTTGGAGATACAGTTACGCGTATACAGTCGTTTCCGAATTGAGAAAAAGATTTGGGAACGATTTCTACATCAAGGTATTCGAATTAATGGAAGAAGATCAATTACACATAAAACTTGAAGGGGATATGCCAACGAGTATGGTTGTTTATTACCTTAGCAAAGCTGCCGGAGAAGATCTTGTTCCCTTCTTCAAAAAATTACAGTTTAAGGTAAGTAAATTGAATAAAACAGATATTCTTCAATTTATTGAACAATCAAAACCTTCAAACCAGAGGAGGAATTAATGCCTACTCTTCAAACTGTTACGAATACGAATCATAAATCTCTATATAGTAAATATATCAGAAGTACATTTAAAATTAAAAGATTAAGAAGTACAACTATTATAATCTCCCTAATATGTCTCCTCCTGACATCCGGTTGTATAATTAGTCAGCAGCAAAGCGAAAACTATGCTCTGATGGAAGGTGTTACTGCAAATGATCCTGTTATTATTGATGGAGATCTCAATACAGTGGGGGAATCACAGACTAAGAAGAGTTCAGGAAGTTTAGCTATTGATGCTAAAATTACTTCGGAATCTATTATATATTTACCAGAGAAGAAGAAGATATTTCAGGTGAAGATTCATTCACCCAATATTCAAGACTTTCAATTAATGGCTCTTAATACATTGGGTGAATGGGATCAGATACATGAACAACGCAGCACGGATAGTAGGATTATTGATATACGATTAAAACGACCTGTTACAACAAGCGGTATAAAAGTAGTTGTCCGGAAAACATCAGACGATGCAGCACGAAAACGACAGAATCTTCGTGTTGGTCGAGAGAATGAAGAAACTCCCGATGGTAAAATACGTAGAGGTAGATATGTCTATAAAGTTTCTGGTCCGTTAACTGCACCCGGAAAAATAGCAGAAATTGAATTGTTCGGTTATGCTGATAAGACTCCCTAATGTAATGAATGCAGTCGAATCGCTTCCACAAATTCCTTGATAGATATGTCGGTATTCCGATCGGAATTATCTTATTCATAATTAGTAGTTGTTGTAATTTCATAACCAAAGGAATCAAGTTAAAAACCCGACGATCCGGTTATAAAGAACAACCCACCCCACCGAAGCGAATCCTATTTATTCAACTTTCCGCATTAGGGGATACAATCTTAGCAATCCCTACCGTCCGTGCCTTCCGACAGATTTTCCCCGACACAGAAATATCCTTTTTAGCATCACAAACAAATCTATCCTATTTAGAACATTGTCCCCATATTGATAATCGTATTCAATTCAACAATCCTTCATTCAAGTTAATTCATAGCCTAAGACAGGAAAGGTTTGATTGTATCATTGACCTTGAACATTGGTCCCGTTTTAGTATGCTTCTCGCTTTCTTTATCGGTGCCCCTCGTATCATCGGATTCAATGCTGCAGATCAATATCGACATTATCTGTTTACAGATACCATTCCCCATGTTCCTGGGAAACATGAAGTACAAAACTTCCTGAGTATAATGCAGGAATTTGGTTATGAAATAAAGGATACGAATCTTGAGGTATGGATTGGGGATTCCGAACTTGAATGGTCTCGAAATGTGTTCGCGCAAGGAAAATTAGAGCAGGATAAACCGATCGTTGTATTACATCCAGAAGCAGGTCGTCGGGGTGAACCGAGAAGACGTTGGATACATGGCAACTACATTGAATTAGCAGATGCTTTGACAGAGAAATATGGTGTACAAGTCATCCTAACAGGAGCACCAGATGAGGTGCAGCTTTCACAAACGATTGCAGAACAAACAACATGTAATACGATTAACCTTGCCGGGAAAACTAATGTGAATCAACTGGCAGCATTATTTACTAACGCAGACTTGGTAATCAGTGGGAATTGTGGACCGATGCATCTTGCTGCAGCTGCAAGGACACCTGTGATAGCAATTCACGGACCTACAAATTCAGAACAGTGGGGACCTTGGGGAGAGAATACCATTTCTATTGAAGCTACCTTACCTTGTAGTCCTTGTCTGAATTTAGGATTTGAGTATGGGTGTCAGGCATTACCCGATGGGACATCACCTTGTATGCATACGGTAGGTGTTTCTGAAGTTTTACAGACTTGTAAATTATATTTAGGTTGAACATTTATCAATATCTTGGGTTGTTACTAATAACCATTTCTATAAATGACTCTCCCATGATTAGGTGATATTTATGTCTTAAAATACCACACAAACTGGAAGTTTGTGCTACATTAAAGAGATTCTATTAATGAGACTTTAATTACCAGAAATAGTATAAAATCTTAAAAGAAATAGGGTGGATTAATAATCCACCCTATTTTACTTATAAACTGTACACAGTTAATCTGAAGCTCTTTCAGATTAGTACATATCACCACCGGGAGGCATTGGTGGAGCTGGTGCTTCCTGCTCAGGAATCTCAGCGATTAGCGTCTCGGTAGTAATCATTAATGCTGCGATACTTGCTGCGTTTTGAAGTGCAACGCGAACGACTTTCGTGGGATCAGGGATACCTGCTTCGAACATATCAATGAAACGTTCTTCACGAGCATCATAACCAATGTTACCACCGTCATCTTTGACTTTAGCGATAATAACAGAATCTTCCTGTCCAGCGTTACGGGCAATCTGACGAAGCGGATCTTCAAGGGCACGGGCAACGATAGAAACCCCAACCTGTTCGGTTGCATCGTCGAGTTCGAGTTCAGCAAGTGCCTGCTGTGCTCTTACAAGAGCAACACCGCCACCAACAACTACACCTTCTTCAACTGCGGCGCGGGTAGCGTGCATAGCATCTTCGACACGAGCCTTCTTCTCTTTCATCTCAACTTCAGTTGCTGCACCAACATTAATTACAGCGACACCGCCTGCAAGTTTAGCAAGACGTTCCTGTAGTTTTTCCCGATCATAATCGGATGTGGTATCTTCAATCTGACGCCGGATCTGATCAATACGTCCCTGAATTGCTTCCGTAGTGCCTTCACCCTCAACCACGGTAGTGTTATCTTTGTCAATGACAATACGCTTTGCACTGCCAAGATCATTTGTCGTGACGTTTTCAAGTTTGATGCCAAGGTCTTCAGAAATTACACGACCATTGGTAAGAACAGCGATATCTTCAAGCATTGCCTTCCGACGATCACCATAACCAGGGGCTTTGACTGCAGCGCATCGGAGTACGCCACGAATCTTGTTAACGACGACTGTTGCAAGCGCTTCACCTTCAACGTCTTCGGCAATAATCAATAGGGGTTTACCCTGTTGTGCGATGAGTTCAAGCAGGTTTCTAATGTCTTGGAGACTACTGATTTTCTTTTCGTGAATCAGAATGACTACATCTTCTAATACTGCTTCCATACGGTCTGGATCTGTCACGAAGTAAGGTGATAGATAACCTCTGTCAAATTGCATGCCTTCAACGACATCAAGATTTGTGTCAAGGCTTTTTGCTTCTTCAACAGTAATAACACCGTCTTTACCGACTCTATCCATTGCGTCAGCAATAAGATCGCCGATTGCGTTATCGTTGTTAGCAGAAATAGCTGCGACTTGAGCGATTTCCGTCTTTTCTGATACCTCTTTGCTCAGACCTTGGATTGCATCAACAACCTGTTCTACTGCTTTTTCAATACCGCGTTTGAGTGCCATTGGATTATGACCAGCGGCGACGTTTTTGAGACCTTCGCGGAAAATTGATTGGGCTAAAATAGTCGCTGTTGTTGTGCCGTCACCAGCAACATCACTGGTTTTGGAGGCAACTTCTTTAACCATTTGCGCACCCATATTTTCATACGGGTCTTCCAATTCAACTTCTTTTGCGACTGTCACACCATCTTTTGTGATGGTAGGTGCTCCGAATTTCTTGTCAAGAACGACGTTTCGTCCTTTTGGACCCAAGGTGACTTTGACGGCTTCAGCCAGTTTGTCAACACCTTGCTTAATCGAATTCCGAGCTTCTTCATCAAACGCTAACTGTTTTGCTGCCATGTGTGAAACTCCTTACTAATTTAACTAACCTTGGCTAAGATATCATCTTCGCGCAAGATGAGAAATTCAATATTATCGTATGTAACTTCGGTACCACCATATTTTGCGAACAGGACTTTATCACCGACTTCAACATCTACTGATTGTCGTTCGCCATTGTCAAGTATACGGCCTTTGCCGACCGCTACGACTTCACCTTCTTGAGGTTTTTCTTTGGCGGTGTCAGGAATGATAATCCCGCCACTGGTTTTCTGCTCGTCCTCTTCGGACCGTTTGACGAGTATTCGATCGCCAAGGGGTACAAGTGCCATATTTATAGTTTCCTCCTGAATAATTTTTAAACATAAAACGGGTTTATTATTTTATATTAACCCGATAGCTTAACTTTCATTAGTTAAGTATAGCAATATACATGCCAATTCTGTAAATCTTGTTATATATACATTTATCAGGTTTAAGTACAATTCTTAAAGGAAAAACTGTGACATTTTGTCATTATTTTCTTGAATGCAGTGAGCAGTGTGTCAATTTGGCATACTTGATAATGGTTTATTTATATCTACTATCAGCATGATACAACCTGACCTGTTTTAGCAGATTGATATGCAGCGGCTAAGATGGTATTTGTTCTTAACCCATCATCACCACTTGCTATGGGGGGAATCCCTGTGGTAACACATTCTGCAAAATGCTCAAATTGGTGTTGATACAGATCTTCATATTCAGATGCAATAACTTGTTTCTCACCATCAAAATAAGTGTGGATTTTCCATCCATTATCGTTGACAACTGTTACTGTACCTTCTGTACCATAGATTTCAAAAACGGTATCACATTGGGCAACGGAAAAACTCAGATCCGTAAAACCTTGAGCACCGTTCTGGAATCGCATCAGAATCGCACCGGTTTCTTCCACTTCGTAATTATGTATTGAGCTATCGCAAAATGCTGACACCTCTTTGACTTCACCAATGATGTGTCGTAGTAAATCAACACTGTGTGCCCCCAAATCCATTAGACACCCACCACCACCTTTATCCGGTTGTGCACGCCATTCGTCATCTTTTAATAGATATTGTTTAAGGAAAGGCATCCTTGCGTGAACGATTTGACCTAATCGATTTTGATCAACCCATGCTTTAATTTGTTGAAAACAGGAGTGAAACCTAAAAAGAAAACAGACCTGTAGGTGAACACTGTTCTTATTGCATGCATTAATCATTAATTCACATTCTTGAGGAATCAATGCCATCGGTTTGTCACAGAGCACATGAAGACCTCGTTCTGCTGCAGCAATGACCTGTTCACAGTGTAAATTGACAGGAGTAGACACATATATTGCATCAAGGGATGCATCGTTGAGTAAGTCATCAACGTTGTGATACGGAGTAGTAGCATTGTGTTCAGAGGCAAGTTGTTTAGCACGGGCTGCATCTCTTGAAAAGAGGGCATGGAGTTCCGCACCTGATGCCTTTTGAATCGCAGGCATCGCTCGACGTTGTGCTACGCTACCAGCCCCGAGGACACCCCATTTTAATGTCATTTTTCTCTCCAATGTTGTTTACAGTTAACTGTCTCTGGATATAGAATATCCGTTAATTAGTGGTTAGAATTATTTCATAATAAGTTAGACTAACAATAGATATATACCTGTAACGAACAGAACGATAAGGATGATTCTGGAAAAGATTTGTTCTGAAAAACGATTGTTTAGATAGACACCTACTTGTACACCAAGTGCGACAAAAGGAAGAAGTAATACAGTCTCAATCAAGAGTTCTAAAGTAAAAAAATCGAGATGGAAATAGAACGGAATCTTTGTTAGATTGATGAAAAAATATAGTACAGTCGTTGTTGCTACAAATGTCCGATTACCTAACCTTTGGGGTAGCAGATACATGACAATAATCGGACCTGCCATATGGGCAAGAGTGGAGAAACCACCCGCAACAATACCAGCTATCAGACCATGCCAAACTTTAAACTGAATTACTGCATCTGGGTCAGCTGTATCTGGACCTAACCACTGAAGGATTCGTACCCGAAAGAATTCTATTACCGCAAATAGACAAACGATCCCTCCTATGACTTTCTTTAGATGATAATCTGATATGTCTTTTAAGATAAAACTGGCAAGTATAATGCCTATGATGGATCCAGGAATTAACCGCCAAATGCTGGCGCGATGCCACTGTTTCCAATAATGTCCTAATGAGATAATATCGGTGGAGAATAGTAAGGGAAGCATTAGGGCAATGACATTTCGCGGGGATCGAAATTGTGTGAATAGGGGTACTACAAACATACCAATTCCACCACCGAATCCAGCCTTGCTAACACCTGTGAGCCAAGTTCCAAAACATAAGATTATTATTTCAAAGATGTGGTTTCTCCTGAAGGTCTTTCATTAGGTTAATGGGGTTTATGATAATGAATATTATAGGTTTTGTCAAGGTAGTAGCGCTTTTTACAGGTATTTACGTCGTGTGAATATCTATAATTGCCAACTATTAAAAGTTGACATCCAGCATTAATTATGATATACTTTTAACAGTTATTTCCTATAGGAGGTTCGTTAAAATGGTTCAAGTAGAAGTAACAGTCGATTCTGGTGAATCGTTTGATAGGGCGCTCGCGCGTTTTAAAAAGATGTGTGGCAAAGCAGGTGTTGTCACTGAAATTAAGAAACGTAGTTTTTATGAGAAGCCGAGTGAAAAACGTCGCCGAATTGAGTTGAAACGTCAGCGGAAAGTAAGACCGCGTACAACAGAATACCGTCCACGCTACGATAACAACAGTAGATAAGCGGTTGCAGGAGATAATATATGCCCGATCGGGATATTGCCGAAACAAATGGGAATTATAAAGGACTGTTAATTCAATATTGTCAGGAACGCGGTATGGACCACCCACGGTTCACAGAAACGCAACATGGCACACCAGAAGCCCCAATTTGGAAGGTGACAGTACAGTATGGGGATAGGGTTCATGAGACGATGTATCCGATACCAGGGGCAAAAAAAGAGGCACATCAGTTCGCTGCAAAAGAGATACTCGATGAAATTGACGAAAACCGTGAACGCTTATTATCCGGTGAAGAAAATACAGATGAAAATTCAACGCCTGAATTGCTTGAAGTGGAACTACCTAATGAATCTAAAGAAGTTCCATTAGCGCTTGTTACCAGGGCATTGACGGTTGCTAATGAACGTCTTGGTTCATCACAACCTTCAAGATATCGAAGTATAACAGATGTTGAATACTCTCAAAAATTAGCACAGTTAACAATACAAATTGTTACAGATTTAGTGAAGGCAGCGGATAAATCCAATATAGAGTTTCCTGATGCATAAGTCCGTGATACGGGGTCAGTAGTCTGACCCCGTTTTTTATTTCAAACATCTGATAAACATAATGACAGTTAACTGTTCTCTTGACTATCACACATACATTATAATACAATTAAACAATACTTAAACTTGACTCTAAGGTAGATACGATGCAGGAAAAGATACAGTCAGCTCCGACAATTGTATATCCGACATCGGATGGCAAACCTATGGCGGAAACCGATATACATCGCGATCTGATGATGGATTTTATCTGGATGCTAAAGCAACATTTTCGACATAAGAACAATGTTTACGTGTCAGGAAATCTGTTGATTTATTATGAAAAAGGGGAACCAAGGAAATCCATTTTGCCAGATGTATTTGTGGTTTTTGGTATAGAAAAAAAGGAACGACTAAACTATTTGACTTGGGAAGAGGGAAATACACCTGATTTTGTCTTGGAAATAGCAAGTAGAAGGACTTATCGGAAGGATCTCGGACCCAAAAAGGAGCTTTATGCATCTGTTCTTGGCGTGAAGGAATACTTCATTTACGATCCTCTTGGACAAATTGTACCAAATTTTATCGGATTTAGCCTTATTGAAGGTATATATAGAGAGATAGAATTTGCCAGTGGTAGGCTTCCATCAGAAATATTAGATTTAGAATTGGGTGAACAGGACGGTAGATTAGGATTATATAACCCTAACACACGACAATGGTTAAATCCACCTTCTGAACAGTTAGAGAAGGCTGACGAACGTGTCCGACAGGAGATGACAGCTCGAAAAGAAGCAGAAGCCGAACTTGCTGCAGCCTTGGTAGAAATTGAACGCTTACGTGCAAATAGGGATAATTAAATTACACAGTTGATATTCTATATGCAGTTATCTATACCATATATCTTCCTTCCTATTCTTATCACTTTTCAATAATTTCAATTGTGTTGCCAGTATGTACCTTCAAAATAGATTAAATCAGGCAACAATTTTTAATAACCTACCAATAATATCCAATCAAATATATGGTCAATCATATTAAAAACCGGTTACGTCAAAACCGCTTTTTAGCACCTTTAATGGGATGTCCATATCCTGCCCCACGATGGAATCGATCCGTAAAACGGGTGATTCGTGAACTCGGAACAGATGCATGTATATTGGACTTAGGTTCGGGTATACATCGTCGCGCAGAAAATGTCATTAATCTTGAAATATCAGTAACGCCTATGGTGGATGTGGTAGGGGATGGACATGTTCTACCGTTTGCAGACAACGTTTTTGATGCTGTAATATCAGAAGCAGTGTTAGAACACGTACATGATCCGCAGATGGTAGTTGCTGAGATGTATCGTGTGTTGAAACCGGGTGGATATATATGTACTGCTGTGCCATTTTTACAAGGATATCATGCATCCCCTCACGACTACCAACGGTGGACAACAACCGGATTTGTCACTTTATTTTCTGATTTTATAGAAGTTGAAAGTGGTGCATGTGCTGGTCCAACCACAGCATTACATTGGGTTTTTCGAGAATATATTGGCTTGATTTGCTCTTTTGGCAGTTTGTTGATTGCCAAAGCAGTATCACTACTGGTCGGATGGTTAACATTTCCGTTAGTATGGTTAGATACATTGTTAATGGTACATCCACATTCACATATATTAGCATCTGCAGTATATTTTATAGGTAAGAAAGAGGGATAGGGTTAGATTTCAAATCTGTAGTTGAGATAAGATTATTCTTCTGAAGATGAAACTGCAAAAGATTAGGCGTAGCTGAATAGTACGCCTAATCTTCTAAATGGATGTGAAGTTCTTAACAAAATTTACAGAAATACTACTGTTCTTTTGGTTGAAATTGGTTTGCATCAACCGTATATAGAAAACCGATACACATTTCATCTGTGGTCTTATCACCCCATCCAACAGGTACAGGAGGATCGTGTGGATTAGCAGGATTCTCCGCAGAATTGTCAAAATGTGCAATGAGAGATATATGTGTACCTGCAGGTAAAAAGATCGGTTTACGGTAATGATAGATGTCCTGCCAATTGAAGTCCCAGTCCTTTATCCAAATAAGGTTGATAGGATCACTTGTTGGTGGTTTTGCGACAATCTGTATATCCCGACCGAGAAGATGCATGTGGGGCATTGTTGCCAATAAATAACTATCTCTTTCCACCTTTTCATTAGCATGAACAGCATATTTAGCTTCACCAGGGGGAATCATAAATTTATCATTAATTGCAGCACCAATGCGTAATGGGGCAGTTTCCTCTGTTTTGGAGAAGTAGAGTCCAACCCGTGATTGGTCGTGTTCGATATGTCCTGTTCGGTAATAATGGACTTGTAGAACTATATCAGCCCCTTTAGGTAATAAATAACCCACTCCATCTGGTAAAACGGAAGGCGTTACGCCTGGTGCCCATCCACCGAGTGTTCCAACAGCATCAATTCCGGGGCCAGTGCCTTCTGTTACGTATCCGGGTTTAGGGTCTTGTGCATCAAGTTGCCGTGCCTGTCCTTTCGTATCTAAATATACAATCACATGGTGCACAGTCTTTCGATTCCCGGGTTGTACATCAACAGATTGGACATACATATCTGTGTCGAAATTGGTAGGAATAATAAAGTGCCGGTATTCATCCTCCCCTTCCGGTTCAATTTCGTATTCCACAGGCATTTCAACAATATGGTCAGGTTCTCCGAGTGCCCACCCATCATGGAATTTTGGGTTCGGAGGAACAGCAGACAAATCACCAGCGGGGGCATCAGATGCTGCCCAATCGGATATCATCTGAATCTCTTTATCCGTGAGGCGTCTTTCGTTCTTAAATTCACCAAATCCAGACGCTGGTTTCCAAGGAGGCATTAAACGTTCTTCAGTATATGCTGCTATTTCAGTAGCCCATGCTTTGGCATCACCATAGTCTGTGAGAGAGAAAGGCGCAACTTCACCTTGTCGATGGCAGCTTTGACATTCTCTTTGTAAAATCGGAGCGATATGTTCGCTATATGTTACTTCCGCATAGATGTTTGGAATAAATAGAGCGGATGTAAGGAGTACTATTAGGATATATTTCATTGGTATAGGACTGTCCTTCAATGTAGGGTTTGTATGTATTAAATTATATTGTAATAGGGAGGAAATGTCAAGTGTGAATACTGACAAGGGTGTGTAAAGTTTTTGTCACTTGAAGAGTTTAACTTTGGGGTTGAAAAACTGTATAAAAATGGTATCCTATCTAAATATTATTTTCAAAAAGGGAGAGGATACCGATGTTTAGTTTATCATTAGAAAGTTGTGAAGTCAAAGAAAATGAAGAAGCTGCGAAAGTACTGACTGAAGAAATAAACGATTTAGTAGGAAACCTTAGACCGGGTTCTTGTGATTTGATGGAAACGGAGCAGCGTGTATATGAAGGCGCTCAATCCATCGCACAAACTCTGAAGGTGGTATAATTCTTATCGGTGTTGACGACTATAAAGAAATCGTCGGACTTGACCTGCAGGAACTTGATAAAATTGAAAAAGCTGTTGTTGAAATATGCGACGACAGTATGGAACCTACGGTTTCAGTTTTAACAAAAAAATTGCGGACTGATGAGAAAAACCTACTGAAAATAGTTGTACCAAGAAGCCTTTTTATACATAGATCACCAAACGGTTATTTCACTCGTAAGGGAAGTACAAAGAGAGAAATGGCGACAGACCAGTTAGTAAGGTTACTGCAAAGTCGTTCACAGGCAAGGGTTATCAGATTTGATGAACAAATTGTTCCCAACACATATAAGGAAACATTACGAGAATCCCAATATCGTCGATTCATCACAGAAGATGCAGAAAAAGATGAGATAGAAGACTTACTCCTAAAAAGAAGTCTACTCGTTCAGGAAGGACAAGATACACATGCATCAGTTGCAGGTGTTTTGATGTGTCATGAATCACCCGATGATCTTCTCTATAACAGTTTTATTCAAGCCGTTTATTATAGAGGAAAAGATAAAGATGCAAACTACCAAATTGATGCAAAAGAATTCAAAGGACCACTTGACCAACAAATAATTGATGCCTTTAAATTTGTGCACAAACATAACCAAGTATCTGCAAAGAAAGAAATTGGAAGGATTGACCAACCGCAATACAGCATGCGCGCCGTTTTGAGGCAATCGTTAACGCAGTTGTCCATCGTGATTATTCTAAGAGCGGTTCAAAAATTCGTCTGTTTATGTTTTCTGATCGACTTGAACTTTACTCTCCAGGTGCTTTACCAAATACTGTAACCATTGATAAATTACCCTATAGTCAAGCAACACAATGTTAAACCCTTATAGGATAAGGGTTCGTAAAACACCTCCGTGAAAGTTTCCGTGAATGGAGGTGTACATTTCTCAATCGAATGTTAACAGATACTATATTTTGGACAATTCCTATCCATGAGGAAGTTGAGCTTCTAATGATAAGTCTTTTTTGTGAGTTAAACATATCAGTCGAATCATATAAGAATACCGCACTCCAGCGGAGTGCTATGTATATAGAAAACATGATCAGAACATTCTCGTACTCCAGCGGAGTGCTATGTGTTGATTCACTACATACCGTTCCGCTGGAGCAATGAGGGTTCATTAAGCATGCAATTAGATATCATCTAATGGTCATTGACAACAAATCATAGTATGATATAGAATATCACTATTAGATTCTTGTTAGGAGGAATATGGATATGAGAAACCATATATCAATTTTGTTTGTAACGACAATTCTTTGTATTCTTACAATACCTTATTCTGTAGATGCAGCAGATGATCTTATTTTCCATTTCCCTTTTGATGAAGGACATGGAGATAAAACTAAAGACAAATCGGATAACAGTTTTGAAGGAACAATAAAGAATGCGAATTGGGTTCAAGGCGTTGTCGGAGAAGCACTTGAATTTAATAGTGGATTTGTAAATGTCCAAGCATTGGGTGTTGACGTGCCTGATGAGATGACTATCGAAATGTGGTTTAAACCTGCAGAGAAAATTGCAGGTGGAGGAAGAATTGATCTCCTGTATAGACTTAATGGAGGCGGAAGACCACATCTTACATTCAACCGTGGTGGACTTATATTTGGATGTTATGTTGCAACGAACGCCGCAGAATTTCAAGTAATCTCAACATATACAGCATTTGATCCACAATGGTATTACCTTGTCTTGACACAAGACCAAGATAAAGCCATTATGTATATTGATGGAAAGAGAGATGCTGAAGCGAATGCAGGTGGGCCTGTCAGAATGGACTTCTCTGCAAATGGAATGTGTATTGCAGCAAATCAAGGCAATAGTAATTTCTTCAATGGTACAATAGATGAAGTAAAAATGCGCAATGTTGCTCTATCAGCAGAAGATGTAAAAAAGAATATGGATCAAGCCTTAGCAGTTAATGCTGATGATAAATTAACAACTACGTGGGGAGATATAAAGTCACGACTCTAATTGCACCTAACATTAGTTCACTTAACCAAGGTTATTGAGTTTACCTACTTTCTGCTATATTTATCACATTTCTTCTGTGGGAGGGGATTCTGATCATTGATCTTACATTTCTTCTGTAGGAGGGGATTCAGATCCCAGATTCTTACATTTCTATTGATGCATATGGGGTTAAGGAACGAAACCCAACATATACCCAACATGTAACTGAGTTCTATTGTCTTTGGGCAATTAATGAACGTCCATGGAAAATCCAAAATAAAGAGAAAAGAAAATAATGCGAAAAATAACTGACGGCGAAATACAGTTTTTTATTGATAACGGTTACCTGATTTTAAAAAAAATAATACAATCAGATGAACTTGATGTCATACAAGCAGAAAGCCAAAGATTAATAGATGAGATTTTAAATGAAGGTCCAGCAGATCCATGGTGTATGCGTGGACCTGAAGGGATACCTTACTATCTGACATACCTTCACTCACATCCAAATGAATTCTCACTTAAGCTTCTTGGGCATCCATTCATTGGAGATTTACTTCATCGTATTATCGGTCCAGACTTTATCCCATGTTATGAATCATTAGTCTTTAAACTACCGAAAAATGGTTCATCTGTAAGATGGCATCGGGATGGTAATGCAATTCGAGAAAACCTTCCTATATTTAATGTTGATATTTACATAGATCATTCTACAG
Source organism: uncultured bacterium (assembly GCA_964652195.1). GTDB lineage: Bacteria > Poribacteria > WGA-4E > WGA-4E > WGA-3G > MSPOR6. The sequence continues at coordinate 5,218 of CAZZBB010000083.1, read as the reverse complement.
TTGAAAATGGATGTGTTTGGGTAATACCAGGTAGTCATCTATGGGGGATCGAAGAAGCACAGGAAATTATTGATCAAGGAGAAATAAACTTTGATCGTTCCGATGCTGTACCTGCTGAAGTTGAACCTGGTGACATTCTCCTTCACCATACCAAAGTCTTGCATGGCAGTAAAATAAATACAAGTGATACACTTCGTAGAGTAATTTATTTTGACCAACGGACACCAAGATGGAATGAAAGATATAAATGGTGGCAGAACGAATTTCTCATACAACGTTGTAAAATGTATCAACGTGCACTTCATGAACGCAGCTCAAATCCCTATACATCTGATACTGAACAATTTCAGTATGAAGTTCCATCAGATATGCCAAAATGGGAACCACAAGATGACTTTGACTTGCGTATAAAACATGGTGATTATCGGTACGAAGATTAATCTGATAGGTTATCACTCAATTTATTTGATACATAGCCTAATTCTGATTATTCTATTTCTATTTAATGGTGAATAAAGATGAACGTACTCCTTATCGGCGGCTCTGGACATGTTGGTACAATGACACTCCCTTATATGAAAGAACATCACAATTTTCGTATACTTGACCTTACTCCACCCAAAGACAATTCTATAGATTTTATACAAGGTTCAGTTACAGATGCAGATATTGTTCAAGAAGCTTTAAAGGGAATGGATACATTCGTGTATATGGTGATGTTACGACCAACAAGTGATCGTTCATCCGTTGCAGATTTCCCCGACATTATTGCAAACTACGATGTAAATGCCAAAGGTCTACATATCGTATTACATGCAGCGAAAGAGATTGGTATACAACGTGCTGTCTATACCAGTACTTTTACTGTACATGAACGTACACGTAATAGTTACCCTTATGAAGATCTTGTTCCCCGGGATAATCCAGGTGTATACGGATTGACAAAAAACTTTGGTGAACAAGTATGTGAATACTTTTGCCGAGAACACAATATGTCATTGAGTGCCTTACGAATTACAGGACCATCCACACGCGAACAGTGGTTAGAACGACGAGAACAACCTAAAGATTCATCTGTACATATCTGGTGGACAGATGAACAGGATTTGGCACGTGCATACATCGCAGCTATTTCTGCAGAACACGAAGGTTTTGAAGCATTCTTTATTGCCGGAGACTATGAACAAAATGAAATAAACCTCTCTAAATCAAAACGACTTCTTGGATGGGAACCATTGACACACACAAAATATAAATGAATACTTCTTAAACGACGCAATAATGATTACATAATCCACATAGACCAACCATTTTGTTAGGGGTAATTAGTTTTCGTATTTTCTGTTATATTTTCAAATTTCTACATGTAACACTGTACCATACAGGAAATGTTGAGTTTCACAATCAAAAAATCAACGGTATGAATGTCTTAATGACATTCCCCGGGTATGAATGCTGTTTAGCATTCACCGGGTATGAATGCCTTATTGGCATTCCCCGCCTACAGAAGAGAAGATAAGGGAATGTAAGATCGGGGATCGGAATCCCCTCCCACAGAATATAAGAAAAGAAGAAGAAATGTAATACTATTTCTATAATTGATTCTCACTTGATTCGGTGATATTTAGGTCTTGAAATATTACACAAACTGAAAGTTTGTGCTACAGTAAAGAGATTTTATTTTTGGGATTTTAATTACCAGAAATGGTATTATTTTTCTTAAGTATGGTTGTGTTGATAAGATAAGATCGGGGAGTGAGGTCCTCCTTCGCCGTTTCAAGTGCGTTGTTCTCATCTCGTGTGCCACGGTGCGCCTCTGCAAAAGGCAGTCCTACACAAAAAGACACAACACATAGAATAATCACACATAAAGCAATATTTTTCATAAACATCAAAATTTCCTCCTTCTAATATTTCCACGTACCTAACTGTTTCATTAGCTCTCTCGTTTTGGCATTACCAAAATATTCTGAGTAACGGGTGCGAAGCGGCTTATCAAGCGAACCCCATGTGAGCTTCATTAAATCCCTCTGTCGCGCACCATGCGGATACGACATAATAGTATTCCACATTTGACTACTGGTACTGAGAGCTTTATTGAATTCTCTTGATTCCTTTTCATATTCAGGGGTATCTAATAGTTTCCCGTAGGTCTGTATATAGTATTTCTGCAGATATATCACCCTGGCGAATTCTTGTGCTTCTGTATCATCGGGTGGGAATGGGGGTATCCACTCTGCGCTCCAATGCCCGCGTTCTTCGGTTTGCAGGCGGAGTGCTTTCACTGGGTTCGTTTTCAGCAGCTCCGCATGGAATGTCAAGGGACCGGTATACACTTTTTTCGGTGCTACCTTCGGCACCCCTTGCGTTTCCTCTTTCGGCACTTCAACAGGTTTTATCTTCGGCTGCGTTTCTTTGGGCAAATCAACACCTGAGGGGTCCTCTTCGTGTGGACCGTGGTGGAAAGTGCCATCTGCATGAATATGCCCTTCTTGTGTCTCTAACGGCTCTTTATATCTCTCTAATTCTGATGCCGTTTCTTTCACATATGCTTTGAACTCCATCTTGCTTTTTATGAAGAAAAAGCCACAATGCCAAGTAGGATGATGGAGATAGCTAATCCCTCATACATTTTCTTTCTCATAAGTTTCATTCCCTATATAAAGAGCCAACCTATCTTACTGCGTACAGCAATATATCCATACTTCTGATATTATACAACTTTTTCATCTTTTATCTATTTGCTTATTTGACAGGGTTTGTCTCAAGTTCATCTAACCCTATTATAATACATATCACTTGTATTGAGTATTATTGCTAACTAAAAAAGGCAGGTATCCATACGGATACCTGCCTGTAAAAACTAATGTTCTGTCAAGTAGACAACGTTAATCTTCTGCTGCCCAACAGCTTCTATTCTGCTTTTTACGCTTAGGTTCTCTACATTTCGGAGCGGTTGAAGGTAGACACTTATGCCACGTTTGACTGCAGAATCGACACGTGCGCGTCTTGTGCTCGCTTACCAGATTCGCATTGGAGGGATCATAAACATGTCCCAATGCACACGTCGCTTGGCAGCTTGAACACCCATCCGTACAACTTGAACAATTCGGCGTGTTGTCTACCGAAGGATACACATGCGTATGCGAAGGACCATAAGACTGCACATTCGGATGCACACATCGCCAGAACTTATACGTGCATCTATCACTGTTTGAATTAGTGACCGTGCATTGCTCCTCAACATGCATCAGGCTATCACAATTAAAATGATCTATATGCCCACAACTCGAAGCCGAATGATCGCTGCTATCACAAGTAAAGTGATTCGGGTTGCCACAACCCGTTGCGACGTGCCCACTCGCGCTATCAGCTACCCCACTATGAACATCACACGCATACGTGATGGTGGTCTCCGTAACTTCAGATTGCCGGTGATTGCCAGGAGAAGTATCTGTTTCATCCGATGATTTATTACTGTGTTCACCTGACCTTGGGCTTCCAGGACCGAAAAGTGCATCACACCTTCCAGCATCCGTAACTCCCGTTACATTCCCATAGGAATCATAAGTCAAATTGGTGCAAAAGCGGAACGTGGTACCACAGTATTCTCTGACACGATCACTTTCGCCCTGCTTCAAAACCATGTCATATCTTGTGCATCGGAAGGTATTGTGATAATCAGGAATTTCAAAATTAGGGCATTTATAATACTTTTTGCCACACCCAGGGATCAAAAGACTCACAATAGAGTAGTCCGACCCACAAGTCCATTGATGCGCTGTCAACGCTTCATACGGAGTACGGTAAGAATACATACACGGATTGCGAGATTTACACGCATACTTTTTATCGAGGTCCTTTGTAGGCCAATGATCTCTGCCCCAGAGTTTAGCAACAGAATGTGGATTCCCACTGGTGTAACCGGTGTGAGAGAACGAGGTTTGACCAGCACTTGATGCTGTAGCAAGCGTAGATTTCACTCTACCAAGATGTGGCGCCATTACCCCCAAATACGTATCATGCTGGGCTGCGTAGAGCGTGTAGGCTGTCTCTCTTGCTGCCAATGCCGTATCCAGCTGAGACAGCGACTCGGATATCGCTGACAAATAATTTTTACTCGCGACCATATCTTTCTGAGCCTCACTTGCTTTAAACATGGAGACCCAGGTAGCAAACGATGCAGGTAAAAGCGAACCGCCACTTGCCGTAGCGACAATGCCGCTCACAACCGCACTCCCACCGGAAATCAATGCCACCTGCATGTTACTATCAGCGGATGCGATTCTGACATCCCAACCCGAGTTGAGATTACTCAGGACAATCTTAACGTTTGATAGTTCTGCTTCCTTTTGCCATACGTTCTCATACTTGGATTGAAGTTGATCTTTTTCATAGGTTGATACATCTCCTGCAAAGGATACGTTATTAAAAATAAAGATTGATAACACACAAACGATTAAGGTGAGTCGTGATAAAGTTTTGAACATGATTAAGTTCCTCCTTTTATTTGGAATCGGAAATCTGTAGTGGAAATTTCAAATCTTCAATGCGCATCGGAAAATAATTTGAATATGATTTACGCCACCCTTTTTCATAAAGCGGATATTGCGGAACATCTGCTTCAGGGAATCTCGGCCAGGATAACATTCCTAAATCGGAAACGCGCCCCATTGGTTTTGTCAACTCACTTAAATCGGACACGCTTTCTATTGCTTCTTGGGTGTACGCGCTATATACCTCCCTGGTTCTCTCCATTGCACGACTTATCTGTTCCGAATCTGCACGATTTGCCTTTTTGTATTTGGGATTATCCGTATCTCCAATAGTTTCATAGTATATGATGAGATATTTCGTCCGTGCGATTTCGGCAGCTTCGGTGTCATCGGGTGGAAATGGCGGTATCCATTTCGCACTCCAGTGTCCGCGTTCTTCTGCCTGCTTACGAAGTGCTTCAACAGGATGCGTATCTAAAAGTTCCTTGTGGTATGTCAATGGACCGGTATACGGTTTGACAGATTTGGATTGTGTGGTAGGTTCATCTTGCATTATCTCCGGTTCATCAATCGGCACTTCATGCCAGTGGTCGTCATGTTTTACCATTTCAAATCCGGGTCTTGCGGTTGGTTTCTCTGCAACCGGTGTTTCTGTTTTCCTTGCAGGTTCTACATCCGTTTTGTAGATAACTTCAGGCTCGATGTCTGTATCCCGCAGTAAT